>JAKAUI010000017.1 GCA_021827745.1 Bacillota bacterium | reverse complement strand
CTGCGCCTCGACCGCCACCAAGGAAAAGCCGTCCTGGCGGCTTGGCACCACCACCACGTCAGCGGCCCCCATCTCTTCGCGCACCGTCGGCTGGTAGGGCAAAAGCGCCACCCGACCTTGGAGCTTGAGCCGTTCGATTTCCTCCTGAAGCCGGTCTCGCTCCCGGCCCTCGCCCCGGACCAAGAGATGCCAGTCAGGTCCCAGGTGGGGCATCATGGCGATCGCCTGGTCGACGCCCTTGACCCGCTCTAGGCGGGCCACCACCATCGCCACCCGGGCCGTCTCCGGGAACTGGGCCCGGTGTAGGAGCTCCTTGCGATCCAGTGCCGGTGGCGGCGGCGAGACCGCGTTCCAGACCACCCGGACCCGGCCGGGGTCGGCCCCCCGGCGCAGCCGGTCGTCTGCCACCGCCTGCGAGATGGCGATCGTCATGTCGACCCGGCGCACGACCCGCCGTTCGATCATGGCGCCTAGCGTCCGGCGCAGCGGGTCGCGGTAGTCCGAGTCAACGAGACTGTGCGCCGTGCGCACCCAGTAGGCCGGGTTGGCCTCAAGACAGGCCAAGGCCGGCCTTAGCCCATGCGTGTGCACGACGTCGACCGGATGGGTGCGAAGCCAGCGGGCGGCCTCTTTGACCGTCCCGACCTGATGGACCTCAAGCCCTGCCGCCTTGGCCACCGGCGAAAGGGCATGGGGAGGCATGCTCAGCGCCTGAAGCGAAAGCCCTAAGGGAGGCAAGAGCGCACAGAGCGCCTCCAGATGGCGGATGGCGCCGCCAACGCCGCCGCCGGCGTAGACCTCGACGACCGTTGGCTCAGACATCCGGTCAACTCCTCAGGTAGCGCCGGTCGGTCAGTGTATAATCGCCTTCGGACCTTAGTCCCTCCACCATAGTACGGGAAGGTGGCCTGTGCGTGACCAAGCGCCGACTGAATCCAGTAGACCTGGTCCTGATCCTGATCGTCGTCTTCGCCGTGCTCTTCATCGGCCAGAAATTCCTGCCGGCAACGACCGCGACGCCCACCTCGAAGGCCACGACCATGACGGTCGTGTTCTTGTCACAGCCCCTGCCGAACTGGATCCATGTCGCCTCGCACCTGCCGGCAGGCACCTCGGTCAACGCGGTCTTGGGCGGCACCGCCTATCCCTTCGGCACCGTCCAGTCGGTCACCAAGCTGCCGGCCCGGATCAGCGCCCCCAACGCCGCCGGCCAGCTGACCGCCTCGACCGATCCGCTCTCCAGCCAGATTCAGGTCGCGATCTCGGTTCAGGCCACAGGCGGGACCAACTCGGCCTATGTGGTCAGCAACAACCCGGTCTATCTCGGCCAGCAGATGGTCCTGGACATGGGTGCCGTCCAGCTGACCGGATACGTGGAAGCGGTCACCCCCTGATGGTCGGAGCACTCGGTCGTCTGATCGAGGAGTCCACCATCGTCCAGTTCTTAGCGCGCGCCCTTGGACAGCTGGCCGACGCCGTTGGCGAGAGCGCCGCTGGCCGCCTGGCCGGCCGCATCCAGGAGGCCTGTCGGCGTAGCCTCTTGCTTGGGACCTTGGTGTTCTCGCCTCCGGCCTGGGCGAACTGGACGGCCAACAGCCGACTGATCGCTGGACTGAGCCAGCGCGTTAAGGCCCGGCCGGAGGGAGACCAGGCCGGCATCTTGCCGGTGAAGGTCGCCATCTGGTTCCTCGTGCTGTTCGTGCCGATCAGCCTCTATGTGGCCGTCTACATTCCGGCCGTCACGCTGCTCTCAGACGGCGTGCTGCTCGGTGCCGCCGTCATCCTCCTGATCGAGACCAAGGCCAAGGGCTGGGCCTTTCGGGCCACGCCGCTCGATCTGCCGATTGCCGCCTTCATTCTGGTCGCCCTGATCTCCGCCGTCTTAAACGGCGAGTCGGCCAAGATCTGGGTGCTCGGGATGCGGGCCTATCTCGAGTTTGCGGTGCTGTACTTCATCGCCGCTGCCGCCCCGCTGACCGAGGGAGACCGCCGTCAGCTCATCCAGGGCCTGCTCTTGATGGGCGTGCTGATGGCGTTTGTCGGCGTCGCCCAGCACTTTTTGCGCATCGCCACCCCGGCCGCCTGGACCGAGGCGATCTCGGCCGCCCAGGGCATCACCACCCGGGTGCCCGGAACGATGGGCAACCCCAACACCTACGCCGGCTATCTGGTGCTCTTGGTGGCACTGTTCGCCGCTGTGGCCAGCGAGCGGGTGCCGCTCTGGCTGCGCACGATGGCCATCGCCGGGCTCTTGCTCGGGCTTGGCGCCACGCTCTTCACCTACAGCCGGGAGGCGCTCTTGGCCCTGGCCGCCGCCGGCGTCGTGATCGGGCTGGTCGGCGACCGCCGGCTCTTGGTGGCCGTGGTCGGGCTCGGCCTTTTGGCCATGCTGGCTGACCCCAAGGTGGTGCAGCATCTGGCCTTTGGTTTTTCGTCCACCTACTCGCAGGTCTCTCTGTCGTACGGTCGGCTGTACTTCTGGCTGAAGAGCTTTCCGGTGATCGCCTCGCACCTTTGGTTCGGGGTCGGACCGGGGCTGTTCGGAGGGTCTGTGGCCTTTGACTTTCACTCCCTCGTCGAGCTCCGCTATGGTCTCGAAAGCATGTCGACGGTCGACTCGCAGTGGATCCAGCTGGCGGCTGAGACCGGCATCTTGGGCGTGCTGGCCATCTTATGGCTGCTCGTTGGCATGATCAAGACG
>JAKAUI010000057.1 GCA_021827745.1 Bacillota bacterium | reverse complement strand
CAGGCGGACGCGACTGGCCTTCCGAGATCGCCAAGATGGAGGCAACCCTGAGCCAGCTTGCCGCCGAGATGGCGGCCCGAGACCTCTCGGTCGACGACCGAAAGCGGCTTTCCCTTCAGGCCAAGGAGCTGTCCGAACAGCTGGAGCTCGCCTGGAGCGCCTTCGCAGAGGACCAGCGCGGCGAGGGATCGGCCAGGACGTAGCGCCGCTGTCCACAGCTGGCTCAAGCAGGGTGTCAACACGGGCCAGGACGGTGATCAGCCGCGCCCCGCTGACGACAGGAACTTTTCTCCAGGTCCAGAACAGGCCAGGTGGAGGGGATGGGGGTGGAGCAGCGCTGGACTGGGCGCACCGAGCCCCATAGCGCGGCGTTGGCGGACGAGTTGGAAGGGGCGGTCCCCCAGGTCGCCATTCGACTGCTCGGCACCTGCCAAGTGGTGATCGACGGTCACCAGCTTGAGGACGCTCAGATCAAGCGGGTGCGCAGTTTGGTTGCCCGCCTCGCCCTGGGTGGCAGCCGCCGGCAGAACAAGGGCGCCCTTGCTGCCGCCTTCTGGCCGGAGAGCACGCACAGCCAGGCGACCACCAACCTGCGAAAGACCCTGTTCGACCTGCGCCGCCTGTGGCCCCAGTTGGCCGCGTTGCTCGACATCGACCGCACCAGCATCGGATTTAGCCCCGGGATCGAGCTCAAGGTCGACGTCGAGGACTTTGAGCGCCTGGCCCGCCAAGCGGTCGGAGAAGGGGAGCTGCGGCGGGTGCGCGCCTTGTACCGGGGCGAACTGCTGCCCGGGGTCGAGGCGGCGTGGCTGGACGAGCCACGCGATCGCCTGCGTAGCCTCTATGACCGTCTGGGTGCGGCCTTGGCCCGACTGCTCGAAGAGGAGCGCGACTACCAAGGAGCGCTCGCCCTGGTGGAGGAGCTGACGGCCGAGACACCCGGCGACGAAGAGGCCTGGGAGTGGGCGCTGCGCCTGGCCCTGGCCGCTTCCGGCAGAGCGGGAGTCGAGCGCCAGTGGCGCCGGTGCGAGCGGTCGTTTCTGCAGGAGTTCTCCGATCCTCCGCCAGATCGGCTGGCCGAGGCCCGACGCCAGTTAGTGGCCGCCTCTGAGCAGGCGCTGGGCCAGCCCGTGCTTGAGTTTGTCGGTCGCAGAAGGGAGTGGAGGCAGCTCAGGTCCGCCTGGGACCTCAGTCGAAGCGGCCAGTTCGGGCTGGTCTGGGTTCAGGGCGAGGGCGGCATCGGCAAGTCGGCGCTGGTTGGCGAATTCGGGCGCTGGCTGGTCAGCCAGGGGGTGACCGTCCGCCTCGGTCAAGCCTCGGCTGTCGGTGCCGGTGCGGCGATGGAGGCCGTGGTCAGCGCTCTTGGCGGTGGGTTGCCAGCGGGACTGGGCGCCCCCTGGCGGGAGGCGGTGGCCGCTTTGGTCGAGCGCCGACCGCTCCTGTCCGGAGCCTTGGGCACCGACCCGGAGAGCGCCAGGCTGCGCCGGCTGATGGCCCTGACCGAGGCCCTGCGGGCAGACGCTCCGGTGCTGTGGGTGTTGGACGACATGCATGAAGCGGACCTTGAGACCTGGGCCTGGCTCAAGGTGGCCAGTCGGCACCTCGGCCGGGTGCCGGCCCTGGTGGTGGCAGTCAGCCGGGCCGACCGGCAGACGGTGGCCCGGCGCAGGGACCTCTTTGAGACGGTGGGCAGTCAGGCCGCCTGCCAACTGGTGGTGCTCGGTCCGCTTGGCGACGACGAGTCTCTCTCCCTGCTCCGGCAGGTGGCCTCGGCACCGCCTGCAGTCGAGGCAGAACTGCTGGCCCTGGCTGGCGGCAATCCGCTGCACCTGGTGGAAGCCGCCCGGGTCTGGTCCCTAGAGCGGTCGCTCGGCGGGACGGGAGTCGACCTGGGGCCGACCATGAAGGCGACGCTTTTCCGCCGCCTTCGTCTGCTTCCGGCGGAACAGCGGCAGCTGACCAGAACCCTGGCCGTCTTTGGACGGCCCATGTCCGAGCACGCCCTGCTCGCCTGCACGCCCAGGGCGAGCGCCACCAGCCTGGCGGCCTTGGTCCAGGCCCGCTTGGTGAGCATGGATGGCCGCCGCCAGGTGTTCTTCTACCACAGCGCCTTTATTCCCGTGGCGCTGGAGGGCATGACGAAGTCGCAGATCGCCGGCCGGGCCGCCGACCTAGCTCGTCACCTGAGCAGCGGTGGGGCCGGAGCATACGAGCTGGGCGCGCTCTGGGAGCTCGCCGGCAACCTGGAGGCAGCCGGATCCTGCTATGCCCAGGCGGCCAAAGAGGCGAGTCGCTCCGCCTATCAAGAGGCAACGGCTGAGGCTTTTGCCCGGCTGGCGGCCGTGTCGGAGCCGGCGGATCTGCCCCAGGTCGCACTGTGGCAGGCGGAGAGCCTGTACCGTTTCGGAAGTCTGCCGGAGGCGAGCCTCGCCTATGAGCACGCGCTGTCGCTGGCCGTGCAGTCGGGAGATGGCCGCCGGGCCGCCATCTCGCGACTGGGCTTGGCGCGCCTGGCCTCGGTCGGAGGCGATCTGAAGACGGCGCAGGTCATGCTCAAGGACAGCCTGGAGGCCCTGGCCGACTTGGGCGATCAAAAGGAACTGGCGAGGGCGCTCTTGTGCCAGGGCGAGGTGCTCGGCCAGAGGCAGGAGCATGAGGCGGCCGAGACGCTCCTCGAGCAGGCCCGACGGATGGCAGAGAGCGAGGGCGACCTGTCAGGGGCGACCCAGGCCCTGATCCAGATGGGAGATTCGGCCTTCGAGCGTGCCGCCTACGATCAGGCGACGGCCTCCTACCAGAGGGCCAGGCGTCTTGCCGAGAAGACG
This sequence comes from Bacillota bacterium, assembly GCA_021827745.1. GTDB lineage: Bacteria > Bacillota > Sulfobacillia > JAJZYS01 > JAJZLH01 > JAJZLH01. Next base: position 11,963 of record JAKAUI010000057.1, on the reverse strand, counting down.
GGTGACATCAGCCTGGCGCTGGAGGCGACCAGCAGCCTGGGCGCCGTGCTGGAGGAGACCGGGGAGGTGGTGGCGGCCGCTTCCTACCAGCGCGATGCGGTCGAGGCCGCCCATGGCCAGCAGCTTCCGCGGCTCCTCTGCTACGGCCTCAACAACTTGGGTGTGTGCTATCAGGACGTCGGACGCTTTGAGGATGCCGAATGCCTGCTCCGCCTCGCCTGCCAGCTGGCGGTCGACCTGCAGGACCTGCGGGCGACGACGGTCACGGCCAACGTGCTGGCGATCGGGCGCGGACGCCAGGGCGACTGGGCGGGTGCCTACCAGTTGTGGGAGATCGCCATGGCACTGGCCAGGGCCTTCCCGCTGCCGGGATACCTGGTGCTCTATATCTGTCACTTCACCGATGTGCTGCTCGATCAGGGAAATCCGCCGGCGACGATCGAGCAGCTGTTCGAAGAGGGCGCCTCCTTGCTGGAGGCGGCGTCAGAGCGCGTCGCCGTCCGGCTCAAGATCAATCGCCTGCGCTGGCTGATGGCGAGCGGGGTGTTGCGTCGCGACGAGTTGCGCCAACGGATTCTGGCCCTCGACCCAGGAGGGCGGCTTCCAGCCGCTCAGGCCCTGATCGCCTATCGGGCCTGGCAGGCGAGCGGCCGCCAGGAGGACCGCACTTTGGCCATCGAGTTGATGCGCCTGATGCTGATCAAGTAGCCGCACGAGTGGTGGCAGCACTGCCTGCAGGAAATGAGCGGCGAGTTGGCCCCCTTGCCGGAACTCCCGGCAATTCCGACATGGGTCGCCGAGCGGGCACCGAACATCGACGACCTGCTGCCGGCGCTCACCGCCCTAGGCGAACGGCACGGGCGGAGATGGACGCATGGCGCAGTGCAGGAGACGCCAGGATCGGACGCCTGGTCCTGATCGGGACCCGGGACGCCTGGGCAGAAGATGCAGCCAGCACAAAGTGGACTTGGCCGCCATCTCGCCCCGGCGCCTCAGCGCTCACAATCCGGCCGGTTTCGTTCCGACCACCGTCCAGATCATGAGACCAGCCCGAAAGCCGCCGGCTTGATCGATCGCCCGCAGGTCGGCCGCCAGCGTCCTTGCCGTTTGATCGGCGAGCAGGCCGAGCGCCACGAACAGCGCCAGCTGGTCGATCAGGAAAGCCGGCCAGAACGGGTGGTCGGCGAGGGACTGCGCCTCGGCCAGGTAGCTGCGGCTGGCCACCTCCTCCAGGCCAGCCTCCAGGAACAGCCGACCCAAGTTGGGTCCTGCCGCCGGCCAGTGCGACGCCTGACGCAGCACCGCGTTGAACGTCTCCTCCAGTTCCGGCGCTGAGGTGGAGATGGCCAGCTGCGGCTGCCACTCGAGAACACCGATCCGACCACCTGGACGCACCACGCGCCGGAGCTCGGCCACGATCCGGCTGGCAGGTCCGACGTGGAGCAGGAGCTTGTCGCAGAAGGCCGCGTCGAAGCCGTCGTCGGAAAACGGCAGCGAGCGGACGTCGCCGTGCACGTACGCCACCCTAGACCACCCCGCCGTCTCGGCCCGGGATTGAGCCTCGGCCGCGAAGCCGGCTGCGGCGTCGACGCCGACGATTTGCCCGCGCTGACCCACCAGCGGGATGAGGTCGGGAAGGGCGCTGCCTGTGCCGCTGCCGGCCTCGAGCACCCGCGAGCCTACGGTTAGGGCCAGAGCGTCCAGCATCTGGCGCCGGGCCCGGCTGAAGGCCGGCTCGGTGGCCATCAGCCGCAAGAGGCGGCTGATCAGAGAGCGCGACGACGACGGCAGCCGGTCCGGCTCGCCCAGGTAGTCCGCGCCCCAGTCCGAGCCGCCAGTCTTGATGTTGTGTCGCGGGTCCCTCATGGCGCCTGCCTCCTTGGGAACGATCCGCCCCTGTTCAGCCAGCATGCGACCGTGCCCGTTCCGCCTGCGTTCCTTTGCTCGAGCGTGCTGACGGCGGTCGCCAGCCTCAGGCCAACGGGAACGGTTTTGGAACGGATGGTCGGCTAGGCTCGGCTGGCGATCGCTGGGCGCAGTGGCCTGGTCGTCGGTCGGACCCGACGGGAGGGCACACAAACCGGCGACCGACAGTCGTGGAGGTGGTGGCCGATGGTTGACCAAGCGGCGGTCGAGGTGGCGGAACAGAGCATCTGGCAGTTAATTGGCAGCGGCCTCAGGCTGATGTGGTGGGTGTGGCTGTTGCCGGTTGCCCTGATCGTCATCCTGTGGTCCCACGACGCCACCGTGCTGGACTATCTGCACGTCCTCAGCGGAGGCAGCTGGACCGGCATCGACCTGTTCCTCGGCTTTCTGATTGGGCCAGTGATGCGGCGTCTGGCTCCAGAGGCGCGGCGGAATTTCATCTCCCTGCTCATCCCGCGCACCCTGATCCTGCTGCCGGTGCTCTCTGCCGTGGCGATCACGAGCGGCTTCTATCTGGCCAAATCTCTGGGCGTCTTGTCCCAAAACGCCTTCCATCCCTGGCTGATCGCCGCCGGCCTGGTGGTGCTGTGGCTGTTCGTCCAGGGCTTTGGCGTCCTCTTGCCGACCAATCTCAGGGTCTACCGGGAGATCAATCGGCCTCAGCCCGACATGGCCAAGGTGGGTCGCATGATGCGCCGCTACATCATGATCACCGCCCTCCAGGGTGTCCTGCAGCTGGCCATCATCTTCATCATGGCCAATCTCGCCTTCACCCGCTGAGACGCCTGAGCAGGGGCCTGCGGTGTCAGGGGAACGCAGCCGGAACGGTCGAGTTGCTAGGCTTCGGCCATGCAACGCGGCCCCCCTCGGGAGGTGAGAGAAAAAGCGATTCCGGTGGGACAGGGGTTTGCCAAGGCGCGCGACGCTGTCCGGCACGGTGACGGCAGACCGTGGAAGGTCCCAGCGAGGCCCCGATGTCGACGGATTCATCGGACACGACAGGAAGGTGGATCGGATGCGTCTTCGAATCAGATCTCGATGGCTGAGGGTCGGCTACATGGCTCTGGCCGCGGCCTTGGCCGCAGTTGCGCTGGGCGGGAGCCCAGCCGGTGCGCAGAGTCCGGCGACCTTCACCGTGCAGGTGGGCGTAAGTTCGCCGCACGGGGCAGTGCAAGGCTTCGGATTCTATCCTGGCATCATCACGATCAACGCCGGTGACACGGTCACATGGGTGTTGCATTCGAGCGAGCCGCACACCGTGCTCTTTACCAACGGAGCCCAGATCGCAGCGGGCAGCCCGGCGGTGATGGCGCCGTCTGGCGGCTCGACCTTCTCAACCACAGGCGTGTTCAGCTCCGGCCTGCTCTTTCAGGGCCAGACCTACAGCCTGACCTTCCCCACGGCCGGGGTCTATGTCTATCAGTGCGGACTGCACCCCGACATGGAGGGGGCGGTGGTGGTGCTCCCTGCCGGGCAGGCCCTGCCGTACTCGGCCGCCCAGATCTATGCCCAGGGCCAGTCCCAAATGCAAGAGGACCTCAACGCCGGCTATCAGGCCGCGGCGCTGACCACGGTCACGACCTCTCCTGGGGCCAACGGCACCACCGTCTACCACGTCCCGTCCGACGTCGCCTCGCCGTCCACCTGGACGGTGCCCCTGGCCTCCTCCTCGAACCCGGCCGTCGGCGGGCTGGCCACGCTGGATGTGACCGGGCCGACCACGCTGTCTGTCTCGCTCAGCCTGAGCGGGCTCAGCGCCTCCGCAACGTACACGGCCGCCATCCAGGCCGCCACCACCTCGTCGGACGGCGTGCTGATCGACTCGTTGAACTCCGTCACGTCGTCCGCTGCCGGGTCGGGGACCAGTCAGACGGCGCTGAGCGGCCTGTTCGGAATTCCCGGCCATCTCTGGTTCATCGTCGTCCGCGATGCCAGCGGAAACCTGATCGCCTCCGGACCGATCAACTACCCCGACTATGGCTCCCTGCGCTACTTCCCGGCCATCTTGACCATCCATGTCGGCGACCAAGTGGTGTGGAGTGAGCCCGACGTGCACGAGATCCACACGGTCACCTTCCTGGCCCCCGGCCAGACGGCACCGGTCTTTGGCACCCCGGCCTCGATGGCGCCGGCCGGTGGATCGGTGGTGCGCGGCCACACCTTCTTCAACTCCGGCGTGATCGGCCCCGGCCAGACCTACAGCCTGACCTTCGACGCCGCTGGCACCTACGACTACACCTGCCTGCTGCACGACGACCTCGGCATGAACGGCGTCATCGTGGTGCTGGCAAAGACCTACACCGTGAGGTCGGGCGACACGCTGCGCTCGATCGCCCTCAGCCAGCTGGGCTCGGCCAGCCTCTGGAGTGAGATCTACTCGGCCAACCGGGCCGAGATCGGACCCGACCCGAACCTGATCCGTGTCGGCCAAGTGCTGCAGATGCCCTGAGGCGAAGCAGACCGCGCCACGATCCCCAGGCGCCGGTCGCTCCAAGCGGCCGGCGCTTGGCTTGCCGAGCGGCAGCTTGGCGGTGTCCGCTGACCGAGGCGAGCACCCGAAGGTGCGCCCCAGCGGGCTGAGTGAGATCGGGCGTCTTTGACTTGACGGCGCCTGGGCCATGGACCAAAATACGCCCCAATAGCGATGACGAAGCGAGTAGGCGTCCAGGCGCCCGAGCGAGGGGGGGAGGGTGTAAGCCCCCCGGCAGGCCAGACGGCGAAGACCACTTCTGAGCTCCGGTGCCGACACCGGCGGCCAGCGCCCGATAGAGCGCGTGAGAGGGAAGGAAACTTCCAAACTAAGGGTGGAACCGCGAGCGAAACTCGCCCCTGACCGGGGCGAGTTTCGCTTTGTTCTACAAGGAGGAAGTGTGCGATGCGGATCGAGGTTTTGGGCAAGGGTGCGGTGGATCTGGCCGATGGGGCCCGCTACGGCGATTTGGTCGAGAAGCTTGCGCTGGCGGATGTCTTGGCGGTGGCCGTCGGCGACCGCATCTTGGAGCTCTTTCGTCCAGTGGAGGCGGGTCAGGTCCGGCTGCTGACCTTCGCCGACCCAGACGGCAGGCGGGTCTTTCGGCACACCGCAGCCCACGTCTTGGCCCAGGCCGTGAAGCGCCTCTATCCCGAGGCAAAGCTGGCGATCGGGCCGCCGACCGAGGACGGCTTCTTCTACGACATCTTGTTCGCAGACCCGATCGGCCCCGCCGACCTCGCCCGGATTGGCGAGGAGATGGAGCAGGTGGTGGCGGAGGACCACCCGCTTCAACGCCAGGAGATCTCCCGGGAAGAGGCGCTGGCCGATTTTCAGCGCGCCGATGAGCCGTTCAAGCTGCAGCTGATCGAAGCCCTGCCCCAAGACGCCCTGATCACCACCTACAGCCAGGGCGAGTTCACGGATCTGTGCCGCGGACCGCACCTGGTCCGCACCGGCCTGATCAAGGCGCTGCGCCTGACCAGCGTTGCCGGCGCCTACTTTCGCGGCAACGATCAGGGGCCGATGCTGCAGCGGGTGTATGGAACCGCCTTTCCGACAGTAGAGGAGCTCGAGCGCCACTTCTTTCTGATCGAGGAGGCCAAAAGGCGCGATCACCGCCGGCTGGGGCCGGAGCTCGACCTGTTCAGCTTCCACGACGTCGCCCCTGGCTTTGCCTTCTGGCACGCCAAGGGACTGATCCTCTACGAGACCCTGGTGGCGTTCTCGCACAGTCTGCAGCAGCCGCTCGGCTACCAGGAGGTGTCCACTCCCTGGATCTTCAAGACCGAGCTGTGGGAGACATCTGGCCACGCTGCCCACTTCAAGGACAACATGTTCCTGATGGAGGCGGAGGACGAAGCCTTCGGCGTCAAGCCGATGAACTGCCCCGGCCACTGTCTCCTGTTCAAGGAGGCGACCCGCTCCTATCGCGAGCTGCCACTGAGGTACGCCGAGTACGGGCCCCTGACCAGACGGGAGCGTTCCGGCACCCTGCATGGGCTTTTGCGGGTGCGCGGCATGCACCAGGACGACACCCACACCTTCTTGGCTCCAGAGCAGATCGAGCAGGTGGTCACAGAAGCCCTCGGCCTAGTCGATGCCATCTACCAGACCTTTGCCATGCCGATCGAGATCCACTTTTCGACCAGGCCCGAGGATCACATGGGTGAAGAGGCGCTGTGGGACCGGGCCGAGTCTGCTCTTGAAGCGGTGCTCCAGGCCGGCGGCCGACCGTATGTGACCGATCCCGGCGAAGGCGCCTTCTACGGTCCGAAGCTGGACTTTGTGGCCACAGACGCCCTGGGCCGCCGCTGGCAGGTGGCGACCATCCAGCTCGACTTCCAGCTGCCGATTCGCTTCGACCTGCACTACATCGACCGCGAGGGCAAGGAGAAGACCCCGGTCATGGTCCACCACGCCATCATGGGCTCCTTGGAGCGCTTCATCGGCGTCTTGGTCGAGCACTTCGCCGGCGCCTTCCCGCTCTGGCTGGCGCCTATCCAGGTCAGGGTGCTGCCGATTTCAGAAAAGGAGCATCAGGCGGCCAAGGAGCTGGCCGCCACCTTGCGCCTAGACGGGGTGCGGGCCGAGGTGGACGACCGCAATGAGAAGGTGGGCTGGCGGATTAGGGCCGCCGAACAAGACAAGGTCCCGTATGTGGCCGTGATCGGCCAGCGGGAGGTCGAGGCGAAAACCGCCTCCGTCCGAGAGCGCGGTGGCAGAGATCTGGGGGCACTTGGCCACGAGGCCTTTGCGCGAAAGCTCAAAGACCATATCGCAGCGCGTTGGCCGGGGCCCGGCCATCTGGTCGACCCGGCGGACTAGATGCGATGGGCAGAGGTCAGCGGCTCAGACCGGGCTGGTCGGCACGGCACCCAGCACGTGGAAGCCTTCGTCCACGAACAAGATGGTGCCCGTCACCGCCCGGCTGAGCGGCGAGGCCAGAAAGACGGCGGCGTCGCCGATTTCCTCGATCGTGACCGCCCGGCGCAGGGGGGCGAGCGCCTCGTAGGTCCGAATCGAGTGCGAGATGCCCTTTACGCCGGAGGCGGCCAGTGTCTTGACCGCCCCGGCGGAGACGGCGTTGACCCTGACCCCGGCCGGTCCCAGCTCGGCTGCCAGATAGCGGACGATCGTCTCCAGAGACTGCTTGGCCACGGCCATCACGTTGTAGTTCGGCACCACCCGCTCGCCGGCGTGGTAGGTCATGGTCAGCACGCTGGCGTCATCGGAGAGATGGTCCCGAAGCGCTCGGGTCAGGGCGACCAGGGAGTAGGCGCTGATGTCCAGGGCGAAGGAAAAGCCTTCGCGCGAGACGTGCAGAAAGCTTCCCTCTAGATCTTCTGTCCGGGCATGGGCGATCGAGTGCACGACCGCATCCAGCTTGCCGTGCTGCTCCATCGCCTTGCCCAGGTCGGCCAGCGAGGCCTCGTCGCCGACGTCCAGATGGTAGAGCGCCACGTGCTCCCGGTGGCCGTTTTCATCGAGCAGGCGCTCGATCGTCTCCTTGAAGTGGTCGTTCTGGTAGGTGAGGATCACCTCGGCCCCCTCCCGCAGGAAGGCGCTGGTGCAGCCCCAGGCCAACGAGCGCTTGTTCGCCACCCCTGCTACGAGACAGCGGCGGCCGTCCAAAAGTCCCATCTGGCTCCTCCTTAAGTGCTCCAAACCCTCTGCCTGGCTGATTAGACAACCCCGAGCGCGCCTCCTGCCGCAGGGCGCCAAGTGAGAGGCCACGCCAGGACGCATCCGCGGGCCAAGGCGCTCCGTCGAATGCACGGCTCGGCGGTGCTATCATGAGGCCGCAGCCGATCGAGGACCGCGGGGCCGGACATGTAGGCACGGCCGCATCCGAAGGCAGAACGCACCGAGACGGCCGCGGACGTGTTCGCTGAGAGGCGGGACTGATGTGGACAGACGTATTGTGCTGGTGCTGTACCTCGTGGTCATGATCGCCCTGATCGTCGGGCTGGATCTCGAGTTCTTTCGAAACCGGTTCTGGGAGAGGCTCGCCGTCAATGTCGGCATCGTCCTGGTCTTCGTCGCCTTCTACTTCAGGTTCCTGAGCCACCCATAAGGACCACTCCGGGAGCCTAGCGCCGCCGCTGCCTTTCCGATGGTGATCGCATCGGGCAGCTCCTTCGCCCCCCTGTCGCCCACCGCCTTCAGTGGGCAGCCGGCCTAGCCTTGACGACGCCACAAAGAGCCATGATACTGAAAGGGCCAAGCAGAAGCCTGACTTCTCACCTGCACGCTCAAGCGCTGTGGGTTCGGTTGCGAAACACCGAAGGGGAGGCAGGCATGGCCTGCCTCTTGTGATTCATGGCCCAACGTCGGAGGGGAGAGCCTGAGCACCAAGGAATGGCGGATCAATGACGAGATCCGGGCCCGCGAGATCCGCCTGGTCTCGCCGGACGGAGAACAGATGGGGATCGTCTCACTGTCAAGAGCCTTGGAACTGGCCGCCGAGCGCAATCTCGACCTGGTCGAGGTGGCCGCAGGAGCCAAACCGCCGGTCTGCCGGATCATGGATTTTGGCCGGTTCCGGTACGAGGAGCAAAAGCGCGAGAAGGAAACGCGCAAGAAGCAGAAGCAGATCAACGTCAAAGAGGTCAAGCTGCGGCCCCGGATCGAGGCGCACGACTTCGACGTCAAGATGAGAAACGCCATGAAGTTTCTCAAAGAGGGCGACAAGGTCAAGGCCACCATCATGTTTCGGGGACGGGAGATCGTCCACCAGGAGATCGGACAAGAGATCCTGCGCCGACTCGCCGCCCAGCTGGATGAGGTGGCCGTCATCGAACGCCCAGCCCGCCTCGAGGGCCGCAACATGATCATGTTTCTGGCCCCGAAGAACGCCACCTAGGAGTGGGAGCATGCCGAAGGTCAAGACCCATCGCGGCGCCGCCAAGCGCTTTCGACTCACCCGCAACGGCAAGGGCGTGGCGGCTCATTCCAGCCGCAGCCACAAGCTGACCCGCAAGGGTGCCGCCAAGCGCCAGGACCTGCGCCAGAGCGCAGTGCTGAGTGCCTCTGACACCAAGCGGCTGAAGAGACTTTTGCCCGGCGCCTGATGCCCGGAGGAGGAGACTGAGATGGCTCGAGTCAAACGCGGCGTCACAAGGCGCCGCCGCCACAAGAAGGTCCTGCGCCTGGCCCGCGGCATGTGGGGATCGCGCTCCAAGCTGTACCGCCCGGCCAACGAGGCGGTGCTGCACGCCCTGTGGCACGCCTACCGGCACCGCCGCCAGCGCAAGGGCGAGTTCCGCCGGCTGTGGATCGCCCGCATCAATGCCGCCACCCGTCAGGAGGGGCTGACCTACAGCCGCTTCATCGCCGGCCTGAAGCGCTCTGGTGTGACCGTGAACCGCAAGGTGCTGGCCGAGCTGGCAGTGGTGGACGCCGCCACCTTCTCCGAGCTTGTGGCCCAGGCCAGGCAGGGATTGAGCCAGCAGTGAGCCGACTGAGCCCGCACGGGACCAGGGCGGCCGAGCTGGTCGCCCTGGCCGCTGGGCGCGCCGATCTGGTGATCGTAGAAGGCGAGCGCCGCTGTGTCGACCTGATCGAGCGCGGGTTTTCGCCAAGGCAGCTGGTGGTGGCGGAAGGACAGCTGACAGGCCTCGTGCCGGCGCTTCGCCGGGCGACTGCAGAGATTGTCGAAGCACCCCTGCCCACATACGGGCGATTGGTCGGAAGTCGTAGCCTGCCCGGCGTGGCCGGTGTCTTTGAGCGCCCGGCTGCCACCTGGCACGATCTTGCCGATGCCCGACTCCTCTTGGGCATCGACGCTGTCCAGGACCCAGGCAACCTCGGGGCCCTGATCCGGGTGGCGGCCGGGCTCGGTGCAGGCGGCGTGCTGGTTGGTCCAGGCTGTGCGCGACCGTGGTCTGTGAAGGCGCTGCGCGCCTCGGCGGCGGCCGCCTTCTTGGTGCCGATCTTGGAGCTCGCCAGCTGGAGCGAGGTGGACGGGCACAATCTGCAGGTGGCGACGGCGGTGGCCCATGACGGCGTATCGCCACAGGACGCTAGCTGGTCCGGCCGCTGGCTCTTGGTGGTGGGAAACGAGGGCCACGGCAGCACCCTTGATGGCAGGGCTGTCACCTGGCCGCTCGCCGCCAAGCTGGAGTCCTTGAACGTGGCGGTGGCGGCGGCATTGCTCTTGTCCACCATCACCGCCTGCCAGCGCGTCTAACCAGCAAGCTTCGCTGCCTCAACAGGCGCCCGAGGGTGGAGGATGCTTGTTGCACGGGAGCGGCGGTGGTAGACTCAGCCAAATTGCATAGTTGCAAGCGATGACGGAGATGAGGCGGCACAAGCGACCGTGCAGGGAGCTGGCGCCCAAGACTGCAAGCGCCGACCGCAAGCCGCCGCCGTTCCCTCCTGAGTTGCCGCCAGAAGGACACCTGCGTAGGGCGGCGCGCCAGAGCGTTATCAGATCGAGTGGCCGCCTCGGCGGCAATTTGGGTGGTACCGCGGATTCTTCCGCCCCAAACGGGGCGGTTTTTTCGTTGCTGGAAGAGTCCGGGAAGGAGGCAGATGTGGATGCCAACTAGGCCCTTGTCCGACTACCTGGCAGAGATCGACGGCGCCGACCGCACGGGTCTTGAGGCGTTGCGGGTGCAGTGGCTGGGCCGACATGGCTCTTTGACCGCCGCCCTGAGAGAGCTCGGCACGCTCGGACCTAAGGAGCGGCGTACGGCCGGGCAGGAGCTGAACGCCCTCAAGCAGGCGGTGGAGGAGCGACTGCTTGCGCGCCAGCGGCAGCTTCAGGCACAGGCGCTTTCCTCCCGGCTCGACAACGAGCGGGTAGACTTGAGCCTGCCGGGCGAGCCGGTGGCGCTTGGCCATCCGCATCCTCTTGCCGTGACCCAGGAGCGGCTCGTCTCCACCTTCGTGGCCATGGGCTTTGCCATGGCCGTCGGTCCGGAGGTGGAGGACGACTGGCACAACTTTGAGGCGCTGAATTTCCCGCCGGACCACCCCGCCCGGGACATGCAGGACTCGTTCGCCCTGGCAGACGGCGGGTGGCTCTTGCGCACCCACACCTCGCCGGTGCAGATCCGAGCCATGCAGCAGGCTGCCCCGGGGCCGCTTCGCATCATCGCTCCGGGCCGCGTCTACCGCCGCGACGACGACGCCACCCACGCCAGCACCTTTCACCAGATTGAGGCGCTGGTCATCGACCGGGGAGTCTCCATGGCCCATCTCAAGGCCACGCTGAAGACCTTCGCCCGCGCCCTGTTCGGGGCTGACGTCCCGCTGCGCTTTCGCCCCAGCTACTTCCCCTTCACCGAGCCCTCTGCCGAGCTCGACATCGGCTGCCTCTTCTGCCAGCAGGCGGGGTGCGCCATCTGCAAGCTGAGCGGCTGGCTGGAGGTGCTGGGCTCCGGCATGGTGCACCCGAAGGTGCTGCAGGCCGGTGGCTATGACCCAGAGCGCATGACCGGCTTCGCCTTTGGCCTCGGCATCGAGCGCATCGCCATGCTCTACTACCAGATTCCGGACATCCGGCTGATGCTGCAGGGCGATCTGCGCTTTCTCAGCCAGTTCTAGGGGAGGAACGATGGAATGAGGGTGCCCTACAGCTGGATCGCCTCGTTCTTGAAGGACGCCCCGCCTGCGGACATCGCTGCCGCCATCTTGAGCCGCCAGGGGCTCCTGGTGGAGGGTCAGGAGCAGATCGGCGCCGATCTCTCAGCCGTCCTTGTGGTCGAGGTCACGGCCCTTCGCCCGCTGACCGACCACCTGCAGGTGGCCGAGCTGCGCCAAGGCGGAGCCGTCACCACGGTGGTGAGCGGGGCCCAAAACCTGCGCCTGGGGGGTGTCTACGCCTGGGCGCCAGCCGGCACCATCCTGGCCGGGAACCGACCGATCGCCGTCGCCACCTTTGGCGGCCAGCAATCAGAGGGCATGCTGCTCTCGGCGGCCGAGGCCGGCCTTGGGCCAGAGGCGGATCGGCTGCTCGAATTGCCGCTCGAGGCGGTCGGGAAGACGCTGACCAGCGCCTGCGGACTACCGGACACCCTCTTTGAGATCGACCTGACGCCGAATTTGGCCGCCTTCTGTC
>JAKAUI010000018.1 GCA_021827745.1 Bacillota bacterium | reverse complement strand
GATCTAGGCTGTCCTGACCGAGAGTGGCGCATGGATGGATCAACCTGCGGCTTGGTGTGCGTGGACCCACCAAATTCTCTCGACTGTGGATCTCCGCGTGAAGGACCCGGAACCGCACGGGATCGATTGGCAGGAACTAGCCGACCTGCTCCGCGGGATCGCGGCCACGGCTCATGGAGCACAGAAGGTCGTCAGCGGGCACAGAGTGACCCCGGTGCCGGTCGCCCTGGTCGAGCGCGGGTTGGGTCGCAGGGTCCCGGCCGGAGAACGTCGGAAGTGGGCGGAGCGGGGTTTGATCATCCGCGCAGCGGACGGTCGTTTCGCGGGCCTGGAGCGCGTAGGCGGACAGCCGGTCCGCTGCCTCTTGATCGCCCGCGATGCCCTCGATGCCGCGCTCGAAGCAGAGGCGGCGGCACAGTAACGGCCAGCAACCGGGGCGGCACTAGGGAGCCGCCCGGTGATGACAGGGGATACCGCCGACTCGGTTCGGCCCCGACCCAGTTCATGTTCATTGAGGAGGAGATCTCCAATGGAGACGGATCCAAGCTTCGACGTCCCAGACGCGGCGTGGAGGCAGGCTGCCGAGGGTATTCCGGTTTCGGACATATTCGACCTCGCTGACGGCACGTCATGGCGGTTGGCGATGACGGGAATCTGGTCAATCGGGAAACGCCGCTACGAGTACTCCAGCGTCGATGTAGCCGGCTACACGCTGGCGCAGGCTCAACAGCTCGGCCTCGTCAAACGACTGGTTACTGCGGGCCCAGGAGATGTCGAGCAATATCGCGTTGAGGCTGACTCGACCTGGGACAGGGAGTTCCTGGGTTTAACCCGCACAACCGGCAAGCGCTCGAATCTAGTCGTCTGGGCCGTTTCCGCTGACGTTCCCATTCAACTCAGATTCGGTGAAATGTACCGTTCGTCGACCGGCACACGCCACGGGACCAAAGAGGCGTGGTTCGCGCCAAAGGGTGTGACAACGGCACCGCAATATCGGCGTGCCGCGGTTGAATATCGCGCAGCGCACGGCCTTCCCGACCCACTTCCGCGCGAGTCGGCTCCAGCGTCGGACAAGCAGCTGCAAGTGCTGCGCCGGGCCCTCGCGGGCAGGAGCGGCTACATGGGTACGCTGGCCTTGCCATATACCGCAACCGCGGCAAGCGAGATCGTGAGTGCCCTTGCACAGGCCAACTGGAAGTTGACACCAGCTGTCCGCGACATATGGACGGCGGCGATTCGGCGTGAAGCGCCGCGACGGCCGGCCTCCGCGTAAGCGGGCCAGAACAGAGCCTCGCCCCTTGCGCCAGCACCAAGGTCCGGGCGAACAGCCCGGACCTGTCTCTATTCTGTCTCCATTCTTGAGGGGAGTGTGTTTGATCATGGTGACGGACCAGATCAAGATTGGCGAGACACGTCCGAGATTTGTGATCCTGAACGAAAACGTCGCGGAACACCCGCGCCGAGGGCTCTACGGCGGTGCGCTCTTCCTTGCTGCGATGCTGCCCCTCTCCTTGATCGCGACCCTGATCGGGCCAGCGGTGACCATCATCGGCTACGTGATCGGCATGTCCGCATTTGGCCTCGCACGTGAGGCGCAGCGCGGCTACGAAACGCCAGCCACGCTTGCGGTGTGGACCATTAGCGGGCGTCACCTGGCGCTTGGCCAGCTCTACGCCCTCGACGCGCTTCGGGCGGTCATCTCGAGGAGGGGCTAATCACCCCTCCTGGCCCCGCCTCGAGGACCGGGCTAGTGCCCGGTCCGGCTTCAATTTTGGAGAGGAGTGTTCGAATTGAGACTTCCGCGGCCGATGAAATTTAGTGATCTCCTACCCCCGGATCCGAGAGCAGCCCAGCGGCCGGCCCCCTCGTTCACCCTAACAAATGAGTTGGGAGAGCGAAGGTTTCTCGACGAGGCGCTTCCGGGTGGCCTAACCACACGTCGTGTGCTCAGTGATGTGACCCGGGCCGCGCGCCAGCAGGGACGGCCTGAAGCCGTTGTCTTGGCCACCTGGTGTGCCCAGGAGGGCGTGGACTTGCAGAGCGCAGTCAATGCTTGGGGCCAAACCCGCCGACTACGCGGTGACCCGTTTCCTGTTTTCTATCGAGACCTTGGAATTACTAACGAGGGGGCGGCTCGGGAACTCTGGTCCCGGGCCGCAGAGATCGGCATGCGCCCGGCGTTGGCGTTTGCGATGGTGATCACTTGGACGGCGCGGATCGGGGACGCCGACGACGCCGTCAAAGTCGTTACGGTGTATGTCTTGGTTCACCGCTGCACCCTCACTGGAACACCGCTTGAGCCGGAACTGGCTGCGATGGCGCAAGGATGGGGAGACACCACAGAGGGCTTGTGGCTGCTGGCAGCCATGGCACTTGATCTGACGGAGCCAGCCGATCTCGTCGACCGTCTGCGCGATCATGCGACGACTTCAGGCATCCAGCTGGCGGCACTACTCGTGATGATCGAGGATCGGTCGCAGGCTGCGAAATTGCCCCCGGCCCAGTACGCGGAAACCTTGCTTGCCGAGGCCGCAGATCACCATCGGCGGGCCGAGATGCTCCAGAATTTTGCCGCCTCGGGAGTGCGCCAGAAAGAAGAGGCACGAAAGACGACTGCCGAAGATCTTGAGGCTGCTATCGCTGAGTTGGACAACATGATTGGCCTCCAAGAGGCCAAGGATGCCATCCGGCGCTTCATGGCCGTGATGGAGGTCACCAGAGCACGCGGTGGCACCGAGGTTCCGGCAATGAACCTGGTGTTCATCGGCGGACCCGGCACGGGGAAGACCACTCTGGCGCGATTGCTCGGCCGCCTCCTCGCGGGAGCCGGTCTGTTGGCGTCCGGGCATGTCGTCGAGACAGACCCAGGGGGCATGAAAGGTGCCTATGTCGGCCAGACCGCTCCGCGGGTCACGGCGCTCTTTGACTCAGCAAGGCACGGTATTTTGTTCATCGACGAGATCTACGGCCTTGCTGATAATCAAGACACTTTTGGCAGGGAGGCTACTGACGTCTTGCTCAAGCTGGCCGAGGACCGACGCGGCCAGCTGGCTGTCGTGATCGCAGGCTACAGTGCGGAAACTCAGCGGTTCTTGGATTCGAACCCCGGCCTCCAGAGCCGGTTCAACACCATCGTCAGGTTCACCGACTACACGCCGACCGAGATGCTCCAGGTCATGCATCTGATGGCCAATAAGCAAGGCTACAATCTCGCGGCCGGGTGCGACGAGATCCTGAATGGCTACTTCGCCCGGAGGCCGCAGGGTAACGGTCGCCTGTGCCGCAACGTGCTCGACGCGGCGGCCCAGGAAGCTGCGCTCCGGCTACAGCCGAGGCTCAACGAGGCAAGCAAAGAGGAGCTGGCCCAGATCACGCCGGCCGACCTTATGGCGGCCATCTCCCGCCTCGCCTCGGCGTAGCCGCGGATCAGATCCAACAGGGGTGCCCCCTACTCGGGGCACCCCTTCCTTATGTCGGTACGAGGAGAGTGATGCAACATGACGCTGCTAGCCGTGATCGCGCTGGTAGTACTAGTCGCGTGGGGTCTCATGCACATGTTGGGCTTGACGAGAGGCGGAAAGGGAGGCTCGACGCTTGGTGCCGTGTTTGGATGGTGCATTCGGTCGGTGTGGGCGCTCTTGGTGTGGATGTGGACCAGCCCAGGGGTGCGCTTGGCCCTGGCTCTGGGGTTTCTCTCGGCGGTCGTCCTTTGGTTCTGGTGGCCGTTGTTCTTTGGTGCCTTCGGCCTACTGTGGGCCGGGATCGTGGTAGCCGTTGCCGCGGCCTTGTGGGCCGCCGCAGCCGGAGCCGTGCATCACGTCAGTCCGAATTGGTGGCGACCTCTCGCCATTAGCCGGACAGCTGGCTACGCTGTGCTAGCTGGCCCAGTTGCCATGGCGCTAGGCTCGACCGTGACCGTGGGCATATGGGCCACCACACTCGGTGTTGCAGCCTGGTTGCTGATCGCTGGCGGCCTGGTTCTGCACCTGCTGACTGGCAGTGAATTCAAACAAGTGCCCCAACAGTAAGACACCCCGATCCAAGCGGGTTGCCCGCTTTGCCGCAATGACGGGCGAATGTGTCAGACAAAGACCCGGGCTTGTCTGACGAATCGGGCGGCCATTTGGCCGCCCGCCTTGCCAGGTGACGAGTTGAGCGTCTGACTCGTTGGTCCGATGGACGATGAAGGGAAGGAGGCGAGGCATCATGTTTGCCGTGAGGCTAATAGCCGAGCACTTGTACGCTCGCAGACTCGAACGAGCCGGAGGTGGACGAAGCCTGGTCGGCCTCGTGCTCACCCTGGTCGGGATCATCGAGGCATGGTCCTGGTTCATCACCTACTTTCATGTCTGGACCCCGCTTCCGCCATGGCTGTGGACGTGGTGAATGTCGAAGGAATCATGGGTGCACAAGCGGTGATTCTCGCAAGCAACCCGCTAACGGTTGCCCTGCAACGGGTTCAGCGATTCTGCCGAGTGGCGGAAGTCGGCCTTGTGGCCACGCGGCAGTACCACGCGCAGAGCTAGAGCGGCTGGGTTTTTGATGCCGCGACGTTCGCACATTTAGGTGCGTCGTGTGCGCTGTGTCCACAAAATCGAGAGAGGGGGCCTCCAGGCGGTCCGTTTCAGCTACGTCGTCACGGACGAGATCGACCACCCCAGGACAGCCGACGCACAGAATCTGACCTCGCGGCCGACAGGCCGTAGCCCCTCAGCTCACACCTATGACCACAGCGCACCTCGTCACGACGTCCACTCGAACCGACCAGACCCCCATCTCGCGGCCGAAGGCCGGGGAGGTGTCGTCATGTCCAGCCTAGTCGCCAAGTTCATCCTAGCCGTGCTGGTCAACCTCGGCCTCGCGCTGATCGCCGTCCATGCGGTCCTGGATGCAGCTCAGTTTCAGGCCCTGGCCCAAACCGTCACGGCGATCACTCCATGACCGCAACCCCCAGGGTGGCCTCTGGCCGCCCTGGGGTCCGGAGGCCCGATACGTCAAAAAAGGGGGCCTGATCCCAGTGACCAATCGTCTTGCGCCAGCCCTCGTCCTTGTTGCCCTGCTCGCAACCCTGACCGCCTGTGGCGGCCCAGGGCCGCCACCTCCGCCACCCCCGCAACAGCCGACAAGCTGCGCCGTCTGCTCAGACGGCGCGCAGTACCCACCCGGCCAAGCCGGGAAACTCTATGCCATCCCGGTCCCGCAGTCATAAAAAAGGAGGGGCCACCCCGGAATGTCCGGGATGGCCCCTCTGCTTCAACTGATCACCGTCACGGGGCCGACTCCTCGCTGTAGCTGTCCTCTGCGACGTCCTCCGCCAGCGGCACCCAGTTGTCGAGATTGCCGTCGCCCTCACCCGCTCGCACCCGTTCAGCCTCGTGCCGACGGGCCAGTGCTACCAACTCGGCGATCGCCCTCGCCTCTGCAGGCGTCCGCGGCCGCCGTAGCGTGCCTCGCTCGGCGCTCTCGGCGCTCATGCCAGCACCTCGTCAAGTTCCTCGAGGGCTAGGTCCTCGATGCACATGTCTGCCATCTCACCAACAGACATGAACTCCCAACGCTCGTCGACCTCGGTGAGCAGGTCCTGGAACGATGCGGGGCGTGTGGTCGGGTCCATGTTCATCGACTCCTTCCTATACCTTCAACCGGGTCCGGCCACTCAGATCTCCCGCTCCTTCCATTTGAAATTGGCCAGAGGCCCAGCACCACGACGAGACCGAAACAGGCAGGCGGCGTCCCGCCGCCGAGCGAGGGAAATAACTCCGGCTCCCGCCACACTCGCCGCAGGCGAGGGCCCAAAGGGCCTGTGGCGCGGAGCCGGAGCTTATGCCTGAGCGGCCTGTGCAGGCCGAGGAGCGGTGCTAAGCCAGGAGGCGAAAATGGAAGGAGCGGGAGGGAGAGAGGCGAGTTTCCCTGCCCCGTCATGCCACCAAACGGACCTGCTCCGGGGCCATCCCTGGCCCTGTACTCCACGCGCGCGTGTGCGCGGGTACCTGAGATTGCCCCGACGCCGCCCCGCTCCGCATCCCTCG
The DNA here is from genome assembly GCA_021827745.1 of Bacillota bacterium. Classification (GTDB taxonomy): domain Bacteria; phylum Bacillota; class Sulfobacillia; order JAJZYS01; family JAJZLH01; genus JAJZLH01. Next base: position 62,866 of record JAKAUI010000018.1, on the reverse strand, counting down.
CCCCAGCGCCTTTAAGAGGAGGTCTCTCTCGATGCCCAACGACCGCATCCTCAAGATTCGGATTGATGGCCGCCTGATCGACCAGGTCAACACCTACGCCACGACTCACTCGATCGATGGGTCCAAGGCTGTCCGCACGCTTCTCCGTGCCGGCCTCGATCAGGCCGCCCTTGCCGACACCGTGCGCGCTGCCTTGGCCAAAGCCCTGCCAGCCGCCGTAGACGCGGCGGTTGACCGGCGCATGTCCGGCCTGCGCCGCGCGATCGTTGTCAGTGCCGCCCTGGCGGCTGCCCAAGGTGCCGGGGCAACCGCCCAGGAGGCCCAAGCCATCGCCAAACAGCTGGCGGATGCGCTCCAAGACGAACGATAGGGAGGGTTTCCCATGTTGACGATCACGAAGATCACGTCCGCATCGGGTGCTGTGAAGTATTTCGAAGAATTGGCCCATGGAGGCGCTGTCGGCTACTACGGCGGCCCATCTGGCGAGCCACCGGGTCGTTGGTTTGGTGCCAGCGAGTCGCTTGGCGTCATGCCCGGATCGGTTGTCCAAGTCGGCGAACTTGGCCACCTGCTGGCCGGCGAGACCCTGGCCGGCGAGCGTCTCGTCCAGCAGACACGAGACCATTGTCCCGGCTGGGATCTGACGTTTAGCGCGCCAAAATCTGTCAGTTCCCTTTGGGCCGTGGCCGATGATGGCCTCCGCAATCAGATCGCCGCTGCCCACGAGGCGGCGGTGTCAAGTGCGTTGGCCTACTTGAGCCAGGAGGCCGGCTTCACCCGCCGCGGCCACGCCGGGATAAAGGCCGAGCATGTTAGCCTGATCGGCACCGCCTACGAGCACTCAACATCCAGAGCGGAAGATCCACACCTACACACCCATGCCATCGTCGCCAACGTCGCCCGCCGCGAGGATGGTAGCTGGGGCGCGATCGAGTCGCATCCGTTGTTTCAGAGCAGGTTGGCAGCCGGATCACTGTACCAGGCGGAGCTGGCGCACCGCTTGGTGGAGTTGGGCTTTTCGCTGGACGTCGGCGATGGTGGTACATTCAACGTCACCGGCGTACCCGACAGCATCACCCACGCCTGGTCGTCCCGGCACAATGCGATGCCTGTCCACGGCCAGGGGCCGCTGGCAGAACGTGCCTGGGCCCAGGATCGGCCAGCCAAGGGCACCATCGACCGACCATCGTTGTTTGCCCGCTGGCAGTTGGAAGCCGCCACCCACGGCTTCACCCTCGACGCCATCAGGGCCATCCGCTCCAGCCACGGCCAGCCAGCTGAGTTGTATGTGGACTTTCAACGTGTCCTCCGCGAGTTGACGGCGGAAAATTCCACCTTCACGAAAGCCACCCTTATCCAACACCTGGCCGTCGCCAGCTACGGCCACCTCGACGCCACCCAGGTGACAGCCCGTGCCGACCGGCTGCTGGAGGCGGCGGGTCGGGCTTGGAGTCCGTTCGTGCCAGCTGGGCTCGCCGATAAATTCGGGAACGCAACATTCACGACAAAGCCCCACCTTGCCAGCGAACGTCGCATGGTCCACGACCTGGGCTGGCTAGCACGCCCCCGCGGCAAGTATTTCGGCGGCCGCGCCGCCTCCCGCCGCGCCGTTGACGCCGCCATCAACGGTCTCTCCCCCGAGCAACAGATCGCCGCCAATGTCGTGACCGGCCCAGCCCGCCTCGCTGTCATCACCGGCTCTGCCGGGTCGGGAAAGACAGCCACCATGAAAGCGGTCAGACAGGCGTATGAACGTTCTGGCTACCGCGTGATCGGCCTAGCCCAAGCCAACGCTGCCGCCCGTGAGTTGGAGAACGGCTCCGGCATTCGATCGACCAGCGTTGCGAAATTCCTCAGCGATCACACCCGCCGTCTGGACCTGCCGACTCTCCGTGAGCGCGAACAGATCCTGACCCGCGTGGCCCGCGCCCATTGCACCCCGCCAGATTGGTCCAGCATTCGATCGACTGCCGCCGCACTGAGTAGCCTGACACCTGCCGAGGTAAAGGCCATTGCAATTGATCAGATGCACCGCTCGGGGAGGTTCGACCCCGACCAGGCCGCAGCCGACAAAGCGGCGATCCTGGCTGCCCGCACCGGCATGCCGCGAGAGGCGTCCCGGATCGCGGTTCTGAGCCAGAAGGCCAGCCGCGCCGTCAGCGCTTTTGCCGACAGCAAACTGACCGGGCAGAAAGTCAAACTGCCGCCCCGTCGCAGGAGCGAGTGGGCCCTGAACCCGCGGACCCTTGTCGTTCTTGATGAAGCGGCTATGGTGGACACAAACTCCCTCGCCAAAGTGGCCCGAGAGGCCCGCAGGGCTGGCGCAAAGTTAATTTTGCTCGGCGACGACCAGCAACTGCAGGCGATCGGTCCGGGCGGCGGATTCGTCGCCGCCCGCGAGATAGCCGACGCAACCGGTGCCCACGCCCAACTCACCGATAACCGCCGCCAGCACCTCACTCACCACCAAAGCGCGGCCGATCTCCTGCGGCGTGGCCGCATGGCCGAAGCGTTGGCCATCTATGACCGAGACGGTGCAGTTCATGTGGCCGATCGGAAAGACCTCGCTAAGCAGCTGGTCACCCAGTGGGCAAACGACCATGTGGCACACCCAAGTGACAGTCAGGCGATCCTAGCCGCCAGTCACATCGACGGGGAAGAGTTGAATAAGCAGGCCCAAGCCGAGCTACGCCGCCGAGGGCTCCTCGGCGACGTTGTTGCGACAGACCTGCAGACGACCAGACAGGGCCACACAGACCTGTACGCCGGGGACCGCATCCTGTTCAGGGCGAATGACCGTCAAACGGGCGTGATCAATGGCGATGTAGGCGTCGTGCGGGGTATGGACGAGAAAGGCCACATCCGGGTGGCACTCGCGGACGGAGGCCGAGAAGTCGCCTTCGACCCCAAGACATATACCGACTTCCACCTGGCGTACGCCTCGACCATCCATCGTTCGCAGGGCTCGACTGTCGATTGATCTTATTGGATGGTCTCCCCAACCGAGACCAGAGAGGCGAGCTATGTGGCTGCCTCCAGGCACAGGAAGTCGCTCCACCTTTACATTGATACCTCGATGAAGCAGTCGATCAGCGCAATGAAGGAAGCCACCAAGACCGAGCGCGAGCGGGTCCTGGCAGGTGCCGCCCGATCCCTCAGCCGCCGTCGTGACAAGCGCCTTGCCCTGGCCGAGGTCAGCCACTCGCGCTGACGAGCCCCGAACTCAATCAGAGATGGAGGAATGCCCAATGAAAAGCGGCTACGCTCCCGATCCCGACACCCTAACCTGCCACTGGACGGGCCGACCCAAGTCCCGCTTTGTCCAGCCATCCCTAGCGGTAAGAATCAAGGAAGAGACAGGGCCCACGACGACATACCGGCTGACGCCGGAGGAGATGGCTCGTCGGTATCCTGACGTGCCCGGCGAGTCAAAGTTGGCTCGCCTCAAGCGTGGAGGGGGCTGAGGTCATGGCCCCTTGCCAATCTCGATCCGCATTACCCGTCTGTCTCCCATCTCCCACGGATAGCCGAGCGCAGCATTCACCAGTCGGCAACTGCCGACCACGGCATCGCTGCGCTCGTGGGTGTGTCCAAAGAGCCAGGTGCCACGTACCCTCTTCAGCTCGTCTTGGCCATCGAAGTAGAAAAATGCCGTAGACAGCTCGTTCTGGTACGCCGGGCTGGCCCGCCGCCAGTCCGGCCCGACATGGGTAATCACAACGTCTAGGTCGCCCACGATGGCGTCCAGCTTCTGCCGCTGCTCCGACATGTAGGAGTCCATGTCGATCTCACCCCATCGAATGAACTGGCTATCGCTGTTCGTGCCATGCCAGAGTGAGATCAACTCTTCCCGCGGGCACCCCCGCTCCAGCCCGAACGACATGTCATACCACATGCCCGTCCCGCCAAAGCGGAGGCCGTCGATCTCGATCACGTCCCCATCCAAGACCTTCGTGTTGGGCACGCTCTCCAGCAGGCCACGCAGCTCGGTCAGCCGCTCCCATGAGTCCTCGTACTGGCGAGACTCGGCCATGAGGTACATGTCATGGTTTCCGAAGACGACCAGCACATGGCCGTATCCGCCGATCTCCTGCATCGCCTTCACGGTCTGTGCCGCCTGCTCGTTGCTGTGCCCGAGGTCGCCTGCGATCACGAGAACTTGAGACGGATCCTTGGGTAGGACCACCTTGGCGTACTCCCTAGGGGTGGCAGGGAAAAAGTCCACGTGTAGATCGGACGCCACGTCGACGCGCAGAAAGCCACTCTCCAGTCCTGCTAGGCCGGCAACCGTACCGCAAGTCCTGGCCACTGAGGCAACTCGTCTTCTTGGTCAGGCGAGGTAGTTCCCCACGTCCTCAACGGTATACCGCCCGCTGTCCCGAAGGAACTGATGCAGCAAGAAACGGTGTCCTGCCCCGATCAATACCAGAATCCTCGCCCGTGGCGTCTCCGCCAGGCGAGCGATGTTGACGTAGAGGGTGAGATTGCGACGATACCACCATGTCAGCCAGTCCAGTCCGACATAGTCGTCACCGTCCCCGATCTGAGCGAGGCGCAGGTAGTTTCGTTGGGCCTGCCTGTCCCAATCGGGCTGGTTGGCGTGGCGGATCAGATCAACGAGTGGTTGGGCGGCGGCAGACGTCGTCCCCGATCCTCCTCCCGCCAACTCCCGATAGAGTTCGGGCTGGTGGGACTTCGCCCACTCCAGCACCTCCCCGTAGCCGCGCTGACCGGGGAGGAGTCCCATCCAGTCGATCGGGTAGATCCTGGAGTGTCCTGCCTGGCCCGCCAGGCGAAAGCCGACCTGTTCCACCTCGGTGGAGCGCAACGTAAGGTTCCCCGCCAGGAACTCCTGGTAGCGGGCGTTCAACGCGTCATCATCCACGTGTTCGTGTTCGACGGCGACATGCGTGGGCTGAAAGTTAGCCAGCCTGTCTACGAGGTCGTGAATCTCCTCTGCCCGACTGGCATCGGTCACGTCGCCCAGATCCTGCATGTGCCAGTCGAGGCGTGACGTGAAGTGAATCATGCCGCAGATCAGGATGATTGACCCTGGCGAAGAGTCGCCGCTCTCAGCTGGCTTGTCCACCAAAACCACCTCCGCCCGTCATTCGCCGTGTAGGCGTGTGCCCCTTGCCGCCCACAGCTTGGGCCGCGATGCCCGCAGGGCGCTGCGGCTGGTTGCCCGAATCCATTAACCTAAATCACCGAACAGTCCGGAGGACGACGCGGCATGAACGACGAGAACAACCAGAAGCTCGCCCTCGAGTTCCCTGGCCTGTTTCCTTATGGCGTGTGGTGTGGTGATGGCTGGTTTGACATCGTCCGCGACATGGCCGTTGAGGTCACCCGTATCGCCCAGCGGGAGGGCATTCAGGTCCGGCTCACGACGGTCGAACAGAAGTATGGCTCGCTCCGCGTAGTTTGGGACAGCGATGGCCAACCGCCGGATGACATCCAGGCTGTCATAGACGCGGCTAGGGACCACTCCGCCCAGCGGTGCGAGGAGACCGGTCGGCCAGGAACGCTCTGTGTCAACAACCAGAGTGGGTGGTATGCCACCCTGGCACCGGATGTGGCGGTCGCGAAGGGCTTTCAGCCCGCCGACGAACCGTGACCGCCAAGGTACGATCGAACCAATCCGCAACAGACAGATGGTCGCCAGCAGAAGCGGCCCCGCCCCGTTCTTGGGGGAGGGGGAAATCGCGTAACGTACGAACCCCGACACACAGTACACGAGGGGGCATCGATGATGAACGACGAGAACAACGAAAAGCTCGACCAGAAGTTTCCTGGCCTGTTTCCCCACGGCGTATGGTGCGAGGACGGCTGGTTCGGTCTGATCCACGACCTGGCTGTTGAGATCACCCGCGTAGCGCAACGCGATGGCCTGGAGATCCGCGCCGAGCGGGTCCAACAGAAGTACGGTACGCTCCGGGTCTATCTCAATACCGCTGCGCCGCCCGACATCGAACGTGCCATCGATCTGGCCGAGGAAAGGTCGCTCGTGACGTGCGAGGCGACCGGAAGGCCGGGCGTGCTGTGCGAGGACCAGCGTGGCTGGCTGAAAGTGCTGTCACCAGAGGTGGCGGCGGAGCGTGGATTCCGTCCTCTTCTGGATCCCAACCTCTAACCGGCACCGGTCATCCCGGTCCCCCGCAGCAGACGCAGGGCCGCCCTCGTGGGCGGCCCTGCTCCATTTTCCATTGTTGAGGAGGTATCGATATGCCCAACGCTCGTTCGAACTATGGGACCTCTCGGCTTGTCAGCCCCTGGACGGGCGGCTTTGCGACCCGCTCCCGCGTCCCCTCAATGTCCCTGGGTGCGGGTTCCTTCGGCCTGCCGGTGCTGGTCCCGACCTGGCCGATCGGCCAGAACCTGCTTATTCTTGGCCCGCCGCGCGCGGGGAAGGGTGCGTCGTTCTTTCTGCCGAATCTGCTCCGCTTGCCGACGCTGCCGGACCCCCGCCCCAGCGCCGTTATCTCTGATCCCAAGGGTGAACTGCTCGCCCTCAGCCGCCAGCGGCTGGAAACCGCCGGCTACATCGTCAAAGTCGTAGGGTTCGACAGGCCAGAGCTCAGCGATACCTGGAACCCGCTGAGTTGGCTCGACCCCAGCGACCACACCAGCAACGAGCCGAACTACAGCGCAGCCCAGGCCCTGGCAATGGCGATGGTGCCGACGAAGAGCGGCGAGCGTGAGCCGTTCTGGGGTTCGATGGCACGCCTGATCCTCTCCGCCAGCGCGGTTCTGGCGTATCGCCTCGGGTCAGCGCAGGTGGGGCGGCCTGGCAACCTCGCGGATGCCCTGGCTCTCGCCTATGTCGCAGCGAGCGACCCCGCCCGGTTGGCGCAAGTAGCCGACACGGCTGATGCTTGGGCCGCTAGCCAGCTCAGAGTCGTCGCCGAAGCCGTCGGCGGCGACAAGAGGCTCGCCAGCAACATCGCCATCGACACCGCGGCTCGCCTGAACACATGGACGACTCCTGGCATGCTACAGATTCTCAGCGACGCCGACTGGGACTGGCACAGCGTGCTGGACGAGCCAACCGTTGTGTTCGTGTTGGGCTCCGGTCATCATGCCGCGCATCAAGCGGTCGTCTGGGGTAGCCTGATTGCGGCCCTGCACCGCTCTCAGCGCCAGGCTGGCCGCACACCGCGGCCAGTCTGGCTGGAGCTGGACGAGCTCGCAAACGTTGGCGAGATACCCGGTCTGCTGGACGCGCTCAGCACTCTTACCGGCGCGGGTGTCAGCACCGTCCTCGGTTTGCAAGCCATCCGCCAGATCAACGACGTGTACGGCGCAGATCGCGCTAGTGCCATCGTCGACACGGCCCACTGCTACCTAGCCTTTCCCGGTCTCGGCCACGACAGCGCCGAATGGGTCAGCGACCGTCTAGGCATGACTACTGTCATCACTCATGTGAGGCAAACTGCCGCCTCCGGCCAACCAACCTTCTCGCCGCAGACCTTTCAGCGCAAGGTCTTGCTCGCCGACGAGGTGACGACCCTCAATCGTACCCGCCTGATCGCCCAGCGTAGCGGTCGCCGCGCTTCCTTGATCTGGCAGCGGCCGTATTTCAACAACCCCCGCTGGCGGGCCGAAGCGCTCGCCGGCAACCCATCTCACCCGGAGATCTCTGAGCGCCTCGATGCCATGCGTCGTAGTCTGCCACCCGCTCCCAGCCTCGAGGCTCTGGCCGAGCGGCTGCTCGGCCGGCCGTTCACCCCGCCAGGCAGCGGGCCCATGCCCGCCATCGACTTGGAGGGCCTGGGCGAGTTGCTAAGGGGGCGGTAACAACTAGTGATCCCAGGGGCGGCCAATCGGCCGCCCCTATTACTTTGCGCGAAGGGAGGTGGATTGTAACTCGGCCCAGCCCCGTCCCGACGACCCGGCCCCAACGCCCCAGGAAAGAAGGAGGAGTTCCCATGTTCCAAAAGATCAAGCTCCGCTCCTGGCTCCTTGTCGCTGCGCTCCTAGCGGTCATCGCCCCGGCGTTCCCGGCATCTGCCGCCTCGGGCGCGCCGATCTGTCCAAGTGCGCTAGGTGCTGCCGCACCGCCCGTCTGTGTCTTTGGAACCGCCGCCAGCAATCATCTCAAGGGCATCATGGTGTCTGAATCCAACACGCTCAACTCGAACGGCAGCGCGCCTGCGTTGCCTCCGATCACCCTGACGGTGCCAACCGGCATGGCCAGCCTGATTGTCGACGCCATGTCCGCCACCTTTCCCAACACCGCGACCGCCTCGGGTGTGAATGAGACAATTGGCGTCCGCAACCCTGACGCCGGAGCGTCCTTCACCTTCGGCGGCTCACCCAGTGGCCCGATGGCCGGAGACACCGTGGTCGCGGCCGTGCTTCTGGACCACGCGTCCAGCACCCCTGTCACCGTGCCTGTGACGGTCACCTCGGCAGCTGGCACGACCACCGTCGATCTCGTCATTCCTGGCTGGATGACCGTTGCGAACGGTTACCACCTCTACTCGCAGAGCGGGCCACTGGTAGGGAACTCAAACTCGGTTGCGCCCATGCCTGAGACCTGGACCGCCAGCGCTCCGATCTTCAACGCCGGTGCGGGTTGGGTCTCTTCGCTGAACCTGCCGGCAGGCACCAATTACAGCAAGATCACCTATCGCATCCCGACCGGAGAGCAGATCACGATCAGCCAGAGCTTCCCACTCTCCTCGGCGGCTGGCACCTACGCCCAGACGGCAGGCCTGGGTATCCCGTATGTCCTCGGCGGCAATGCCTTCGCGCCCGTCCAGGCGCCAAGTGCGCCGGTCGTGCCGAAGGTAACGCCCGCCAAGCCCACTCCCAAGGCTGCGCTTGTCATCTCCGGCCCAGCGACCGTCCAGCCAGGGGTGCCAGCGCACTACTCGGTCAACACCACCGCCCCTGTCGTGTGGTCGACCAACCGGTTCGACACCGGCATCACCGCGACTGGACTCTTCTACACTAATCTCGTCTGGCATCAGCCAGTGACCATTACGGCGACTGCCAGGGATGGCCAGATGGCAACAAAGACGATCACCATCGTGCCGCTGGTGCTCTCGTTGGTCGGCCCGACCAGCGTTAAGCCCGGCCAGGTCGCCACATACACCATCCATGGCATCCCAGCTGGCTTGCAGGTCCGCTGGATCGCCTTCGCTGGTCGCCACTTCTATTTCGGCTTCGGCGATCACATGACCGTTACCATTCCCTCGGGTGCCAAGCTGTACGTCCAAGCCACCGCGTTCGATGGCCAGAGCGTGTCCCGCACCGTGCCGATCATCGCCGCCTTTCCCTGGTGGTTCATCGGCGTGTTGATCTTCGCGCTCCTGATGCTGCTGGCCGCTGAGATGCGACGCCGCCGCCGGGCGACTCGACTCCAGTCCCAGCCGTCAACGGAAACCGAAGCCGAGGCCAGCTAGGCCCGTGTCTCTCGTGACAGGGCCGCCCGCCCGGGCGGCCCTAGCACTGCCTTAAGCCTGGAAGTAACTGGAGGAATGGCCCGTGGGTTACACCTTGTACCACTTGGTCTGGCTGGGCTATGACCTGGCGCACCTGAACAGTCCAACGAGCTGGTTTTTCGCCGCAATGATGATCTTTGCGATCTGGCGTGGAGTGAGTCGGCAGAGAGGGAGGCGGCGCAAGTGGCACCGCATGATTTGAGGCCCAAACCGGACGCCCCGGCTGCACCGGCACACGACCCTGAAATGCTTGCCTGGGTGGCAGACAGATTCAGCTGGTACGACCGCGCGGGCAATCTTGCCTTCGACCTCGGTTCGGACGGCCTGCCCGACGCGCTTATGGCAGCTCTCGCTCACGGTTACACCGACACCAGCACGCGCACTTCCATTTGGTTCAATCGCGACCGCCGGGCCATTCTCCTGGTACGCCGGGGTGCTGGCACGCTCACGCTCTTTGATAGCGACTCGGAATTCGACAACTGCTTTTATAATCTTCGCCGCGGTCGGAGCGCCTGGCTGGTCGACCCGAGGCACCGCCTCCTCAAGGAGGGTTGAGAGCCAGTGGTTCTGCGACGAAACAAAAGCGCTACCCGGGTAGCGAGTTTATCCAGGAGACAGGCGTCATGATGCGCACATTCTGCTACCGACTCAGCCCAACTCCCCGCCAGCGGGCGGCTCTATTGGCCGGCATGCATCAAGGCCGCCTAGTCCGAAACGCCATGCTAGCGGCGGTGAGAGCCGAGTACCAGAGAAGCGGCAAATTTCTCTTCTACCGGGATCTGAGTAAGATGTACGCCCGTCCGGGGTTGGAACACCTATCGGCCTCCACGGTGCAGTCGATCGCCCGTAGACTCTCCCAAACCACCGAGGCTTTTGTGACCGCTCGTAGCCGAGGCGAGAAGCGGGCCTTTCCCACCTACCTGGATGGTCGGTGCCGTGTGTCCATTCCGCTGCGGCAACATAGTCGTCGCCAACACCCACATGACTGGCGACTGTCGGCTGACGGCCGGCGGCTGATGATCCCCAAGAAACTGGGCGGTCCGGTCAAGATCCGCCTTCACCGGCCGCTCAAGGGCGAACCGAAGACCTGTAATTTGGTACTGCGTGCCGACGGCGGTTGGTACGCCCTGATCGCCTGCACACTCCCTGATCCCGCGCCCTGTGACCCGTGTGGTCATCCGCCGATCGGCCTGGATGCAGGACTGCACGCACTGGTCACGGACAGCGACGGCGGACGAGTGCCGAACCCGCGGTTCTTTAAGAAGGTCAGGCCACAGATCATCGCCGAGCAACGAGCCCTGGCTCGCAAACAGTACGGCAGCAGACGGTGGCAGAAGCAGCGGGCAAGGCTCGCCAAGCTCCACCTCAAGGTGTCACGCCAACGCCACGACTTTTTGCACAAGACAGCTCGCTCCTACGCCGTGAACCACGGCCTGATCGCCGTCGAGCTGCTCAACCTGGCTGGGATGCGGACAAACCATCGGATCGCCGGCGCCATCGAGGATGTGTCGTGGGGCACATTCCAGCGCCTGCTGACGGAGAAGGCGGAAGCCGCAGGCCACCGGGTGGTCAAAGTTAGGGCAGCGTACAGCAGCCAGGAGTGCGCGAGCTGCGGCGAGCTGGTGCCGAAGAAAATTACGACCCGCATTCACGTCTGCCCGCACTGCGGGTACCGAGCGCACAGAGACGAAAACGCCGCCAGGAACATCCTGGCCAGGGCATGTTATAACGGCCGGGGCGCGGCCGTCGCAGAGCCGGAAGGGCTGGCCGCCGGTGATGAAGCGAGAACCGCCACGCCATAGGCGATCGCCACAAGGGTGATATAGCTATGGGACTCCCACGCGGGGCCAAGATCAAGGAACCGAGCGTCATTGCATCTAAGGAGTGATCATCATGCCGGACACCTGGGAGCGAGCCCATCGGATCGACGAGGCTGTTGACTGTCTGGAGGTCTCCGAAGCGGCCTCCCTAGGACCTCTTGAGGCGATGCGGGTGGTGCTTGCCCGCTGCCGGGCAAAGCGAGGTGCCTCAGACGTAACCCTGGAAGAGGTGGTCCGTTCATGGACCGCCATCATTGGATAGGAGAGAAGCCGCGAGCGATGACAGACTATTTCGACGAGTTCCGCCAGGCCCGGGCGCGTCAAGAGAAAACTCTCTGGGCGCAGGCTGACGCCGCTCTCGCTCTGCGGGCCGACCGCGGCCGGAGCACCGCCTCGGAACTGGCCGAGGCCAACAACCTCAGCGCCGCCTACGTCAGGCAACTGATCCACACCGCCGAGGCATTCCCGCCGACGCTGCGGAACCCCGAGTTGAGCTTTACACACCACCGCTTTGCGGCAATGAGCGACAAGCCAGCCTACTGGCTGCAGCAGGCCGTCCAGGGTGAGTGGCCTCGCCGAGCCCTGGTCCAGGCCATACGGCTCGACCCGAATGAGACCCGGAAGAGGAAGAAGCACGGCAAGAGGCCGACTAGCGGCCAGCCTGCCCAGAGACCATCCACATCTGACGGCGGGTAGACCACCTGGACCTGCCCCCAAACCGCCTCAAGCAGGGCCGTTCAAGCCCCGCTTAAGGCCACATATCACAGAACCCGCTCCCAGAGCCGCTCGAAGGAGCGGTTTTTTCGTCTCAAGACTGAATTTGGAGGGATCCAGCATGGTGCGCATAGCGCTGTACCGACGGATCGAGGATGGAGACCCGATCGCAGTGGCAATTCAGGAGGCGGCCGGCGCCGAGACGGTCAAGGCCCGGCATTTCATCGAGCGCGAGCTGGCACCCAGGCTCAAGGCCGGCTACTTCGCCCAAGTTGAGGTCAGCGAGACCGGGCAGCAGTGGCGCACCCTGACCAGAATCGACGGTCAGGCGTCATGAAGGCGCTGATCGCCCTCTTGGTGGCAATCTCGATGGCGGCCTCTGTCGTGGTGATCTTGGGTCTCTACGGATCCGCTCCGCTAGTCGTTGGGAGGTGATGGCAGTGCGTGTCGCCCTCTATGCAAGAGTTTCGACTGCCGATCGCGATCAGAATGTCGACACGCAGTTGCTGCCTCTCCGCGAGTTCGCCCAAGCGCAAGGCTTCGACGTGGTCGGCGAGTACGTAGACAAGGCGTCCGCCGCCGACTTCTCAAGGCGAACCGCATGGGCCCGGCTCCTGGATGACGCTTCCAAACGTAAAGTGGACCTCTTGTTGGTCTGGCGTATCGACCGGGCGTTTCGCAGTGTGTTGGATGCGTCACAGACTCTCGAGCGCCTGCGCGGCTGGAAGGTTGGCATCCGCAGCTACCAGGAGCCGTGGATCGACACGACCTCGCCTTTTGGCGAGGCCATGTTCGGCATCACAGCGGTTTGGGCGCAGCTGGAGCGGGCTATCCTCAAAGAGCGGGTCCGTGCAGGGATGGAGCGTGCCCGGCGTGAAGGACGGCCACTCGGCAGGCCATCGGTGGCCGACAAGGAGAGTGTTCAGCGTCTCTGGCCGAAGGTGCGCGCACGCATTGAGCGAGGCGAACTGTCACGCCGAGCTGCGGCACGACTCCTGCGCGTTTCGGAGCAGACTGTGAGGCGAATGTTGGCATCCTGACGCCTGCACCAAAATGGGGTCGGACGGCGTGGGCATGAAAGCCGCTCAGAGAGCGGCCACTCTTTCCAGATATGGCTGCGCCAAAAGGAACTCCTTTTGGCGCAGGTTGGCGCAGGCAACACCGTATGGAATGTTCTTGGTAGCAACTTGCGAGGAGAGAGGTAGTGAGGAGCCTGGTACTGAATGCAAACGCGCACTCTGGTGAGGAGCGCGGACGAATGACGCGAGGCTGACAGGGGAAGGAGACAGCTGTGGGACACTGGCTATATTCCGTCGCGCGCGAAGGAAGTGCGCTTCGATATGCCAGACTCCGCAAATTCTCGCTTCAGTCGAGCAACTCTCCGTGCGTCGACAAGCCCGCGGGACCCTGGCATCTGACCAGCAGCGACCTGCTCGAACACAGAGGCTTGGACCCGAGCGGTCATGCCATCGTGTTTGACATCTACCCTGAGGGGCCGAGCCTAAACCTTTACGAGTTGTTCGACATCTGGGGCTACAACGTGCTCGACTCCGGTTCGGTCCCGCCAAGTCGCAACCCTTTGCCTGTAACCTGGTGCCCCATGAGTCTCCGTCTCGAGACGATTTTTCGAGACGGGCCCCCGCTAGATCTGGGCACAAGACAGAAGTGCAAGGAGAGCTTTCGTCGCCCGCACGAGCGTGGTGAAGGGGAGTGTGTCGTCGAGTTCTTATACCAAAAGCAAGTCACGCGGGGAGGTAGCCGTCGACCGATGTGGCAGTGGGGTAAGACGGGCAGGGTGAACGCCGCACTCCTGTTCGGCGCGGCAGGAGCCTACATCGTTTCATCGACCCAGAGGCTATGGAGGACGGCCGAAGCCGATGAAGATGAAGCCTGTGAAGGTGCGGAGAAGCGGACAGGAGGAGGAGGTTCGTTTTCCCGGTGCTCGTAGCCATCAGGCGGTGCCACGCCTAGCCTAATAACAGGTTTCAGCGGGGTTTGGAAAGGGAGTGGGCGAGGAGGGTCGCGGGCAGCGGGCTCTGGGGGAGGCTACCTTATATATCGTGTGAAGGAGGGACAAGCGGGTGTTCGGTCACGAGACGTGGCATCACAACCTGGCCGCGGCCCAGACAGTCGGCTCCGTGTACCTCCCGAAAAGAGAGGTAGCTACTCGTGTATGCGTCTAGGGGCACCTGCCGGTGAATCCCACACCGGTATCTATTCTTGTGTCGTGGGGTTACCACACCTTTGATGACGTGTTTCGTAGGGATGGGCTCGCGCTGGCGCGCAGCCTGCGCGGCAAGACTCGGCCCGACCCGCTTTTCGGACTCGCGTTTTGGCGGCACATTCGAGCCCTCTCTTTAGACCTCCTGATCGCCGTGGGAGGCGCCTATCTCCTTGCGCGATTCTACCTTCAGTATCACCCCCTGTCAGAGGGGCTTTGGATTGGGACCCTTTCGCTCGAGGTTTTCGTCGTGGCATTGTCCTCGCTTACGCCCCTAGCAACTACGGCCCTCACTGCAATTTCACGTGCTATGCTAGATCTGTATAGTCAATATGGATACACTATCGATGTCGCGGAGGCCCTCAATGCAGACACTACGCTTCGTGACCTTAGATGGAATGGGAGATTTTATAACGCCCTGTTCTTGACAGTCTCGATTGCCGTGATATTGATGGTTCTCAAGCCGTTTCTGACCCCGACCGGAGCTTGGGTCGGTATGCTCCTGTCTCTCGTCATGTTCTACCAAGCTGTCCGTCTTCTATACGGTCCGCTGTTTATGTTCCAGCGCCTGAGCTTCTTATTCCAAGCGCTCACCTGGATTGCGGAGAAGCATGCTTCTCTACCAATGCCGTGCCCTAGGTGCGCGTCCCGAAGCGAGGACCTCTGGGCCTTGCAGAGTATGTTGATCCAACTCTTAGCGATTCGCCGAGGCGTTGGCGCGGAATCCTCCCTTGACACGTAGCCATGATGACGCAACCTCAAGCCATCACGGGACATAGGCTTCGCTAGAGTTGGTGTCAAGCCGGAAACGATAAAAGCCGGCGCCTCGGATTGCAGTCGCAAGTTCGTCGATGTGAAGGTGTCGAATAGCACTCCTCTTGGCGGAAGGACACGGACGATCGAAGAAGGGCATCAGACGCAACTAGAGAAACGTGAATACGTGCTTCAGGCTACTGTCCAGAAGGCGAGAGCTATAAAGCCCCAGTGAACTCCGCAGTTCGATTTGATTGATTGACTACGCTAACGACAAGGGCGCACTGAGGAAGGAGCTCAAACTTGGGAAGAATCGATGATTTGATTGAGCACGTCCCTGACCCAGCACTCCGAGAGGAATTGCAGCGTGCTGTTGGCGCGCTCAAGCGCGAACAGAGATTTGGGCTCGTCTTCGAGGAGCACATTCCCGAGACCACAACGCTGATTGGAATTCCAGTTCGTGTCGGGTCATTGGTACAGCGCCGCGATGTACTGGAAGGCGGCGCGATTTATCGCGTCGCTTCGATTGCTAGGAATGTCGCTGAAGTCGAGCCGACGGATGAACGCGCGCAACCTCGCTCGGGCGAGCGAGAGCGCATTCCCGTCAGGGACCTTCTTGTTCTGAAGCGATTTGGTGAACCCGTCTATCCTGCCCTGCGGTCGCTCGGGGGTATCTCCCGCGGCGGAGAGTCGAAACCACACCACGCTGTGATCAACGGCGAGAACTTCCATGCACTTCAACTCCTCGTCTATCTCCTCGAAGGTCGTGTCGACTGTATCTACATCGACCCGCCATACAACACGGGCGCTCGTGACTGGAAGTATAACAACCGGTACGTCGACTCGAACGACACCTGGCGGCACAGCAAGTGGCTCAGCATGATGCACAAGCGGCTAAAGCTCGCGAAGCGCCTTCTCAAATCGGACGGCGTGTTGATCGTGACCGTCGATGAGCACGAGGCCTTTCATCTCGGCTCGCTACTTGAGCGCGCTGATCTTTTTCCTGAGCCCGACTTCCTTCGGCAAACTGTCACGATCGTGATAAACCCCAAAGGGACGGCGAAGACGAATCTCGCGCGCGTAGAGGAGTACGCTATCTTCGTGATGCCGAGCATCGGTCGAAACGTCATCAGTGATCGCCCCGCACTCGAGCCGAAGGCAAGGGCGCCCAGATCCGACTTCGCCCAGTTCGCGATGGATCTGGAGCCACTACGCGACGAAGAGTCAGACGACGAAGAGATGGAAGAGCGGATCGAGGCAGCCGAGGACGAAGACCCGGAGGACGCAGCTGCGACCCCGGATGCCCGTCGCAATTGGGAGTGGCGTCACGCGCGCCGGCGAGGCGCCGAATCGTCGTACCGACCAGCGCGACCGAATCAGTTCTATCCGATCTACGTCGATGAGAAGACGCAGCGAGTAGTCAAGGCTGGTCCGTCGATTCCTCTTGCCGCGAAGCCGAGTTTCCGCCCAGTCGATGGCCTTCTGCCCATATGGCCGATCGACAAGAACGGGGACGATCGATGCTGGGCTTTCAAACCAGAGTCGATGCAACTGCGGATCGACGCCGGTCTGGTACGTGCTCGCTATCGCGAGAAACAAGGCACCTGGACCCTCAACTACGCCGTACCAAGGAAGACGACGAGAAAGTGGAAGACAGTTTGGACGGATAGCGCCTACGATGCAGGTACGCATGGCACGGAGCTCCTACGCAAGCTGCTCGGAAAGCCGAGGCTGTTTCCGTTCCCCAAGTCCGTTTATGCCGTGAGAGACTGCCTCGCCACAGTGGTTGCCAATCGGCCCAATGCGATCGTTTTGGACTTCTTTGCTGGGTCGGGAACGACACTGCACTCGACCGCGTTACTGAATGCTGCTGACGGCGGCCATCGTCAATGCATCCTCGTCACGAATAATGAGGTCGAAGAGAGCGTTGCCCGCCAGCTTTATCGCGACGGAACGTACCGAGGTGATCCAGAATTCGAGCGGCATGGCATCTTCCAACAGGTCACCCGGCCGCGATGTGAAGCCGTCGTTCGCGGCACCCGAGCCGATGGGACGCCGCTACCCAAGCAGCTGGCTGGCTTTCTCGAGAACATTGAGTTCTTCCAACTGGACTACATCGATCCCGATGAGCTGGATCTCCGACATAGCGACGCGGCGCTCATTCCGTTGTTGTGGCTTTCCGCCGGGGCCGTCGGGCCACGGGACGCACAGGCAGACTGCCCATTCAGTATGCCGAGAGGCTCGCGCTACGGGGTGCTTTTTGAGGAGAAGCGATTCCGCGCGTTCTCGGAAGAGCTCCGCCACCGCTCCGATGTCACACATGTCTGGCTGGTCACCGATTCCGAAGCGGCCTTTGGTGAGATGCGCGCCCGACTGCCATCGCACGTCCGGGCGTCGATGCTCTACCAGGATTACTTGCGGAACTTTCGGTTGAACGTGGAGCAGTTCGCATGAAAATCCTGCTCAAGGACTTCCAAGAGCACGCCGTCGATGATCTCGTCGCCGCGCTGCATCTCGCCTCGAGTGAGGTGAAGCAGTCCCCGCGTAGCAAGCAAGCCGCTTGGCTGTCGGCACCGACCGGTTCTGGAAAGACCCTCATTGCGACAGCCGCGATTGAGCGCATCTTGGAAGGTGACAAGAACTACTCGCCTGTGCGGGATGCGACATTTCTCTGGCTCAGCGATCAGCCCGAACTCAACGAGCAGACCCGACGGAAGATGCTGTCGTCGAGTTCGGTCCTCGGGCCCGCTGATCTCGTGGTTATCGGCCCCTCGTTTGATGAGGAGGTCTTGGCTCCTCGCCGTGTCCACTTCCTGAACATCCAGAAGTTGTCGAAAGAAGCAAGCCTCGTCAAAGCAGGTGACGCCCGTACTTACACTATCTGGCAAACGATTGCGAACACGGTGGCCCGGCGTGCACCCTCGCTGTTTATCCTCATCGACGAAGCGCATCGTGGAACCACTGAAAGGCCTGGCTTTCGCGAGGAAGCCACCACGATCATGCAGAAATTCATAAAGGGCAGCGAGGCCGACGGTATGCCGGCAGTTCCCATCATTGCCGGTATCTCAGCGACTCCCGAGCGGTTTCAGCGTCTCATCGGCGGCGCGGGACGTGTTCAGCGGCCCGTTGAAGTACCAGCCGACGACGTGCGCGCTTCCGGACTCCTCAAGGATTTCATCGATGTCCACCACCCCAGCCGAGCACAAGCCAGCGACATCACGATGCTCTCCCAGGCCGCGAAGTCGTGGAGCGAGTCCTGGGATCGCTGGGACAAATACTGCAAGATGACAGACGACGAGGTCGTCAGGCCCATCCTTGTCGTTCAGGTCCAGGACGGAACTGCTAAGGACCTGACGAAGACAGACCTGGAACAAGCGGTTGCGGCGATTCGTCGAGCGGTCGGCGCTGGTGCCCTCCTCCCACCGCGCGCCTTCGCCCACGCCTTCCAGGAAGGCAAGGTCGCGAAGGTTGGTAGCCTTGAGATCCGCCATCTAAACCCGTCCGACATCGTGGACGATCCCGACGTCCGTGTCGTGTTCTTCAAGACAAGCCTCAACACGGGCTGGGATTGCCCACGCGCCGAGACGATGATGTCCTTTCGAACAGCGCTCGATGCGACCTCGATCGCACAACTCATTGGCAGAATGGTCCGAACCCCATTGGCCAGACGGATTGAAGTCGATGAGTCGCTGAACAGCGTTTCCTTATATCTCCCGCACTACGACGCGGCCAACCTCGACAAAGTGGTCGCCAAGCTCGTCGGCGATCCGGACACCGGATTGCAGGTCGAGGTCCGCCGCGGTGCAGACGTGGTCGATCTCGTGCGAGCCAAGAATAGCGAACCGTATTTCGAGACGCTCGCGGAGTTGCCGTCTTACGTGGTACCGAAGGCGCGAAGGACGAGCCAGGTGAGGCGGCTCGCCAAGCTCGCCTTCCTACTTGGGAACGACGGCATCGATAACGACGCGCCGGACGCGGTGACCTCGCACCTGTTGTCGATACTGACGAGCGAGTACGAAAAGCGGCGCGAGAGCGAGCTCTTCCGGAGGGTCGTCAAAGAGTCTGCATCGGTTTACATCGCTGGCCGGCGGATCCGGCTTGGCATAGCGGAAGAAGCCCCGCTCAAGGAACAGACGACCGGGCGAGTGGAAGAAGATCTCGACACTCAGTTTGACGAGGCGGGTCGGAAACTCGGCGAAGGGCTCCACAAGGCCTGGTGGAGGAAACGGGTCGAGCACGACACAGCAGTCGCCGACAACGCAAAACTCGAGGCGATAGCGCTAGCTGCCGACCCGGGGGTAGCAGCGGCCCTTGAGGATGCGGCGCAGCTGAAGACCCAGGAATGGCTGAGGACATACAAGAAGGAGATCGCGGCTCTCAATGAAGGGTCCCGGCTGGCCTACCTGGAGGTTCGCGAGCTCGCCACACAACCAGAGCTTGCCGATCGGGAGCCGTATCCCGAGCGGGTGCAGGTGACAAGAGCCGACAAGTGCTGGGCGGAGCACGTCTATGTGGATGAGACGGGGCTGTATCCGAGCAGGTTGAACAAGTGGGAGGCCCGAGTTATCGAGCAGCAGCTCGCCAAGAAGGGCGAAGTTGTCGCTTGGTTACGGAACCCTCCGCGCAAGCCTTGGTCCGTCACGATCCCCTACTCACAGGGTGGGGAAGACCATCCGCAATACCCCGACTTTCTAGTTCTTCGTCGCACCCGAAAGGGTGACATCGTCGTTGATCTCCTTGAGCCGCACATGACAGACTTGGCCGATGCGGCGGCGAAGGCGTATGGGCTCGCCAAGTATGCTGACCGACACTCAGACAAGTTCGGTCGGATCGAGTTCATTGTTGTCGACGAGGATGACACCGTCATTAGTCTCGATCTGAATAATGAGCGCTGGCGCAAGAAGGTCCTGGTCTTCACTGAAGGTGGGGACGCCCAGAAGTTGAGAGCACTGCTACGTGAAGCGGCGGCGAGTAACGCTGCCCCGGCTGACTCGTCATGAACTATTGCGGTTCGTACCGGAATCTCCTTCGAAATAGTCAGGCAGCCATGCTCGCAGCGATTGAGGTCTACAATAAACCGAACTTCTCATATCGAGACGAGTGTTTCGTTATTCTTCTTCTCAATGCGTGGGAGTTGGCTTTGAAGGCACTCCTCTCAAAGAATAAGAAGTCGATATATTACGCGAAGGAGCGCGGAAAGGCGTACCGCACCTATTCGCTGCGAGACGCAATCGCGATATCGAAGGCGGAGAAGATTATTCCATTATCACTGCCCGCACTTCCGCTCTCTCGAAACCTCGCTCTGCTCGCCGACTACCGGGACAGTGCCGTCCACTTTTATAACAAGCCGGGATTCGGCGGACTTATATACAGCCTAGCCCAGAAGGCGACCCTGAACTATGTGGAGCTTCTGGAAAGCGCTTTTGGCGTCCAATTCGCGAAGCGCGTGACCTGGCAGCTCCTGCCGGTCGGCCTTGACCTGCCGATCGACCCGGTCCAATACATGGCCGGTGTCTCCAACGCGAAGAAGCCCGAAAGCCTCGCTGTACGGGAATTCGTCGCCAAGGTTCAGCGGGCTGCCAGCGATATCGAGTCCGCAGGCGGTGATCCGGCGGAGCTCATGGTCACGGTGAATGTCTCACTCGTGTCAGTGAAGAAGCTGTCGCAGGCTGATGTTGTGGTCGGCATCGCCGGAGAAGGTGGAGACACTCTAATGCCGACGACGATCATCAGGCAACAGGATCCGAACGTGACCCATCCGCTCTCGTGGACCGAGGTCCTACAACGGATAGGGTCCTTCGGTGTCAGATACAGCGATCGCTACGTCCTTCAATCGATGATGTGGAAGCATGAGGTTCTTCACGACCGGCGGTTCTGTTGGGTCTCTGAGAAGACAGGCGTACGTCAATTCTCGCACGACTTTGTTCAGTTCCTGAAGAAGCAGTCCAAGACCGATGTCAGCAACGCGATCGGGGAGTACCAAGGCATGCTGCGTGCGAGACAACAGGAGCGACGGCAGGAGCAAGCATGAAGATCGCCTCTTGTGCATGGGGGTCACTGACCTGGGAACCGCGTAGGCTCCGACGACCGATCTGAGTTTGACAAGAATGTGGCACAGCCTGAAGAGAAAGGCTATCTGGATAGCGGGTTTTGGGCTCTGAACACCCACTCCAAGGCTAAACCCCTGTGCCAGAATGGGGTAAGACTGGAGGGCGCCTATTTTGTGGCATGACGATAGGACGGACCTTCAAGTGCTCCGCGACATGCTCACCAGGGCTCCCAGAATAGGGCTCTCCATTGATTGGTCCGCTACCGAAGGGGCCAGTCTGCGCCAGTTTATACGGGAGCTGCCGAGCGCGACGCTCGTCGAGCTGCTGCGTTCGCCGGACCCTGATCTACGAGATGAGGTCGCGTTCAGCGAGCTGGCTCGCAGGATCGGCAGTGGGGCAGAAGACGAGAAGCTGGTGAATCTGGGAGAGCAGATGACGGCCATGTTCTCGGACCCTGAGATTCAGGCACGCACCTTCGCTGCGCTTGTCCTCGCAGAGGTTGTCGACCGTGATCGAATCACGGGCGGTCGCGGTAAGTCCGCTGTACTGCGCTGGTTGGGCCTCTTCGCCGATTGGTTTCGTGCCGAACAGGACCTGAGAGGTTGGGACAGCCGTCTCGGTTGGCTGCATGCCGTCGCTCACGGCGCCGACGCTCTTGGAAGCTTGGGGCGTTCGCCACGTCTTGGAGCTGACGATCTAGCTGGGCTCCTCATGCTCGCTCGCGATCGCCTGCTCGCACCCACGACTCTGCTATTTGCCAACATGGAGGATGAGCGGCTCGCGAACGCCATAGCGCTGGTACTGAGTAGGCCGGAGCTGGATGCTGGTCGCGCCACTACCTGGCTGGAGACACTCGGCGAGCGGCTCGCTGCAGGCGAGCCCGGACCTGTTCCAGCGTGGGCCTCCAACGCGATGCGTACGTTACGCATGCTTTACGTACTAGCGGATCGTGGAATACGGCTCCCAGGCACCCTAGCCGACGGCGGGATCACGACGATCCCCCATGGCGTCATTATTTGTGAAGCGGTGGCGGACGTACTACGTCTGACGTGGCCATACCTCGGGTAGCGGCATGTGTCGCAGAAGCTCTGGTTGACGGAGTTTAGGAGCATGGGCCAGGCTATGCCCAGTCAAGATCCGGGTCTCGGAATTGTCAGCCAGCAGGGCCGGCCAACACGGACCTTCTCTTGTCACACACCAGTTAACAAGGTCGGAGCACTGAACTGTCCGCCAGAGCGGTCCGGAGCCAGAGATTATAACGGGAGGAACGGTACACGTGATCAAGTACATCGGCTCGAAGCGCCGCCTCGTACCGGTTCTTGGGGACATCGCTACTAGCGCCGGTGGGCGCACAGCACTCGACCTGTTTACCGGCACAACTCGTGTCGCTCAGGAGCTGAAGGCAAGGGGATTCACTACCACAGCAGTGGACAGTGCTCGATACTCAGAGATCTTTGCCCGTTGCTACATCGAGACCGATGCTTCGGATGTCGACCGAAAGGCGGCAGAAGAGGCGTTACAGTACCTCTCGGCTCTGCCCGGCGAAAGAGGTTATTTTACGGAGACCTTTTGCGTCCAGTCCCACTACTTCCAACCCTTCAACGGTGAACGGGTCGATGCGATCCGCAACGCCATCGAGGCTGAGTTCAAGGGTACGGCATTGTTCCCGCTATTACTCACGAGCCTTATTGAAGCAGCGGATCGGGTCGACTCGACGACAGGCGTACAAATGGCCTACGTCAAAGAATGGGCTCCGCGGTCATTCAACGCGCTTGAACTCCGGATGCCGAAACTCCTGGTGGGAACCGGCTATGCGATTCGGGGCGACGCTTGCAAACTGGCTGCTGATTTGGGCGAGTTCGATGTCGCGTACCTAGATCCACCGTACAATCAGCACCGCTATTTCACCAATTATCATATTTGGGAGACTCTCGTTGCTTGGGACGCGCCTGAGCACTATGGGGTCGCCTGCAAGCGCCTCGACTCTCGAGACAACTCAACCAGGAGTGCCTTCAACTCGAAGCGCGAGATGCCGGCTGCCCTTCGGCAGGTAGTCCGAGACGTCCGTTGCCGAGTACTCATCCTCTCGTACAACGATGAGGCGTGGGTTTCACGGTCCGAGCTTGAGGACATGTGTTCACACCATGAGTTTGTTGAGACCCTCGCGTTCGACTCGAAGCGCTACGTAGGGGCTCAGATAGGTATCTACAACCCCAGCGGTGAGAAGGTCGGGAAGGTATCTCACTTGCGAAACCTTGAGTATGTGGTAGTTGCAGGATCCCGTGAGGATGTGGAACGCGCCACGAGGCTCTATGTGGGCAACCCCCGCGCAGTCATTGGCCAGGGACTGTTGTTCTAGTCGGATCAGTTGTCAAGCCAAGCGGCACACCTACCGACCAGGTAGTTCTTGAGAATATCTCGGTCATAGTCGACCCAAAGCAGGTACTGGTCCGGCTCGTAAAGGTAGATCACCTTGCGGGTATAGCGCGGGTTGGTCGCCAGAGACTCGCAGAAGATCGTCACGTACGGGTGATATGCGTAGCCAAACCGCTCGTGTAAGCACTTATAGAACTGTACAGTGTGGTGCTTGCAGGCGCGTTCTTCAGCATTGCCCGCCGCACCCTGTTTCTTCACCTCAACGAAGAACTTCCGCCCTGTAGCCAGCGAGGTGATTGACGCCTCCGGTACCACACCTGAGCGCTCCCCAAAAAGATCGCGCAGTTCACTTGGCTTAGCTTCGACCCTATAGCGATCTGCTGGCAAACAGGCCTTGGTGGCCAGAATGAACTGGGACTCGGACTCCTCGAAGGTACGATCATCACCCGGCTGGATAGCGCGCGCCGACAGCAATTCGCTGTTCATGCCACGGGCCGCTCGCTTGGACTCCATTTGCTTCAGATCTCCTACTGCCCGGAGGTGGATACCGTGAGCCTTTGCGGGGTATGGCATTCGAGGTACAGGCCGACCTCCCTGCAGAGGGCGGGCGGGCCCACGACAAGAGCTAAGGGACAAAACATGCACGCAGGCACTAGGGTTGGCAGGCGGAAGGATCGGCTGTAGGCTGGCCTGTCACTATGTGCGTTCCGTGAGGGCTGTGCATCTGCGGCTTCTTTGACGTGCTCGAGGGTCTCCGTAGGCTCACGAACTGGTGCAGCAACCACCGACCCAATCAGAGACTCGGCCATCCGGACGTGTTCACAGTTGCTTGCCGGCGCTAACGGTCGCGGCCTGTGTTGCGTTGGCTGTCTATGGGATTCTGTGGCCGCCGCCCATTGGCGCAAGATCTGGGCACGGATTCAACCTGCTGAACCGGAGCGAGGATCAGACTCCGGAAGGTCAGGAGGGAGGCGGTAGACCACCTTGCCCTCAGCGTCCAGGAACTCCAGGCGCGAGTGCCCATCCTCGGCCACTGCCAAGCGGATCCGCACTTGTCCAGTACCATCGTGCAGACGCATTTCTGCCGTTCCATCCGACTCGCGGCCGAGGAAGACCCGCTGCGCATGGCCCTCGTGTAGTTGCGCGATAGCAGCGTCCTTGGCCGGACCGTCCGGCATCCCCAAGATCTCGGGCCAGCGTTCAAGATCCTCACGGAGAGGACGCGCCGGACGGTCCACCATCCGGACGCCAAATCGACGCTCACCCGCCTCGTCCACGCTGAAGACCTGGACGACCTGATCCTGCTGGAAGGCGTCGAACGTCAACGAGAGACCCTGCTCGATGTGGCCCTCCTTGGTTTCGGTGCTGCCGAAGATCAGTCCGCCGCACTCATTGCCATGGGCGTCGTAGAACATCAGTCCGGCCATCCTGTCTCCCTGCCGGCGGCCTGGGTAGGCAACACCGCCTTGGATCACGTCAGGCATCTCCTCGGCGTTGAAGAGGGCCAGCCGGACCCGCCCGTCGGCGTCGACGATGTTGATTCGGCGGCTCTCGATCGGAACCGTGGCGTCCACGTCGAGCCCTCCTCGCGGCATGATCCACCAGTGCGCCGCCGTAGTTGTGGAGATTGCCCAAACTCTATCAGTTGTATTACGGGGTCGCAATGTGATGCGAGCCAAAGCTATTCATGACGGGCGTCGGGGCCTAGGGACTCCTTGTGCGGGGCCGTTCCATCACCTGTGGTGTGCCCCGGTTGCGAACAGGTTGGGCGAGGGCGGTCCACGGGCCTGACCCGAGTTTGAACGAGATATCCCGTCTCTGCCAGGAGAACTCGCTGGATCTCGCTCAATCTGGCGCGAGCTGGCGCGGACGCGCATCACGGGCCTGCGGTATGGGGTCGCCTGGACTGCCAACGCAGTGGGGTCTATGAGGGCAGGCGAGATGATACCACTTGCTGGAAGGAGGGTGTCGAACAGCCATCGAACCCGCAACCATGCACGCTACTATGACGGGCTCGCGTAGCAGTCACCGCACTCACCAGCTCTCCGGCCATGAGGACGGTCAGACATGATCTGGTTGGAAACGATGCTCGCTGTCTTCACGGCAGCGGCAACTGTTGCTATGGCTACGTTTAGTTGGCAAACACACTCACTGGCGAAGAAGGTCCAGGAGGAAGCTGAGAGGCGCGCTGACAGGAGAGCGCATGCCTGTCGCGTCCAGGCGGCGTACCGCATCTTGATGGCAGAGGGTATCTT
Organism: Bacillota bacterium; assembly: GCA_021827745.1. GTDB lineage: Bacteria > Bacillota > Sulfobacillia > JAJZYS01 > JAJZLH01 > JAJZLH01. Next base: position 37,228 of record JAKAUI010000018.1, on the reverse strand, counting down.
CCGCGAGGCGCTCACTGACGCTCGGGGTGTGCTGATGATCGCCAACCAAGACAACGGGTTCACTGTGGATAGAGTGGAGGTCCTTGAAGCGTTTCCAGGTGCGGTCGCGGCAGACGCGGTGTTCCGTGCGCTACTGATAATCGACGCTACTTTCGCACAGGTCAGAAGCCTGGCTACAACCCTTGGAATGTACGCCAAGCCGGCATTCTGGTTCACCCCGCTTCCACTACACAAAGGGTTCCTGTCACAGGTGCAAGGGTTCGCGAAGACCGCCTTGCCGCTCATCGAGGAGGCACAACGGAAGGCAGGGCTTCTGTCTGCGGCCGAACGCGAGGCGTGGGCCAGGGAGAACCTTCCTGGCGATGGACTCTTCAAGACAGGGTCCGCATCTGGGGACACAGATGGCGCTAACGACGAGGCAGGGAAGGCGTAAGGACCGAAGCCGTGTGGACGGATGGGAGCTTGCCAGGGCATTAGTCGGGCGGTGCGACTCCTTCTCGGCTGAAACCCAGCGGAGGTGATCATGTGAGGGCCCTAGGTAGAGATGTCCAGGACCCACCTATCATTCGCCGCATACGACGGGACGATCTCGATAAAGTAATCGCTGCCTTTCGCGTGGGCGGTCCCGAAAAGCATACACGCCGCGTAGAGCGTCAGGACGACGGAGAGGTTGAATACCTGACCGCGTGGTGGGGAGACGAACCCGTCGGTCATCTGCTGGTGGTATGGGGCGGGACGTCGGAGGAGCATGTGGCCTCGCGCGTTACCGACTGCCCTTGCATGGAAGATCTCTTGGTAAGCCCGACGTGGCGACGACAAGGCATCGGCACACGTCTCATTGCCGTTGCGGAGTCTCACGCCCAGCTCCGTCACTTTCCGCGGATCGGCCTTGCGGTGGCCCTGGACAATCCTGACGTGCGACGTCTGTATGAACGACTTGGATATCAAGATGCAGGGCTCGGCCCGTTTGTGAGCCAGTGGGAGGAGGCAGACCGCACTGGTCGCCGGGTCTTGATCGAGGAAACGGTGATCTTCTTAGTGAAATCGCTTGAGCCCGAGGACTGTGCCCAAGCCGACTGACATCGGTATCTCCTTGTACCATTGGGCCAGACTGGTCCTCTGTGCCAGGCTGGACAGACTTCATCTTTACCATCCCGGCACGGTGATGATCCGTGCCAGGCATAGCCAACCCCTCAAGAGCCGCTGACTACGCCCACACGTGCACGAAGGACTTGGCCAGTATGTCCTGTCCCGGTCCCCTGGTTGGTTCACAGTCCTTTGGCTAAGCAGCAAGGAGACGGGTTGGCCTCAAGGAGGAGATGGGGCCATGGGGCAAGGTGCCGCCCAGGTCACCGCCGAGACGGAAGCCATCATGCTGGCCGGGTGGCGAATCACCATGTCCGCTCACCCAGAGCCGCCTTTTGGCACTCTCCGCACACCATCTTGCCCTTGAACTCCACCAGCCCCTCGCGGCTCCCGCAGATCACGCACGTTGGGCTGTGCTTCACGAGTACGATGCTGTCGCCCTCGACATAGATCTCCACCTCGTCCTTGTCGGCGATGCCATGACTCTGCCGCAGTTCAACAGGTAGTACTATCCGACCCAGTTCATCAATGCGCCGGACATGGCCTGTAGCCTTCACTCGTACTGCCCTCCCCGTAAACTCCCCGGCCATGATACCAGTTGTTGGTAGTAGGCGAGGAGATCCGCGAGGGCAGGCGAATCAGGGGTTATAGTCTACTGAGTGGGAGGCACCTGGCCGCTGCTCTCGCAGGGCTTCAGGCGTTGCGCGAGGCGACGGCCTGTATGGTTGCCAGGAGAGGAGGTTCGCAAGATGCCACTCGCCGGACGGTTTCTCGCGTCCAGCGTGGAGAGGCTGGACGACGATGTGCAGTCTCTGCGCCGTGAGGTGGAGTACCGGTTCGACGCGCTTGAGAAGCAGGTCGGTACCCACCTGGATGGTGTTGAGAAGCGCGTTGGTGGCGTGGAAGGCCGGATGGGCAGCCTGGAGACCCGGATGGGTGGGCTGGAGACCCGCATGGGCAGCCTGGAGACTCGCATGGGTGGGCTGGAGACCAATGTTCTCAGCCGTATGAATGGCCTTGGGACCAGGATGACCGGTCTTGAAGGCCGGGTTCTCCAGTTTGGTGAGCGAGTGCATGACAAGCTTTCCAGCCTGGACCAGCGGATGCTTCGGGTCGAGACCGAGGTTGGCACGATCCGCGATGTCTTGTTTCAAGTTGCCGGCAAGCTGCTGGGTCCGAAGTGGGTGGCTCCTTCCCGGCCACAGGCTAGACCGGGCCATCAGGCACACAAGGCAGACCGGTGGGTGAACTGAACTGCCTCAAGCCGGTGATGCCTGTAGCTTGCCTCTTTTCGACCTGCGAGGCGGTGATTGACAGGCCGTACTGCTCGGCGTGAGAGGGATCTACGCCGGGAGCTCATGGTCGAGATCGAACCAGTTGCTCTCACACACCGGGCCAACACTCAACCCTCCTGTACCTGTACGCGCGCCCTTGTACGCTAGCAGAGCCTTGCCAAGCGGCACTCTCCTCCACAACATGCAACCGGCGGGAGCCTCCAAGGGGGATCTGGGATAGCCATGCCACATCTCACACCGCGACCGCGCAAGAGTGACCGGCCAGACCGGCCGACCAGATGGCTCGTGACATGGGATCTGCCGGCAAGCCCCAATGGAGAGCGACGTCGAGTCACAGAGACAGTGCGAGGTACCAAGCGGGATGCGATCCAACGCATGGAGGAGCGGGAAGCGGAGATCAGGGCCGGCGGCAAGGGATACGCTCAGCCGTCCAAGCAAACCTTGACCGAATACATGGGGAGCTGGCTTCGAACTCACGTGGACACAAACCTGCGGCCATCCACAGCGGACTCGTATCACCAGATAGTCGATCTGCATATCGTGCCTGGCCTCGGCGGGACACCGCTGGCGGACCTGACGGCACACCAAATTCAGACGTGGCTTACGAATCTACTATTGCCACAGGCTTCGGGCCGGACCCTGTCGCCTCGCCGAGTTGCGTACATTCGTCAAGTCCTGCACGCTGCCCTGGCCGATGCGGTTCGTCTTGGACTCCTGCCCGCCAATCCCGTCGACCGGGTGAGGCCGCCGAAACAGAATCCGAAGCAGGTGCAGTCGTTCACCCGGGAACAAGCTCAGGCCATCGATGAGGCCGGAGCAGACGGAGCACTGGGCGTCCTGTTCTCCTTCCTGTGGCGGACAGGGCTGCGCATAGGCGAAGCGATGGGCCTCAGATGGTCTGACATCAACCTCGAGGACGGCTCGCTGTCCGTGCACCGCACAGTGGCCCGGATTGGAGGCCGAGTGATCGAAGGACCGCCAAAGACGAAAGCAGGGCGCCGGGACATAGCACTTCCGCCACAGGTGGTGGAGATGCTGCGCCTCCACAAGGAGGCCCAAGAGCTCGAACGCCAGGCCCAGGATCCGGACTGGAACCCGTTGGGCCTAGTGTTTCCATCGGTCACGGGCACATGGCTTGCGTATGGCACTGTCCGCTGGGACTGGATGAAACTGCTCAGGAGGGCCGGGCTCCCCGCGTATGGGCTGCATGCCCTCCGCCACACCTGCGCCTCGCTCATGCTTCAGGCTGGTGTCGGCATCGCCGAAATAGCGGCGCACCTCGGAGACGACCCGGCCATCGTCAGCAGGGTTTATGCTCACATCCTCGAACAGACGAAACGTCAGGCGGCAGACCGCTTTGCACAGTTCTTGGATGGAAGTCAGGTTCCGTAGGATTGTAGGCAAATTGTTGGCAGATCGCCTGACAACCCCCGGCATCGCACGACATAACATGACAACTAACGTGAGTTGGTCAACCTGCCAAAACGCCGTGTGAGTGCCCACTAAGAACAATCCTGACTACTTACGAAAGGGCGTGTGAGCTGCCGGGCCTGGGACTTAAAATCCCCTATCGGAGACGATATGTGGGTTCGAATCCCACCCTCGGCACCAAGCAACATCAGTTGCCCTAGCGAATCGTCTCCTGGCGGGCCAGGGGCGGCTCGCTGTCAATCGCAGATGGCGCGCCGATGCTCGGAGGGCGAAGAGGCGGACAGCCGGGAGGGAGCCGCCCTTGACCAGATACGTCGCCTTCTTGCGGGCGATCAACGTCGGCGGCCGCAACATGGTGGCCATGAGGGACCTAAGACGGCTGTTCGTAGAGCTCGGCTGTAGGGACGTCACGACCCGCCTGCAGAGTGGAAACGTGCTGTTCATGTCCGGGCAAGAGCCGCCCGCTGCGGCTCAGATCGAGGCGGCGATCGCCCAGGAGCTGGGTGTGAGCACCCGCGTCCTGCTGCGCAGTCGAAACGAGATGGCCGCGATCTGTGCGGGAAACCCGTTTGTCCGGTCGGACGGAGACCTGGCGCAGCTCTACGTCGCATTTCTCGGTGGTGCGCCAGACACCGTGCGCGTCGAGGCATTTGGGGCTCCCGGAGTTGAGCGGTTCCGGATCGAGGGCACCCACCTTTATCTGCAGTACCCGGGCCGGTATTCAGACAGCAAACTGACGAACGCCTACATCGAACAGCGGCTCGATGTCGTGGCCACCACCCGGAACTGGCGGGTGACCACGGAGCTCGCCGCACTGCTGGGAAGATAGGCGCGACCCTGCCCAGAAAGGAGCCGGGGGCTGCCTCTGCAGCCCCCGGCCGATTGGTCGTCGTGCTGATGGAACGTTGGTGTCCTATTCTCCGGACGCGGTCTGAATGCTCAGTCCGAGGCCCGTCTCCCTGCCCTTGATCAGCCAGGCGGTGGCTGCCACCAAGCCGACGAACCAGACGGCAGCGTTGAACAGGATGTAGTTCGAGGGGCTCATCGTGGCGGTGAAGTAGATGGTGGGGATGTAGAGGGCGATCGACACGAAGCGGGCCACCGCAGTCAAGGTGCCGCGCTGCAGGGTCGGCCACACCTCTGCCTTCACCGTGTCCTCGGTCAGGTACTGCAGCGAGTTCACACCCGCCAGGATGACCAGGAGGATCCAGAACAAGGTCATGTTGTGCTGCCACACACCGGTGGTCAGACCGATGATCACGGTGACCACGAAGGTGCCGAGCATGGTCCAGAAGAGGAGCTTCTTGCGGGACACCCGGTCGGCGATCAGGCCGACGAAGCCCACGACGAAGCCCACACCCTCGAAGATGGCCAGGATGATCGGCTGCAGGTGCGGGAAGAAGGCGAAGGCGAGGGCATAGGCCATCAAGCCGAAGCCGATGGTGTTTGCCGCAGCGATCAGGATCATGATCAGCATGGTGAAGCCTACGGACACCTTCGACACCTCGCTGGTCGCCTTGGGAGGTGCCGGCGTGAAGTCCACCTGGGACTCCCAATTGGCTCCGTAGTAGCCTTCCGCCACCTTCTGCGCCTCGGCGGTACGGCCCCTCTTGTGCAGCCAGAGCACGGACTCTGGCATGCTGACTCGGGTCAGGAACAAGATGGCCACCACGATCAGGGCGGCGATGGCGACGACGGAGCGCTCATTGGCGTTGACGCTGCCCAACGCCAAGAGGGCCAGCACCAGGCCGCCGAAGTTGATGCCGTTGATGATCATCATGGTCGCCTTGCCGCGGTGCTTACGCGGCATCAGCTCATGGCTGGCGACCATGATCGAGTTCATCTCTCCGCCGCCGGCCATCAGCATCAGGGCCAGGGCGAACAGCATCAGGCCGTAGCTGGATGCGAAAAACAGCAGGATGCCGCCGATCGCATAGAGCAATAGCGTCAGGTACAGGGTGATCTTGCGGCCATATCGGTCGGAGAATGGCCCGGCAATGATGATGCCGATGATCAGCCAGATCGGTGCCCAGGCCAGCACCAGTTCACCTAGGGACTTGGGAAGGTTCGGTATCCAGTAGACGGCGATCGAGGCCAACGAAAAGACGTACGATTCCAGCGCCAGTCCGAGTGCGAATGAGATGAACATCCAGGTTGTTTTCCCGCTCCAGCGGGTTTCGCCCAGGCGTTCCACGTTGACCACAGTCAGATGCCTCCCCACCAGATTCGATGGAACGAACGGAGCGGAATCGGAGGCTGCGCGCCAATCCCTCCCTTCACCGAAATTCGACTGCCCGGAGTTTCGCCTTTCGCTGTGGCGTTCCTGCGCGTCTGAGCTCGCTGCCTGCGTCAGCGCCGGGATCCAGACAGGGGGCCGAATTGGGGGCTCTACGGCCAAGGAGGCCGCCCGTGAACGGCGGGCTGTGAGGGCTCCGCAAGGGGCCAGTACGCGGCTTCCTGACTCGGGGAAGGGTGCCGGTCTTGGTGCCGCTGACCGACGCTTGCCAAAGCCGAACCCTGCGCCGTACAATCCCGTCGTGTATGGCAGACCGTCATCTGAGTGGTCCCATGCAACTATGGTGCGGGAGTGTGAGGCGTGACCAAGACCCTATTCGTGGGCAACCTGCCCTGGACTGTCGAGAGTTCCGAACTGCTCCAGGTGTTCAGCGAGCATGGCGGCGCAGAGATCATCTCCGCCCGCGTCATCTCGGACCGTGAGACCGGCCGCTCGAGAGGATTTGGTTTTGTTGAGGTGCCGGCCGACAAGGCCGAAGCGGTGATCGAGGCGATGAACAACGCCCAGTGGGGTGGCCGCACGATTGTGGTCAACGAGGCCAAGGAGCGCGAGCCCAGAGCTCGGAACTGAGAATCGGAACAAAGATGAAGCGGGGCCCGGGTTGACCGGGCCCCGCTTCGCTTCGTTCCTGGCAGTCTGCGGCTTCGACATGAGGCGGGCGGTCAGAGCGGGCCGAAGGGTCGACGTACTTGGGTCAGTGGTGGTCGATGCGACGGGCGATCGAAGCGGTCGCTCGATCGGCCAGCCAGGGGAAGATGCGGGCCAGGGTGGCGAGCACGGCGTCGCTGGAGGTCACGAAGACCTCCTGGCGACTGCCGTCCAGGGCCTTCATCAGGGCTTGGGACACGCGCTCGGCCGGCACAGACGGCACCCTCGGCAGTCGCTCCAGATCCGGCTCCTGGTTGGAGAGACGGTTTGGGATGAACGATGTGGCCGTGCTGCCCGGATAGAGCGTGATCACCCGGATGTTGTCGCGGCGAACCTCGGCGCGCAAGGTGCGGGAGAAGGCCGTGACTGCGAATTTGGTGGCGCTGTACACCCCGGAGAAGGGGAGCGGCACGATGCCGACGACCGAACTGACGTTGACAATGGTGCCGGAACTCGCCTTGAGCAGGGGATAGAGCTGGCGGACGAGCGACACCGGGACCAGGACGTTCAGTCGAAAGAGCGATTCGACCAGATCGTCCCGAACGTCTGGGATCCTCCCTGACATGCCGAGACCAGCGTTGTTCACCAGAAGGTCCAGTCGGCCACCCAGATTGCAGGCGGCCACCAGCTCAGCCACCGAGTCCCATCGCAACAGATCATGGGTGAGGGCCACCACCTGACGGCCAGACTCGCGGCAGAGGTCGGCTGTGTGGCCCAGCCGGACGCCGTCTCGGCCATCGAGGATCAGGTCATAGCCGCGCCCAGCCAGGGACAGGGCGATCTGACGCCCAATACCGCTCGACGCGCCGGTGACCAGGGCACGCCGCGGGCTAACGGGCACGCTCAGCCCCTCCTCTCCTGGTGGTACGCTGTGGAAAAGGGCACCACACCTGCTATTGTAGTCACGGCCGGGCGCGAAAGGGGAGAGCCGCTGTGGCGAGTTATGGACAAGATCGGCTTCCGATCTTCTTGGACTGCGATCCCGGCATCGATGACGCCTTCGCCCTGATGGTGCTCTTGGGCACACCTGGCGTGGAGCTATTCGGAATCTCAACCGTGGGCGGAAATGTGCCGGTCGAACTGACCTCGGAAAACGCCCGCCGCATCCTGGAGCTGTGCGGCCGCCAAGAGATTCCGGTGGCGGCCGGTCGGGCCGGCCCGCTCGTGAAGACGCTCGTCTCGGCAGAAGAGGTGCACGGCCGAGATGGACTCGGCAACATCAACCTGCCCAGGCCGACGGTGCACGAAGCGGTCGGCGGCGGTATCGCGCTCATGGTCGAAAAGCTCATGTCGGTGCCCCGGGCCATCTTGCTGGCGACTGCACCCCTGACCAACGTAGCGGTGGCGCTGCACGAGCATCCCGAGATCCGCCCGCACATCGAGCGCATCGTCTGGATGGGTGGCTCGACCGGATTTGGGAATGTGACGGCTTGTGCCGAGTACAACGCCTGGGCTGATCCCGAGGCCGCCCGCCAGGTGATCCGGTCTGGGGTGCCGTTTGTGATGGTGGGGTTGAACGTGACCCACCAGGTGGCGCTTGACCGAACGACGCTCGCCCAGTATCGGACCTTTGGCAATCGGGTGGCAGACACGGCCGCCAAGATGCTCGACTTCTACGTAACCTTCCACGAGCACGAGGCGGGCACCGACCGCTCTCCGATCCACGACGCAGTGGCGGCTGTGGCTGCCGTCTATCCGCTGTCCTTGCGCACGACGGCCTATCCGGTCGATGTCGAGACTAGGGGCGAGATCACAGAGGGAGCCACCGTGGTCGATGTGCGTGGGTTTCACAGCGACGAGCCAACGATCGAGGTCGGCATCGAGGCTGACGCTGCCGTTCACCTCCAGGTGATGGCCGATGCCCTGTCGTCATTCTCGGCGGCTTGACGCTGCTCTCGGCCGCACACTATAATTTCCCCTGCCAACATCGCGGGGTAGAGCAGTCTGGTAGCTCGTCGGGCTCATAACCCGGAGGTCGCAGGTTCAAATCCTGCCCCCGCAACCAGTTTTTGGCGGCGTAGCTCAGTTGGTCAGAGCATACGGTTCATACCCGTAGTGTCGCTGGTTCGAATCCAGCCGCCGCTACCATTGTCAGAATTGCGCGCGTAGCTCAGTTGGTAGAGCAGCTGACTCTTAATCAGCGGGTCGTAGGTTCGAGCCCTACCGCGCGCACCAGATTGAAACCCGCTGCCCGAAAGGGACAGCGGGTTTTGTCCTTGAGAGGGGTTCATCCTCGCCAGATCAGGACTCGACAGCAGCCGAGACTCGCAGAGACGTGTTGGGGCATGAGCATCCTATCGCGACCCGGAAGGGTTATCCCGTCCCATCCCCGTGACCGAGATTGAGGTCGACGAACGAGCTTAGCTCTTCGATTTCGCTGACGAGAGGCAGCAACTGCCCCTGACGCCCGTAGTGGACGATGCGCAGATACTCTCCGAATACTCTGCGCCTTCCTATCTCGCTCGCCATCCAATTGTCGCGACCCACCCGCTGGCCCTCGTACTCGGCGTCGAAGCCGAATGGGACCGGGCGAATGGCCGAGGACACGTGCTGAGCGAATGTCCGAAATTGTCGCCCTGCGGCGTGGTTCTTCCATACGAAGGCCGCGCTTCGAACACCGGAGAAGTCGAACGCCATCTGTGCGAACAGCACGTTCTCCAAGGTGTTCCGGGATCGCGACTCCGAGACGATGTCGGAGGGCGGCACCCCGCGCCTGGTGAGTTCTCTCACAATCACGACGGACTCCGGCTCGGTAGGATCCGCCCATGAAGAATGCTTCACACCGGTCGGGCTCGTACCTCCGGTCACAATGACGGTCTTGCCCATCCCGGTGTGGTACGCCCGAGCGGCCTGCTCCCAGTGACCTGGGTGCGTGCCGGAGAAGACAAAGACGATGTCGCACGGAGTGGGCTTCACTTCCGGAAGGAAGACGATGTCCGTCAAGCGAGAGACCTGATCAGGCTCCAGTGGGGGGACTTCCGGCTCCTTGGGCAAGACAGGCTTCATGATGGTAGCCCCCTGAGGACGTGGAGACGAAAACAAATGGGGCGGTTCCATGGGCCACGGACCCATTCTGACTGCTACAGTCCTATCCTTAGGCCTCAGCGTTCCGGAAGCAACTGCAGGTGCAGGCAGACGGGAGGCTGGCGGAGTCGTGGGCCTGAACTAGGAGACGTCCGCCGGGTGCGCAACGGCGCGCCCCACGGGGCCACGTGTGCTGCGCCGAGCAAGTTGAGTCGCCATGCCCGCACCAGACCTCAGTCCGGCCCTCAGATCCCATGTCCCAGTTCCGGCCGGATCCCTCGGTCAGAGATTCCTCGCCCAGCCTGGACACTCGGGCTCGACGCGACGAGGCCCCGATCCGGCCACGAGAGTGCGGAAGTATCAGTGAAAAGCAATAAAGCAAACACCCGGACGAAAAACGTGTTAACATATGCGTACACGGAGGTGTACACAATGCGGTTTGTATCTGTGCGTGAGTTGCGCAGCCAGTCGGCGAAGATCCTCGGAGAACTCGATCGCAGCGAGGTCGTCGTGACTTCAAACGGAACACCAGTTGCCGTTCTTACTCCCGTGAGCGCCGAATCCGTTGACCTCGTGCTGAGGGCCCAGCGCCAAGCTAGGGCTGCACTCGCAATGGCGGAACTGCAGAGCGTAGCGGCGCGACGTGGGCTGGACCGCTTGTCCGATCTTGAGATTGACTCCGAAATTGCGTCTGCCCGCGCAGAGCGCAAAGGGGCCTGAATGGGGTCAGAGATCATAACGCCCGTCGTCGTTCTGGACACGAACGTCGTTGTCTCAGGACTATTGAAGGCGGACCATTCGCCGGCACGAGTGCTTTCGGCTGTGTTGCGCACTGATGTAACGATTGCGCTCGATGCCCGCATATTGACGGAGTATCGCGATGTCCTGTTGAGGCCGAGGTTTGGGTTCAACCCGACTCTGGTCGAGTTCGTGCTGGAGGCGCTCTCTCGGGACGCGATTGCTGTCGCCACCTTGCCATGGGCTCTTCTTCTGCCCGATCCTGATGACTGTAGGTTCCTCGAAGTTGCCTCTTCCGTGCAGCCGTATGCGGTGATTGTCACAGGCAACAGTCGACACTTCCCGGTGGCGTCCTGCGCAGGTGTGCGCGTGGAGACGCCTGGCCAGTACCTGCAGCAACTAGGTAAAAAATAGTGGTCCGCCAGATGGCCAGTCGCTGGAGCGCGCTGTCGTTCTCGATCGTCGGAAGGATGGTCGCAGCGTTGACGATTCGCCCTGGCCGTTTCGCTTCTGGTACGGTGAGGCAGACGAGGATCTTGCCTCAGACATCCTGAAGGGAGATGCACCCTTGTCCAAGTCATACCCGGCCCCTCATCCCCTGCAGCTGACCCCAGGGGCGAGCTATGAGGCTGTGCTGCACACGTCGAAGGGCGACCTGACCGTCGAGCTCCTGGCCACAGAGGCCCCGAACACGGTCAACAACTTCGTGGCCCTGGCCAGAGATCACTTCTACGACAACATCACCTTTCACCGGGTGGTGTCCGGCTTCATGGTTCAAACCGGCGACCCGACCGGTACAGGAGCCGGAAGCCCCGGATACCGCTTTGCAGACGAACTGCCGCCCGTCCGCCCCTATGACGTAGGCGTGGTGGCGATGGCCAACGCCGGACCCAACACCAACGGCTCCCAGTTTTTCATCTGCTCCGGTCCCAGCGCCAAGGGGCTGAACCAGCACCCCAATTACAGCGTGTTTGGTGTTGTCTCGTCTGGCCAGGACACAGTCCAGGCGATCGACCAGGTGGCCGTTCGCCCAGGCCCCTCCGGCGAGCGGTCCCGTCCGGTCGAGGACGTGATCTTAAAGGGTGTCGAGATCCGTGAGAAACTGCCGGCCTGAAGGCTAGGGCAGGCGCCCGTAGACAGCCTCGCCGGCCACGACGGTTGCTCCGATGGTCGCCGCCCTCCGCCCCGCCTCATGGCTGAGGTCTCCCTCGACCACGGTCAGGGTGGCGGGTAGGCCAGGCGCGATCGCCCCGGAGCCGATGCCAAGGGTGCGGGCCGGCCCGCTGGTGTAGGCGGCCAGCGCCACCTCAAGTGGCAGCGCCTGATCGGGCCCGAACAAGGCCTCGTCTCCCAGTCGCCGGTCGACGGCCATCTTCAGACCGACCAGCGGATCGGGCGGCACGACCGGCGCGTCCGAGCCGAAGACCAGCGTCGCCCCATGCTGCCAGAGCGAGCGGTAGGGGTAGGCGTAGCGGATGCGCACTCCCCAGGCGGCTTCGGCCACGTCCCGGTCGTCGACCAGATGGGCGGGCTGAACGCTGGCAATCAGCTGCGGCGTGATCCGATCCAGGTCGGCTGGGTCAACCAGCTGGATGTGTTCGATGCGCCCCATCTCACCGGCCAAGAGATCAAGGGCCGCCGAAAAGGCCGCATCCCCGATCGCATGCAGCGACACCGTATAGCCGCGCTGGCGCAGGGACGATACGAGAGAGGGTGCGTCTTCGGGCATCCGGCGGATGCCGTGGCCGCCAAAGTCTGAGAAGGGCTCCTTCATCCAGGCAGTGCGCGATCCCAAGGTGCCGTCCAAGAACAGCTTCGCCCCTATGATCGGAAGCTCCGCCGCCAGGCTCCCCGGTCGGTCGGTCAAGGAGACCTCCTCGCTGTACTGGAAGAGGCGCAGGGCAAATGAAGGGTTGGCGCCCATTGCCGCCAGCTCCTGAAGAGCGGCCGCTGTCTCGTAGGAGGCGGCGCCGACCAGGCCGGCCGCCTGGCACCGTTGGATGGCTGTCCCGATCGCCTGGCGCATCTCCTCAGACGAAAGGGGCGGAATGCGGCGGGAGAACTCTTGGGCCGCCTTCTCTTCCAGCACGCCTGTGGCAGCGCCGTTTTGATCCCGGACAATCCTGCCTCCGTCGGGTGAGGCAGATGTCTCAACGCCAAGATGGGCGATGGCCAGGCTATTGAGCACCAGGCGGTGCAGGTCGGTCGCCCAGAGCACGCAGGGCTGGCCGGTGACCCGATCCAGCACCGCTCGATCGGCGACCTCCGGCCAGCTCGCGGCCAAGACGCCGTGTGCCCGTATCCACCGACCGGGAGCCGTCCTGCGGTCTGCATCGGCGAGTTTGGAGACAATGGCGGAAGGCGCCAGACCGGAAAGGTCGAGGCTGATCAGCGACTCGGCGTAGGACGTGAGGTGCAAATGGCCGTCGATCAGACCCGGCAAGATGGTGCGCGGCTGGGGTCCCAAAGGAAGCGCTTCAACCGAGGTGATCACGCCGGCCCGAAAGCGCACCCGGGCGGGGCCGATCAGGCGATGACCATCGAAGGTCAGCCCCTCGACCTCGCCTCGGCCCGCTCCGCTTTGGCCGAGTTCAGGTGCGGACATGGAGAAATACCCGCCCTCCAAACTGGGAGCAAGACGCCGCGCCGCCTGGTCCGTGCGCCTGCCGCTGCAGCAGGCGCCAAGACCAGCGCATGCTAGGCCTGGCTGATCCGCGCCCGGATGGTCTGGGCCAGGGCCTGGGGGTCTTGGTCTTTGTCCACCTCGACCACGACCTGTTCATACTTCTCGTGTTTGAGCGCAAAGGTGAGACAGCGGCTCGGGTCGTGAAAGTCGTAGAAGATCATGCCGTCTCCTGTGATGAAGGTGCCCGCCGTCTTCACTCCGGGTACATTGGTTCCGATCTTGAAGCCGCGAAAGAGAGCTTCCGGAACCCGATCTGTGGACACGGCGCTGATGTGGGTAAAAGGGATGTTCAAGGAGCCGTGCAGGGCCAAAATCTCATCACCCAGACTGAGGTGCACGCTGACACCGGACTCTTCAACGGTAACTTGCGCCATGGTTTCGCCTCCCTATCCGAATTACTGATCAAGGCTTCGTTGCTACCAGCGGACCTCCTCCAGCTGGTGCCGCCGGGTCAGGGAGGGTCTATTTCCAAGGACTGAGAGGACTACGGGGAGCGGTAAGGGAGCATTTGGCGATGGCACACCGGGGCTGCAGTCGGTGTGCGGGAGCGAACCAGACCGGGACAGACAGAAGGCTGGTTAGCGCTACGGTGCACCAGTCATCGCGTCTGATGCGAGAGCGTGCGCACGACCTGAGTGTCTTGGGCCCGATTGCGCCCTGGTCTTAGAGGGTATCGGTGATTGGATCGCTTTCTTGGCGGTCGCCTGTGCGCTCAGCGAGGTAGTCTTCGATGGCCTGACCGAGCTGGCGGGGTCCGGCCATGCGCAGGCCCTTCGTCTCCTGGGTGATGGAAAAGAGCGTCGGCGCAAGCAGGGTCGCGCCCCAGTGCCGGAGGGCGTCCAGATGGCCCTGCACCACCGGGTGCTGATAGGTCGCGATGTTCATGCAGGGAGCGACCACGGCCGGAGGCTTGGTCAGGGCGGTGGCGAGCAGCAAGTTATCGGCAATGCCGAGCGCAAGCTTGGCCAGCGTGTTGGCGGTCAGCGGCGCCACGGCCAAGATCTCGCTCCAGTGAGCGAGCGCGACATGGTGGGCAGTCAGCTCGGGTAGGAAGTCTCGGTCAGTGAGCACATCCACTCCGGTGCTGGCGCGCAGAGCCGCCGGGGAGATGAACGATTCGGCCGATGTGGTCAGGATGACGCGAACAACATGGCCGCGCCGCGACAGCTCGCAGACGTAGTGGGGCAGGTTGACGGCGTTGACGGCGCCGCTGGCGCCAAGCAGGATGTTCGCCACCTACATCGGCTGCGGCGGCAGGGGACCGTTCGGTTCGGTGAGCGTGACGGCAGCGATCCGATGCGAGGTGGCGCTTGCGACAGGATGCGAAGAGACGGCCAGCGAACAGATCGCAAGCAGCAATACAAAGCACAGACCCAGTGAGCGCCGAAGCCAGTGCCCCATCGGATGACCCCCTCGTCTGTGATCGGCTCCGTCCATCAGCGTCGACCAGAACCTCTCCAGGGCTCAAGGGAGGCATATGACAGCTTTGTTCGCCTCCCAGCCTGCTGGCCAAGCCGCCTGGTGGAAGACAGCGCGGCGTAGCCACAACCTTGCGACCTCGGACGTGGCAAGGGCGCTCGGGGTAAGCCAACGATATGTGCAGGGCATCGAGGCTGGCATCCGGCTACCGAGCGCCCGCCTCCTGGTGGAGGCGACGCGATTGTTCGCCGTCGAACCCGGCCAGTGGCTCGCTGCCCACCTGGACGGAGAGTCGCGCTGCCACTCGCTTCTGCAGCTGGCAGAGCAGTTGATCGGCGCCGGCTGGCTAGGCGAGGCCGAGGTGGTCCTGGGTCGGGTCGTTTCTCTCGGACGCCAGTCCTACCATGGACGCTACACCGGTGAGCTCTGCCGCCTGGCCGGCATCGTGCGGTTCAAACAGGGTCGGGCCAGACAGGCCTGTCTCTGGTTCGCCCGCATGGAGCGGGCGTACGAGCGTCAGGGCCGTCCGGAGCGCCGGCTGAAGGGCGCCTTCAACCATGCACTGGCGCTTGGAGCCGTCGGACGGTACCAGGCGGCACTCGATCGGCTGACGAAGGCCGAGCGCTTCTGTCGTGACCGTCCGAAGGACCGAGCGATGGTGCACTACGCCCGCGGCCATCTGCTCAGCCGTCTGCACTCCTATCAGGAGGCGGTCGGCGAGTATCGCAAGGCTGGCCATCTTCTGGGCTGGCACGGTGCTGGCTTTGAAAGCCGGCTGGGGGAGATGGTGGCGACCTGGGCCGCACACGGCCCGACGGCGGCGATGCCGATGGCCAGGAGACTGCTCGATCGGGCGTCTGACAGGGCGCAACGGCAACGTGCTCGGCACAACTTGGCCGTCTTATACCGCCAGCTCGGCGAGCCGGAGACGTCGGTGCACCTGCTCAAGCAGAACCTGGCGGAGACCTGGCGCAATGATCAGGCGGCCCTGGCCGGCACGCTGGCCGAGCTCTTGCTGTGCGAGGTGATGGTGGCTGACGAGGAGGACGCGGAAAAGACATTGGATCAGTTCCGGCCGCTCCTTCCCCAGGCGAACGGCGAGGATCTGGCCGCCGTTCGGGTGGTCTGTCTCAGTTTGGGCTGGCCGCCGCCAAACGGCGCTGACCATGAGCGTCTCGACGAGGGGTACGAGGGGCGTCTTGGTGCAGCGCTCGAGTGGGCATCGTCTGAGACGCAGGTACAGAGCGGCGTTCGCACTGCAGTTGTTTCAGATTTGAAAATTCCAGAAATTGGCCGAGACAGCACGGTGTAGAATCTGCTACACTGCCGCCGGCGGTCCAGACGGAACATGCATCACACACCGAACCACCGTTAGTCCGGTGTCTGAGTATTCGCTATTGCCACAGACGGCTCACATGCGACGGGAGGGCCCTGATTGAGCGACACGTCGGGCTACAGACTGGTGTTCATGTCGGAACGAGATGGACAGCAGGCCGAGGTTCGCCTGTCGCCGCGGCTCCAGACTGGTTTGGTCGCCATCCTGGTGGCACTCGCCTGTTCCGTCTCTCTGGGGATGGCGGCGATCGGCGGCTATCTGAACGCCCACGCCACCCTGGCCGCTCGCGAGCGGGCGATCGTCCATCTGCAGCAGACGGCCGCCGCCGCCAAGCACCAGGTGCTGGCCTATCAAAAGGCCGGCCACGCGGCCAAGGCCCTGGTCAGCACGGCGCCCACGATCACGCAGGCACTGACCCAGGCCGCCGCCAAGATGTCGCTGCCGGCGACGGCGCTCGCCCAGCCGCAGAATGCGGCCAGCCTCAACCAACTGCTCCAGAACGCAACCACGCTCGTCCCGGTGCTGCAGCAGGCGGCGCTCCTGGAGGCCAACTTCCTGGCCTCTCGGCCCGACATGATGCCGGTGCACGGCATCATCACAAGTGGATTTGCCTGGCGGGTCAATCCGATCACCGGGCACGGCATGCAATTTCACCACGGCTATGACATCGCCGTCCCGATCGGCACCCCAGTGCACGCCGTGGGCGGTGGCACCGTCATCTATGCCCAGTGGGCGGCGAGCGGCATCTATGCAGGGTTCGGCTACATGGTGGTGCTGAACAACGGATACGGGGTGTGGACCACCTACGGCCACAACTCCAAGATCCTGGTCAAGGTCGGTCAGCATGTGGTGCGCGGACAGGTGATCGCCCTCTCCGGAAACACCGGCATGTCGACCGGCCCGCACGTCGACTTTAGGGTCGAGGTGAACGGCGTGCCGGTCAATCCGGGCCCCTATCTCACGACCACACCGTTGCAGGCCTTCAAGGCTTGGCTGGCCGGCCACGAGTCTGGTCTGGTGGCGGAGTGGACGAAGCGGGTGCGGATTGCCACGGCCACCAAGACGACGACCACGCTCGACCACAGCACCAAGGCGATCCAGCCCGTGGTGCAGGGAGCCGCATCCATCTTCCCCTGATCCGCCTCTTGGGCACCTACCTTTGGTCCCTGGCCGCTCGAGAGGCCGGGGATTTGCCTTTCTCCAGCAGTTGTCGGCCGTCTAGCACGTGCGAGATGAAGTTCTCGGCACCGGCAGAAGACAGCCAAGACTCCTAAGCCGCATCCCCCGTGAAGAGATCTCCCGATCCGACCCGATCCACAGGGCGAACACAAGGAGCTGACCCGTCATGGAGGACCAGACCGAGGCGATCGAGGCGCGAAGCGAGCAGCCGGCCCCGCGCACTGCGCTGGTGCTGACGGTTGTGCTGCTGGGCATCATGCTGGCGGCCGTCGACACCACGATCGTGGTGCTCGCCCTGCCCGTGATGCGTGGCGCCCTGCACACCGGGATGGCCAGCCTGATCTGGGTGATCATGGCCTATCTCCTGACTGTGACCGTGCTGTCGACGCAGGTCGGGCGCCTCGGCGACATCTACGGTCGGGTGCGCATGTACAATCTGGGCTTCTTGGTCTTCACCGTTGGCTCGCTGCTCTGCGGCCTCTCCCAAACCGCCACCCAGCTGATCGTGTTCCGGGTGGTGCAGGGGGTGGGCGGCGCCCTGATCGCCTCGAACAGCGGTGCCATCATCGCTGACGCGGTTCCGCCGGAGAGCCGCGGCCGCGCCTACGGCATCACCAGCATCGGCTGGAACGTTGGCGCCGTCTTGGGGATCTTGCTCGGCGGCGTGATCATCACCTTCTTCGGCTGGCGGGACATCTTCTTCATCAACGTGCCGCTTGGCGCCGTCGCCCTCTGGATCGCCACCAGGACACTGCGCGAGAAGGGACGGCGGGCCTCACACCAACTGGACATCGTGGGGGTCGTCCTGCTCTGCGGCGGCTTGTTTCTGACCCTTTTGGCGCTGACCCAGTCGGCCAGCAGCGGCTGGACGAGTGCCGGTGTCTTGGAGCTGATCGCCGGCGTCTTGACCCTGACCGGCTTCGCCTTCTGGGAGCGGCAGGTCCCGGAGCCTGTGCTGCAGCTGACGATCCTCCGCCAGCGCGTGCTGGCCGCCTCGGTGCTGGCGGCGTTCTTCCAGGGTCTCGGCGGCTTCGCCGTCTTGTTTCTGGTGATCATGTACCTGCAGGGAGTGCGCGGCCTCAGTCCGTTCGACGCCTCCTTGCTGCTGGTGCCCGGGTTTGTGCTGGGCGGGGTGATCGCCCCCTATGCCGGCCGGCTGTCTGACCGCTTTGGCGCCCGCGTTCCGGCCTCGATCGGCCTCTTGATTCAGATCGTGTCCTTTCTGATCTACAGCTCGCTCGGACTCACCACGCCCCTGGCTGTGGTGGTCGTGGCCGCCCTGGCCAACGGCATCGGCAGCGGGTTCTTCTTCCCGGCCAACAACAGCGCCGTGATGGCGAACGCCCCATCGCACCAGTACGGTGTGGCCTCCGGACTGCTGCGCACCTTCGCCAACGTCGGGATGGTGGCGTCGTTCGCCGTCGCCCTGGTGGCCGCCACGGCAGCCATTCCCAGGGCCTACGTGTTTGCGATCTTCCTAGGGGTGACCCGGTTGAGCGGAGTTCTGGGCAAGGCCTTCGTCTCTGGCATGCACAACGCCCTGCTCTTGGCGGCGGTTCTGATCGCAGTGGCACTGACGCTGTCGGTGCTGCGCGGCAAGGAGATGCGGGCCGGGAGCTGATCGGGGCCGACCGGCTGAGCTAGACGGGGGGCTCGGGCGCAGCGGCCTCTTGGCGCAGGGCCGGGAGCCCGGTCAGGATCAAGACAGCGGCCAAGGCGGCCAAGAGCGCGGCGTATCCGTAGGAGTAGACCGCACCCAGCGAGTAGAGAACGCCCAGCACCAGATTGGCCAGGAGCAGCCCGACCGAGCGGTAGGCGGTGAGGGCGCCAAAGCCGCGCCCAGCCATGCCGGCCCGGTTCAGCGTGCTGACCAGGCTCGGCTCGAGCGTTTCAATCACGGCCAGGGCGAAGCCGATGATGGCGACGCCCAGGTAGACAATCCAGGTCGGCTCATTGGGAGCGTATCCGATGGCGAGCAGGACCGACCCGAGGGCGGCCGAGCCGTAGCCGTAGAGCGACAGGTGCTGAAAGCGGCCGATCAGCGTCTTGGCAAACGAGCCGCCGAGCAGCACTCCGGTCAAGGAAGAGACGACCTGCAGCACCAGAAAGGCCACCAGCCCGCCGACTAAAGAACCGGTCTTGATCGCCGCCGTCAGCACCGGAAACCCGGTGGCGTATGAACTGAACCCGTAGGCGGCCGTGGCCCACAGCAGGTTGCGCAACGCACCCTGGCGGGCTGGGACCAGAGGCGGCGGCGGCTCGTTCGCCTGGGAGACGGGGGCCAGGCCAGTGCGGGCCCGGCTCAGCATCAAGGTGGAGGCGAGAAGCGGGATCAGAGAGACCAGGAACACGACACTCCATGGCACCTGGAGCCGGATCAGAATGATGACGTAGATGGCGGCGAAGATGCCTCCTGCCACATCGACCCCGTGCAGGAAGCCGAAGGCGGCCGTGCGGTGGCGATCGGCGGTGGCCTCGACCAGCATGGCCCGCCGCGACGGGCTGCGGAAGTTGCGCGCCCACCATCCGGCGCACAGGAAGCTGACGGCCGCCACGGGCAGGGCGAAGAGGCCGGTCAAGGACAGCAAGGGAATCAGACTATTACCTAGGAGCGCCGTCCTGCGATGGCCGACCTGGTCGCCGATTCTTCCACCCCAGGCCGCGAACAAGGCTCCGCCCCCGTAGCTGAGCGCCATGGCCAGCCCGAAGACCCAGACCGGTGCGTGCAGTGCGATCACCAGGAACAAGGGGAAGGCGGCCATCACGCCCTGGTAGCCGAGATCGGCGAATCCGGCTGACAGCGAGATGTGGAGGACATCTGGAGTCAGCCAGGGGCGGGACGATGCCTTGGCCTGAGCCAACGAAACTCCCCCAAACTTACGGCTCTGGTCAGTCTAGCCGAACGAGGCCGATCCGAGAAGCCGCACCCCGGCTGAGGCGTGATAGGATGAGCGACGGAACACCCGATCTGATCGCCAGGAGGAGGGACCTTCTCCCAGATGTGCGGCATCTGCGGCTTGATCCTGCCCGGTCAGCGGGTCGAGGACACCGGCCTTCTGACCGTGATGACCGACGCCATGGTGCATCGCGGCCCGGACGACGACGGCCATGTGGCCTGGGATGAGATCGGGCTCGGCACGCGCCGCCTGTCCATCGTCGACGTGACCGGCGGTCGGCAGCCGATCCTGAACGAAGACGGTACCATGGCGCTTGTCGCCAACTGCGAAATCTACAACCAGCTTGACCTGAGGCGGGAGCTGGAGGCTCAGGGACACCGTTTTTCGACGCACAGCGACGCCGAGGTCATCCTCCACCTGTACGAGCAGCAAGGCGTCGACGGCTTCGACCGGCTGCGCGGCATGTTCGCCTTCGCCATCGCCGATCGGCGGCGAGGGCGGGTCGTGGTGGCGCGCGACCCGTTTGGCATCAAGCCGCTCTACTACGCCGAGACGGCCCAGGGCGTCGTGTTCGCCTCTGAGCTGCGGGCAGTGCTGGCCTCCGGGCTGGTCGAGCGCAAGATCGACCTGCAGGGGCTGTGGCAGTACCTGACCTTTCAGTACGTGCCCGATCCCGGCACTCTGATCGAGGGAGTGCACACCCTGCCTCCCTATCACTGCCTGATCGTTTCTGAGCGCACTGCCGTCGTCTCGCCCTACGGCGAGCTGAGCTTCGCTCCGGACCCGGCGATCTCGCTGGCCGACGCGACCGCTGAGGTGCGCTCGGTGCTGCGCCGGTCGGTGCAGGCGCACCTGATGAGCGACGTGCCGTGCGGCGCCTTTCTTTCGAGTGGCATCGATTCCAGCACGGTGGTGGCCCTGATGCGCGAGGTGGGGCCGGTCTCCACCTTCTCCGTCGGCTTCGAGGAGGCGTCTGTTGCCCAGAGCGAGCTGGCCGAGGCTCGGGCGACGGCAGAGGCGCTTGGCACCGACCACCACGAGGTGCTGATCTCGCCAGACCGCTACGCCGACGACCTGGCCCGCATGGTCTGGTACCAGGAGGGACCGGTGGCCGACCCGGCAGCCCCCGGCATCTTCTTTCTGACCGAGGTCGCCCGCTCCGAGGTCAAGGTGCTCTTGTCCGGAGAGGGCGCCGACGAGCTGTTCGGGGGCTATCCGATCTACCGCGAGCCGCTCTCGCTCAGTGCCCTGTCCGGACTGCCCCCGGCCCTTCGCCGCCAGCTGCGCGGCCTGGGCATGAGACTGCCGGTCGGCATGCGCGGCCGCAGCCTGCTCTTGCGGGGCTCCCAGACGCTTGAGGAGCGCTACGTCGGCGGCGCCAAGATGTTCTCGGAAGATGCAAAGAGAGCACTGGTCCACTGGTCTGGGAGCGAGCCCCCGATTGCCTCGACCGACCTGACCGCACCGGTCTATCAGCGCTTTTCCGATCTCGACGGCCCGACCCGCATGCAGCAGCTGGACCTCAGCTTCTGGCTGGCCGGAGACATCCTGATGAAGGCGGACAAGATGTCGATGGCCAACTCGATCGAGCTGCGGGTGCCCTTCTTGGACCGCGAGGTGTTCGACGTCGCAAGACGGCTCCCGACACAGCTAAAGCTCTCGGACGGTACGACCAAGCACGTGCTGCGCGAGGCGATGCGCTCGATCGTGCCGCAAGCAGCCCGCCTGCGCCCGAAGCTCGGATTTCCGGTGCCGACCCGACAGTGGTTCAAATCGAAGCTGCGGGACCGCGTCGGCGCCGTGCTGCTGGACAGCGACTGCGGCGGCATTCTGGACAAAAGGGCCGTGCAGGCGCTCTGGCAAGAGCACCACTCCACCGCCCACGACCACACGAGACGCCTGTACACCTTGCTCGTCTTCCACCTATGGTACGACATGTTCATTGGCGGGCTCTCCCCGGCGGAGGTCTCCGTTGCCAAGGAGCCAGGGGCCAGCCGCGAGGCGTCCGCCTGATCAGGTCAGGCCGCTCGAGGCGGTGCAGGGCGATGCTGCCGTCCTGACCCGCACGCATCGAGCCAGGTGAGGGGGAGAAGCGGTGGCAGACCAGCAGCCGACTGCACAAGGAGCGAGGGGTCCGGCGCCCGAAGCCGAGATCGACGAGCAGGGCTGGGCCTGGGTCGATGGCCAGGTCGTGCCGCTGGCCGAGGCGTCGATCAGTCTGGCCGCCCACGGCCTGAACTATGGCACCGGTTGCTTCGAAGGGATCCGCGGCTACTGGCAAGAGGCGCACCAGGAGCTCTACGCGCTGAAGGTGCTGGAGCACTATCAGCGCTTTTCGCGCTCGGCCCGCCTGCTCCGGATCGAGCTGCCGGCCGGTCCCGAGCAGATGGCCGAGTCCACCTGCGCCCTGCTCAGGCGCCTGGACGTGCACCAGGACGTGTACATCCGCCCACTCGCCATCAAGGCCAGCCGCACGATCAAGGTCGGGCTGCGGCCGTTGCGCGACCTTGTTGCCGTCTACACCACGCCGCTTGGCGACTACGTGCCGCTGGCCGGCCTCGCTGCACAGGTGTCTTCGTGGCGGCGAATTCCGGACAACGCCATTCCCAGTCGGGCCAAGACCACCGGCTCGTACGTGAATGCGTCTTTGGCCCTCGATCAGGCCAAGTCCGACGGATACGACGAGGCCATCTTGCTCGACCAGGGCGGCCACGTGGCCGAGGCGTCGGCGGCCAATCTGTTCATGGTGCGCTCGGGCAGGCTGATCACGCCGCCGGTGAGTGCGGACATCTTGGAGGGGATCACCCGCCAGATGGTGATCGACCTGGCGCTCGCCTTCGGAATTCCGTGTGCGGAGCGGCAGGTGGACCGCACCGAGTTGTATATGGCGGACGAGCTGTTTTTGACCGGAACCGGGGTGCAGGTGGCGGCCGTGACCTCGGTCGACCGCCGACCGGTGGGCGACGGCGCCGTCGGGCCGCTCACCAGCCGCCTGCAGGAGCAGTTCTTCAAGGCGGTCAGGGGCCTTGATCAGGACCGCCGGGACTGGTTGACCCCGGTCTACGGCGCGTTGAAGCCGTAGCGTCGGGAGCCGGCCGAAGAGGCTAGCCTTCTGGAGTTTCTCCCCGGCCCGCCGCCGCCATCCTTCCGGCAAGGCCTCGGGCCGCCGACTGCGGGATGGTGTGAAAAAGGGACCGCACATTGTCCTTGTGGTAGCGCAGGACCGTCCTAGTCTGCGGACCTGGGGGCAAGGAGTCGTTCATCATCCGGTCTTGGGACAGCCCGTCTCCCCGCTGGCCCAGCAGCCGGGCCAGGTAGCCAGCGTCTGAGCGAAGCCGGCCGAAGCCGCCGACGCGGTCGGTCGCCGGGCCGTGTCCGACCAGCAGCCGGTCGCTTGTGCCGATCAGTTGGGCAAGGCGCTCGAAGGTCGCCGTGACCCCAGACCAGCGGGAGATGTGCGCTGGCTCCAGTGCAGAGAGGTAGTCTCCAGCGACCAGCAGGCGCTGGCCGTCTGCCGCCCTGAGCAAAGAGAGCAGCCCATCCGCCGTGTGGCCGGCGCCCGGATAGAGCGTGGCGCTGTCGATGCGGATCGGGTCTTGGCCGACCGGGTGGGTGACGGAAAAGGGCTGATAGGCCTGCTTGGGGCGCTCAATCAGCAGCTCTTCGTCTACCGCCTGGGCAACCTGAAGTCGGCCGACAAGGCGGCGGATGGCCGCTCGGGCGGCCACCACCTGGAAGTCGGGAAAGGCGTGTACGCCGACAATGTGGTCGAAGTCGGCGTGGGTGAGGAGCAGATAGCGGGGGCGAGGCGCAAGCCGCCGGATCAGGCGGTCTACCTCATGTCGGATGTCATCGACCTCGGCGGGCAAGAAGCCAGGGTCGACAACCCACAGCGCCGTTTTGCTGACCACAACGGCGCTCGTTAGGGCGTAGACCTCAGAGTGGCGCAGGTGCAAGGACCCCAGGTGCTGCCAGCGGTCAGGGTTCGGTCGTCTGCTCGTTTGCGCCACCTCGCTCTTGGTCGGGGCATTCCCGACCCACTCCGTCGCCCCTTCTGGAGGGAGCGGGACAGGCCATGCGGAAGCCCGGGGGAAAGGAGCGTGGCAGATGAGCAAGGCGGCGGCTGCGATGTGGCAAAAAGAGGCCGAAGAGCGAGACGCCTCGGATCCGTTGAAAGAGTTTAGAGCCGACTTCTACCTGCCGAACACCGGGATCTACCTGGACGGCAACTCGCTTGGTCTGATCAGCCGGCGCGCGGAAAAGAGCCTTTCCGATGCCGTCGATGCCTGGCGCCGACTGGCCGTGCAGGGCTGGGAAGAAGGAGAGCCGAGCTGGTTCTATCTGGCCGAGACGCTCGGCGAGATGCTCACCGCACTGGTCGGCGGCAACCCCGGCGACCTGGTCGTGGCTGGCTCCACGACCGTGAACCTGCACCAGCTGCTCGCCACATTCTACCGGCCAAAAGGACAGAGGCGGCTGATCGTCGCCGACCCGCTCAACTTCCCCTCCGACCTCTACGCTCTAAAGAGCCAGCTCGCATTGCACGGCCAGGACGAGTCGGCGCTGCGTCTTGTCATGCCGGACGAGCACGGATGGATCCGAGAAGAGGACGTGCTCAAGGCACTCGGACCGGAGGTGGCGCTCTTACTGCTGCCAGCGGTCGTGTTCTCCTCGGGACAACTGCTAGACATGGAGCGGATCACAAAGAGCGCCCGCAGCCAGGGCATCGCTGTCGGCTGGGACCTCTCCCACTCGGCAGGCGTCGTCCCGCACCGCCTGCACGAAGTGGATCCCGACTTTGCGGTCTTTTGCACCTACAAGTATCTAAACGGCGGCCCGGGGGCGCCGGCCGCCCTCTACCTCAGCCCGAGGCACCGCGACCGACTACCGGCCCTCTGGGGCTGGTTCGGAGGAGACAAGGAGCGGCAGTTCGAGATGTCGCCGGCCTTCAGGCCCGCCCGCGGCGCCGGGGCCTTTCAGATCGGCTCGCCGCATATCCTCTCGATGGCCCCCTTGAAGGGGTCTTTGGCCCTTTTGGCCGAGGCCGGCATCGACCGGGTCCGGGCCAAGTCTCTGGCCCTGACCGGCTTTGTGATGGCGCTTACGGATGCGCTGCTCGCAGATCAGGGTGTCTTGGTGCTCACCCCAAGAGAGCCAAAGCGCAGGGGCGGCCACGTGGCCCTGCGCCATCCGCGGGCGGCAGAGCTGGTTCCCCTCCTGCGCCGGGCCGGCGTGGTCGGGGACTTCCGTCCGCCCGACATCATCCGGCTGTGTCCGAGCCCGCTTTCGACCCGCTTCTCAGATGTGCTGGACGCCGTCTTGCAGCTCAGGGCGGCGCTTACAGCGTCATCCAGCTGAGCGGACCTACCGCTCAGTCCTCCTCGTCGGACTGCGGCTCCTTGAAGGGGATGCCCTCAGGGGGAGGATCCAACGGATCGAAGCCGGCATATTGGGCGTCCCACTCTGGGTCCCACTCCGGCCCGATCTCGCCGTTTTCGCCGATCAGGTGGAAGCGGCCATCGGTCGTATAGCCTGAGCCAGGTCGCTCGGGGTCCCATTCCAGACCTTCTCCCCATTGTGGGGCCCGGATTGGACGGGAGGTGTGGGGGGACGGCTCAGCCGATGGTCCGGGCCCTGATCCCGCCCTGTCGTCCTCGCCGCGAAACCGCCAGGGGTCCTCGGTGTCGAGAAGCATGCGTTCAGCCCGGCGCTCCGAGAGCGCGCGCCGCAGGCCGTTTTGCTCAAGAACGTACGAACTTGGCCCGACCTGCAGCAGATATTCTCCAGGATGGCGGGTCGCAACGATGTTCACGGTGTCTAAACCGTGCTCGGTGCGACCAACCTTGAGCGACCGCAAGAGATGAGCCCCCCGAACTCGAGCACGCATGCAATGACCTCCCTGTGCGTTGCCTGCCTGCCGCTGAGACAGCGTGCAGGGGGAACTCCTCCTAGGGCTCAGCCCTGTTGCGAGCCCACACTGCCGTGGTTGTCTCTAACGAAAAACTTCGCTGTTGTGCCACAAAATCCCTGCGCTGCAGGCAGCGCACACCTCAGCCGACAACCCAGCGAAGGAGCGCCACCATCGGTCAACTGAAAATGCGAAAAGCGACGATTCGGAGCGAAAAACATCGGATCTGTGAGATAATGTGGAGCATATCCTCCTCCAGGGGGAGCGCTGGCCGCGAGTGCGCTCTGGCGGTCTTCGGCTCCCCTGCGCATCGCCTTGTACGGGCGGCGGCTGGGTGTATACTGGCCGATGTTTGTTAGGGCTGAGCCGCCATCCGGCGGACGGGGGAACCATGAATCGGGGCTAAGTCACCGTTTGGGTGGCCGGGAGTACCTCCAACCGAGCCCGTCAGCTCACCTCGTAAGCCCAAGGGGGTTGTCGCTGTGTCAGTCGTTGTTGGCGCGCCGCGCCTGACCCTCTCCAAGGGCACGCGGCGATGACGCTCATCGGTAGCCTCGGAATCATCGTCTTTTTCGGACTGGTCACGCTCGCAGTCAAGCCGGTTGGCCTCTACCTCTACAACGTCTTCGACGGCGGCCGCACCTGGCTGGACCCCATCCTGGTGCCGTGTGAGCGCGCCATCTACAAGCTGGGCGGCGTCGATCCAAAGCGCGAGATGCGCTGGACCGAGTACCTGTTCGCCATGCTCGCCTTCAACCTGGTCGGATTTGTGCTGCTCTATCCGGTGCTCCGCCTGCAGGGGGCCCTGCCGCTCAACCCGCAGCACTTCTCGGGTGTGGGCGCACACGTGGCCTGGAACACGGCGGTCAGCTTCGTGACCAACACCAACTGGCAGGCCTATGGCGGTGAGTCCACGCTCAGCTATCTCTCGCAGATGTGGCTGACCGTGCAGCAGTTCTTGTCTCCGATCACCGGTCTCGCCATGGTGCTGGCCTTCATCCGCGGCCTCACCCGCAAGAACGCCAGCACGCTGGGCAACTTCTGGGTGGACCTGACCCGGGCGTTTTTATGGATTGCCCTGCCGGTGGCGGCCGTGGCCGCCCTGGTCCTGATTGCGCTCGGCACGCCGCAAAACTTCGCTCCCTACACGGTCGCCCACACCCTGCAAGGCGCCAAGCAGGTGCTGCCGCAGGGCCCGGTGGCCTCCATGACCTCGATCATGCAGTTCGGAGACAACGGCGGAGGGTATTTCAACACCAATGCCGGCTATCCGTTCGAGACCCCGAACAGCGCCTCCCTGATGTTCCAGCTGATCCTCGGCTTTTTGGTCCCGGTCGGCCTCACCTACTACTTTGGCAAGAAGGCGGGAGACACCCGACAGGGGTGGACCATCTTCGCGGCGATGATGGTCCTGTTCGCCTTCGGCGTGTTCGCCACGTACTGGGCGGAGGCGGCGGGCAACCCGCTGGTCAGCCACGTCCTGCAGCATGCGGTGCCGAACATGACCGGAAAGGAGACGCGCTTTGGCGTTGCCGGCTCGTCTCTGTTCGAGACCAGCACCACGGCTGTCTCCTGGGGCTCGACCGCGGCGGCCAACGACAGCTTCACACCGATCGGCAGCCTGATCCTGCTCTTCAACATGATGACCGGAGAGGTGATCATCGGCGCCTGGGGCGTCGGGCTGCTCGGCATGCTGGCCTTTGCCATCCTGGCCGTGTTCCTGGCCGGGCTGATGGTCGGCCGCACGCCGGAGTATCTCGGCAAGAAGATCCAGGCCTATGAGGTGAAGATGGCGACCTTGGCCATGATCGTGCCCACCTTTGTGATCCTGGGCCTGGCGGCCTGGGCGGTGAGCACCAACGGCGGGCTCAGCGGCATCTTCAACCCCGGGCCCCAGGGACTGTCCGAGGTCCTCTACGCCTTCAGCTCAGGCGTGGGCAACAACGGCTCGGCGATGGGCGGGCTCAATGCTGCCGCACCCTTTTACACCTGGACGGTCGGGTTCGCCATGCTGATCGGCCGCTTTCCGATGTACATCCCGGCCCTGGCCATCGCCGGATCTTTGGTCAAGAAGCAGAGCGTGCCGCCCAGCATCGGCACCTTCCCCACGAACAGCTGGCTGTTCGGGCTGCTCCTGATCAGCACCGTGGTGATCGTCGGTGCCCTGGTCTTCTTCCCGGCCCTGGCGCTCGGGCCGCTGGCCGAGCAGTTCGCCATGTCCGGCGGACATCTCTTTGGAGGTGTTCCCAAGTGAGCGCCCAGGTCAGCCGCAAGCGGGCGGGCGTCTTCGGCCGGGAGCTGATCGTGAAGGCGATCGGCGACTCCTTTCGCAAGCTCTCGCCGCTCTGGATGGTCAAGAATCCGGTCATGTTCGTCGTGGAAGTAGGCTCTGCGCTCTCGACGGCGGTGGCGATCCGTCTCTATGTCCTGGGGCAGCCCACGGTCGCAAGCTTCACGCTGCAGATCGCCATCTGGCTGTGGCTGACCGTATTGTTCGCCAACTTCGCAGAGGCCCTGGCCGAAGGCCGCGGCCACGCCCAGGCGGCGGCATTGCGCGGCACCAAGATCAGCGCCACGGCCAAGCGCCAGGTCGGGTCGACCTGGGAGGAAGTGGCCGCCACCGAACTCAGGCGGGGCGATGTCGTGCGCTGCAGCGCCGGCGACCTGATCCCGTCGGACGGCACCGTGATCAAGGGCACCGCCGCCATCGACGAGTCGGCGATCACCGGCGAGTCGGCACCGGTCATCCGCGAGGCCGGCGGAGACAAGAGCGCCGTCACCGGCGGGACGCGCATCTTGTCTGACGAGGTGTGGATCGAGGTCACCGCCAACCCTGGCGAAACCTTCTTGGACCGCATGATCAGCCTGATCGAGGGCGCGGTCCGCCAGAAGACGCCGAACGAGATCGCCCTCGCCATCCTGCTCGCCGGACTGACCCTGATCTTCGTGGTGGTGGTGATGACCACCGAGGCCTTTGCCCAGTACTCCGGGTTGCACCTGCAGCTCGTGATTCTGGTGGCGCTTCTGGTCTGTCTCGCCCCGACCACCATCGGTGGACTGCTGTCGGCCATCGGCATCTCAGGGATGGACCGGCTCCTGCGCCACAACGTCTTGGCCATGAGCGGCCGGGCGATCGAGGCGGCCGGAGACGTGAACGTGATCATGCTCGACAAGACCGGCACCCTCACCTACGGCAACCGGATGGCCACCGAGTTTGTGCCGCTGCCTTCGGTCGAGGTCAAGGACCTGGCGCGCTCGGCCATGATCGCCTCTCTGGCGGACGACACCCCGGAGGGTCGGTCGATCGTGGCGCTGGCCAAAGAGCAGTTCGGCCTCACCGAGCCGGAGGACGAGAGCGAGCCGCCGGTCTATCACTCCTTCACCGCCCAGACCCGGATGAGCGGGGTCGACCTCGGCAGCCGACAGGTGCGAAAGGGCGCCCCAGACGCCGTGCTCTCCTATGTGGGCGGCGTGCCGGCCGAGCTGGAGGGAAGGTTTGGCGAGATCGTCGACGGCATCGCCCACCAGGGAGGCACACCTCTGGCGGTGGCCGACGGTGGGCGGGTGATCGGCGTCATCCATCTCAAGGACATCGTCAAGGTCGGGATCAGAGACCGCATCGCCGCCATCCGCAAGAGCGGCATCCGCACCGTGATGATCACCGGCGACAATCCGATCACGGCCCGCACCATCGCCGACGAGGTCGGCATCGACGAGTGCCTGGCTCAGGCGACGCCGGAGCGAAAGCTGGAGTACATCGAGCAGCAGAAGGCGGCCGGCTATCTGGTGGCGATGGTCGGAGACGGGACCAACGACGCTCCCGCCCTGGCTGCCGCAGACGTGGCGGTGGCCATGAACTCCGGCACCTCTTCGGCCCGCGAGGCGGCGAACATGGTGGACCTTGACTCCAACCCGATCAAGCTGATCGACATCGTCGAGATCGGCAAGCAGATCCTGATCACCCGCGGCGCCCTCACCACCTTCTCCATCGCCAACGACGTGGCCAAGTACTTCGCCATTCTGCCGGCCATGTTCGTGCCGATCTTCCCCGGTCTGGAGGCGCTGAACATCATGCACCTGACGTCTCCAGAGTCGGCCGTGCTGGCTGCGGTGATCTTCAATGCCGTGATCATCCCGATGCTGATCCCGCTGGCGCTGCGCGGCGTGCGCTATCGGCCGCAGAGTGCGGCCATCACGCTCAGAAACAACCTGTTCATCTACGGTCTCGGCGGCCTGGTCCTGCCCTTCATCGGCATCAAGCTGCTCGATATGCTGATCACGGCTCTGGGACTGGTGGCGCTAAGATGAGCGAGATGAAGAAAGATCGGGCCGTCATCCACCACCTCGGCACGGCGCTGAGGCTGGGCATCGTGTTCACGGTGATCGCCGGGCTGATCTACCCCTTGGTCATCACCGGACTGGGTCAGCTCCTGTTTCCGGCTCAGGCCAACGGCAGTCTGATCGTCAGAGGCGGCCAGGTGGTCGGATCGGCGCTGATCGGCCAGTCCTTCACCTCGCCGCGCTACTTCCAGGGCCGTCCGTCCGCCACCGGCTACAGTGCCGACGCCTCGTCGGCGAGCAACCTGGGACCGACCAACCCGGCGTTGATCGCAGACGTGAAGGCCGCCCTAGAGGGTGTGTTGGCCGAAAACCCCGGCCTAACGGCAGCCCAGGTTCCGGCCGACCTGGTGGAGACGTCGGACAGCGGCGTCGATCCTGACATCTCGATCCAGGCGGCGCTGATCCAGGTGCCGCGGGTGGCCGCCCAGAACCAGCTCAGTCAGGCCACAGTCCTGGCCTTGGTCAAGAGCCAGGAGCGCGGCCGCTTCCTCGGGCTGTTCGGGTCTCCCTACGTCAATGTGTTGGAACTGAACCTAAAGCTTCAGGCCTTGGTTCAGGCGAAAGGCGGCCAGGGATGATCGATCTGCTGGGTGTCTTGGCCGTGGTCGTCTTCGTCGCCGCATGCGCCCTTTACATCCGAGCCTGCGACCGGCTTTAGTGGACCTGGGGAAGAAGGTGCTCCGATGAGCCTCGATCTGATCGGCACTGTGCTTGGCATTGCGGGCGTGGTCTACTTGTTCTATGTACTGCTCTACCCAGAGCGGATCTGAGGCCCGGGTTCTGCCCTAGGCCCTAGGAAGAGGGGAGGAACCCGCCCGTGACGCCAGAGCCACGGCGGCTGTGAGATGGGCCTGACCCAATACCGGAGGCGAACCTCCGAAGAGGTGCTGCGCGAGATCGAGCGGCTGCGCCGGGCGCGGCACAAGATCTTTTTGGGCGCGGCCGCCGGCGTGGGCAAGACCTACGCCATGCTGTCTGAGGCGGAAAGCCTCCGCCAGAGCGAGGTCGACGTGGTGGCCGGCATCATCGAGCCGCACGACCGTCCGGAGACAGAAGCCCTGCTCCAGGGGCTGGAGATGATCCCCACCCTGCAGGTCCCCTACCACGGGATGACGCTGCCCGAACTGGACGTCTCTGCCATCATTCGCCGCCAGCCGGACGTGGTGCTGGTCGACGAACTGGCCCACACCAACGCACCGGGCGGCCGCCATCACAAGCGCTACGAGGATGTGCAGGAAATCTTGGAGGCGGGCATCAACGTCCACTCCACACTGAACATCCAGCACCTGGAGAGCCTGAACGACGTCGTGTTCGAGATCACGGGCGTTCGGGTCCGGGAGACGGTGCCCGACTCGGTGGTGCAGGAGGCCCAGGAGATCAGGCTGATCGACCTGGCGCCGGAGGCGCTGATCAACCGGCTGAAGCAGGGCAAGATCTACTCCGAAGAACAAGCCAAGCAGGCGCTGCAGAACTTCTTTCGGGTCGGCAACCTGACGGCGCTGCGCGAGCTGGTGCTGCGGACGGTGGCCGACACGGCCGAAGAAGATCTGGACGCCTACATGCGGGCGAAGAACATCCAGGGACCATGGCGGACCAAGGAGTGCGTGCTGGTCTGCATCACCCCCAGCCCTAGCGGCCAGATCCTGATCCGCCGCGGCTACCGGATGGCGCAGCGGCTGAAGGGCGACTTCTATGTGGCCACCGTCACCGATCCAGTCCACCCGATGGACCTGGAGCGGGCGACGGCGCTCGACCTCAACCTGAAGCTGGCCCACGAGCTGGGAGCGACTGTGGTGCAGGCCCAGGACGCCCGGGTGGCAAGCCGCCTGGTGGAGATCGCCAACCAGGTGAAGGCCACCCAGATCGTGCTCGGTGAATCCGCCCAGAGCCGCTGGCAGGAGGTCCGCCACGGATCGGTGATCTGGAAGATCCTGAAGGAGACGGCCCGGGCCGACATCTTGATCGTCGCCCGCTGAGGGCGGGCGCGGCACTCGACTATACTGGGCAGGGTGGGCACTTGTGGGCCCTGATGCTCTTTGGAGGAGGACAAAGGTGCGCCAAGAACGAGACTCCCTGGGCGTGATGGAACTTCCGGACGAGGCCCTGTACGGCATCCAGACGGCTCGGGCCAAGGCCAACTTCCCGATCAGCCAGCTCGGTCCCGACCCCCTGCTGGTCGATGCCATGGTCCGGATCAAGAAGGCGGCCGCCCTCACCCACATGAAGCTCGGCGTCCTGGCCAAGGACAAGGGCCAGGCCATCGTCAAGGCGGCCGACGAGGTGCTGGCCGGGCGCCATCGCGATCAGTTCGTGGTCGACGTGTTCCAGGCCGGTGCCGGAACGTCGCACAACATGAACGCCAACGAGGTGCTGGCCAACCGCGCCCTGGAGCTGCTCGGCCATCAGCGCGGAGAGTACGACACGCTGTCTCCGAACGACCATGTGAACATGTCGCAGTCCACCAATGACGCCTTCCCGACCGCCATCCGCCTGGCCTGCCTCGACCTGCACCCCACGCTCGAGGCGGCGGTGAAGGGGGCCGTGGCCGCCCTCGAGGATCGGGCCCAGGCCTTTTCAGACATCCTGAAGTCCGGGCGCACCCACCTGCAGGACGCCGTGCCGATGACGCTGGGACAAGAGTTCGGCGGCTGGGCGGCGACCTTGAAGCGGGCGCTTGGCCAGCTGCAGGAGGCCCGCTCCAGTCTCCTGGAACTGAACCTTGGCGGCACCGCCATCGGCAGCGGCCTGAACACGCCGCCTGGCTACCGCGAGGCGGTGGTGAAGGCGCTGGCCGAGCTCACCGAGCTGCCGCTTCAGCCAGCGGACAACGCCTTTCAGATCACTCAGAGCCTGCTCGACTTCGGCCGCTACATGGCCGGCCTGAAGAGCCTCGCCATCGAGGTGTCGAAGGTGTGCTCCGACCTGCGGCTTCTTTCGTCCGGCCCGACCACCGGACTGCACGAGATCACGCTGCCCGCCGTCCAGCCGGGATCGTCGATCATGCCCGGCAAGATCAACCCGTCGATGCTCGAGATGATGAACATGGTCTGCTTCGAGGTGATCGGCCAGGAGACGGCGGTCAGCTTCGCGGTCGAGGCCGGCCAGCTCGAGCTGAACGTGATGATGCCGCTCGTGGCCTATGCCATGCTGTTTTCGATGCGCATCCTCTCAAGCGGCCTTACGGCCGTGACCGAGCGCTGCCTAGCCGGCATCGAGGCCAACCGCGAGGTCTGCCATCACTACTTCGAGACCTCAAACGCCCTGGCCACGGCACTCACACCGCAGATCGGCTACCTGAAGGCTGCCGAGCTGGCGAAGAAGGTGCTGGCCAGTGGCCGCACCATCCGCCAGGTGGCCGTGCCCGACTACGTCGACGAGGCCACCTACGAGAAGGTGTTTCAGGCAGTCGTGATCGACCTGTTGGGCAAGACCGAATAGGGAGCGGAGACGGTGCAGGGCGAAGCGGCACCGACTGGCGAGGACCGTCTGGCGGCCTATCAGCACCTTTCGCAGTGGCTAGCCGACCTCGGCCGCCATCCGGCCGAGGGGCCAGTGCTGTGGGTCGATCCGCAGGCCGTCCCGACGGCGCCCCTGGAACGCTGGCTGTTGCAACACGCCGGCGTGAGCGCTGCCACCAGCCTGCGACTGCGCTCGGCTCTCCGACTGAGCCAGGAGTGGCTGAGCGCGGCGAAGCTTGCGGTGCCGGTGGCCCTCGACCGCACGAGTTGGCGGGCGATCAGCCTGGCCTTGGCCAAAGACGCCGCGATCTCGGTGCAGGCAGCCGCCGATCTGGTCTGGAACGCCCATCTGGCCAGTTTGGGCGCGCCAGTGACAGCGTGGCTCCAGGCCCTGGACGAGCCGTGGCGCGCTGTCACGCTGGAGCTGGAGCAGGGAGCCCAAGAGCTGGCCCAGCTCCGGATGCCGCCCGATGTGGAGCGATTGGGCAGGGAGGCTCTGGCCAAAACCGGGCGCCGTCAGGGGGACCGCCTGCTCTTCTTGGCCGATGGATCAAGCCGCCAGCGAGAGATGGCCCGGTCGGCAGCCGAAGCGGGCATGGAGACGCTTTCCATGCCGCTGCACCTGGCGACCACCGACATTTCGGGCACCCCGACTCGGGGGGAGGAGCTTTCGGCAACGCTGCGGGCCCAGGTCAGGGATCGCCCGCCCGACCACCTCTTCCTGGTGGCGGCCGACACGGTCGGCGAAGAGGCCTCCCTGATCGCAGCCCGAGTGCGACGGGCGATCGGCGAGGGGGTCGATCCGGAGCGGATTGTGGTGGCGATGGCCCTGACGAGTGCGCTGCCGGCCATGGCCCGGGCGCTTCGATCAGCCGGCCTGCGCCCGGCCTGGCGCGGCGCCATCCGGCCGAGCTGGGCCGGCCAGCGCTGGCTTGCCGCCGCGGCCGGATGGCTGCGGGAGCCCTCCTCGGTCGACGCCTGGCAGGGGCTCACCGACAGCGCGCTCGGACCGGCCGACCTTTCGGCCCCGACCGGAAGCCGACTCATGCGCCGCCTGACGCTTGGCGGCTGGCTGAGCATGCCCCCCGCCTCCATCTCGCGGCTGCTGACCTGGCCAGAAAGAGCCACCGTCGACCAGCACCTGGAACGCCTGTTTCAGGTCTATGCCGACGCGAACCTAATCGCTCAGGTCGAGGACTTGGGGCCCGACGCGGTCTCGGCGATGAACCGCCACCTGGCGATGTTGCGGCAATTGGTCCAGGCGGCAGGCACCCAGGTGGTGGCGCGCCAGCGCTGGGCCGACGTGCTGGTCGAGAGCCTGCCGGCCTTGGCGCTGGAGGATGGACCAGCCGGCCGCCACCAGGTGCAGCTCACGACGCTCGGGCAGGCGGCCGGGCGGCCGGCTGACCTCCTCTGGATCGGCGGGCTCATTTCGGGCACCCTGCCCCAAGTGGCCGGGACTGAGCTCCCGACGGCGCCGGGTGGCCCCTGGCAGCCGTGGCTGGAGGAACGGGAGCGGCGCCAGGAGGCGCTCTTGGACAGCGTGCTGGCCGGCTGCACCGGCGAGGTGTGGGCCAGCTATCCGAAGCGGGACCAAAGCGGCCAGCCGCTGACACCGGCGCTTTGGGTGGAGCGGCTTCGCCAAGGTGGCGTGGCCGCACGCGAGGCGAGCCAGCTTAAAGATGCGGACAGGGTGTCCTCCATCCAGCAGCTGGGCCGCACCCTGGCGCTTGCGGGCGCCCGGCTCAGATTGGGCGGGTCGGCCCTGGATGCGGTCTCAAGCGCACAGGTAAGACAGCTGGAGGATCTCGGGCTGCGCTATGGACTGAGGGCCCAGGGCGGCAGCGAGAATCTTTCGGCCGATCTGGCCCGGCTGGTTTTCGGCGCTGCCTTTTCCGTCACCGACCTGCAGGAGCGGGCCAAGTGTCCCACCCGCCATCTGGTCCGCGCCCTTCGCTTTCAGGAGCCGACCGAGGGCATGGACGCCCGGGCCTGGGGGACGGCCCTGCACGCCTTGGTGGCCAGGGCGGCCGCCGATGACGTGAGCAGCTGGGAGGGCGAGGTGTCGCGCACGCTCGACGATTTGGCCTTGCCGGAGCTGGCCGATGGAACTGAGCGCTCCTTTTGGCAGGATCGGCTGACCGAGGTGATCACGGACCTCGCTCCGGCGATCAGGCGAGAAGTGCGATCGTCTGCCGCCGATGAGAGCGCCCAGGAGATCGCCCTGGGCGGCGACCGAGGCCAGGGGATCGCTCTTGGGCTCAGCGATGGCAGCGTTGTTCAGATCCGGGGCCGCATCGATCGTCTGGACCGCTTCGGCGATCAGGTCAGGGTGGTGGACTACAAGAGCACATCGGCCAAGACGCTGCGCGTGGGACGCTGGACCCGGCTCCTTGCCGAGGTCGACCTCCAGCTCCTGGCCTACGGTCTTTCGATCCGCCGCCAGAAGATGCGGCCGGTCGCCCTGGAGTACGTCTCGCTGACCACACCGTGGACGAATGGAGAAACCGAGAGCCATGCGCCATCGGCCCTCGCCCGGGTCGGGCTCTACGCCGCCCGACCCGGTCTCTCAGAGCTGCTTGGTGTCCATGAGGGCCAGGAACTGGTCAGAAAGGACGGCACGGTGTCCCGGCGGGGCGGAGCCCTCAGCACAGACCAGATGGAACGGCTGATCGATCTGACCGAACTGCGGCTGGTTTCCCTCGCCGAGGCGGCGAGAAGCGGCCAAAGCGCCCCTGATCCGATCCGGCTCGGGCGGTCTCTCGCCTGCAGTTCCTGCCCGCTGCAGCCGATCTGCCGCTACGAGGGAACAGGACAGCGCCAGGTGGCGGAGGTCTCGCGTTCTGAATTCATCGCCTGGGTCGACCGATGAAGCTCTCAGCGCGCCAGGAGAACGTGCTGAGAGAGGCGGGGCATGGCGCCTTGGTGCTGACCGCAGCCGCCGGCTCCGGCAAGACGGCCGTGCTGGTCGAGCGGGTCGTCCGCTACCTGGAGCAGGACGAGGGCGCCTCCTTGAGCCGGGTGCTGATCGTCACGTTCACCGACAAGGCGGCAGAAGAGATGCGGGCCCGTCTTGGCCAAGCCCTGATCGCCGGCCTGTCCGATCCCGACCGGTGGGAGATGGCCGAGACCCAGCTGGCGCTCCTGCCCCGGGCCTGGGTCGAGACCTTCCACGCCTTCGGCAACCGCCTGATCAGCCAATACGGCCACACCATCGGCAGCGTGGCCCAGCTTGCGGTCGTCGACCCCGTCACCCAGACCGAACTGTGGCAGGACGCCTGGCAGGAGGCGGCCAGAGCATACCCCGAGCAGCGCCGGCTCTTGGCCAGGCACTGGGACGAAAGGACCCAGCCCCTGACTCGGCAGGCGCTCTCCCACCTGATCGGGTTTGCCCGCTCGATGCCCGACCCTGAGGGGTTTTTGGAACGGATTGGCACCGAGTTCACAGACCCCAGGCGGCTAGACAGCCTGCTCAATGAGCTGACC
>JAKAUI010000047.1 GCA_021827745.1 Bacillota bacterium | reverse complement strand
GCGACCGGGGCGTTTCGGGACATGATGGTCACCCACCTCTTTCAGCTGTTGGCCTTCGTGGCCATGGAGCCGCCGCCGCGGTTTGACGCCGCCTCGCTGCAGGCCATGAAGCGGCGGGTGTTTCGGGCCCTGCGGCCGATTGACCCTGCCCGGACCGTGTTCGGCCAGTATCAGGGCTATCGCAAGGAGCCAGGCGTGGCCCAAGACTCGACGGTGGAGACCTTTGTGGCGTTAGAGGCCTGGGTGGACAACGCCCGCTGGCGAGGGGTGCCCTTTTACCTGCGCACCGGAAAGGCGATGGCGAGGAGCGCTCTGACCGTGACGCTCGGCTTCACAGAGCCCCCTGGCCACATGTTCGACCGTGCCGAGAAGCTCAAGCTGGGAGAGAGCCCCAACGAGCTCGTCCTGGAGCTCTCTGACCCAGGGAGGATCGAGATCCCCTTTCTGGCCAAGGAGCCGGGCCCGACCATGGCGCTGGCCGAGGCCGCCCTCTCTTTCTCCTATGCCGACTCCTTCCAGATGGCACACGAGCTGGAGGCATACGAGCGGCTCCTGCACGACATCATGCTGGGCGACCAGACGCTGTTCAACCGGGCCGATGCCATCGAGCGGCTGTGGCAGGTGGCGGCTTCAGTCCAAGACACGCCACTCCCTCTCGCACCCTACGCCCAGGGATCGTGGGGGCCAGAGCCGGCGCAGGCGCTGACCAAGCCCTATGCCTGGCACCTGGGAGACGACTGAGCCAGGCTTTTGGCACGCGGTGCCTCGATGCTCAGGCCAGTCACGCCCGATTGGGGCTCAGGCGGTAGCCGGCGGACGGCGAAACCAGGGCCGGCCGGTGCCGAAGCCGGTCAGCGCCGCTGCTCCGAGCCCGAAGGCCGTGACGACGAGATCGAGCAGCAGACCCACGCCCGGGATGGCGCCGACCACCAAGAACAGCACGCTGCCGATCACGATCTGCCAGGCCGGCGCCAGATCTCTGCCGTGGGTGAAAGACGCCCCCAGCCGGCGGCCGACCAGCAGCGAGGCGACCACGTATCCCGCCACCTTGGCGGCGATGAGGGCGAGCGCCCCTGCCAGGACGAGCGGGATGCCGACCACCGTGATGGCCAGGATGACCAGAACAGGGGGCGCCAGGAACATGAGGGCGATGCCCCAGCCGGCGACCGGTCCCGGGCTTTTCTGCACGATGCCGGCCATCTCGTCGATCGGGCGGGGGAAGAGGGCGAAGATCAAGAGGGCGAAGCCGAGGCTGATCAGCCAGCCGAGCAGCCGCCCGACGCCGATTGCCCACAGGCCAAACGAGCCCAGGCCGAACCCCAGCGGGAACCCGGTCCAAAAGCCGTGCCCCAGGCCGATCGTGTCCGTCATCATGGTGGGGCCGCTGCCGGCGGGCGGCAGTGACTCACCCGGACTGAGGCGGCGGATCTGCCCGATCCCGACCGAAGACTGGCCGCCGACGGTGGCCGAGGGCGTGAGCACGATCTGACCGACGCCCACCGACGCATTGCCGGTGACGGTGCCGGCGATGTCGACCTCGCCCACGCCGACAGAAACGTTGCCGTCGACGGTGCCGAAGACCTCGACCCGGCCGACCGAGATGGCGATCGGCCCGTGGGTGGTGCCGCGGGGGACGACGATCGTGCCGACCGCCGCCGAAGACGGGGACTGGGCTGATGCCATTCCCGGAGCGAGCATCAGGATGGCGGCGATGGCGAGGGCAGCGAGCGCTAGACGCTTGGCCATGGGGTGTGCCTCCTGTGACGACGGATGAGGGCGAGGATCAGGACGGTGTCAGCCAGAGCGGCGCCGGCGAGGAGCAGGGGCAGGGAGAGGGGCAGGTTGCCGGGCAGCGAGGATACGACCTCTGCCGCCGCAATGAGGGCCTGGGCCAGGGGGCGAAGCGGCAGGCCGGCGGCCCCGGCCAGCGCCAGCAGGGCGCCTGCCATGGCGCAGGCGGCGACCAGGGAGAGAAAAAGCCAGACCAGCGGCAAACGGTAGCTGCCATGTTGTCTCTTGGCGGCCAGAGATGAGACGATTCGGGCGACCAGGGTGTCGTCCATCTTGGGCACCGGGAGGATGTCGGCGAGAGCGGAGAGGGACGCTTCGATCTGCTCGTCCCTGTCAGGCGGCCTAGTCGTCATCGCCGATCAGCTCCTCTCTCGTCTCATCTGGGCCGAGCAGGCGGCGCAGGCGCTCTCTCGCTCGAAAGGCCCGGTTCTTCACGATCGACTGGGGCACCGAGAGTGCAGAGGCCACCTCCTGGACGGACCATCCTTCGGCGTGGAGGAGCACGAGCAGCGTCCGCTCATGGTCCGAAAGGCCAGCCAGCGCCTCCCGCAGCCGCCTTGCCCGCTCTGCCGTGACCAGTTGCTCCTCTGGTCCGGGCCTCGGATCCGCCACCTCCCAGGTGAAGGGGGTCGCCCGCTTGCGCCGGGAGCGGTCGATGGCCGCTCGGACCAGGATGCGCCGCAGGTAGGGTCGGGCCGTGTTCGCCGCCGCTGCGGCCTCCAGGCGGGGGAGGGCTCGGAGAAAGGCCTCCTGGACCAGGTCCTCCGCATCCTGCCGACTGCCCGCCAGGCGAAAAGCGAGGCGAAAGAGGTCTGGAGAGAGCCCTGCGACCAGATCGGTCAGGTCGCGCTCTGCTGGCGTCTTCTCCCCTGCCATGCCTCCTGCCGACCCGCCTTTCGACCGTCCAGATCAGATAACGATTGAGTTGCCAAATGGTCTGACCGGGTGGCCAGAGATGATGCAGTCGACAGTGCTCGGCCCAGAGCAGGCATGCGCTTTGCCGCTGTCCACCGCCCGCACCGCTGCCAGGCCGGGTCCGATCGGCTACGATGAGGTCAGACGGCAATGATCAGGCAGGGAAGTGACCGTATGGCTGCCGCCACCATTCGCCAGCTTCGCCCCGACGACGCCCGGTCCTGGGTGGACCTGCGCCTGAGGGCGCTTCGGGAGGAGCCCCAGGCCTTCATCTCCTCGTATGCGGAGTACCAAGAGCGGCCAAACTTGGTCACGCAGATCGAAGAGCGCTTTCGACGACTGGACCAGGCGACCTTCGGGGCCTTTGTGGGCGGCCAGCTGCTCGGCATGGCGACGTTTGTGGACGAGGGCCGCACCAAGCAGGCCCACATCGGAGAGCTGGTCGGCATGTACGTCTCTCCCGAGGCCCGCGGCAGGGGCATCGGGCGGAGCCTCGTGCAGGCGGTGCTTGCGGCGGCGAGAGGCGCCGGGAAGACGCAGGTGGAGCTGGCCGTGGCCGACACCCAGGCGGCGGCGAAGGGTCTGTACGCCGCCTGCGGCTTTGTGGCCTGGGGCACACAGCCGCGGGGGATGCAGGCGGACGGAGCGTTCATCGATCTTCATTTCATGGCCTGTTCGCTCCCGTTGGACGAAGGACAGGAGGCTTCGCCGGTTGGCAACCGATGACAAAACGGCTCATTTCAACGGCACAGACTTCATAGGCTACTTCCTGGCGCGCCGCGGCCTGACAGTTCAGACGGCAGGGATCGGCAAGGCGCTCGTCATGACATGGATCCACCCAGGGTCCCTGGTCCAGGAGGTGGGGGCAGAGCCGGCGGCGCTTGGACGCTACGGCATCACCACGGCGGGAGACGTCTCCATCCTGAGGGCACCGCCCGGAGCGCCGGCGACGGCCATGCTGATGGAGGAGATGCTGCCGCTCGGGGTGCGGCATTTTGTGGGCGTCGGGCTGTGCGGGTCGCTCGACCCGGCGCTCCCGATCGGATCGCTTCTGATCGCCGGAGAGGCGCATCGGGACGAGGGGACGAGCTACCACTACCTCGACTCAAAGATGCGCGTGTCGCCGTCTCCAGTGGTCGTGGCAGCCCTGAGGCAGGCTGCCGGC
This sequence comes from Bacillota bacterium, assembly GCA_021827745.1. Taxonomy (GTDB): domain Bacteria; phylum Bacillota; class Sulfobacillia; order JAJZYS01; family JAJZLH01; genus JAJZLH01. Next base: position 11,029 of record JAKAUI010000047.1, on the reverse strand, counting down.
GAGGAGATCCCGGTCGTGCCGCACTGGACGACCGACGCCATCTACCGCGAGACCAAGGGCAAGATCAGACGGCGCCAAGCGGCCGGCGTGAAGAGCGTCGACATGGAGGCCTCAGCCGTCTATGCGGTCGCCAGCTGCCGCGGCGCCGAAGCGGCCCTGGTGCTGGCGGTGAGCGACGAGCTGTGGGGCCCCACCTGGCGCGCAGGCTTTGAAGATGAGGCGCTGTTGGAGGCCAAGCAGCGAGCTCTTCAGATTGGATGGAAGGCGGGCCAGATCTTGGCCAGCGAGCATTAATCTGACCGCCGGCGGCACCTCCATTTCGTGGGGACCCCGGCGGAGGACGATGGAGCCAGAACCGTTACGCCTGGTCGGGCGGGTCTCCACGCCTGGTGGCCTCGAACAGGCGCTGCAGGGTTTCCATGTAGCGCCCGAAGGCCTGGCGTCCGGCGCTCGTGACTAGGCAGGTGGTGCGCGGCCGCCGCTCCCAGAAGTCTTTTTTCACCTCGATGTAGCCGGCCTCCTCAAGCGCCCGGACGTGGGCGCCGAGGTTGCCGTCTGTCAGCTGCAGCACCTCTTTTAGACGGCCAAAGGTGGCGGCTCCGTCCAGGAGCAGGATCGACATGATGGCGAGCCGGGCCTTGGCGTGGATGGTGTCGTCCAGGCTGTGGAAGAGATCGTCACTCATGACCGGCGACGTGCAAGAGCGAGAGGCCGCTCGCCAGCAGCGCGCCCCCGCCGAAAACGCCCATCAGGGCCTGCTGCACGGCCAGCACCATAGGCAGCAGTGGGATGGCCACCGAGAGCACGCCAATCCAGATGCCAAGCAGAAGGAAGAGGCGCGATTCGAACAAGATGCCGCCCAGCATGTACCAGGCTCCGATCGCCAGCGGCCAGATGAACAGAGCCCACGCCGCGTGGCTGGATGTCGTGCCAAAGAGCGATGCCGCCCCAACTGCGAAGCCAAAGAAGATGAGTGCCGACCAGTACCACTGGCGGGCCAGATGCGGGAGTGGCCCGCGGTGTCTGTAAAAGCGCAGGCTGATCAGAATAGAACCGAGCGCCCCGACCAGATCGAGGGCGAGCCACATCGGGCCAATCCAGGCGCCTGGCACGCCGAGCCATGGCAGAAGGTAGCCAACGAACCAGACGGCACCCCAGAGCACGAAGAAGGGTGCGCCGCCCGAGGCTCGGACGCGGGCGAGCCGCAACATGTCCTTGATCAGCTGGACGTCCTGAAGGGCCTGATCGATCTCCATCCGGAATTCCTCCCACAGAGTACTCTGTAACACAGAGTATAAGCGGGCACATCTCTTGTCAACAGTTTTTTGCGGGGCTGGCTGACGAAGGCACGATCCTCACCCGCTTCAGGGCGTGGATGGCGCGTCCAGCCGCGTGCGATCTAGCGGTCGATCGAACGTGGTCAATCGGCTTGGACACAAATATTTTCCATCAAGCGAAAGATCTAGCATCCCGGATTCTGAAAGGGGTGCGTTCAGTGAGGAGTTGGCGGACCCGATTGCGACTTGCCATGGCCTTGTCCGGAGTCAGTGTGGCGGTGCTGATGCTGACGGCATCTGTGCCTGCGGTTTCTGCCAAGGGGCCAAGCTTTGCGACGGGGGTGCTGCCGCCGCCACCGCCCGGGTCCACGTCCAACTACAATCTGGCGGCCGAACCCCAGATCCGCGCCACGCCGAACGGCAACTTCTACATCAGCTCAGAGAACGGACTGGGCGCCGGCACGGACGCCTGGAAGTCGACCAACGGCGGCCAGACGTTTTCTGCGCTCGCCCAGCCAAACGCCGTGTCCTCGGCCAACACCTCCCAGACCACCGGCGTGGCTCCAGGCGGTGGCGACACCGATCTCTCGGTCGCACCGGTCTTAAACGGCCCGACCACAAACAGCCACTACAACGCCTATGTGGCAAGCCTGACCCTCGGCAATGTCACGGTCAGCGCCTCTGAGAACGGCGGGCTGACCTGGCAGAAGCAGGTGCTCTCGGCCACCGTTCCGGTCGACGACCGGGAGTGGATCGCAGCCCAGGGGGCGAGCAACTACTACCTCTCGTATCACGCCATCGCCACGGGAGACCAGGTGATCGTCAACCAGGGCACCTTGGTCCAGGGCGTGCCGACGTCGGTCCAGACCTATGACGCCATCAACCCGGCCCAGACCGACATCTACCTCGGCACCTATTTGGACAACGAAATCGGCAACCTGGTGGTCAACCAGACGACCGGCCTGGTGGCTCAGGTCTTCGCCGGCTGCGCCCCCAGCGCAACGGCGATCGCCACCTGCGCCAACTTCAACACCATGTACATGGCGATCGGCACCCCGAGCGGCGTGAACGCCGCCGGTCTGCCGGTGCTTTCCTTCCAGGACTACATCATCTACCAGAGCCCGAATCCGAACGCCAACTTCGCCAACAACTTCCCGAACGTGGCGATCGATGCGGCCGGCAACCTCTACGCCTCCTGGTCGAACGACCAGAACGTCTACGTCAGCTACTCGAAGGACAACGGTCAGACCTGGAGCGCACCCCAGCAGGTGAACTCCGGATCGCAGGCCGTCACCGCCATCTACCCCTGGATGACGGCGGGTGCCGCCGGCAAGGTGGACATCGTCTACTACGCCACACCGGCCGCTGCCAACTTCCAGACCTGCGCCTCTGGCACGCCGGGACCCTATGACTGCCAGAACGAGCCGTGGAGCGTCGGCTTCGCCCAGAACCTCAATGTCTTGGGCGGCGGCAACTGGAACCAGCAGATCGTGACAGACGTGGTCCACTACGGCGGGGTCTGTCAGGGCGGCATCTCCTGCACCTCGACCGGAAACGACAACCGCGACCTCTACGACGACTTCGGCGTGGCGGCCAGCCCGACCACCGGCATGGCCACCATCACCTACTCAAACGACCAGTATGCGAACCTGATCGGCACCTCCGACCAGGGGGCGTGCACGCTCAGCCAGTCGAACTCAGTCTCCTGCGACCACACGGACTTCGCCCACCAGCTCTCCGGCGCCGGCATCTACGGGACGAACGACAACTGACCAAACCGTGCCAACACCCCCAGCTCCGGGCAACCCCCGGAGCTGGGTCGCGCTGTCGCATCGGTGCCGCCCCGGCCTAGACTCCGCAGCCGAGCAGCTGGCGGTGGCCTCAGGGCCAAGATCAGCGGTCGGCGAGATCGGAATCGGCCAGGCGGGCCAAAAGACGTGTGCCCGCCATGATCCGAAGCGCCACCTGATCGGCGCTGTCGCTGGCGTCGACTGTGAGAGCCGGCGGCCCGCTTTCCTCCAGGATGCGGGCGAGCTCAGCCGCCCGCGCGAGGTGCCAGCTGAGACCGTCTCCCTGCTCACGCTGGGCAATGCGAGCTCTGAGCACATCAAGCGGCGCACGCAGGCGCACCACCTGCACCCGGGCGGCAGGGATGGCAAGAGAGAGGGCGTCGACATCGGATTGTGTCTCGAGCACCCCGGCCACGACCAGACAGCGCCCACCGGCGGCCCTGGCGTGACGCCACAGCTGGCCGAGGTTGGCGAGGCCTAGGGCAGCGGCGAAGGGATCGCCTGGGCTGCGCGGCCAGATCTCGGTCAGGGCGTCGCGGTCGACCAGGGCGTGGGCGACGCCCGCCTGACGGAGGAGATCGCCGACGGCCGCCATGACGGTCGTCTTGCCCACCCCCACCGGTCCGCTGATGGCACAGACCTGGACCGGCCGCCACCACGCCGAGGCGATCGGCTCAAGCCCCTTGATGAAGGGGTCCTTGCCCGCCATGTAGCGCTCGATGTCGCCGTCCACCTCGGCGGCCAGGCGCTCCTTGAGCGCACCGTAGCGGTCGCGCTGCACGGGATGGGCGCGCAGGTAGTCGCGAAAGGCCAGGTGGCGGGCGATGTCAGGGTGGTCGACCTGATAGACGTGCAGGTGATGGCTGCGCTGATCTCGGCCCTTTCGAAAATAGCGGCGGCCGGGCAGACCGAACTCGCCCATCGCCTCGTAGCCTAAAGAGGCGAGAGCGCCCTCAGCGGCAGAAACGGCTGCGATGTCCGTGACGACCGGCATCAGGTCGATCACCGGCTTGGCGCAAAGGGCCGGCACCGAGGTTGACCCGATGTGGTGGATGAAAAGGACCCCCGGCAGGACCCGGGCGATGCGCTCGGCCTCCTCGTGCGCCCGCTCGGGCCAGGACGGATCGGGGGGGACCACCGTCGCCCGCACGCATCCACCTCCTGTCCTGGTCGCTGCTCAGGGCTGACTAACGCCGTCCCGCGCCCACTTCGACGGCGCCCTCCGGCCCGGATGGTCAGGCGGCGGCGGTTCGCCGATCGACCCGGGAAAGCGCCGGCACGGCGATCAGGGACAGCACGCCGAGGGCCACCACGGCCCACAGCCCGGCGCCAAGCCCAGCCGACTGCGCCAGGTAGCTGAGCGGCAAGAGGGCGAGGGCGCCCAGCCCGTTGCCGAGCCCCAGGGCGATGCCCGATCCGAGCGATGGGTTTTCGGTGAAGATGTCCTGGCCGAGCAAGATCGTGATCGGCCCGGTGGAAAACACGCCGATGCCCAAGGCCGCCAGCACCACCCACAGCCAGGGTCCGCTGGCCTGAGTCAGCGCCAGGGCGGCCAGGATGGCGAGAGTGGTCGATCCCCACAAGACCGGTGTGGCCCCGAAGCGGTCGCGCAGGGCGCCGCCGCCCAGATTGCCGATCACGCCCACCCCGATCAGGGTGGTGACCAAGGAGGCGCCAGCCACCAGAGAGCCGCCTTCGGCGTGGTAGATCAGCGGCACGAAGGTGACGAGCGCTGCCACGGACGCCGCCCGCAGCGTGCTGAAGGCGAGCAGGCTGGCGGCTGGGGTGGCGTGGCGGCGCCAGTCGATGCGCGCCCGCTCGCCCGTGCGGCGAGGGAGCGCCGGCACCTCCGCCCGCAGCCAGAGCCAGGTCAGGAGCAAGGGGACGGCCAGCAGCCAGAGGTGGGTGAGGCCAAGGGCGGCCACCACAATACCGGCCGCCAACGGGCCGAGCGCCCGGCCGAACTCGCCGCCGACCAAAAAGCCGGACATGGACACGCCCTCGCGACCCTGACCCAAGGTGCGGGTCACGGCCAGGGCCTGCGGGTGGTAGACGGTCGAGCCGAGCCCGGTCAGAAACAACGAGCCGGCGAGCAGGGGATAGGTCGGGGCGTAGCTCACTCCGAAGGTGGCGAGCGCTGCCACCAGGATGCCGCCCAGGACCAGAGTGCGTCCGCCGATGTGGTCTGACCACAGGCCGGACAAAGGCTGCAGTGCCTGGCCCAACGTGAGGGCCGTGACCAGCGAGCCGAGCCAGAGCAGGGGGATGTGGCGGGCGACGGCGATCGCCGGCAGGATGCCCGGCAGATAGTTGGCCAGCGTGTCGTTGTTCAGGTGGCTCCAGACCATCGCCCAATAGGGCAGGCGAGTCGGCGGCACGGCCGGCACCCTCCTTAGTTGGGCGTGGCTCGGGCAGTTCGGCGACAAGAGTGATTATAATGGGTCCGTGCCGATCATATCAGGCCCAAGGAGGAATCCAGATGGGACTCTTGGCCAGGATGTCCACCGTGTTCAAGTCAAAGGCTTCGGCCGCTCTCGACCAGATGGAGGACCCACGGCAGACGCTCGACTATTCCTACGAAAAGCAGATGGAGCTCCTGCAGCAGGTGAAGCGGAGTCTGGCCGACGTGGCCACCTCGAAGAAGATGCTCGAGCTGCAGAAGGACCAGCTGGACGCCCAGGTCAGCAAGCTGGACGACGAGGCCAAGGCGGCGCTCACGGCCGGCCGCGAGGACCTGGCCAAGGAGGCGCTCACCCGCAAGGCCCAGATCGCCCAGCAGTCGGCCGGGCTGACCAGCCAGGTGGCCGATCTGGCCGGCCAGGAAGAGAAGATGATCGAAAACGAGAAGCGGCTTGAGGCCAAGATCACCAGCTTCCGCTCGCAGAAGGAAGTGATCAAGGCCCAGTACTCCACCGCCCAGGCCCAGGTCAAGGTGGGCGAGGCCACCACCGGCATCTCGGAGGAGATGGCAGACGTGGGCATGGCCATGCAGCGGGCCCAGGACAAGACCGACCGGATGCGGGCCAGGGCGGCGGCCATCGACGACCTGACCGACTCTGGGGCGCTGACCGACCCGACCGCCGGCGACCCGATCCAGGCCGAACTGGACAAGGTGCAGCAGCAGTCGGACGTGGACAAGGATCTGGCCCGGCTGAAGGCAGAGATGGGGGGATCCAAGTGATCGTCCGCATCCTGCACGAAGGCCAGTACGACGTCTCTGGCGCCACCATGGACAAGGTGCACGAGCTCGACCAGGCCCTCTTAGAGCACCTCAAGCAGGCGGACGAGGCCAACTTTCACAAGACGCTCGGCCAGATGCTGGCCACCGTCCGCACGGAAGGAAAGCGCCTGCCCGACCACGTGCTGAAAGAGTCGCACCTGATCATGCCGGCAGCCGACTTCACGCTGGACGAGGCGAAGAAGCTCTTTCACGGCTGATCTGATCCCGAAGGGCCAAGACCAGCATGTCTCGGCGCAACCAACCCTGCTCTGGTCCGAAGGCGGCGTCTGTGCCGATCAACCTGCGTCATCGCTCTACGCCTGTGAGATCCGCCAGCGCGAGGTGAGGACGGCGAGAAGGCGGCGGACGGTGTTCGGGCTCACCATCATCGCCGCCGTGCTGGCGGTGATGGGATACGGGTCGCTTTGGGTGGCTGCGGGCTGGCCCTGGAGCGGGGACCTCTGGCCGATGGTGGCCGGCGCCAGAGTCGGCTACCGCCAGGTGTCGGCCGCCGGTCTCTCCATGGTGTCTGTCTCTTCCACCGGCCAGGCCGTGCAGGTGAACACCGAGCCTGGGCGGAGCATCACGGTCCGCTGGAGCTCCTACGGCGCGCCGAAGGCCGCCCTCAGCATGGTGCGGGAGGGCAGCCGCGAGCTGATCTCGTTTCATCCGCCAGCCGGCGTCTTCTGGTCATGGTCGCTCTTTCGCCAGCCGGTGGCGGTGCTCGACGTCAGCCTGCCGCCGCAGATGAGTCTTTACAGCACAGCCCGCATCGGCTCTTTGCGCGTGACCGGCTCCTACCGCCAGCTGTCAGCGGCCGTTTCGTCGGGGACGATCAACCTGGTGCAGGTGACGACCGGAGGGCTGCAGGCTGAAGTCGGGTTTGGGGCCATCGGCGTGAAAGACGGAGTCGTCACGGGCCCGCTCCTGCTCGCCGTCCGCACCGGTGCCGTCGGCTTTACGGGAGACCCCGGCACCGATGCCCAGATCTCGGACGCGATGGGCGGCATCGACCTGAACCTCGATCCAACGGCCCGCTTGGCCGCGACGGTGAACGTCGGCCTTGGCTCTTTGACCACAGCCGGCTTTCCCGGGCTGAAAGGAGCCCAGCACAGCGGCGTCTTCCGGGGGACGATCGGGCAGGGGACGAGCGGTTCGCTGACCGTCACGGACAAGCTTGGCGCCATCACGATCAGCGCCTATCGGCCCTAGGCCCAGCGGTGGACCAGGGGCTTGCCCTCTATGTCGGTCATCGAGTCGGTGGCGATCAAGATCACGTCGATCAGCCACCAGATGCCAAGCCCGCCCAGCGTGAGCAGCTTCAAGAGCCCGGTGCCCACCTTGCCCAGATAGAAGCGGTCGACGCCAAAGTTGCCGAGGAAGATGGAGAGCAGCAGGGCGACAAGCCAGTCCCGCCGGCCAGGCTCCAGGCCAGCGGGCCGCAGGCCGGCTTGGGCCCCGCAGTGCACGCAGAACCGGGCCTGGGGATCGATCGCGCCGCCGCAGGCTCGGCAGAAGGCCCTCGGCGATGCGGGCTCCTCGCTGCTCACGGTGCTCCCTCCTTGTACATCGCACGACGCATCGTCAGCTCGGGATGTCGTTTAGCGGATACCAGCGCTCCAATTCCGGCTCCATCGGCAGATGGGGCTTGAGCAGAGCCAAGAGGTGCATCTCCCAGGCGTTGTCCCGGCCCTGGGCCTCTGGCGCGAAGGGATAGAACTTGCCGCGCTTGAAGTTGAAGACGAGGTGCCCGGCCCGCCCATGCTGGTCGGAGAGGGGCACGGTCAGGGCCAATGGGGCGTCGTCGAAGCCGCGCTCAGAGAGCGTGTGCGAAAAGCCGTACAGGGTGGTCAGACGGTCGTCCAGTTCTCCGCCGTGCGCCACCAGCCACGAAAATCCGTAGCTGTCCTGGCTCTCGCTGAGCGTCATGGCGTGGTCGGCGGCAAACAGGTCGGCGACCTTCCGGGCCTCTGTCTTGGCGTCGTCAAAGGTGGTCTCGTCGACCGGCCGGTAGCAGAAGGTGGCGGTCGGCGACACACTCAGCCCGAGGGCGTCCAGATCCGGACCGGCGCTGGCTAAGGCGAAGAGGGGATCCGGCTGGGTGGCCTTGATCCGCATCCGCCCGAACAGTCCGTCAAAGGGATTCAGCGGGCCATCTCCTCTTCCAGCCGCTGCAAATGGGCCAGCCGGTGCTCGAGCGTGGGGTGGGTCTGAAACAGCTCGATCAAAGAGCCCGACCGGACCATCGGGAAGATGTAGAGGGCGGACAGCGACTCGGCGCTGCGCAGGTCCTTCTGCGGCACGCGCTGCATGGTGCCGGAGATCTTGACCAGGGCGGATGCGAGCTGGCTGGGCTGACCGGTCAGGACGGCCGAGCCGCGGTCGGCGGCGTACTCGCGATAGCGCGAGATGGAGCGGATCAGGAAGAACGAGATGACCCAGACCAGCATCGAGGCCAGCATGATCAGGAGCTGGTCTTGCTGCTGGCGGCGGCCGCCGCCATATCCCATGCCGAAGCCGAACCACAAGGACATCTGGGTGATGTAGCTGGCGAGTGTGGCGAAAAAAGACGCCAGGGTCATCAGCCGGACGTCGCGGTTCTTGACGTGCGTCATCTCGTGGGCCAAAACCGCCTCGACCTCGGCTGGGGTCAGCCGCTCGGTCAGGCCACGGGTGACGGCCACCACCGAGTGGTGGGGATCGCGGCCGGTGGCGAAGGCGTTTGGCACCTGGGTCTCGATCACGGCCAGCCGCGGCGTCGGCAGGTCCGCCAGCTGAGCGAGCTTGGCCACCATGCCGGAGAGCTCGGGCTCCTCGCCCTCTTTCACCAGCTTGGCGCCGCTGGCGGCCAGCACCATCCGATCCGAGAAGTAGTACTGGACGATCAGCATGCCGCCCAAGATCACGATCATCGGCAGATAGCCGACGCCCGCCTGCAGCAGAATCCACATGAACAGCACGTACACCGCACCTAAGAGCACGTAGGACACGCTCATCCGCCAGGTCAGGCCGCGGTCGGCCAAAGAGGCCTTGTGATCGATGCTGCCCTGAGCCATCTGTGCCACCCCAATCTAGAAAACGGTGGGGGCTTCCGCCCCATTGTATCCCGTTGCCCTGGCGGCGCAAGCGAAGCGCCGCCCAGCCGCCGCCTGGCTCCGTTACGGTCCGACGGTCACCGTCCGGAGGACCGCAAAGGAGCCCAAGGTCGCCTGCAGCTGGTAGGTGCCGGTCTCCATCCACCCGGCCTTGGGCATCACGAGCCAGCCGTGGGCGGTCGCGGTCTGCACCGCCGGGCCGGACGACGGATGCGCCCCCGGTGGCACCAGGACGTAGCCGAGGCCGGTGCCGAACCAGGGAGTCTGCGCCGGCTCTGGGCAGCCGTCAGCGGTGGCCATCCCGGTGGCCACCGGCGGCCCTCCGGTCGAGCCCACCCAGCCACCAAGCGGAATGCACTGGCTTCTCGCCCCCGACCGCACGGCGAGATGGACCTGCGGTGCCGTGTTGTAGGTGCCCGGCACCACGAGCTCAAGGTTTTGGGCGACCGCATCCCCCGAGCCGATGGCTGCCTCAAGCCCAGCCGAGGTCGGCAGAGAAAAGCGGGGGCCAAACACCGCCAGCGCACTCTGGCTGCCGGCCGGCAGCGTTGTCTCGGCCAGGCGCCTTAGGGCGTTTGCGCCCACCTGGTAGAGGGCGAGCTTTCCTCCGATCGTGGCCACCAGCTGGTGGCTGTGGGGAGACCAGTAGAGGCCGGATGGGTTTGGGTTCTGGGCGCTTTGCACTCCCGAGAGGCCCAGGTTTGCCCGAAGGGCCGGCGCAGCGCTGAGCGACGACGCCAAAAACAGCTGGCCGGAGACGGTCAGGAGCGCGACGTCGCCCGAGGGGGAGATGGCGGCCGCCGCCAGCGGGTGGCCAGCAGCGAACCGGGTGAGGCCGGAAAGGGCGGTGAGCGTTCCGCCGGGGGAGAGCTCGAGGTATCGGCAGGAGAAGCCCTGGCTGGCCGAAACGGTGCCCCGCACCAGGAAGGCGCCGCTGGTGGCCGAAAAGGCCAGCGCCTGCGACTGGCATGGCGGGCCGCTCATGCTGCCCTCCAGCACCAGATTGGACGGCGTGAGCTGGCTCGGCAGCCGATAGTTCGCAAGTGGGGCCAAGTTTGGTCCCAATACGGCGAAGATCCAGCCGATGCCGCCGCCGTGAAAGGCGTTTAAGGCGATTGGGCCAGTTCCGACCGTGCCCACGATGCCGGAGAGCTCCGTGAAGCCGTCACCGGTGAACATCGAGCCTTGGTGCGGCGTGGTGAAGGCCAGGGAGAAGAGGCCGACCTTGCCGCTCGACCGCTGCCAGGAGAGGGCGAGCAGGCCAAGGTTGCCGGCCGGCGGCTGGGCCGAGGGGCCAGTGACCAGCACCGTGGAGCCCAAGGCGCCGTTCGCCATGGCCAGGACCGGGCTGGACGTCGAGATCGTGGAGACCTTAGCGCTGGGCAGCGCGATGGCGCTCAACCCGCCGAACTGGCCGGCGACCAGGACCGTGACAGGCGCCGGTGCTGGGGCCGGCTGCCCGCCGGAGAAGGTGCCCGCCGGAGCGCCGCAGCCAGCGAGCATTAGCAGCGTGGCGAGCACAAGGGGCCAGATCTGGCGCATCAGTTCACCTCCGGGACCCAGCCGAAGCTGTGGTCCGGTTTCAGAACGGGGTCGATATATCTAAGAGTTCGGATCAGGCGCCATCAGTTCCGACCCCGGGGTCGA
>JAKAUI010000006.1 GCA_021827745.1 Bacillota bacterium | reverse complement strand
TTGCCAAGAGCTCGGATTTGGGGAAGGAGGCGAGTCGGCGATGAGTGTGCACGATCAGGCCGCGGAGGGACGGGGCCAGAACTTCTTTGACCTGGATCGCTCCCTGCAGCGACTGCTGGCCCGTCGCCTGCAGCCGGACCAATGGCGGCGGGCGGTGCCGCTTCTGGAGCGGATGGGGGAGCTGGCCGGCGGCGAGATCGACCGCCAGGCCGAGTACACCGACCGCCATGCCCGGCCGGTCCTCGCCACCTACGACCGCCAGGGCGAGGTGGTGAATGCGGTCGTCTACAACCCGTTGTACGAAGAGTCCGTGCGCCAGGTGTACGAACTGGGAACGGTCGGCTGCGCCTATGGGCCGGATCCGCTGCCGCACAGCGTGCACTTCGCCCTGCTCTATCTGCTCTGTCAGTCCGACCCGGGCCTGGGCTGCCCGGTCACCCTGACCGCAGCCACTGCCTTCGTCCTAGACCGCCACGGCTCTTCTGAGCAGAAAAAGCGCTATCTGCCTGGCCTGACCGTGCGCGGGCCTGGTCCCTTCTTGGACGGGGCCACCTGGGTGACGGAAAAACCCGGCGGATCGGACGCCGGGGCCGCCGAGACCTCGGCCGCTCCAGCGCCGGAGGAGGGTGCCAGGCTGTTCCGGCTGAGCGGAGAGAAGTGGTTTGCCAGCAACGCCGATGCCGACCTGGCGCTGGCCACCGCCCGCCCGATCGGTGCTCCGCCTGGAACGCGCGGCCTCGGGCTCTATCTCTTGAGACGCCAGCTGGAGGACGGGCAGCTCAACCGCTACCGTATCCGCCGGCTCAAGGACAAGCTCGGCACCACCGGCCTTGCCACCGGCGAGATCGAGCTGGATGGGGCGCTGGCCGAAGAGGTGACACCGCCGCCCACGGGATTTGCCCACATGCTGGAGGCGCTTGAGTACTCGCGGGTGGCCAATGCCGTGGCCTCGGCCGGCATCCACCGCCGCTGCCTCTTGGAGGCGTCGATCTACGCGGCGGGGCGGACGGCCTTTGGGTCCGCTCTCGACCGCTATCCGATGGTCCAGGAGATGGTGCTGACCATGCTGGCCGAGCTGGAGGGCTCTTTGCTGCTTGGCTTCGAGGCGGCGGCTGCTCTCGACCAGGTGGCCTTCTACGGGCACGCGGAAGAGGCGGCGAGCCAGCGTCTCTTCACCGCCCTCGCCAAGTACCGGACCGGCGAGGACGCTGTCCGAAACGCCAGCCGGGCGATCGAGATCCTGGGCGGAAACGGCTACGTCGAGGACTACGTGACGGCCCGCATGTACCGGGAAGCGCAAGTGCTGCCGGTGTGGGAGGGCCCGGCCAACATCCAGGCGCTCGAGGTGCTGCGGCTGTTGGGCGGTCGCCACCAGGCGGAGCGGGCGTGGCTCGCCCGCATCGGGGAGGCCGCAGAGATCGCAGAGGCCTCGGCCGTCAGCCAAGATGTGGGACAGCGCCTGGCTGCCGAAGCGGCCGCCCTGGACCAGGCGCTCGGCTGGCTTGAGCGCAACCCAGACCAGGGTCCTCGTCACGGCCGGCGGCTGATCGACTGGATGGCGGACCTGACCGAGGTTGCCCTGCTCTTGGAGCGAGCGGAGGGCGAGCTGAGCCAGGGCGACCACCGCAGCCTGATCCTGGCCTGGTGGCTGGTGGCGAAGGGCGGATCCGCCCTGGAGCGCCGCGGTCTGGGGGCGGACCTCACCTGGCTCTCAGCCCTCTACCGGCCGCTCACAGCTGGCGATGCAGTGGAAGGATGCGCCTTGCCGAAGATCGCGTCGGAGGTGCATGCCTGATGGCGACCGCAGTTGAGATGCTGGAGCGCAGTGCTGGGAACTTTCCTGACCGCCTGGCGGTCGAGACCGCAGGCGGCGGGCCGTCCCTGACCTGGGGCCAGCTCCGGGAGCGGAGCCGGGCCGGGGCAGCCAGACTGGCCGGGGCCGGGATCGGCCCGGGAGACCGGGTGGTGCTCTTTCTGGGCAATGAGCTTGCCTTCGTGCTCACCTTCTGGTCTACGGTGTGCGCCGGGGCGGTGGCGGTGCCGGTCAGCCCGCGCCTTACTGCCGCTGAGCTTCGGTTTATCGTCCAGCACAGCGAGGCCTCGGTCGTGGTGACGGCGGCAGCGACCGAGCCGGTGGCGGCCGAGGCGACAGCGGGGCTTGATGCGGCCGTGATGGTCGCGACCGAACTGACGGAGGCGAAGGCGGCGGGAAGCGGCTTTCAGCCGCCGGATGTGGCCGCAGACCAGGTGGCCGAGATCTTGTACACCTCTGGCACCACCGGCGATCCCAAGGGTGTGGTCATGACCCACAGCGCCTGTGCCGAGACAGCCGCCATGGCCGCCTACCAGTTCGGCTTCCAGGCCGGAGAGCGGGTCTTGATCCTGATGCCGCTCACCCACTCGGCGCCGCTCAATCTGTTCTTATTGGGCGCGACCTACACCGGAAGCGAAGTCGTGCTCTCCACCTTCAATCCGCGCCAGCCAGAGGCACTATTGGAACTGGTCCAGGCGGAGCGGGGGCAGTATCTCTTTTGTGCGCCTGTCGCCTACCTCCTGGGACTGAAGGCCAACCCGTCCAACTACGACCTGCGCTCGATGAAGCGGTGGATCTACGGCGGGGCGCCGATGACGCCGGACCAGGTGAAGGCCGTCCGCCTGGCCTACGGCGGGGCGTGGATGAGCGTCTACGGGCTGACCGAGAGCGGGCCAAACGGCATGGCGCTCGCTCCCGACGAGCACGACGGCCATGAGGGGTCCTTGGGCTGGCATCCGACCGTGAACGCACAGATCCGCCTGGTCGACGAAGCCGGCGAGGACGTGCCGGCCGGCGAGCCTGGCGAGATCATCATGCGCACGCCAAGCGCCATGTCCGGCTATCTGAAGAACGATGAGGCGACGCGCCGGACGCTGAAAGACGGCTGGGTGCACACCGGCGACATGGCCGTGCGGGACCAAGACGGCTACTACTGGATGCGCGACCGCAAGAAGGACCTGATCTTGTCTGGCGGCCACAACGTCTTTCCGGGCGAGGTGGAAGAGGCGATCGCCACCCATCCGGCGGTGGCCGACGTGGCGGTGATCGGCACCCCCCATCCGGAGTGGGGCGAGACGGTGACGGCGGTGGTGGTGCTGCGGCCGGACAAGGCGCTGACGCTGACCGAGCTGCGCCAGTATCTGGACACTAGGCTCGCCGCTCAAAAGCAGCCAAGGCGGCTGGAGGCGGTGGCGGCCCTGCCCCGAAACGCCACCGGCAAGGTGCTGAAGCACGTGCTGCGCGCTCAGTTCGGGTCCTGAGGAGAACAGCGCCCAGAGCGACCTTCCCACGTTCGCTCCGGGCGCATCGGCGGCGGGGCTGTTTCCTCGACCGGACTCCCACCCTGCATCAGGCGGCGCATGGCCCAAGGACGCACACGTTCCTAGCCGCCGATGTGGGACATCTCGACCTTCGGCACAGGGGTGGTCTGGGCGGTGCGCAGCTCGGAATAACGGTCGGACCGCCGCGCCCAGATCGAGCGGAGATAGGCGGTCAGATCGATGTCCGCCTTGGGGTCGCGCAGCACTGTTCTCAGGTCGTGGCCGCTCGTGCCGAACAGGCAGGTGTAGAGCAGGCCCTCGGCCGAGAGGCGGGCTCTGCTGCAGCCGCCGCAAAACGGCTGCGTGACGGAGGCGATGATTCCGATCTCGCCCTTGCCGTCTAAGAAGCGATAGCGGCGGGCGACCTCGCCGGGCCGGGTGGGGGCGATCGGCTCTAGCGGCCACTCGCTTCCGACCGTGTCCAGGATCTCTTTGGCGCTCACCACGTCGGTCAGCTGCCAGCCGTTTGAGTTGCCCACATCCATGTACTCGATGAAGCGCAGAATGACCCCGGCGTCTCGGAAGTGGGCGGCCATCGGCACGATCGAGGCCTGGTTGATCCCCCGCTTCACCACCATGTTCACCTTGACCGGCGTCAGGCCCGCCTCCTGAGCGGCGGCGATGGCGTCGAGCACCCGCGCCACCGGGAAGCCGACGTCGTTCATCGACTTGAAGACATCGTCGTCCAAGGAGTCGAGGCTGACCGTGATCCGGCCCAGCCCGGCCTCCTTCAGGGCCCGCGCCTTGGTGGCGGTGAGCAAGGAGCCGTTGGTGGTCATGGCGATGTCCTCGATCCCGGGGATGGCAGCCAAGGACGCGACCAGATGCTCCAGATCCCGCCTGACCAGCGGTTCGCCACCGGTCAGGCGCAGCTTGCGGGCGCCGAGGGCGGCAAACGACTGTGCCACCCGGGTGATCTCCTCGAAGGTCAGGATCTCGGCCCGCGGCAAGAAGTGGTAGGCCGAGCCGAACACCTCTTTAGGCATGCAGTAGCGGCAGCGGAAGTTGCAGCGGTCGGTCACAGAAATCCGCAGATCGCTAAGAGCGCGGCCGAGCAGGTCCGTGGTGGTGGTGGTGTCCTTTGGCTTCCCTGCCACGTATCCCATGCTCCTTTCACAGACCTAGCGTCTGGTTGTGATTATACGGGTTGGCGGGCAGATGGCGAGTGGGTCGAGCGGGTGAGGCGAGGGGAGTGCCTGCCCAGGCACGCGCCGAGGCCTGCACGGGTGGTACAATCGGCCGGCATCGGAGGTGGCGGCCAAGGTGCCGAAAAGCGGCCGTACGGCGTACTATGTGGGGTTTGGCGTCCTGTTCGCTGCCGACACCATGCTCTTGGCGGCCGTGATCTGGACCGCCTACCGCTTGGGCGGCTCCGCCATCTGGATCTCCTTTGGGGCGATCGCCTTCTCGCTGCCGGTGATCGTTGCCGGAGTCGGCGGCACCGGTGTGGCCGCCCGCTGGATTCCCCGCCTCTCGCACTTCGCCTGGGCGGGAGCGCTCTTTGCCCTGCTTGTGGCCGCCGTGGCCGCCCTTGGCTCAAGCGCCATCTGGTGGCTCCTTGCCATCTCGCTCTTCGCCGGGCTGACGCAGGCGCTGCGCCTGCCCCTTGGCCAGGCGCAGCTGATGGAGCAGGCGGAGGGGGAGGAGATTGCCCACCGGGCGGCTCTCTATGAGGTGGCGTCCCGGGCCGGGGTGGTGGTCGGACCGGCCGTGGCCGGAGGGCTGCTGGCCCTGTTTGGGCCGACGGTCGCCTTTGTGGCGGTGGCGCTCACCTACGCCCTAGGGGCCGGGCTGTGGCGCAGTTTTGCAGAGGACCAGATCACCCCTCCGGACCGCGAGATGCCCTATGCCTTTGGCCGGGGTCTTGCCCTGATCCGCCAGGACGGATGGCTCCTGCCCGCCCTCAGTGTGCGGGCGGGCTGCAATCTGCTCTGGCCGGCCTTCACCCTGGCCCTTCCGATCCTGGCCGCCACGGTCTGGCACGCCGGCGCCTTCGGCTATGGCCTGAGCCGCTCGGTCTGGGGCGTGGGGACGGTGGCGGCCACCACTGTGTTCGTCTGGCTGAGGCTGAACAGAGCCCAGAGACAGAGCGGCTACTTCTGGTGCTGGATCGGTTCTGGGTGCGGCTTCGCCCTGATCGGAAACGCCCCGGCCCTGGTCTGGGCGCTTTTTTTCATCGCCGTGACCGCAGCCGGGAGCCCGCTCCTTCACATCGCCGTCAACAGCCACATCGCAGAGCGGGTGCCAAGGCACTGGCGCGGCGATCTGTACGGCATGCAACGGCTGGTGGTGAACGGCGTCCAGACGATCGGGCTCTTGGCCCTGGCGCCCTTGATCGGTCTGGTCGGGTCAGCGCGGCTGATGGACCTGGTCGGTGTTCTCATGGTGGTCCTGACGGCGTTGGGCTGGTGGTGGATGGCAAGGCGCCAAGCGACGGCCGCCTCCGTTGAGGGAGCGCTCTGAGCGCCAGCGCTGTCCGGCTGTGGCCCGGGGGCACGGCGCAGTTTTGCCCCGGCCAGATCTCAGGCCGGAGGCGATTTAGGCGCACTCGGGGAACAGAGGATGGGAGGCCCGGACGACGACGCACGCCTCCCGGGGGGACAAGACGGCCCGACGATGGTTCGATGAGGGGGACTCCACGGTGAGCACGGACTCCTGGACGCTGCCTCGGCACCGACTGGCCCGACTTCTGGCCGCTCTGGCCGGGGTGGCCAAGACGCCCAAGCCGCCTGAGGCCAAGCTGGCGATCGAAGGCCTCAGTGCGACGGTGCGGGTGAGCTTCGACGCCCATGGCGTCGCCCACATCCAGGCCCAGTCGGCGACGGACGCCTTCTTGGTCCAGGGCTACCTACACGGGCGGGACCGCGGCTTTCAGATGGACCTGGCCCGCCGCTTCGCCGAGGCCAGCCTGGCCGAGCTGCTGGGGGAGGGGGCCCTGGCCTACGACCGCTTTCTGCGCCGGCTCGACCTGCGCCGGCACGCCGAGTCGTCATTGGCGCTCTTGCCGGAAGACCACCGCCAGTGGCTGGCCGCCTATGTTTCGGGTGTCAACCGGGCCTGGGCCGAAAAGGCGCTGCCCCCCGAGTACACGCTCTTGAAGAGCCGCCCCCGGCCCTGGACCGAGATCGACACCATGGGGGTCAGCTATCAGCTGGCCTGGACACTGAACACGGTGTGGCAGACGAAGTGGGCCCTCGACCAGCTCAAGGGCGCGCCAGACGCCCTGCAGCTCCTGTTCGGAGCGGGCGAGTTGAGCGAGACGATCATCCCGGACACGGGACCGGCCTCAAGCCTCGGTTCCGCCAGCATCGGCTCGAACAACTGGGTGGTCTCTGGGGCGCACACCAAGAGCAGGAGTCCGATGCTGGCCAACGACCCGCATCTCGCCCCCCAGCTGCCGTCCATCTGGTACGAACTGTGGATCGAGGGCGGCCCCTTGTCGGTGGCCGGGGTCAGCCTGCCCGGGGCGCCGGGCGTGATCATCGGCCAGAACCAGTCGATCGCCTGGGGGCTGACCAACGTCAACCCAGATGTCCAGGACCTGTATCGGATCAAGATGGAAGAAGACGGCGAGACCTATCTGCTGGACGGCGAGCGCAAGACACTCTCCCGCCGTGACGAGGTGATCCGGGTCAGGGGCAAGGCCGATCAGGTCCTGACCTGCTGGGACTCGGAGTGGGGACCGGTGATCCACGAGGAAGAGGGCAGCAAGGTGGCGCTCGCCTGGACGGCCTTTCAGCCGCTGCCCGTCCTCTCCAGCGTGCTGCGCCTGAACCTGGCCCAGGACTGGGAAAGTTTTCAGACGGCCCTGGCCGACTGGCTGGTACCGGCCCAAAACGTGGTCTACGCTGACCGGGCGGGCCACATCGGCTACGTGATGGCCGGCCAATTGCTGACCCGCCCGGCCGGCTGGGCTAAGGGCGTGCAGGACGGCAATCGGCGGGCGGCCACCTGGACGGGAACGGTGCCGATGAAGGACACACCGCGCCTCTTCGACCCGCCGAGCGGGCTGATCGTCACCGCCAACAACCCGGTCGTCGGCCAAGACCACCCGACCCAGGTCGCAGGCAGCTTCGCCGCCGGCGCCCGGGCTCATCGGATCCGACAGCTGCTGGAGCAGTCCGACCAGCACGACCAGGACTCGTTCGGCGCGATCCAGTTAGATGTCTACAGCGTGTCCCTGCACCGCTTTGCGGCCCAGCTGGCCGATCAGCCCAACCTTCCAGCCGGGTGGGGCGCACGACTGACAACCTTTGACGGACGTGTGGATGCCAGTTCGGTCGTGCCCACCATCTGCTATCTGGTGGCAGCGGCAGCTGTCCCCGAGGCCGTCAACCAATCCCTGCTCCGGCCCTTTTTCTCAGACGTCACGCCTGGTCTGCCGGAGGCGAACCCGTTTCCGGAGCGGTTCTGGTCTCTGGCCGGCGATCGGCTCGTGCCCTGGCTGCTCGATCACTGGGCCGAGCTCGACCTCGGCGCCGCCGTGGCCAGCGCCGAGCAGGCTGGGCAGGCCGCCTTTGGACCGGACCTCGAGTGCTGGCAGTGGGGAGAGGCCCATCAGGCCCGACCGTTTCACCCGCTGGCCGAGGTGGCGCTCACCCGGCCGCTGTTCGGTCGCCGTCCCTTGGCCATGGGGGGAGACAGCGAAACGGTCTTGCAGGCGGCCATCTCGTTCGATCCCACCCTGCCCTGGCCGAGGCGGGTGCTGGTCATGCCCAGCTTTCGCGAGGTGCTGGAGCTGGGCGACCGCAGCCGGTCGACAGCCGTCCACTTGACCGGCCAATCCGGCCACTGCCTGTCGCCGCACTACGACGACCTGCTCGGCCTGTACATGAGCGGAGAGCGATCTGCGCTCGGACCGGGCATGGTCCCAGTGCGGCAGGTCGTCTTCGGACCGGCCGGAGCCGCGGTCGGCGTTCCGAGCGAGTCAAGCAGCGCCTAGGCAGAGCGCCAGCTGACCTCTCGGTCGAGGATGTCTTTTGGCGCGCTGGCGCTGGCGGCGAGCCAGAGTGCCCCCCGCACCGGCTCGCGCGTAAGCGGACGCAGCTCGGCCATGGGAAAGAGCTGGCCCAGTTCGCGGCGAAAGGGCTCTTCAAGCGCCGGACTGCGCGCCGCCGCCACGCCACCGGCCAGAACCACGGCAGACAGATGAGCCGGATCGAGCCCGGCCTGCACGGCAGCCCCCCGGCCGAGCCAGGCCAGGCTTCGTCCGACCCGAGCCAGGATCTCTCCCGCCACCTGGTCGCCCGCAGCCGCTAGCTCGACCACGAGCGGCGGCAGTCGGCCGATCAGGCTGAGGATGTAGTTCTCGTTCTCCGAGATGCGCTGGCTGAGCTGGTCGTAGGTCGGCTCTCCGGTCAGCGCGAGCACGGCGGGTTTGAGGCCAGATTCCGGCCCGGTCTGCTCGTCCGCGCGAAAGGCGGCGTGCAGGGCCTCGCGCACGATGTCGTAGCCGCCGCCGAAGTTCCCTTGCGCATAGCCCTTGGCCCGCAGCGAGCAAAAGGTGCCGTCGGGGCGGCGGGCGCCGGCGTTGGCGCCGGTGCCGGAGGCAATCACGACCGCTGGCCCCTGTTCTGGGGCTCCGGCGGTGAGGGCGGCGGCCATGTCGTTGAAGAGGTGGCCCTCCCAGCCCGGCAGCGCCGCTTTCAGCGCCGCCGCAACAGCCTTCGCCTCCTCGTCTGTGTCGACGCCGGCCAGGCAGAAGGCAGCCGCCACAGGGCTGTCCTCGGGAAGTGCGAGTCGGCGGGCGAGGCGGGCGATCTCCTCGGCCGTGGCCTCGGGTCCGAAGAACTCAGGACTGACGCCCGGCCCGATCGTGCCGATCAGCTCCCCGTCAGGCAGAAGGGCGAGCAGGCGGGTGGTGGTCGCCCCGCCGTCGACCCCGACGGCGATCACGCGTCCGCTCGCCCGAAGAAGCCGGGGTGGACGAAGGGGCGGTGCGCCTCCAGCAGGTCCTGAAGCAGGCCCACCGCCGTCCCCACATCGGGCACCAGCGGGTGCGCCGCAAGGGCGGCCAGCGCCGTGTCGCGCTCGCCTGTCACCGCCGCCTCGATGGTGAGCTGCTCGTACGCCTTGACGGCGCCAACCAAGCCTGCGATCTCGGGTGGTAGCACACCGTGGGCGAGCGGCGAGACAGTGTCTGCGCCGACGGCGGCGTCCACCTCGACCACGCTGTCAGGCGGCAAAGACGGCGTGGCGCCGTCGTTTCTGGTGTTCACGACCAGCACCGACCGCTGCCCCGTTATCAGCGCCTCGATCACCTCGACGGCCGCCTCGGAGTACCAGGCGCCGCCGCGCTGGTCCAGCTCCGCCGGCACCGCCGTGCGGTCCGGCTCCCGGTAGCGGGCGAGCAGCTCTGCTTCCAGGCGCATCACCTGGTCGGCCCGGGTGCCCTCGCCAGCGGCAAGTGTTCGCACCTCTTCTGAGAGCATCGCCTGCGGCATCAGGTAGTAGCGCAGATACGGGTTGGGGATGCGGCCAATGCGGCGCATCAGGCGGACCATGGCCTGGACGGCTGGATCGGAGGGGTCGAGGCCAGGGATGTTGGCGACCAGCTCCTTGACGCCCAGATCGGACGCCAGAATCAGCGGAGTGATCTCCTTGCCGCCCAAGAAGACCCGGGCGAAGGAGAGGTGGTTCAGCCCGATCATGCTCAGTTCGATCTGCTCAGCCGGGACAGAAAGCGCCTTCGCCACGCCGCGTTTGAAGATGAGCGGAATGTTGCAGAGCCCGATCGTCCGCACCTTGGGGGCATGTCGGACCAGGGCTTCCGTGACCAGACCGGCCGGGTTCGTGAAGTTGAGCACCCAGGCCAAGGGGGCGAGCTTCTGTACCCTCTCGGCCATGTCCAGGGCGATCGGGATCGAGCGCAGGGCCATCGCAAAGCCGCCCGGGCCTGTCGTCTCCTGGCCCACGACGCCGTGGCGAAGCGGAATCTTCTCATCCATCGAGCGGCCGGCGAGCCCGCCGGCCCGAAACTGGTTGAGCACGAAGCTCGCGCCGTCGATGGCGACGTTTGGGTCGAAACCGGAGGTGACCCGCACAGAGAGACCGGCCGCCGCGAACATGCGGCCGACCAGCCCCGAGACCGCCGCCATCCGGTCGGCGCCCTCGGGGATGTCGACCAGAGCGATCTCAGAAAGCGGCAGAATGTCGCCACGGGCGAGAAAGCCGCGGGCGAGCTCCGCCGTGTACAGGCTGCCGCCGCCGATGACGGCGATCTTCATGCTCCGACCTCATTTCGAAGGCGGGAGAGAGGGGGGCTGAACTCAGTTTCGCTTCGACTCCTTCGCCACCGATCCCTCGCAGTCAAGACCGACCGGCCAAGGCTCCGCCAAGGAAGACAGGGTTTGCGCAGAGCGCTCCGATCGCATCGCCCGAGACGGGACCGAAGCAAGGCGCCAGGGGCCGGGATCACTCCCGGCCCCTGGTCTCTAGCCGCCTGGTCTGGAGCGGGTTGCTACGGTGTGATCGTCCAGTAGTTGGGGAAGTTCAGGGCCTGCACCGTGTTGTAGTTGGAGGCGACACCGTGCAGATAGGTGGCGTTCTCGAAGAAGCCGCCGAGGTTCGGCAACTGGTCGAAGCTGCCTGTGTAGAGGTCGGGCAGCACCACCTGTGCCCGGGCGGCGTAGGCGGTCATCGCTGCGTAGGCCTGAGCGGGCGTGGCCGGAGCGTAGGTGGCGTTGATGTCGGCGGTCAGCTGCGGGTCTGAGAACTCACCGAGGTTGAAGTAGGCGCCGGGGGCGAACAGGGCGCCGCCCGTCGGGTAGTAGTCCGGTTCGTAGTACCAGCCGCTCCACCAGTTCATGGCCCAGCTGGCAGCCACGCTGGCCCCAGCCGCGTCGTTCAGCGCGATCTGTGAGGCAAACGGCATCGGCTTCGGGGTCATCTTGATGCCTTCAAGCGCCCACTGCGACTGCTGGTAGGCAGCGTAGTTGGCGGCCTCCGGGCTGCCGGTGCTGTAGTAGAAGGTAAAGCTGAGCGCAACGGACTGGCCGTTGATGGTCTTCGTCATGACGCCGTTTTGCATGGTCCAGCCGTCAGCGAGCAGTATCGACTTGCCCTTGGCCGGGTTGAAGGAGTACGGCTGAGGCATGGCCTTGGCGTTGAACACGCTGGCTGTGCCGGCCACCGGCATCGGCGTGTACTGGGTTGAGCCATAGCCGCCGGCCATGATCTTGATGAAGGCGTTCTGGTTGATGCCGTACTGCAGAGCCTGGCGGACCGGGAGCTCGGAGAAGGCGAGGCCAATTCCGCCCGGAGCCTGCGGCGCCAGGTTGATGGCGATGTAGTTGATGGCAAAGGGCGGCGGCGGCAACACGAACTTGTAGCCTGGGATGTTCTTCTGGGGCAGGTTGTAGGCCGTGATCAGGCCCGCACCCACAGTGCCCTTCTGCAGGGCGGCGAACTCGGCTGCGGCCGTGGCGAAGTACTGGTAGGTGAGGTGCTTGATGGTCGCCATGTGACCGTCATAGGCCGTGTTCGGGACGAACTCCCAGTAGTCGGTCGGCACCATCTTGTAGAACTTGTAGGGGCCGTCCACCACGTCGTAGACAGGATTGGTGGGCTGGTTCATCACGGAGTTCATCAGGGTCAAGACGTCTGTGGTGGCGGTCGCCAGCGGCGCACCGGCCGGCACACCGGCTGCGGCCTGCCAGACAGCAGCCGGGAACGGGATCAGCTGGCTGATGCCGTTGTGCTCGAACCAGACCGGGTTGACCGGCTTGGTGGTGGTGATGACGACGGTGTCGGTGCCAGTGGCGGTGACTGTCTTCCAACCGATGCCAGCGCTGTCGCCAGCTTGGCCGATCGGACCCAGCCCACCGATTCCGCAGCCGCCATAGGTCATCGGCGGCGGCGGAGTGGTGCTGGCGCAGGAAGCCGCCATCGTCTCCGCATCAAACACGACGTCGGCGGCGGTCACCGGCTGGCCGTTTGACCACTTCCACTTCGGGTTCAGCTGAATGGTGTAGGTCTGGTCGTTGTTCGATACGGTGATCGAAGAGGCCAGCGAGCGCGAAAAGTCGATCGTGTCCGCCTTGGTGATAAAGATCACCGGCTTGTACATCAGGAAGTTGTTCTGCGAGTTGTTGGTGCTGTAGACGCTGGACGACAGGACTGGGGCGAACCCGTTCACGACCAAGCCGGGCGGCTCCGCCACCACGGCCGTGCTGGAGGCTGCCAGCGGGTTGGTTGGCGTCGCCGCAGGTGCTGATCCGCAGCCCGCAACCACGAACGCCAGCGAAGACGCCAGCATCGAACCAAGGATCCATCGTCGCATTCGCATCCGAAAAGCCACCTCCCGAAAACGTCAGGCCAGGGCCTAGACCAAGGCTCGGGTGTCGGATTCCCCCTTTCGCTGCAGTGCAGTACAGATGGAGGCGAGGGCAACAGGCGAGACGGGCACAGAAAAACATCGCCTGCGGACCCAGGGGAGTTTCTTGGGTAATGCGTGCTCAAGCCGCGGATTCCTGCAACAAGTTCGTCACAGTTGGCAATAACTTCGACCGTTTGTGAATCCGCTGCAATGGGCGGTGCGCCCTGGCTGACCGAGCAGTCGGCCGACGGAGAAGAGGATCGGCCGAAAACTGACGGAATCAAGAGTTTATCGGTGCTGGGGCCGCTGCGTTTCCGGACTCAACCGTCCCACAGAGGAGCGTGATCGGCGATGGCCAAAGACGTCCATCTGCTGCAGCCGGTCGAAGGCCGGCCCAGACTCGACAGGATCGATCCCAAGGAGACGCACGGGCTCGAAGAAAAGGCCGCCAAGGCGGTGCTGCAGCGGGACGTGCAGGCCCTCTCCGAGTTGCACGACCTACTCTACGCCAACGGCAAGCGCGCCCTATTAATCGTGTTGCAGGGGATGGACTCTGCCGGCAAGGACGGCACGATCCGTCACGTCCTGCAGGGGCTCTCGCCCCAGGGCACGGTGGTCAGCCCGTTCAAGCAGCCGACCGAACTGGAGCTGTCTCACGACTTCCTGTGGCGCGTCCATCAGCGGGTGCCGGCCAAAGGGACGATCGGCATCTTCAATCGCTCGCACTACGAGGATGTGCTGGTGGTACGGGTCCACCATCTGATCTCGGACAAGGTGGCAAGGCAGCGGCTGCGGGCGATCCGGCACTTCGAGCGCCAGCTGACCGAGTCGGGTGTGATCGTTCGCAAGTTCTTCCTGCATCTCTCGCGAGAGGAGCAGGCGATACGCTTCGAAGAGCGCAGGCAGGACCGGCGCAAGAACTGGAAGATGTCTGCGGCCGACTTCCATGAGACACAGCTGTGGGATCAGTACCAGAAGGCCTATCAGGCGGCGATCGAAGCGACCAGCACGGAAACCTGCCCCTGGTACGTGGTGCCCTCCGACCATCGCTGGTACCGCAATCTGGCGGTGGCCAAGGTGCTGGTGCACACGCTGCGGGAGCTGAAGATGGACTGGCCGCCGCCGCCCGCCGACGCCGCGGCGGCAGCCGCCGAAGAGACCAAGGGCTGAACAGGCGGTCTCCCAGTCAGATCTGATCATCGACCCCTGAACCTCTGAACGGGGGGGCCAGGCGTCAAGCGCCGACCGCGGTTCAGGCGGGCCGAAAGCTCAGCTTGAGCCTCCGGCCGAACACCTTTGCGAACTGAGCGCTCAGTCGGCCGAGGTCGTCGTACGGCACCTCCGGTCCCAGTTCGGCACCGCCGATCAGCAGTGAGATCTGCTTGGTCGTGATCTCGGCGTCAATCGTGAGGCGCTGCGCTGGCGCCTGGCGGACGAGGGCCTCGGAAAAGGCGACGATCAGCCCCAGCCGGCCGGCCAGGGAGGCCTCCTCCGCTTCGAGCATCTGAGCGTAGGGGCGCAGCAGCCGGCTGAGCCGATGCGGGCCCTCATAGCCGGCGGCAGCGGCCAGCACCACCTGCTGACCGTGGCTCACGCCGAACAGCCGGCCGTGGAGAACTAGGTAAAACGTGTGCCGGTGGCGGTCGTAGAAGTTGACCCGCTGGCCGAGGCCGCGCAGCTTGGCACTGGCCGTCAGCAGGGGCAAAGAGCCGTCTGGCAGCAGGGGGGAGAGGGCGGCGGCCAGCTCGGCGCTCAGCCGCAGCAGGGCGGGGTCCGCCTCTGAAGCCAGCTGAAAGAGCAGATTGTCGACGCTCTCCTGGAAGCGGTCGGGTTCCACCGCATCGCGCCGCCCTCCGAGGTGGGCGAAGAGCAGCCCCTCGCGCAGCCCGACGCCGCTGATCACGATCACAGACGGCTTCAGCCAGCCCAGGACCGCCTGAGCCAGGGTCAGGGCGCCGAGCACGGTCTCTGCCCGGTGGGCGGCGAGCCCGGGGACCTGACGGCGCAGGCGAAAGGGCAGGCTCGTGAGCTTCAGGTAGAGCGCGTCGACGGCCCCAGGCGTCAATCGGTAGTTGTGAAGCGTGGGCATCGGGTAGCCAGACGCCCGCAGGTGCATCTTGGCGATCGAGCGGAAACTGCCGCCGATCGCCACCAGCGGCAGGCCCAAAACCGGATCGGGCAGCGCCGCCTCCACCTGCCGGCGGGCCTCGCGGTCGGCGGCGGTCAGCTGAGAGGCGGTGGGTGGATCGGAGCTGAGAAAGATCCGCCCGAGCGTCACCGAGCCGAGCGGCATGCTGATCGATCTGAGGCGTCTT
>JAKAUI010000037.1 GCA_021827745.1 Bacillota bacterium | reverse complement strand
CCGTCAGTGGTGAGATAGAGGACCTGATCGATGTTGGGATTCGTCTTGGGCGCGATCAGCGCCCACCCGATCTCCATCGAGACGAAGCTCATGTCAACGATCTGCTTGTTGTGAAACTGTCCCATCTGGGAGGCCAGAGGAGACACCTCCTGCCATGTGCGCGCGCCGTCCGTGGTGTAGTCCACGGCGCCCAGCCCGGGTGCGGCCACGGCGCTCTCGCCGCTCACGACGTCCGCCGTCCCTCCACCGATCCCTCCCTGGTATTCCCACTTCTTCCCGGCGTCTGTCGTCCCGAGGAAGAGCACAGCCGGGAACTGCTCCGACCAGGGGAAACTCTCGGCCAAGCCACTGTTCCCTGAGAATCGGGGTGGACCGATGGAGATCCAGAGACCGGGCACCGGCTCGACAACCCAGCTCTTTCCGTCATCAGTCGTCCGATACAGCTCGAGCGAGTTTCCACTTTGGCTCAGAGTCAGCGCGCTGGTAAACCCCACCTTCTCTCCCGTGAAGACAACCCAGCCAAAGCCCGGCAGCGTGCCGATGGTTGAGGGGTGGGCACCGGTCTCGGCGACAAGCTGCCACGTGTAGCCACCGTCCTGGGACGCGAGCAGCTGGGCTGCGGCCCCCTGCGGTCTGTACGGCCCTCCGACCTCCAGCCACACGTTTGGGCCGAACGAGGAGAGGTAGGCACCGCCCTGCCCGAACCTGACGGAGACCGGTCTGCCAAACGTCCAGAGTGTCCCGCCATCATGCGTCACGTACACGGTGGCAGATCTGCCCGGATGGACAGCGATCAGAAAGGCGGTCTCGGGCCCCATCGGCACCAAAGACAGCGCTTCTCCCTTCAACGTGGCGCGCGGCGTGACATTGACCCAGGTGCGCCCTTGATCCGTCGAGCGCGCCACGGCCAGCGCCCCGCCGTTGCCCTGGCCGTTCACGGACGGCCATCCGAGCCAGCCGCTGGACGCCGAGGTCATCTGCAGAACCGTCGAGGAATCAAAGTTCGGCTCTGGCACCACCGTTTCGGAAGACCCGACGGTGGTCGGTTCGTGTTTCGCCTGCTGGCTGCTGCCAGCGGCAGACAGCGTCAGAAGACCGACCGACAGCAGTCCGAGGCCGATCGCAGCAGTGCACCTCACGACATCACCCCAGTCGTCGGTGGGATCTTCGCGCCTGGCGGCCCCTGTCTTGCCGGCGAGGTGGGGTCAGAGGCCGTCGCGCCCGGCGTAGTTGACAATAATGTACGCCAACTGCCGGCGGCTAGGAAGGCAGACGAAGCCCGGGATCTGCTGCGAGAGACCCACTCGGTCGATCGGTCACGGTCTGAGCAGCATCCCCGCCTCGGAAGAGGCAGTCGTTCTGAGCGGCGCTGCGGTGTCCTCTCAAGCCAAAATGAAAACCCGCTATCCCTTTTTAGGAAGCGGGTTTATTTCTGGTCGGGGCGGCGAGATTCGAACTCGCGACCCCTTGGTCCCAAACCAAGTGCGCTACCTGGCTGCGCCACGCCCCGACGCTGGCTCGTTCATTCTATCCGCCCTGACGCAGGGGGTCAAAGCCGCCTGATCGCCCAAGCTCGGCCAGCAGGCGGCGCGCCGCTCTGCCTCGATGGGAGACGGCTGCCTTTTCAGACGCCGTCGCCTCGGCGAAGGTGATTCCGAGCTCGTCTGAAATGAACAGCGGATCGTAGCCGAAGCCGCCTTGCCCCCGTTCAGTCTCAGCGATCGTGCCGCTTGCGGTCCCGGTTGCGGCCAGGGCTCGGTGGCCGACCCGGAGCAGGACCAACACCGCCACAAATGTGGCCTGTCTCTCACCTGCGGGGACGCCCTCGAGTTCGCCGAGGAGGCGGGCCCGATTTTCGCCATCGGTCGCGGTCAGGCCAGCATAGCGGGCGCTGTGGATGCCCGGCCGGCCTCCGAGCGCCACCACCTCGAGCCCCGAGTCATCGGCCAGCACCCAGTCCAGGGTCTGCGCCCGCACGGCCTCGGCCTTGGCCATGGCGTTTTCCAGATAGGTCGCTCCAATCTCCTCAGCCAGATGCGCTCCCGTCCAAGGGGCGAGGTCGAGCCCTGCTCCGAGAAGCGCCTGCAGCTCCGCCACCTTGCCCGGGTTGCGGCTGGCCACCCACACCCGCACGCTCAACCTCCTGACGACCTGGCGATCGCCTCTTCCTGCACCGAAAGCAGCTCTGCGATCCCACCTCTGGCCAGTGCCAGCAGGCGGGCCAGGGTTGCCTCTGAGAAGGGAGCGCCTTCGGCCGTCCCCTGCACCTCCACGAACTGGCCCGCTCCGGTGAGCACCACGTTCATGTCGACCTCGGCCCGCACGTCCTCTTGGTACTCGAGGTCGAGCAGCGCCTCTCCGTCGACCACGCCGACCGACACCGCCGCTACCGGCTGGCGAATCGGCGACTGTGCCAGGACTCCGGAGCGGACGAGACCGGACACGGCGATCGCCATCGCCACATAGCAGCCGGTCACGGCCGCCGTTCGGGTGCCCCCGTCTGCCTCCAAGACGTCGGCGTCCAGCCAGAGAGACCGCTCGCCCAGCTGGTCGAGGTCGACCACGGCCCGCAAGGAGCGACCGATCAGCCGCTGGATCTCATGGGTACGGCCGCCAGGAGCGCCCTTCGCCACCTCACGCGGCGTGCGGGTCACGGTGGACCGAGGCAGCAGCGCATATTCGGCAGTGACCCAGCCGCCGCCCGACCCCCGGCGAAACGGCGGCACCCGCTCTTCCACCGAGCAGGCGCACAGGACACGGGTCGCCCCGCAGCAGATCAGCGCCGAACCTTCGGCGTGGGTCAGCCAGTTCGGGCTGATGGTCACCGCTCTCATCTGATCGGCTCGCCGTCCTTGGCGCATCGAACTCCCCCTCTGTCTTCGTCGATGGTACCCGATCGGCCATGACAAAAGGGGCCGGCGAAGCGCCGGCCCCTTCCTCTGATTC
This sequence comes from Bacillota bacterium, assembly GCA_021827745.1. Classification (GTDB taxonomy): domain Bacteria; phylum Bacillota; class Sulfobacillia; order JAJZYS01; family JAJZLH01; genus JAJZLH01. The sequence continues at coordinate 69,102 of JAKAUI010000037.1, read as the reverse complement.
GCCGCTACTTGCCGGCGGTCTCCATCATGGCCGGCTGCTCCTCGGCCAATCCCTTGACCCGGCTGTACACGAGATAGCCGATGCCAGCCAAGAGGAAGCTGACGTAGTAGGTGATGTCCCCGAGCTGCGGGACGGCGTTGGCGATCGGGCCGATGAAGTTCAGCTGCGGGCTGACGTACTGGTTCATGAACAGTACGGACACCGCCACCGAGCCGATCCAGAACCAGAACCCGGGTCGGACGCCCCGGCTCTTGTCGTAGAAGAGGGCGGTGCGGTACTCGCCCTTTTGGATCAGGAAATAGTCGACCAGCACGATCGCCACCCAGGGGGCGACCCAGTAGCCGAGCAGGAACAGGAAGAATTCGAAGTTGGCAAGGAAGTTGCCCTGGCCGGCGGTCCAGGCCACGATGGCGCCAAGCACGCCGACGACGATCGCCGACTGCCAGCGCTTGATCGGGACGTTCACGACCAGGGCCGACAGAGCGCCGGAATAGATGTTCAGCACGTTGGCGGTGATGGTGCCGACGATCACGGCCAACATGGCCAGGACGGCGATGGCATGCGGCACCAGCCCGGTCACCAGGTCGGTGGGTGCAAAGATCGGCTTGACGGTGGACAGCAGCAGCCCAACCAGCTCCAGCCAGGCGCAGGAGATCAGCGCCGACCAGAACACATTGTGGAACACAGTCTTGGGCTTGGTCGACTTCGGCAGATAGCGGGAGTAGTCGGAGGAGAAGGCCATCCAGCCCAGCAGATAGGAGAAGACCACCGAGAAGGTGAGGATGAAGGCGCCGCTCGATCCGGCTGTGCCCGCCACCTTCGGGTTGAAGCCGATTGTCACGTTCGCCTTGGTGATGGCGTAGTAGGTGACGATCAGGAACACGGCCGTGAGCAGGATGGACATGTACCGCTCGAAGGAGTGAATCATGTTGTAGCCCAAGATGGCGATCAGCACCTGCACCACCAGCATCACGATCAGGGCGGTGGCGAAGGTGATGCCGATCAGGTACTGCAGGGCCTCCACACCGAGCACGGTGTTCACCGCGAACCAGGCGAAACCGGCCACGAAGTTCAGCACGCCCGGCACGTAGTTTCCATAATACCCAAAGGCCTTGCGAGACTGGATCAGCTGCGGCACGCCCAGCCGCGGCCCGTAGAGGGACAAGAGGGCCAAGAGGGCGGCACCGAGGACGTTGGCCAGGACCAGGGCCACCACCGCCTGGCCAAAGCCCAGCCCGAAAACGACAATCGGCAGGGCGCCAACAGCGAGCGTCGCAAACTCGACGTTTGCCCCCCACCACAACGTGAACAGACTCGATGGCTTGCCATGGCGCTCCTCGTCGCGGACCGGCTCGACACCCTTCGGTTCAACCTTCAGGACCTCGTCCCGATACTCCGACCTGACGGCCACGCCTCCGCCCTCCCATATCCGAACATTAGGACGCTAACAGCGTAATATGTTCGGATAATGTTGTCTAGGGCTTGGCGAAAATTCCGCGCGCCTGCTCGGCCAGGACGATCATTCCGGCGAGCGTGGCGTTCACCGGACAGGGGATGGCTGCTTCCTCGCCGTACCTGGCGACGGCGCCGTTCAGGGCCCGGATCTCGGTCCGATGTCCGGCTGCGAGGTCTTGTAGCATCGAGCATCGGTTTTCCCTGGTGCTCTCCAGCACCGCCTGGACGGCGGGCCAGTCGACGGCGACCGACACGCCCCGGCTGGCTGCCACCGCCGCCACCTCGGCCAGAACGCCTTCGGCCAGCGACTTCGTCTCTGTCAGACGGAGCAGCGCACCGTTCGCCACGCCTAAGAGCGCCGCCATGGGATTGATCACGGCGTTTAGCGCCAGCTTGGTCCAGATCAGCGGCCAGACGTCGTCCAGCGCTCTCGCCGCAAGCCCAGCCCGCTCGAACAGGTCGGCGACCTGCCGGGCAAGGTTCCGGTCGGAGGGCCGGATGGCGGCCAGGCTGGAAAGCCCGCTCCCGCCCACCACCACCTGGCCAGGACCAGCGGTGAAGGCGCCCTGGGTGGTCGTCCCGGCCAGCAGGTGACAGCTGGGAAATGCCGCCGAGATGGTCTCAACGTTGCCCAACCCGTTTTGCAGGGTCAGCACCGCCGTCTCTGACCCGACGGCCGGCCGGGCGGTGACGCAGGCTCCCTCCGTGTCGTCTGCCTTGACCATGATCACGACCAGGTCAGCAGGGACAGGGCCGGCCTCAGCGACGACGTTGATCGGGAGCGCGGCCCGCTGATCGCCTTCGACCAGCACCAGGCCGCTTTCGGCAATGGCCAGCTGGGTCGCCCGGTTTCTGCTGACCAAGGTGGTCTCGTGGCCGGCCCGGGACAGGCGGCCTGCGATCAGGCAGCCCATGGCGCCGGCGCCGATCACCGTCACCCGCATCGGCTGCCCTCCTCGGTGCCAGAGCGTGGGTCAAACAATTGGTGGAGGCGCGGGGGAACTGCCCCCCCGGTCCGTACAACCGCTTCACGTGGGCTCTACGAGCGTGTCTCCAGGATCTTGTCTCGCCTCAGAACCGTCCCCGGAGCCGGACATTGGCCCTGACGCCAGCCGCTGAATGTCTTAGCCGAAAAGCCAGTGGCGCGCTTTGCGGAGCACCCCGCCTCATTCGTCGTGCATCGGCCGGCAGGGGCACCGATGCTGACGTCACTGCCCTACTTAGGCAGCGAGAGCGTAACTGTTATTGGCAGTTATCTGTGTTCCCGCTGTTTTACGAGGCACGGGACCTCGGCTCGCTCCCCCATGCATCAGCCATACGTCGAACCTGATTCGCCCCCAAACCTCCTCTGCGGTCACCTGCTAGCGCGGGCGCTTCAGCGCCCGACGGATCGAGCGCTCAGCGTCGCGCTCTGCGATCGCCCTGCGCTTATCATAAGCCTTCTTGCCCTGGCCGAGGGCGATCTCCAGCTTGGCTAGTCCGGCGTCGTTGAAATAGAGCCGAATCGGCACCAGCGTCATCCCCTGGCGGCCAGCCGCCATCGCCAGCTCACGCAGCTCCCGCTTGTGCAGGAGCAGTTTGCGGGTCCTGGTCGGATCGTGGTTGGTGAAGGTCGCCCGGTCGTAGGGTGCGATGTGCGCACCCAGCAAGAACGCCTCGCCCTCCTTCAAGATGGCATAGGCCTCCTGCAGCTGCGCCTTGCCCTGGCGCAGCGACTTCACTTCGCTGCCGGTCAGCGAGATGCCGGCCTCGTAGCGCTCCCCTAGGTGGTAGTCGAAGCGGGCGCGCCGATTTTCGGCCACCTGGCCGGACTGGCGCTTTGCCATCTGATCACCCCGCCCTTTTCCACTCCAACGAACAAAATGGGGCGCCCGGCTGTGCCGGCAGCGCCCCCAGGAGTCGATTCCATCCGACGGCTAGGTCCAGAGGCGGGCCAAGACGTAGGTCAGCGCCACGAAGACGACGGCCAGGATGCCGGTCAGACGCCCGAGCGCCTCATCGAGACCCTTCTGCCGCCCAAAGAAGAACTCGGCGCCGCCGGCGCCCGACCCGGTGAACCCGGAAAAGCCGGCGCCACGGCCGGACTGCAGCAAAATGGTGATGACGACGGCCAAGCCGACCACGATCTGGGCTGCGATCAATACCGTATACAGAGGATTCCCCGCCCTTCGGCGCTGATCGTATCACCGGCCCCGGCCGAAGACAAGCCGCCCGGCGTAGGGAAGGTTCGGAGCCTGCTCGGCGATTCTGAGCAGCCGGTTGTATTTGGCTAGGCGCTCCTGGCGGCAGGGGGCGCCCGTCTTGATCTGACCGGCGCCGGTGGCCACGGTCAGATCGGCGATGAAGGTGTCCTCGGTGTCGCCAGAGCGATGCGAGACGACCGATCGATATCCCAGCTGGCGGGCGGCTGAGATGGTCGCCAAGGTCTCGGTGAGGGTGCCGACCTGGTTCGGCTTGATCAAGATGGCGTTGGCGATGTGCTCACTGGCGCCCTGTCGCAGACGGTCGGCGTTCGTGACGAAGTTGTCGTCGCCGATCAGCTGCAGCCGGCCGCCGAGCTCTGCCGTCACCGCCTGCCAGCCTGTCGTGTCGTCTTCGTCCATCGGGTCTTCGATCGACACCAGGGGGAAGCGCTGTGTCCAGGCGGCGTACGTAGCGGTCAGGTCCTTGGCGCTGAGCGTGGCGCCGTTCAGCCGATAGCCATCCGCCTCGCGCATCTCGCTGGCCGCCGGGTCCAGGGCCAAAGAGACCTGCGCACCCGGCTCGAACCCGGCCCGCTCCACCGCCTGCAAAAGCAGCTGCAGGGCCTCTTCGTCGTCTGATAGATCCGGTGCGAACCCGCCCTCGTCGCCGACGGCGGTGCGCTGGCCGATCAGCACGAGCTCCCGTCTCAGCGCCTGATAGACCTCCACACCGGCCGCCATGGCCTCTTGGAAACTGTCAAATCCGTGGGGCACGACCAGAAACTCCTGGATCTCCAAGCGGTTGTCGGCATGGCGGCCGCCGTTCAGCACGTTCAGCAAAGGCACCGGCAGCGACATCTCTTGGTCGGGCCTGGCCAGATAGCGGTGCAGGGGCAGGTGGTGAGAATGGGCGGCGGCCCTGGCCACGGCCAGGCTGGCGCCGAGCACGGCGTTGGCACCGAGCCGGCTCTTGTTCGGTGTGCCGTCCAGTGCGATCAGGCAACTGTCCACCGCCGCCTGGTCGTCGGCGTCGAGGCCGCAGAGCGCCTGGCTGATCTCGCCGTCGACATGGGCGAGGGCCCTCAGTACGCCCTTGCCGCCGAAGGGCTTGCCGCCGTCTCTGAGCTCCACCGCCTCGTAGCGACCGGTGGAGGCCCCGGAGGGCACAGCAGCTCGGCCGGTGGTCTCGTCCGTCAGCACCACGTCGACCTCGACGGTGGGGTTGCCGCGCGAGTCGTAGACCTGGCGGCCATGAACCTGTCGAATCTTCGGCATCTGTGCGGCCTCCTCAGGCGGTTTGCGATCGGAGCAGGGAGCGACCGGTCATGGCATCGGGCTGAGGCAGGCCCAGAAGCTCGAGCAGTGTTGGCGCCACGTCGATCAATCCACCGGGCCAGAGCAGCGCTTGGGGCATCCCGACCAGGACGGCCGGCACCGGATTGGCGGTATGGGCGGTGTGCGGGCCGCCGGTCTCTGGATCGATCATCATCTCCACATTCCCGTGGTCGGCGATGACCAAGGCGACGCCCGAGCGCCGCGCGATGCCGGAGAGGAGCCGCCCCAGCTCGCGGTCCACTGCCTCCACCGCGGCGATGGCGGCGGGAATGCTCCCGGTGTGTCCCACCATGTCGGGATTGGCGTAGTTCACGACCAGCAGGTCGGCACCATCGTCTAGCGCCGAGAGGGCGGCGTCCGTCACGGCCCCAGCCGACATCTGCGGCTTGAGATCGTAGGTGGCAACCTGGGGCGACGGCACCAGGTGGCGCGTCTCGCCCGAAAAGGCGTCCTCCCGTCCGCCGTCTAGAAAGTAGGTGACATGGGCATACTTCTCGGTCTCCGCCACCCGGGCCTGGCGCAGCCCGGCGGCGCTGACCTCCTCGCCGAGGGTGTGGCTCAGGCTGATCGGGGAAAAGACCGGCGTGGCCAAGAGTCCCTGCTCCTCGTAGCGAGTGAGGGTCGTGAGCGCAAACGTGCCGAGCGGACGGGCGAACGGCGAAAACTCGGGGTCGGCCAGGGCGTGGCTGAGCTCCCGGGCCCGATCGGCCCGAAAGTTCAAAAAGAGGAACCGATCTCCCGGTCTCGCTCCCTGATAGTCGCCGATCGTCACCGGCTCCATGAACTCGTCGGTCACCCCGGCCCGGGCGCTCTCCTGGAGCGCCTGGCGCCAGGTGGCTCGGCGCACGGCCTGGCCGTCCACGATCGCCCGATAGGCTCTTTCGATCCGCGGCCAGCGATGGTCGCGGTCCATGGCGAAATAGCGCCCGCTTAAGGTGGCGACTCCAAAGCCTGGCCAGCTGCTGGCTGCCTCGAGGTCCCCTAGCGATGCCGTCGGCGCCACGTCCCGACCGTCGGTGAAGAGGTGGTAGAAGGTCTGGCCCCTGCCTGCCCGGGCCGCCACGATCGACTGCCAGTGACCGAGCGCGCTGTGCACGCCGCCGTCCGAGAACAGGCCCAGCACGTGCAAGCGGGGCGCCTCTAGCGCCTCGACCAGGGCTGGCATGGCGAGAAAGCTTCCCTCTGCGATGGCGAGGTCGATCCGTCTCAGGTCGGAGAGGATCACCCGGCCAGCCCCGATGTGCATGTGCCCGACGTTGGAGTTGCCCGCCTGACCCGGAGCCAGCCCCACGGCCGGGCCAGAGGTCTCGAGCGTGGTCCGGGGCAGGCCGCCAAGCCCGTCCCAGACCGGCAGGCGGGCCTGGGACAGGGCATTTCCGGGTCCGGGGGCAGCGATGCCCCAGCCGTCCAGCACGACCAGCGCCACCGGTCTCACGGGGCCACGGCCCCTGCCACCTCTTCCATCAGCGTGCAGAACAGCTCGGCGTCGAGGCTGGCCGATCCGATCAGCACGCCGTCCAAGTGGGCCACCGTCACAAAGCCGCTGATGTTCTCCTGAACCACCGAGCCCCCATAGACGATCGGCAGGTTGATCCCTGCGCCGTAGAGGCGGCGGATCACTTGGCGGATGATGTCTGCGGACCGTTCCGCCTCCACGACGGTGGCCGAACGCCCGGTGCCGATCGCCCACACCGGCTCGTAGGCCATCACGATCCGGGCGACCTGCTCTGCCTCGAGCCCCTTCAGGGCGACACCCATCTGGCGCTGGATGGCGCCGTGGTAGTCGGCCCGCTCATAGTCCTCAATCTGCTCACCGACACAGAAGAGAGGGGTCAGCCCGGCCTCGAGGGCGGCCCTAAGCCGCATGCCCACCTCGCGGTCGCTTTCGCCGAAGATCTGGCGGCGCTCGGAGTGGCCGACCAGAACGTAGCGGCAGCCAGCGGCGATCAGCATCTTCGGCGAGATCTCGCCGGTGTAGGCACCCGCCGACTCGTAGAAGAGGTTCTGTCCGCCGAGTTGGAGACCGCGGCCGGCCACCGTCTGGCGAACGGCGGTCAGAGCGGTTGCCGGTGGGAAGACGACCGCCTCGATGCCTTGGGGCAGGCGTGCCGAGACAATGTCTGCCCAGGCCACCGCCTCCGCTTCTCCCTTATGCATTTTCCAGTTCGCCGCCACCATCGGGGTCATGACTTCACCTTTCCTCCAGTGCCATAAGACCCGGCAGGACGTCGCCCTCAAGGTAGGCCAGTGCGGCGCCGCCGCCAGTGGACAGATGGCTGATCGACGCTTCGAGGCCGAGCCGGCGGACGGCCGCCAGAGAATCACCGCCGCCGACCACCGACATGCCTGTCATCTCGCCGACGAAGCGGGCGAGCTGAGCCGTCCCCTGGTCGAAGGGCGGTCGCTCGTAGAACCCGATCGGTCCGTTCCAGAAAAGCCGGCCCAAACCCGCCACCATGGGCCGCCAGGCGTTGAGCGTTCGCCTTCCCACGTCCATGATCCTGGCATCTGACAAAACCTCTGCGGCGCTGACCTCCTCCACCCCGCCAGCCCGCTCCACCACCACGCTGTCTGGCAGGTGGATCACGTCCGGCCAGGCATCGAGCAGGAGACGGGCGCTGTCCAGCTCGCCGGGTTCGTACAGGCTTGCCCCCACGGCGAGGCCGCTCGCCGCCAAAAAGGTGCTGGCCAGGGCGCCCCCGATCAGCACGGTGTCGACTTCGGGCAGCAGTCGGCGCAAGAGCGGCAGCTTGTCCTTCATCTTGGCGCCGCCGACGACCAGTCCGAAGGGGCGGCGGGGATCGCTAAGGAGTGCGTCCAGGGCCGCCACCTCGGCCGCCACCAAGGGGCCAGCCCAAGACGGCAGGGTCTTTGTCACGGCGACGGTGGAGGCGTGCGATCGGTGCAGGGTGCCGAAGGCGTCTTGAACGAAGCCGTCGTGGCCACTGGCCAGGCGGGCGGCGAAGGCCGGGTCGTTGGCCTCCTCCCCCGGATCAAAGCGCAGATTCTCAGCCAAAAGGACCACCGTCGGATCGGAGCGCACCGCCTGCTGGTAGGCGCTGTCTCCGGGCACGCCGGGCACGAAGCTGACGGGACACCCCACCTGGCGAGCCACCACGTCGGCCAGAGGCTCGAGGCTGAGAGACAGGTTCGGTCGCCCGCCGGGCCGGCCCAGATGCGAGATCAAGGTCACGCCCACCTGGCGCTCAAGCAGCGTCTGCACCGTCGGGGCGGCCGCCCTGATCCGGAAGTCGTCGGCCACCTGGCCGCCTTTCAGGGGCACGTTGAAGTCCACCCGCACGAGGAGGCGCCGCACGGCGGCAGGCAGCTCGCCCAGCGTGGGCAGTGCGTTCACAGCGCTGCGTCTGCGTAGGTGGCGAGATCGATCAGGCGCTGGGCGTAGGCCCATTCGTTGTCGTACCAGGCGAGGACCTTGACCATCGTCCCGACAGCCAGGGTCAAGGCCGAGTCGACCACCGCCGAGTGCGGGTTCTGCCGGAAGTCGATCGAGACCAGAGGTTCGTCTTCGACGGCCAGCACGCCCTTCAGATCGCCCGTGGCAGCAGACCGGAAGGCAGCGTTGATCTCTTCGGCCGACGCCGGCTGGCGCAGATCGGCGCTCAGATCGACGATCGACACCGACGGCGTCGGCACCCGCAGGGCGAGGCCGGTCACCCGGCCCTCCAACTCCGGCAGCACCCGCTTCACGGCCAGGGCGGCGCCGGTCGAGGTCGGGATGATGCTCTCGCCGGCCGTGCGGGCCCGCCTGAGGTCATGGTGACTGCCGTCCACCAGCGACTGGTCCCGGGTGTAGCTGTGCACCGTCGTGAGCAGGCCCCGCTCGATCCCGAAGCTGCGATCCAGGACCGACAGCACCGGAACCAGGGCGTTTGTGGTGCACGACCCGGCCGAGATCACCTGGTGGCGATTTGGATCGAAGCGGCTGTGATTGACGCCGTAGATCACCATCAGATCGTCGTCTTTGGCGGCCGCCGAGATGATCACCAGTCTGGCGCCGGCCGCAAGATGGGCGGCGGCCTCGACCCGCTTTCGAAACTTCGGCGTGCACTCCAAGACGATGGTGACGTCTTCCTGGCGCCAGGGGATGCGGCTGGGGTCCAGCTCTGCCGTGACCGGCACCCGGTGGCCGTCTACCACCAGGGCGTGCTCCTCCGCCACCACGGTTCCCGGATATCGGCCATAGGTGGAGTCGTGGGCCAGAAGGTGCGCCATCATGGCTGGAGGCTGTGTGTGGTTCACGGCCAGGCGGTCTCGCCACCTGGGGTCTTGCAGAGCGATCCGCAGCGCCCGCCTGCCGATGCTTCCAAAGCCGTTGATGCCGAGCCGATGGCTGACCACGGGCATGCCTCCCAGTCGTGCACGTGCAAGCGGACGGCTTCATTATAGCCAAATGCCCGTCACCGTACCGCTGCCAAGGTTGCACTGTCTGCCGGCCTTGGCAGGACAGTGGCCATCGGCCGGGCATGGGTCCTACCCCTTGGGCTCTACCGCTCTGACCATTGGCCTTGGCGCCTTGGTGTCCAGCCAGATCGTCATGAACGTGTTGTACGGACTGTCCACATAGTCGGAAAAGGGTGCACAGGACGTGAATCCCATGTCGGCATAGAGGGCGCGGGCGGCCGCGAAGTGAGGCGTGGTCCCGGTCTCCAGGCTGACCTGCCGATAGCCCCGCTCGCTGGCCAGGGCGAGCAGGCGGACCAGGATCGCCCGTCCCACGCCCCTGCCCCGTGCAGCCTCCCGGGTATGCATCGATTTCACCTCGCCGTGCGCCGCGCTCAGCTGCTTGATGGCTCCGATGCCGAGCAGACGGCTGTCTTCTCGAGCGCTGACGACCGTCAGCGCCGGATCCAGCAGGCCCACGGCATCCAGCGCATGGGAATATTCAGGGGGGCTGCTCGTGTGGCAGAAGGCCAGATGGACTGCCAAGAGATCCTGCACGTCCTTGGCACCCGGGTCATCGACCGCGATCGTCAGGGCCACGCCCGCCGTCCTCCCCATCGTCTCAGGCTACAGGCTCCCTCTCCCGAACTGGGCACCGCCCGCGGCGGCGCACCGACGGGTCTTGGCGAACAGGGCTGGCCCGGGTCTAGATGTCGTAGTAGAGCTGAAATTCGTACGGGGTTGGCCGCAGTCCGACCGCGTGCACCTCGTGGCTCATCTTGTAGTCGATCCAGGCCTCGACCAGGTCGCGGCTGAACACACCGCCCTCCAGCAAAAAGGCGTGGTCCCGCTTCAACTCGCCCAATGCCTCGGTCAAAGACGACGGAACCGAGCGGATCTTCTTTCGGTCGCGCTCACTCAGGTGATAGATGTTCTTGTCGAGCGGACCCATGCCCAGCTTGCGCGGGTCGATCCGGTTCTTGATGCCGTCCAGGCCGGCCATCAGCATGGCGGAAAGGGCCAGATACGGGTTTCCGGTCGAGTCCGGAGTGCGAAATTCGATCCGGCTGCTCTTTGGCGTCACCGCCGAGATCGGAATCCGCACCGCCGCCGAACGGTTGCCCTTGGAGAAGACCAGGTCGGTCGGCGCCTCGTACCCGGGCACCAGGCGGCGAAACGAGTTGGTGGAGGCGTTGCACAGCCCGACCAGCGCAGGGGCGTGACGCAGGATGCCGCCGATGTAGAAGAGCGCCGTCTCGCTCATCTGGCCGTAGCCCTGCTGGTCGAAGAAGAGCGGCGTCTTGCCCTTCCACAGCGACTGGTGCGTGTGCATGCCCGATCCGTTGTCGCCGAACAGCGGCTTTGGCATGAAGGTGGCGCTGCGCCCGTTTTCCACCGCCGTGTTCTTGACCACGTACTTGAAGCTGAGCACGTTGTCGGCGGTCTTGACCAGGGTGTCGTAGGTGAAGCCGATCTCGCCCTGGCCGGCCGTCGCCACCTCGTGGTGATGGCGCTCGACCCGGATTCCGACCGCCTCCAAGTGGAGCACCATCTCGCTGCGCAGGTCGCTCAGGGCGTCCAAGGGCGGTACCGGCGCATAGCCCTCTTTGGCCCGGATTCGGTAGCCCGGCCGGCTGCCGGCGTCTCCGCTCGACCACGCTGACTCCTCGCCGTCGATCGAGAAGAAGCTTGAGTTCGGGCTGTTGTCAAAGCGCACATCGTCGAACACGAAGAACTCCAGTTCTGGACCGAAGTAGGCGCGGTCGGCGATGCCAGAAGCCAGTAGATAGGCCTCGGCCCGCTTGGCCACGCCGCGCGGGTCGCGGCCGTAGGGACGAAGCGCCGGGTCCAGCACGTCCGCCACCAGCGACAAGGTGGCGTGGGCGTAGAAGGGGTCGACGAAGGCGGTGTTGGGATCGGGCATCAGGATCATGTCCGACTCTTCGATCTCCCGAAACCCGCGCAAGGACGACCCGTCAAACGGCAGCCCGGCAGTGAAGCTGCTCGCCTCCAGTTCGCGGGCCGGCAGGGTGACGTGGTGCCAGGATCCGGGCAGGTCCGAAAACTTGAGGTCGACAAACTCGATCTTGTCCCGCACGATCGCTTCGAGCACCTCAGACGCGTTCACGCATCGTCCTCCTCCTGTTGACGTTCGGCCACGATTCGCTCCATCTCGGCCCGATCCAGCACCGGGTAGAGGCTCTTTGGCACGCTGGCCGGGAGCCACTGGCGCTCTGGCTCGTCATCGCCCCCATCGCCGGCAAGAAGCGCCCTGGCCGCATCCAGGCCGAGCCCCTGCTGCAGGAGGTCACGCACCTGCAGGAGCCGCCTGATGTCCGCTTGCCGATAGGCCCGCTGCCCGCCACCAGAGCGCACAGGGGACACCAGCCCCTGCGCTTCGTAGTGCCTGATCTGCCGGGCGCTGAGCCCCGTCCGCTCCATCGCCACTCGCATCGGGACAAGCGCCATGTCCTCACCCCCTGGGCCAAAGCCTAGGGAGAGGCTGGAGCAATGTCAATGTTGTGTCATCTTTTTTAACAGTTCACCCAATTTTCCTGACACTCACAGCACCATGTGTCAGGTTTTGCCTAGGGTCAGGCGTTCAGATCGACTCTCTCACCCGTCACCATATACACGATCCACTCACCGAAGTTGGTGGCGTGGTCGCCCACCCGCTCCAGATACTGCGCCACCAGCAGCAGGTAGGCGCCCTGGCGCGTCTTGTCCGGACTCTCGATCATGCGGGCCAGGAGATCCCGGAAGACCTTGGAGTAGAGGTGGTCCACCTGGTCGTCGAGTCCCATCACCTCTCTGGCCAGGGTGGGATCCCTGCGGACATACGCGCTGAGGCACTCCCGGAGCATCCGGCGCACCACGTCAGCCATCTCCGGGATGTCGATCAGCGGCTTGATCAGGGGCTCCGCGTCCAGCCGGATCACCACCTTGGCAATGTCCACGGCATGGTCCCCGATCCGCTCGATGTCGGTCACCAGCTTGAGCGCCGTGCCCAAGACCCTGAGATCGCCGGCCAGCGGCTGATGGAGGGCGATCAGGGTGAGGCAGGTCTGCTCGATTTCGATCTCCATGCGGTCCAGCTCGTCGTCTCCGGCGATGACGCGCTGGGCTGCCTCGAGGTCGCCCACAGCCAGGGCGCGCACCGCCTCGTCCAGCGCCTGCTCGACGATGGTGCCCATCTTCAGCACATCTTGCTGCAGGGCATCCAACTGGTCGTGAAACGGAGACGGATGCATCGACATGCCCTTTCCCCCTATCCGAATCGACCGGTCAGATAGTCCTCGGTCCGCTTGTCCCGGGGCGCCGTGAACAGATCGGACGTGCTCCCCGCCTCGACCAGCTCCCCGGAGAGGAAGAAGGCGGCATGCTGGGAGACGCGCGACGCCTGCTGCAGGTTGTGGGTGACGATCACGATGGTGTAGGAGGTCTTCAGCTGATGGACCAACTCCTCGATCCGGGCCGTGGCGATCGGGTCGAGGGCAGAGGCCGGCTCGTCCATCAAGAGGATCTCGGGCCCGACGGCCAGCGCCCGGGCGATGCACAGCCGCTGCTGCTGGCCGCCGGACAGGGTGTAGGCCGAGCGGTGCAGCTTGTCCTTCACCTCGTCCCAGAGCGCCGCCTGGCGCAGGCTTCGCTCCACGGTCTCGGCCAGGTCAGCCGGCTTGCGTTGGCCGTGAATCCGGGGCCCATAGGCGACATTCTCGAAGATGGAGCGGGGGAAGGGGTTCGGCTTCTGGAACACCATCCCCACCCGCTTGCGCAGGGTGGCCACGTCCATGGCGCCGTAAACGTCCACGCCATCGACCAGCACGTCGCCGTTCATCCGGGCGCCGGGGATCACGTCGTTCATCCGGTTGATGGTGCGCAGAAACGACGACTTGCCGCAGCCGCTCGGTCCGACCAGGGCCGTGACCAGCCCGGACATCACCTGCAGATTGATGTCCTTCAGGGCCTGCACCTGCCCGTAGAACAGGTCCAGGTGGCGAACCTCAATGCGCAGGGTCTGGTCCGCCAACGGATGCCCTCCTCGCCACCTGCCTCATCCTCACGTATCATGCGCAACCGGGGAGCCGGGTACAAGGCGACGGCCGCCCCGCCATCTTAAGGTTCGGTGAATCCTTCGGCCGGGGCGACGTCGAGGCGGGACTCCTCGGCGCTGGCAGAGGGCAGTTCCAGGCGAAAGGTGGTCCCGACTCCCGGTTCACTGGTCGCAACCAAGCTGGCCCCGATCGCCTCGGCCAGACGGTGGGCGATGGCAAGCCCCAGACCGGTGCCGCCGGACGCCCGGCTGCGCGCCCGGTCGACACGGTAGAAGCGGTCGAAGATGTGCGGCAGATCTTCCGCCGAGATGCCGCGGCCGGTGTCGCTCACCGTCAGAACAACCTGGTCGCCCGCGACCTGGGCGCCGAGCGTGACCTCCCCGCCGGGGGCGGTGTACTTCTGGGCGTTGTCCAGGCAGTTCAGCAGAATCTCCTGCAAAAACGAGGGATCGCTGCGCACGATCTGCCCGCTCTGCGGTCGGCAGGTGAGCGTGATCTGCCGTCCGGAGAACACGGGCAGCAGCGACTCGCCGATCTCTGCGATCAGCTGGTCGATGTCGATGGCCCGAAACTCCGGCGGTCGGCGCCGTGCCTCGAGGGTGGAGAGGTCGAGCATGCTGTCGACCATGGCGCCCATCCGCTGCACCTCGCGCATCGCCACCCTAAGGAAGCGGCGATGCTCGTCTGCGCTCAAGGCGTCGTCCATCGCTGTCTCCAGGTAGCCGCGAATGGCGGTCAGAGGCGTCCGCAGCTCATGCGAGAGGTTGGCCACCAGTTCCTGGCCGGCCTCCTGCAGATGGTAGAGCTCCGTCACATCTCGGATCACAAGGGCCCAGCCCTGACCCAGCGACAGCACCCGGACCGCCAGCTGGCCGCCGTCCGCCCCCTGAAGCTCAACCTGTCGTTCGGTCCCATCTGCCGCCGCCAGTGCGCCTTCGACCGGCAGCATGCCGGAGACGGCCAAGAGCGGCAGCCCGACGACCGCCGCCGGCAGCACCCCGAGCAGCGCCACCGCTCTGGGCGTGATGGCGGTGATTCGCCTTCTCGCGTCGATCAGCACCACGCCGACGTCCAGCTGGCTGAGCAGCGAGCTCTGAGCCTCCGCCTGCACCCGGCGGTCGCCCAGCTCGGCTTCCACGAGGTCAAGACTCGCCGCCGCGTCGCCCTCACCGCCGGCAAGCTGGCGCAGTCGGCGGACCAACTGGTCGTACTCCCACTCGGCCTGCCCCCGCCTGCGCTCCGCAGCAGACAGGTAGATCGACCCGGCAGCGGTGCCGACCAGCATGCCGGCGACAAGGGCGCCCGGGCCGAAGGCGACGCCGATCACTCCGCCTACAGCGGCGCCGATCAGAGGGATCCAGCTCGAGTGGCTCACCTCTCCTCACCGACCAGGCGATAGCCGGCGCCCCGCACCGTTTCGATCAGCAGCTGAGAGGGCTCGCCGACCTTCTCGCGCAGGTGGTGGATGTGCACGTCCACCGTCCGGCTGTCCCCGAAGAAGTCATAGCCCCAAACCTCTTGCAGCAAAAAGCGCCGACTGAGCACCCGCCCCGGATGCTCGAGCAGGCAGCGCAGGAGCGAGAACTCGGTCAGGGTGAGGGTGACGGGCTGACCGGCCACGGTCACGCGCTGGCCTGGACGATCGAGCACCACCGCCCCCATCCGCAGCAGCTCGTCGGTGGGGACCGTCCGCCGCAAGAGGGCGCGCACCCGGGCGACCAGCTCCTTTGGCGAGAACGGCTTCACCATGTAGTCGTCGGCACCGAGGTCCAGTCCGCTCACCCGATCCGCCTCGTCTCCCTTGGCGGTCAGGATCAGGATCGGCGTCATGGCCTGGCGGCGGATGGCCCGGCAGACGGCGAGCCCGTCCATCTCGGGCAGCATCAGGTCGAGCACGACCAGATCGGGCCGCTCGCTCTGCCAGCCTGCGAGCGCCGCCAAGCCGTCCTCGGCCTCAGTGACCATAAAGCCGGCCCGCTCCAGGTGAAAGCGGATCAGCTCGCGGATGGCACCGTCGTCTTCGACCACCAGCACCATCGGGCCCGTCCCCTGGGCCGGGGTCTTGTCGTCAGCCACCGACCCGACTCCCCCGATCGTCCGCCGGAACCACCCGTCGCACCACCGCCACCACCGTCAGCACCTTCAGGGCCGTCATCTGCTCCACCATCGACTCGACCGTCCGCCTGACAGTATCGAGCAACGTAGGGATGTGGGTGCCAAAGACCACCGACAGCTCGAGCGTGATCCGGACGCCAGGCTGCCAGCTCTCGACACCGGCCCGGCGCACGGCGGCGACGCCCCTGACGGCAGAGGCCGCTCGGCTGGCGATGTCGGCGATCACGGTGTCGTCCACCGTGAAGCGGCCGAGATAGCTCCAGGTCGGACGGACCACTGACTTCTCGATCACCATCTGGTCGCGGCTCGGCGCCGCCTTGTTGTTGCGCATGATGAAGTGCAGCGGATCGACCAGATAGCCGGAGAAGGTCTTGCGCACCTCGACCGTCGGGGCTGGGATGACGTGGCGCCCATGCTGGGTCCGCATCTGGCGGGCGAGTCGCAGCTGCGCCGGATTGGCGAGCTGCTCGATCCGAATCCACTCCGTCGGCTGCGGCAGCTCCAGCACCTCGCAGATCCGGCTGACCATCGGGCGCGACGTGCCGAGGACCAGGAGATGGCTGATCTGGTGGCGGCCGATCGTCTCGCGCACCTCGCGGGCGTGGCCGGGATCGGCGAAGATCGCCCGCCGGATGGCCTGGATCTTGGAGGCGGCCCGCTTGGCCGACTGGCCAGCCAGGATCTTGCCGTCCTTGATCAGCAGTCCGTCATCGACGATCGCCTCATAGCCGCGCTCCATCGCCACCAGGCTCGCCCGGTGGCTCTTGCCGGTCCCGCTGCCGCCGACCAACCCCAGCACCTGCATCGCTCAGACTCCTCCACGCCTTCTATTTTGGCAGGCTGAAGGCCCCTGGCAAGTCACTCGATCGGGCGGACCGGCCCCTCCGCTTGGGGCTCTTGCGTCGGCACGTCCTCGTCGTGGATGAAGCCGATGTGGTGGGCGTGCTGCTCGTGGGTCGCCGTCCCATCGTCAAAGGCGAGTACGTACTCGATGTCGGCAAAGGGCACGGCCAGGCGCGCCTTGCCCCGTTGCGTCTGACCGGTCCTCAGGTTCACCTCTGGAATCTCGACCTCCAGCCACAGGCCAAGAGGCGTCATTTCCAGTTCGGACAGGTAGGTGAACTTGCGGCGCAGATCGATGCCGTGTCGCGCGTATGGCCGGGCCGCCCGATAGTTCTTGAAGTGCACCTCGAACACTTCCACAGCCTCACTCACCCCCGGCAGACGTTTCGACACCGCCCCAACTGTCCCTGGCTTATCGCTCGCCCTCGGTGGCCAAGTGCAGAAAGGCCTGTGCGGTCTCGGTCAGGGTTCGGTCCGCCCAGACCAGCACGATCGGCCGGAGCAGGCGCACCCCCCTCAGCCGGACGACGGCGAGATCGGGGCCGGCCTGGGCCAGCACGCTCGCCGACACGAACCCGGCCTGGCCGGTGGCCCGGATCAGCGCCACCTGGGCGAGCGCAGACCCTGCCTCGGCCACCACCCGGAGCTGGCCCGGATCGACTCCGGCTGCAGCCAGCTTGTCCTCCACCATCCGTCGGGTGCCCGATCCCTGCTCGCGCGCCACCCACGACGCCGCCTGCACTTGGCCAAGATCGATCTCTCCCGCCTTGGCCCAGCGGTGGCCAGCGCCCACCACGAGCAGCGTCTCCTCCTCCGCCACTTGGCGGTGGCGCAGGCCGGACGCCTCTGGGCGCCGGCCCATCAGCCCGACCATGGCCCGGGCGTGTCCGACATCCTCTTCGACCAGCCGCGAGTCGCCGACGGCCAGCCGTACCGCCACCGCCGGATGACGACTGAGGAAGCGCCCGATCCACTGCGGGGCCAATCCGGCCGCCGGCGCGCTGCTGGCCGCCACCTGCAGCTCGCCGCTCAGTCCGTGCCCGTGGTCCAGGTGCCGTTCCATCTCATGGCGGGCATCTTGGATCCTGAGGCGAAAGGCCAGGGCCGCCTCGCCGTCGGGACTGGCCCGCACGCCGCTCGCCGTCCGCTCCAGGAGGTGGCTTCCCATCTCCCCTTCCAGCCGCTGCAGGCGCCGGCTGGCCGTTGCCTGGCTGATCGCAAGCCGGCGGGCTGCTGCGCTCAGACTGCCCAGCCGCACGGCCTCCGCCAGGAGGTCCAGATCGGAGAGATCCACCCGCTCACCTCCATGCCATACGTAATTCGTATGGCAGATTGCATCTCCTCCACGATCCTTGTAGCCTGAGCCGAAATGACGCATTTGTGAAAGGACGATGCATCAGTGGCCAGCGCAACCGCCACCGTCCCCCGCCGCTCAGACCAGCTCGCCAAGTGGGGCATTGCCATCTTCCTGGTGCTGGCGATCGGCGGCCTGTTCTATGTGAAGTGGTTCCCGCTCTTCAACAAGGCCTTCGTGGCCGCGTCCAAGCACTCGATCGGCGCCTCGATCGTGTCCGGCACCTCCAATGCCCCGCCGGCCTTTTCCTTCGCCGCCGCCTGGGACTATGCGCTCGCCTATGGGGCCGACATCTGGACCGCCATCGTGCTCGGATTGCTGCTCGGTTCGGCCGTGCAGACCCTTGTGCCGCGCGACTGGCTGCTCAAGGTCCTCGGAACGTCCGGTGCCAAGAGCTCGACGGTGGCCGCCTTGGCCGCCGTGCCGTCCATGATGTGCACCTGCTGCTCGGCGCCGGTGGTGGTCGGCCTGCACCGCGCCAAGGCAGCTCCGGGCGCCGTGATGGCCTACTGGCTGGGGAACCCGGTGCTGAACCCCGCCACCATCGTGTTCATGGGCTTCGTGCTCGGTTGGAACTGGGCGCTGTTCCGCATCGTGATCGGCATCTTGCTGGTGGCCGGGGCGGCCATCATCGGAAACCGCTTTTCCAGCCATGACCAGGTGCCGGAGTCGGCCACCCGGGCGGCGCTGGCTGCCGTCGACGGCAGCCAGGACGATGGTGCCAACCCCTTCGTGGCCTGGGGCCGCAACCTGTGGCGGCTGGTGATCGGATTGATCCCCGAGTACATCGTGATCGTGATGGTGCTCGGTGCCGCCCGCGCCTTTCTCTTCCCGGCCATGTCGCCCGCCCTCGGATCTAGCATCCTGCTGATGCTGGGACTGGCCATCGCCGGCACCTTGTTCGTCATCCCGACCGCCGGCGAGGTCCCGATCATCCAGACCCTGCTCTCATACGGTCTCGGCGCCGGCGGCGCCGGCGCCCTGATGATCACCCTGCCGGCCGTCAGCCTGCCGTCTTTGGTCATGGTCGGCCGCTCGGTGCCGGCCCGCCTCTTGCTCCGCATCGCCATCCTGGTGGCCGTGACCGGCGTGGTCACCGGGCTGCTGGCGCTCGCCCTGCACATGTAGGCCGCGGCCCCTGGAACGAGTCGCTCACCTTGGCCACCCGCACTCCGCTGCGGGTGGCCAGTTCCATGTGGCGCCGGGGCGCTCGAGCTCAGTCGTGGTACAGCGCCTGCACCGGATCGAGGTGGCTGGCGTTGGCCGCCGGCCAGATGCCGAAGCCGATGCCGACCAGAAGCGAAAACCCAAGCGCCAACGCCACGGCCGATATGGACACGCCTCCGGCCCCCAGCAGGTGCGTCAGCAGACCTGAGAGACCGACCCCGACCACCACACCGATCGCTCCGCCGGCCACGCTGAGCAGGGAGGACTCGATCAGGAACTGGCTCAGGATGGCCTGCCGGGAGGCGCCCAGCGCCTTTCTGAGACCGATCTCGCGCGTTCGCTCTGAAACGGTGACCAGCATGATGTTCATGATCCCGATGCCGCCGACCAGCAGCGAGATACCGGCGATGCCGCCCAGCATCAGGGTCAGGGTGGCGGTGATCGTGGACAACGTGCTCAGGATCTGGTCCTGGGAGACGACAGAGGCGGCGTTGGTGGTGGCGAAGCGGTGGTTGAGCACGGCTGTGATCTGGGCCACGGCCAAGGGGGCGATGGCGGCGGACCGGGCCTGGGCCTCGATCCCCGTCAGCTGGGTGGTGCCGGCCACCCACTCGGCGGCAGGGACCGGGACGATGATCACATTGTCGGCGTTGGCGCCAAAGGCGCCGCCGGTGGCCTGCAGCACGCCGATCACGGTGAACGGCGTGCCGTTCACGCTGATCGTCTGGCGCATCGGGTCTCTGGCCCCGAACAGGCTCTGGGCCACCGTCTGGCCTAACACCGCCACATCGCGGTTTCCAGAGAGATCCTGAGCGGAAATGAACCGGCCCTGGGCCAGCTTTCGTCCTTCGATGCCCAGTGCGGCCGGCGTCGTTCCGATCAGGGTGGTGCTCCAGGAGACGGTCTCGTAGCTCGAGGTCACGGAGGCCTCCACCAGCGGCGCATCCGCCTTGATCTGGGGCACCACCTGAAGCAGCCAGGCGCTGTCCTGCGGATAGAGCACGACGCCGCTCGAGCGGATGGGGCTGACGCTGATCAGGTTCGAGCCCAGGGCCTGGACGCTCGAGGTGACTGAACTGGTAGCGGCCTGACCGGCGGTGATCAGGGCGATCACGGCCGCCACCCCGATGATGATGCCGAGCATGGTCAAGATGGCACGCAGGCGATTTCCGACCAGGGCGCGCCAGGCCATCTTCAGGCTCTCTGTAAGACTCACGATGTGAGCGCCCGGGTGCCGAGATCGGCCTTGATGCGGCGCCTGGCCGGGTCGACCGGCTGGTCAGAGAGCACCCGCCCGTCCTTCAGGCGGATGATCCTCTGGCAGTGCAGGGCCACCTGTTCGTCATGGGTAACGATGATCAGAGTGCGTCCCCGTTGGTGCAGGTCCAAAAAGAGGTTCAAGATCTCCTCGCCGGAGACAGAGTCCAAATTCCCGGTCGGCTCGTCGGCGAGCAAGAGGTCCGGTGTCCCGGCCAGCGCCCGGGCGATACCCACCCGCTGCTGCTGACCGCCGGAGAGCTCATAGGGTCGAAAGGACATCAGCTCGGACAGCCCGACCTCAGCCAGGGTCTGGGCCGCCACCCGGTGGCGCTCTCCGGATGCCATCCCGCGGTAGACAAGCGGCAGCTCCACGTTCTCCAAGGCGTTCAGCGCCGTCAGCAGGTTGTAGCTCTGAAAGACAAAGCCAATCCGCCGGTTGCGGATCCTGGCCAGAGCATCGTCCGTCTTCTTGGCCACATCCTCGCCGCCGAGGAAGTATCTCCCGCTGGTCGGGCGGTCGAGACAGCCGAGCATGTTCATCATGGTGGTCTTTCCCGAGCCGGATGGGCCCATGATCGCCACCATGGCGCCCTCTTCGATCGAGAAGCTGACTGAGCGCACCGCCTGCACCTCCACGGCGCCGGTGCGAAAGATGCGACTGAGTTCGTCGACGCGCACCACCTCGGTCATCTCAGGCCGTTCCCTTGCCCTTTCCGGGCGTGCGCGGCGCCGGCGCCGCCGCCCCGCCCGGTCCGGCCGCCTTGCGGCCGCCGCCGAAGAAGAACCCCTTCTGGCTTGACGGGGTGACCTCCGCGGTCACCACCTGCTCCCCGGCTTTAAGTCCGGAGATGATCTGGGTGTCGACCGTGTTGGAGACCCCGGCCACCACCTTTTTCACAACCGGCTTGCCGCCGACGAGCACCACCACAGTCGCCTGAGACCCGCTTCCAGTGACGGCCACGGCTGGCACCAACAGGGTTCTGGCGATGGTGGTGACATGGATCGACACATTGGCCGCCATGCCGCTCTTCAGGCCGCTTGAGGTGCCCTGCGCAATGTTGATCGTCACGTCGAAGCTGCTGACGCCCAGACTGTTGGTGCCGGTCGGAGCCACGGCGGCCACCGTTCCCAAAAGCGTCTGTCCGGGCAGGGCGTCGGTGGTGATCTGGGCCTTTTGGCCCACCGCCACCTGATTGATCTGGGTCTGGTCGATCGGCACCACCACCTGGAGGGCGCTTGGATTTTCGATCGAGAAGGCGGGCGCCGCACCGGCGGCAGTGGCGGCGTTGTCCCCCACGGCCAGATTGACGGCGGTGACGGTGCCGCTGATCGGAGACGTAATGCGCAGTCCGGCCAGTGCGATCTCAGCCTCGGTCACGGCCGACTGATCGGCGGCGTTCTTGGCCTTGAGCGAAGCCAGCTCGACAGCCGTGGGCGGCGTCCCCGTTTCCATCTGGGTGAGCGTGGCCTGGTCCTCTGACAGAAGGGCCTGATCTTCGGCCACGGCGGCCTGGTCTGCGTTGACCGTCTGGGCCAGGCTGGCGCTGGTCAGGGTGATCAGAGTGGCGCCGCCCTCGGCCAGCTGGCCGTCGGTAACGTCGACCGATTGGACCACAGCCGGGGCCGGCGCCGTCACAGCCTGCACCTGGGAGTAGGTGAGCGGTCCGTTCATGATGTAGATGCCGGGGGTTCCTAAGAGCACGGCGACGTTGACCCCGGCGGCCAAGCCGCCTGGAGGATTCGTGAGGGTGACCGTGACCGGGAACACCGGCTGGCCCCTGACCGTGCCGGAGGCCGTGGTGCCGATCGCCGTGACGGTGGCCGGCAGGTTTCCGCCCTGGTCGCTCTGCACCGTGGCCGACTGGCCGAGCGCCAGTGACGGCAGGGTGGATTGCAGAACGGTGCCACTGACGGTGAGGACGGTGGGTGTGGCCAGAGTCAGGAGCGTGAACCCAGCCCCCACCGACTGGCCCGGGATCACGTTCAGGTCGCCGACATATCCGCTCTCTGGCGCCTGGACGGTCAGGGCCGCCAGACTCGCCTGGTCTTGGGCCAAGGTCGCCTGGTCGGCGGTAAGGTGCGCCTGGTCGACCTGAATCTTGTCCTGCTGGGCCGTGATTTGGGCGGCAGAGGTGGCCGGAGGCGACGTCTGGGCTGCCAGGTTCGCCTCATCGGCGGCCAGCGCCGCCTCGGCGCTCAATAGCTGGTTCTCCAGCTTGCCGCCGTCCGATTCGGTGGCGAGCAGTTGCCCGGCCACCACCTGCTGGCCGACCGTCACCGGAATCGAGGTGATGGTCCCCGCCTGCGACGGGTACACATTGGCTGTGGTCGCCGACTGCACGGTGGCCGACCCGGTGACGTCCACGCTCAGGCTCCCGTATGTGGCAGCGGCCAGGGCATAGGTGGGGCCCTGGGCTCCGGATCCGGCGACAATGCGATGGCCGACCGCCACCGCGGCCACCAGAACCAGCACCACTGCGATCGCGATCCCAATCCGTTTCGTTGACGTGAGGATTCCTCCCGTTGCGACGACTCTTGCTGATCGCCAGCACTGGCCCCGCTCAGAGGGTGTCTTCAGCGCTGACCTCCATCATCGTACGGAAGGGAATTATCAAACGGGCTAAGAACTGGCTGAGATTTTCCGCACTGCGCCCGCCCTGGCGTCTTGCAGGACACAGAGCCCCCCTGCGCGGAAGTGTGACGGCGGTGGAACTGAAGGAGGTCAGGCCCCATGGCCAGGGCGCTTTCGGCCCAGGACCTGTTCGGACTTAGGCTGGGCGGCGCTGTGCAGGCGTTGGCCGATGGCCGGGTGCTGTATCTGGAGTCTTCTCTCGACCGCAAGGACAACACGGCCCACAGCCGGGTGATGGCCCTCGTCCCTGGCCGGCGGCCGGTGGCGTTCACCCGCGGCCCGCACGACAGCGCTCCGAGGGTGTCTCCAGATGGCCGCTGGCTCGCCTTCTTGGCCGGCGGTGACGGTCCGAGCCAGCTGTGGGTGATGCCGACCGGCGGCGGCGAGGGCCATCAAGTCTCGGACCTCTTGGGCGGAGTCCGCTCATTCGCCTGGTCACCGGACAGCCGCTCCTTCGCCCTGGTCACTCTGGTGGAAGGCGGGCGCCTGCAGTCCGCCTCCACCAAACCCCGTACCGATCAGGAGCGTCACACGGCCGGGGTCCGGCTCGCCTCCCACGCCTTTTACAAACTGGACGGCGAAGGGCTGTTTGGGCCCGGAGAGGCCGAGATCGTGCACCAGCCGCTCGTTGGCAGCCCTCGCCTCCTCACTGGCCTTGGGGCCCGCATCGGGCGGGTTGCCTTTAGCGCCGACGGCAGAAGCCTGTGGTTCATCCGCCAGAGTCTCGACCTGCCCGACGTGGACTGGTCTGAACTGTGGCAGCTGGAGCTGAACTCGGCCGCAGCGCCCCGCCATGTGGCCGGCGACTCTGTCTGGTCGGTGGACGACGTGATCCCCGACCCGCTCCAGGACCGGCTCCTGGTCATCGCATCCGATCCGGCCAAGCTCGGCTACGGCAACGACCAGCTCTACCTGCTTGGCCCCGGACAGGACCGCTTGCGGCTCCTTTCCGATCTCGACCGTCCGATCGGCGATCTCAGTGTCTGCGATCTGGTCCCGCCCGGCGGGCCGAGCGTGATCTGGCCACAGGGACAGGCCATGCCCTATGCCCTCGTCTCCACAGAGGGGCGTGTCGATGTCATCGAGGTGCCGCTCGACGGCACGGCCGGCAAAACCCTGACTCGGGGCGACCATGCCGTCCATGCCCTGGCCGTTCACCCCAAAGGGCTGGTGGTGGCCCGCTCGACGGCCCAAGAGCCGTCCGAGATCGTGATGCTCACACAAGGTCGCGAGCGGGTCTTACACCGCCTGAACACGGCCTTCTTGCGCCGTCACCCGCCGCAGGCGCCGGTGCGGTTTTCCGCCGCCGCCGCAGGCGGGCCGTCTGTCGACGCCTGGGTGATCCTGCCCAAGGATCCCGTCGGCCAGAGGATTCCGGCCGTGCTGTCCATCCACGGCGGCCCGATGATGATGTACGGACGCACCTACACCTTCGAGTTCCAGCTCCTGGCCGCCCTCGGCATCGCCGTGATCGCCTGCAACCCGCGCGGCTCGCAAGGATACGGCGAGGCCTTTTGCTCGGCCATCAGCGAGGAGTGGGGCGCCAGGGACCAGGCCGACCTGATGGCGGCATGCGATCAAGCGCTCGCCTCCTTTCCGCTGATCGATCCGAGGCGCCTTGGCGTCAGCGGCGGCTCCTACGGCGGCTTCATGACCACCTGGCTGATCGGCCACAGCAGGCGCTTTTCGGCCGCCCACGCCGCCCGCTCGGTCACCGACTGGCGGCAGATGGCGGGCAGCTCGGACATGTTCTGGTACTGGCACCGCCGCCTGGGCGGACATCCTTGGCAGGACCAGGCGGGCTGGGTCCAGCAGTCGCCGCTCAGCTATGTCGATCAGGTCCAGACCCCTGTTCTGATCGAGCACCAGGAGGGAGACCTGCGCTGCCCGATCGGTCAGGGCGAGTCCTACTTCACCGCCCTGAAGGCCCTGGGCCGGGTGGCGGTCTTCGTCCGTTATCCGGGCGAATTCCACGGCATGACTCGAGACGGCAAGCCGTGGCACCGCGTGCACCGACTCGCCCTGCTCAGCGACTGGTGGCGGCACTTCCTCTTAGGCGAGCCTGCGTCGAGCGCTCTTGCACCCCATCTGGGCACAGCGTCGGCGGGCGAACGGGTGTCTTAGGGCGTCTGTGCGGGGATCTCAGCCAGGTGCAGCGTCTTTGCCTGCAGCACGTAGACTGCGTTCTGCCCGTTCGTTCCGATCAAATCGCTGCGTTGGGCCGGGAGAGACAGGCTGACCATGGTCTGGGATTGGGCCAAAAAGACGTTGTAGATGCCGCTTCGCTGCACCAGAACATATCCGGGGCCCGCGGCGTAGGGCGCCTGAAGGAGCAGCCCAGACGGCAGCGCCAGGTGCGCTAGCTGGCCTCCAGACGTGCTGTAGGCGTCAAAGCGGGGCGCCGAAGCCTGAGACGTCAGCGGAAAGCCAATGATCCAGTTGCCAGAAAGCGTCGGGTCGAGCAGCGGAGCCGGCAGTGCGGCCAGGGTCTTCGCCGTGCCGCTGGGCAGCGCGACGGCAACCAGAGAGGCGCTGCCGCTGAGGCCGCTCGACTCGACCAGATAGCTTGACCCGACGACGCCGATGGCACGGACCGGCGGCCCTGCGATGGTGGAGACCGCCTGACTGGCCAGATCGACGGCCAACGTCTGTTGGCTGCCGTCGGCCATGGTGATCTGCACCACCACAAAGCCAGCATCCGACCGGACCACCATGGCGGCAGCCGGCTGGACCAGGTCGGCGATCGAGAGCCCAACGCCGTGCAGGGGCTGGAGCAGCACTGTGGTGCCGCCCTGGGCAGGCACCAGACAGACGAGGTCGCCCTTGGCGTCGCCGCTCAGCACACAGGACTCCCCAGGGCTGATGGCCAACTGCGTGGGCTTCCAGGCGGACAGGCCGCTGACCAGAAGGGACGACCCGGTCTTGACAGCGACCTGGCTGCCGACCACCTGCAGGTCCGCTACATGCGGCAAGGTGAGCGTCCACTGCCGGACCGCCGTGTTGGCCTGACCGCAGGCAGAAAGCGCCAAGAGGCAAAGCGCCGCCAAGGTGCCGATCAGGGTCTTTCTAAGCACGATCGCCTTGGGCGGCCAGCGCCGCCTGACGGATGCTCTCGACCAAGGTCGGATGGGCGTGGGTGGTGGCCGCCAGGTCGAAGACGGTCCCGTCCATCCAGCGGGCCAGCACCCCTTCTTGCAAGAGGTCGGTGGCGTGCGGGCCGACGATGTGCAGCCCGAGCAGGTCGCCACGCTCGCGATCGCAGACCACCTTGACCAGCCCTTCGCTGTCGCCGCTGATCAGGGCCTTGCCGTTGGCCCGAAAGTAGCTCTTGCCGACCGACACCATGCGTCCGCCCTCCGCGGCCGCACGCTCGGTCAGGCCGACCGAGGCCACCTCCGGCCGGCTGTAGGTGCAGCGGGGAAGCCGATCGTAGTCGACCGGATCCGGGCTCAGGCCCACGATCTCCTCGACGGCCGTCAGCCCCTCCAACACGGCGACATGCGCCAGCTGCAGATGGCCGATCACGTCCCCGATGGCGAAGATGTTGGGATCGGCGGTCCGGCAGCGGCCGTCCACCTCGATGCCGCCAGTGCCCACCTTGACCCGCTGGTTGTTCTCCAACCCAAATCCGTCGGTCACAGGCGCCCTGCCTACGGCGACCAGAAGCTGGCTCGCGCTCACGGTCTCTTTCGTGTCGCCCACCGCCACGCCGATCGAGATGCCGTCCGCACCCGCCTCATAGGTCTCCGCAAGCACCCTCGCGGCAGTCAGGATCTTGACCTGGCGCCGACTGAGCACCCGGTTCACCACCCGGGCGATCTCTTCGTCCTCAAGCGGCAGCACCTCGTCTGCCAGTTCGATCAGGGTGACGGCAACGCCGAGATCGGCGTACAAAGACGCCCACTCGCAGCCGATGGCGCCGGCGCCGACGATGGCGACCGACGATGGCAGCGTCTCCTGGACCAGGGCATGGTCCGAGCTGATCACCCGCGCACCGTCGAAGGGCAGGCCGGGCAGGGCTCGTGGCCGGGAGCCGGTGGCGATGATGATCTTGTCTGGCGAGATCATTTCGGTCTCAGCACCTTTGGCCTCCACCGCCACGGCTCCGGCCGGGGCGAAGATGGACGGCGGCAGGAGGGCGCCATGGCCGTGGTAGACGGTGACTCCGGCCCGCTTGACCAGGCCCTCGACGCCCTTGTGCAGCTGCTCGACGATCTGCCGCTTTCTGGCGTGGGCCAAAGGGTAGTCCAGGCCCTTGACCTCGAGTTCGACGCCGAACTCCCCCGCCTGCTTGGCGAGCGCCCAGACCTCCGCCGTCCGAAGCAGGGCCTTGGACGGGATGCAGCCCTGGTGCAGGCAGGTGCCGCCCAGTTTGTCCTCCTCGACGATCACGGTCTTCAGACCGAGCTCTGCCGCTCTGATGGCGGCCTCGTAGCCGCCGGTGCCGCCGCCCAGGACCAGAAGGTCACAATCCGCCATCCGCGTTCCTCCTCAGCATAGGGGAAGGCCCCTTTGGCGCGCGGGCGCCCGGGGCCTTCTCCGCGATCGGCCGATCAGCGCTTTTCGAGCGGAACCCACTGCTCGCGCTCGGGCCCCACATACTGGGCCCGGGGGCGGATCAGTCGGTTGTGGGCCAGCTGCTCCATCACGTGCGCCGTCCATCCGGCGGTGCGGGCAATGGCGAAGATCGGCGTGAACAGGTCGATGGCGATGCCCATCTGGTAGTAGACCGATCCGGAGTAGAGGTCGACGTTCAGGTAGAGCCCCTTCTCGGCGAACACGGTCTGCTCCACCTTCTGGGTCATGCGGAAGTACTTGAGGTCGCCCCGCCGGGTGCCGATCTCCTCGGAGAAGGCGCGCAGGTGGCGGGCTCTCGGATCCTCCGTCCGGTAGACGCGGTGGCCGAAGCCGGAGATCTTCTTCTTGTGGGCGAGCGCGTCCTTGATCCAGGGCTCCACCTTGTCCTCTGCCCCGATCTCGAGCAGCATGCGCATCACCTGCTCGTTGGCGCCCCCGTGCAGCGGACCCTTCAGGGTACCCACGGCCGAGGTGATCGCCGAGTACATGTCGGACAGCGTGCCGGCCGTTACCCGGGCGGCGAAGGTGGAGGCGTTCAGCTCGTGGTCGGCGTGCAGGATCAGACAGGCGTCGAGGATGCGGGCGTCCTCGTCCACGGGCGCCTCATCGTGCAGCATGTACAAAAAGTTCTTGGCGAGCCCAAAGTCCGGGCGCGGCTTGACCGGCTCCTTGCCATTGCGCAGCCGGTCGAAGGCGGCGACGATGCTTGGCGTCTTGGCCAGAAGCCGCAGCGCCTTGATCCGGTCCGCCTGGTCGCTGATCTCCTCCGATGCGGGGTCGCTCAAGGACAGCATCGAAACGGCTGTTCTTAACACCTCCATCGGGGTGGCCCCGGCCGGAACCCCGGCCAAAAAGGCCAGCACGTCCGCCGGCAACGACGACTCCCGACCGATCGCCTGGGTGAAGGACGCCAGCTCGGCCGCCTTGGGCAGGTGGCCATGCCACAATAGATAGGCCACCTCTTCATAGGTGGCCTTCTCCGCCAGATCATCCACATTGTAGCCACGGTACAGGAGCCTGCCCTCGTGGCCGTCGATGAAGCAGATGTCCGACTCTGCCACCACCACGTCCTCTAGGCCGCGACCGACCGTTTCCTCCATGTCGCTCTCCCCTTTCTCCCTGCCGCCGGCTGGGCCGACTGGCTTGTTGTTCTCCCCCATTCTACGCCTTTGCCGCCAATTCGGTGCTCAGCGCAGTTCGGCCAGCACGTCCTCCCACTCAGCCGCGCTCAGATCCAAGGACTGTTCGGTCAAGGGCTCATCCCGATACCCGGCGACCTGGTCCTCATAGGCAACGGCGTCTCGGTCTTCGAACAGAAGCCCGGTCACCAGCTCCTCGGTCTCCATCGCCCGCCCCATCGCCGCCTGGCGGTCGTCTGTGCGGTAGGCCGCATCAGCCTTCAGCGTGTGGAGCACCTCTTTGTACCAGGCGTAGGTGTTCACCTTGTTGTAGGTGACGCACGGGCTGATCACGTTCAGAAAGGAAAAGCCGCGGTGTCCGATGGCGCTCTTGATCAGCTCGACCAGCTCGGCCTGGTTGGAGCTGAATCCCTGGCCCACCCAGGTGGCGCCTGAGGCCAGCGCCATCTGCAGCGGCCGCACCGGAGCCTCGATCGAGCCCTCCGGCGCCGTCTTCACCTTGGCGCCGCGATCCGACGTCGGCGAGTTCTGACCCTTGGTCAGCCCGTAGATGTGGTTGTCCATGGTCAGGTAGGTGACGTCCACGTTGCGCCGACAGGCGTGGATGAAGTGGCCCATGCCGATGGCAAAGCCGTCTCCGTCTCCGCCCACCGCCAGCACCGTGAGCCCGCGGTTGGCCAGCTTGACGCCCATGGCGGTGGGCAGGGTGCGGCCGTGCACCACGTGGATGTTGTACGAGTTGATGTAGTTTCCGATCTTCCCCGAGCAGCCGATGCCGGCCACCATCACCATCTGGTGCGGGGCGATCTGCAGGTCGACGACCGCCTTCTGCAGGGCGGCCAGCACGCCGAAGTCGCCGCAGCCGGGGCACCACCACGACTTCTCGTCGGTCTTGATGTCGGCGAGAGTGATCGTCTCTGCCACCTTAGGACACCCCCTCTGTGGTCGCCAGCTGGCGGCCGGACATGATGGCGGACAGGATCTCTGCGGGCAGGAACAAGGTGCCGTCGTAGCGGCGCAGGTGCGTGGTGCGCGGGTGATGCAGCCCGCTCATCTCGGCCAGCTGAGAAAGCTGCCCCTGGGCGTTTTGTTCGACGAACAAGATGGCCCCGGCTGCTGCTGCAGCCAAAAGCACCTCGCTCGTCGGAAACGGCCACAGCCGACGAATCTGCAGCCGGCCCACGGAGGCAGACGACTCGGCCATGGCGATCGCCTCGTCCACCGGCCCGACCGTGGAGCCGAAGGTGATGACCAGAAGATCCGGCTGCTTTGGTCCCACATACTCCGTGCCGCACTCGAGCTGACTCAGGGTGACCAGCTTGCGCTCCCTCTTGTCCATCTCCAGCTGGCGGTTTTTCGGATCCTCCGAGACCTTGCCGGACGGCAGGTGTTCGACGCCTGTGGCCAGATACTGGCCCTTGGCCTGGCCAGGAAGGCTCCTTGGCGACACGCCGGAGGCGGTCACCTGGTAGCGGCTGAATGCAGCGTCTGGAGCCTCAAGTTCGGCTGCGCTGACCAGCGGACCGCGCTCGATCGAAATGTCGGACAGGGGCAGGTCGTCGATCGTCTGCAGCCACTCGCCGAGCGACAGGTCAGACGCCACGATCACGGGCAGATGGTACGATTCAGCCAGATTGAAGGCATGGCCGATGTCGCGGTAGGCCTGCTCCGGGGTTCCCGGCGCCAGCACCACCCGAGCCGCCCCGCCGTGGCCGCCGAAGATGGCCGCCATGATGTCCGACTGTTCGTTCTTGGTCGGCATGCCGGTCGAGGGCCCCGCCCGCTGGCAGTCCACGATCACGGCCGGCACCTCGGCTGAGGCCGCCAACCCCATCCCCTCTTGCATCAAAGAGAATCCCGGCCCAGAGGTGGCGGTCATGGCCCGCACCCCGGCGTACGAGGCGCCCACCACCAGCGTGATGGCGGCGATCTCGTCCTCCATCTGGCAGACCACGCCGCCAAAGCGCGGCAGGAGCGTGACCAGCTGCTCCATGATGTCGGTGGCCGGCGTGATCGGGTAGGCCGCCATGATCCGACAGCCGGCCCGCACCGCTCCCAGCGCCACCGCCTGGTTCCCGGTGATCAACAGCCTCTTGGACGGCGCCACCTTGGGCAGCTGCATGGCCAGCCCGTCTGGCATCTGGGCCAGGGCGGCGGCGTGACCCTCTTGCAGCGCGCTCAGGTTTTGGCGCACCGTCTGTTCGCCCTTGGCTGCAAACTTCTCAGCGACATAGGCCGAAAACGCCTCCATCGGCAGGTGCAACAGCGCCACAGACGCCCCCACCGCCACCATGTTCCGGGTCAGCGGATTGCCGATCTGGCGGGCGATCTGGGCCATCGGAATGCTGATCAGGGTCAACTTCGAGCCCTCTGGCAAGGCCGGCGAAAAAGCGGCATCGGCGACCACGGCGCCGCCCGAACGCACCTCTGCCACATTTTTGTCGATCGTTTCCTGGGTCAGCGCCACCAGCACCTCGCTGTGTGGGCTCGCCGCCCGCACCGGATGGTCGGCGATCCGCACCTTGTAGTGGGTGTGCCCGCCCTTGATCCGAGACGAGAACGACTTGTAGCCATAGATGTGGTAGCCGAGACGGCAGGCGACGGTGGCCACCACGTCGCCGGTGGAGTCGATGCCCTCCCCCTGGTCGCCGCCGATCTTCCAGCCCAGTTCGCCCACGTCGGGGCCCCCTCGCGTCCAAATCTGACTCCAATCTACACTCCAGGCGCCTATAATGAAAATGCGATCAAGGTATCGGTTCCATAGCGCCAAGGAATGAGGTGCCGGCTTGCTGGATCAGCTGCTGGCCTTTTGCCGGGTGGTGGAAGAGGAGAGCTTCACCAAGGCAGCCAGGGTCCTGCACCGCAGTCAGCCGGCCGTCACCAAGCAGGTCGCCCGGCTGGAGCAGGAGCTGGGCATGCTGCTCTTGGACCGCCGCGGCCGCCAGGTCTCCCCCACCGCCTCGGGCCGGCTGGTCTACACCTACGCCAAGCGGGTCTCCACCACCATCTCGGATCTTGAGGTTCTGGTCCGGGACATGCACACCCCCGGCCGCGGCCATCTGTGGGTGGGGTCGGTGACGGCGCTCAGCATCTACACGCTGCCGCCGCTTTTGGCCGCCTTCACCAGCCGCTGGCCAAAGGTTCGCCTGCATGTCCGCACCGGCCAGATTCAAGAGACGGTGGAGCGGGTCTTGACCAACGATGTGGATATCGGCTTCGTCACGGTGCCCATCAGCCACAGTGGGCTGATCGCAACCCCTTTGTTCCGAGACCCGGTGGTGCTGGTGGCGTCTCCGGCCCTGGCCCGAAACCTGCCAAGCCCGCTCCCGCTATCGGCCTTGAGCCAGCTTCCGCAGGTCGGCTATCAGGCTCCGTCCCGCTTTCGCTCCTTCGTCGACGCCGCCCTGGAACAGGCCGGCGTCTCGCCCGAGGTCGCCCTGGAGTTCGACAGCCAGGAGGCTGTGGTAACGATGGTCCAACTGGGCTTCGGCGCCGCCTTCGTCCCTCTGACCACAGTCCGGCAGGCGCTCGACGCCGGCAGCCTGGTCGCCCTGCCGGTGGCGGGATTGGCCGATCTCGCCCGCACCACCTGTCTGATCGCGCCCAAAGACGCCCCACGGCCGCCTGCGGTGCTGGCCTTCCTGGCCATGACGCTCGACCACCTGTTTTCGCCTGATGACGACGGCACCTGGACGGTCGGCACCCACTGGCCGCTGCCTCCGTTCTGGCCGCAAGCGGGAGAACGTGTCAGACGGGCGAACATCCGCTAGAGAGACCACGCGGGAGGGAGTTTCTGATGCCGATGACCGTCCGTCGCTTCGTGCGCGGCCCCAAGCCCCTGTGCGTGGTCACGGCCTACGACTACCCGTCTGCCCGGCTGGCCGATCAGGCCGGGGTGGACGCCATCTTGGTGGGCGATTCTCTGGGCCAGGTGGTCCAGGGCTATCCGGACACGCTCAGCGTCACCCTGGACGAGGTGATCTACCACACCAAGATGGTGGCGAGAGCGGCCCAAGACGCCCTCGTGATCGGCGACATGCCGTTTATGAGCTATCAGGTCTCCACCGAGCAGGCGCTCGTCTCGGCCGGCCGCCTGATGAAGGAGGCGCGCTGCGCCGCCGTCAAGCTGGAGGGCGGCAGCCGGGTGGCCGAGACGGTGCTGAAGATGGTCGAGTGCGGCATCCCGGTGATGGGGCACATCGGCTACACGCCGCAATCTGTGCACACGCTGGGCAGCGGCCGGGCCCAGGGCCGCGCCCTCGAGGCCGCCCGCCTGGTGCTCGCCGACGCCCTCGATCTGGAGGCTGCCGGCGCCTTCGCCATCGTGCTCGAGGTGATGCCGCACCGGCTGGCGTCTTTGATCACCGCCCAGCTGCACGTTCCGACCATCGGCATCGGCGCCGGGCCCGGCTGCTCCGGTCAGGTGCTGGTCTGGCACGACCTGCTGGCCATGCCGGACCTCGGCCTGCGCCATAGCCACGCCTTCGCCCAGGTCGGCGAGACGGCACTGGCTGGGCTTCTGGCATACCGCCAGGCCGTGACGGACGGCAGCTTCCCCACGCTCGCCCACTCGGTGGAGATGGCAGACGAGGTCGCCGCCCAGCTCGAACAGGAGATTACGGGCCCGACGCTGCAGGCCTAGGACTGAGTCTCCGCCAGGCGAGCGAACACCTGGCGGCTCGCCGCCACTGTCCGGCTGATCAGGGCGGGGTCGTGGGCCAGAGAGACAAACATGGCCTCGAACTGGGACGGCGCCACGAACACACCTTGGTCCAGCATGCCGTGAAAGTAGCGGGCGTAGGTCTCCAGAGAGCAGGCCTGCGCCTGCGAGAAATCCCGCACCGGTGTTCTGCTGAAAAAGGTCGTGAAGATGGTCCAGGCCCGATTCACCGTCAGCGGCACACCGCTGGCTTTCGCCGCCTCGGCCAATCCATCGGCCAACATGATCGCCATCTCTTCCAGCCGCTGATAGGCATCCGGCAGCGCCAGCTGATCGAGCGTGGCAGCTCCGGCCGCCATCGCCAGGGGATTGCCGGACAAGGTGCCGGCCTGATACACCTTTCCCTCAGGGGCCACCATCGCCATCAGGTCCCGGCGGCCGCCGTAGGCTCCGACCGGCAGACCGCCGCCGATCACCTTGCCGAGGCAGGTGAGGTCCGGGCGCACGCCGCACAGCGACTGGGCCCCGCCGTAGGCCACTCGAAAACCGGTGATCACCTCGTCGAAGATCAGAAGGGCTCCGTGCGCGGCCGTGATCTGGCGCAGGCCGTCCAAGAAGCCATCCACCGGCGGCACGACACCCATGTTGCCAGCAACCGGCTCCACGATCACGGCCGCCACCTCAGCGCCGCGCTGGTCGAACAGCTCGGCGACTGCCGCCAGGTCGTTGTAAGGGACGGCCACCGTGTCCGAGACGGCCGCCGCCGTGACGCCGGGGCTGGACGGGATGCCCAACGTCGCCATCCCGGATCCGGCCGACACCATCAGGGCGTCGACGTGGCCGTGGTAGCAGCCGATGAACTTGACGATCAGGCTCCGTCCGGTGGCGGCTCGGGCCAGGCGGATGGCGCTCATCGTCGCTTCCGTCCCCGAGCTGACCATCCGGATCCGCTCCACGGCCGGCATGGCGGCGTGGATGCGTGCCGCCAGCTCGACCTCAAGGCGGGACGGTGTGCCAAAGCTGGTGCCGTCTGCGGCCGCCTGGGCGATGGCCGCCACCACGGCCGGATGGGCGTGGCCGAGGATCAGCGGCCCCCAGGAGGAGACATAATCCACGAGGCGCTCTCCGTCTTCGGTGTATAGGTACGGCCCGGCTGAGCGCGCCGTGAAGAAGGGCTCGCCGCCGACGGCGCCAAAGGCGCGCACCGGGCTGTTCACACCGCCCGGCATCAAGGCGACCGCCTTCTCATACAACTGGTGCGAGCGCTCTCCCATCTGGCTGCCTCCTAGCGTCCGGCCTGAAAGCGGAAGTTGATCATGTCGCCGTCCTGAACCGGGTACTCCTTGCCCTCCAGCCGCCAGTGCCCCTGCTCCTTGGCCGTGGCCATTGAGAGCCCGTCCTCCACGAAGCGGTCGTAGGCCACCACCTCCGCCCGGATGAAGCCGCGGGCGATGTCGGAGTGGATCTTGCCCGCCGCCTCCTTGGCTGGAAGCCCGGCCTCGATCGTCCAGGCCCGCACCTCATCTTCGCCGGCGGTCAAAAACGAGGCCAGCCCGAGGTGCTGGTACACCGTCCGGGAGAGCCGACTCATGCCATCCTCCTCGAAGCCGAGCGTCTTCAGAAAGTCCTGGCGCTCTTCGGCCGCCAACAGCGCGATCTCCTGCTCGATCAGGGCCGAGGTGACCAGCACCGGCTCGGGCAGCCGACCCGCCAGCTCGGCGCCCTGATCGAGGTCGTCCTCGGCCAGGTTCAAGACATGAATCACCGGCTTCAGAGTGAGCAGGCCGATGCTGCGCAGGGTCAGGACCTGGTCTCTCTCCAGTTCTAAGGAGCGCACGGTGCGCCCGGCGGAGAGGGCGCCAAGGCAGCGGCCAAGCGCCGCCCGCTCCAGCTCGTCTCCGGCCGTTCTCTTCTGCTTGCCAAGACGGTCGAGCCGCTTTTCGACGATCTCAAGGTCCGCCAGCGCCAGCTCCAGCAAGATGGTCTCGGCCGCTTCTTGCGGCGGCGGACCACCGGAGCCGGCAAAGCCGGCCAGGATCAGAATCAGGGCGTCCACCTGCCGGATCTCGGCCAGAAAGCGCCGGTTCTCGTCCGAGCCCTCTCCCGGGCGCAGGGCCGGCGTGTCGACCAGCCCGATCTGGGCCGGCGTCACCCGCCTTGGGTGAAAGGCGTCGGCCAGCACGGCAAGCCGGGCGTCGGCCACGGCCATCACGCCCTTTTCGGCGCCGGCGTGGCCGGTCGGGTGCCGGCCGGTCAGCAGGGAGAAGAAGGTGCTCTTGCCAGAGCGCGGATAACCGATCAGAGCGGCCTCTAGCAGCGTGCTCGCCTCCTGAGTTGTGTGACTTGTGACCCAAGTCGCCTCAGGTCTTGGTGAAGTGGTCGACCGGCACCACGAACAGGTCGCTCTCAGCCGCTTGGGCGGTCCTCTGGACGGCGGCCCGCAGCAGGGCGCAGGCCTCCTCCACCCGATGCTCGTCCGTCGCGATCAAGACGGTGGCCAGCTTGTGGCCGGGCCCGTGGGCGGTCGCCTCCAGGATGGTGGCGGCGAAGGTCTGGGCCTCCAGTTGGTGACGGATCGCAGCCCAGTTGGCGGCCGGTGTCACCAGCACCAGAAGTTGCATCGGCCGAGCCTCCCTTGGGCGATGGACGATCAGGCGGTCGGGCGGAGCTCGGGGTGCGCCTTGGCGATGTCGGCCGCCGACTCGGCCATGGCAGCCAGCGCCTCGTCCAGTTCGGCCTCGGTGATGGTGAGCGGCGGTGAGATGCGGGCCACCTGACCGTCGATCCCGCCCTTGCCGACCAGGACGCCGCGCCGTCTCGTGCCCTCCATGAACTCCTTCAAGAGGTCGGGCGCCGGCGCCTTCTCGGCCCGGACGAATTCGATCGCCTGCATCAATCCCTTGCCTCGCACATCTCCGACGAACGGATAGCGAGCCTTCAGCTCGTCCAACCCGTGGCGAAGTCCCCGGCCCAGTACCTCGGCCCGCTCGGCCAGTCCGTCCTCCTCGATCACGTCTAGGGTGGCCAAGGCCGCCCGCATGCTGATTGGGTTGCCGCCAAAGGTGGAGATCACCGGACCGGTGAATGCCTCGCCCACCTCCCGGATGGCGATGGTGGCGCCGATCGGGGCTCCGTTGGCCAGGGCCTTGGCGAAGGTCATCAGGTCCGGGTCGACGCCCCAGTGTTCGATGCCAAACATCTTCCCGGTACGACCAAACCCGGTCTGCACCTCGTCTGCGATGAACAGCCCGCCGTAGCGCTTGATGATTTCGTGCACGATCTGGAAATACTGCTCGGGCGGCGTGATGAAGCCGCCCGCCCCCTGGATTGGCTCGGCGATGAAGGCGGCGATCTGGCCGCTGGTGGTGGTGCGGATCACTTCCTCGACATCGCGGGCGCACTCGTAGTTGCAGCTCTCGGGCGTGCGGTGAAACGGGCAGCGGTAGCAGTAGGGGGCATGGGCGTGGCGGATGCCCGGCACCTCGACCAGCGGCCGCCAGCTGGCGAGACCGGTCAGCGATCGGGTGACGGTGGAGTGGCCGGAATAGGCGTAGCGCAGGGCCACCACCTCCTGGCGGCGGGTGGCCAGACGGGCCATGTGCAGGGCGCTCTCGTTGGCCTCGGTGCCGGAGTTGGTGAAAAACGACATCTCCAAGGCGCCGGGCGTGATGGCGGCCAGCCTTTCGGCCAGCTCGATCATGGGCAGGGTCAGATAAAAGGTGGACAGATGGTTCGCTTCCTTCATCTGGTCGGCGACTGCAGCCGCCACCCGCGGGTTGTTGTAGCCCACTGAGACGGTCAGGATGCCGGCATAAAAGTCCAAATAGCGCTTGCCCTGCACATCGACCAAGTGGGTGCCTTCACCCCGCACCAAGAGCAGCGGGTGGTCGTAGTAGAGGGCCACCGCCGGAACGATAAACTTCTTCTGCCGGGCCAGCGCCTGATCTGGGGTCGGCTTCGCCATGCTTGTTGGGCTCCTTCCCAAATGAAACGGACCGCGCCTCCCGATTCGCTCCGCCTACGCTCGGCACCTTGTGGGAGGGAACGGGGCGGGCGTGTGGTAGTGTCCGGCATGCAGTCACCACCCGCACCGTCTGTCCGACGCCGGCGTCTGATCGACGCCGCCCACCAGGTGTTCTCCGAGTCCGGCTACGACAGGGCGACGGTGGCGGCGATCACACGTCGGGCCAACATCGCCACCGGAAGCTTCTACCGCTACTTCCCGTCCAAAGAGGCGTGCTTCCTCGACCTTTTGGACACGCTCTACGGGGAGCTGATGCGCTCTGTGCTGGACAGACGCTCCCAGGCCGAAGACGGCGAGGCGAAGCTGCTGGCTTCCGTCGAGGCGGCGGTCAGCACCTTCTTGGCCCAGGGTCCTCTGGCCCGCCTGGTGGCCAGTTCGCGGCACGGACCCGAGCCGGCCGTGCGCGCCAAGGTGCAGGCGGTGGCCGACGAGATGGCCCGCCTGCTGGCCCGCGACCTGGATGAACTGACCCTCCATCTGCGCTCGCCGACCGAGATCCGAACCGCCAGCCAGTTCCTGGTCGGCGGTCTCGAGCAGCTCTTGGACAGCGCTCTAGCCGAAGATCCCGCGCCGAAGGCGGGCGCGCTGCTGCCAATCGTGCGCGCCCTCACCGTCGGCATGGTGGTCGGACTGCGAACCCTCTAGATGAAGACGCTGAGCAGCCACAAAAAGGCGGCGAAGGTGGCGACAAAGAGCAGCGCCACGTCGATCAAAGACGGGCCGCCAGACGCACCTGGTGCGGCAGCGAAGGCGGCAGACGGGACCGCCATGGCCAGGAGCAGTGTGAGCACAAAGACAACCCGACGGCGCACGCTTGTCCCCCCAAAGCAGATCTGGGATTCATTCTAGCCGACTGCCCGGGCGCCCGCTAGGCCGTGCGCCCGCCTTTTCCACAGATTCTGGACCATGGGCAGGAAGGACTTTCGGCTTGGTGAACTAGCCAATTCATGAACCTGGCACGGGGTGAAAAACCTCCTCGGGGTGATCCGGGATCATCATCACACGGTCGGCCTGGGACCGACCAAGGAGGGATCGACATGGCCAAGCGGCAGTTCACCATCGAGGAGGCAAACGCTCTTCTGCCCCTGTTCCGGCAGCGACTGGACCGTCTCCAGCACCTGCAGGCGGTGGCCCAGGAAAAATACGCCGAGGTCGAGCAGCTGAAGGGCGTGGGCCGGACCGAGGACGGACGCCCCATCCTGCGCTATGACATCGAGCTGGCCCAGGGTGTGTTCACGCAAGCCATCTCCGAGGCCAACGCCCTGGTCCAGTCGATCACCGACCATGGCTGCGAGTTGAAAAATGTGGCGCTTGGCCTGATCGACTTTCCCTCCGAGGTCGACGGCCAGCCGGCCCTGCTCTGCTGGCAGCTGGGCGAGGCCGAGATCTTGTTCTTCCATGGTCCGCACGCTGGCTTCCAAGGCCGCCGGCCGCTCTTCAGCAGCGAAGGCGTGGGCAACGGTGAGGGACCGGATCAAAGCCACCACTGAACCGTCCTTGACCGCCTTTTGAGATCGCCGGGCCCGGTGGTGTTTCGCCGCCGGGCCCGGCTGCTGCCCAAGCGATCTGCTCACTCAAGCCAGATCTGCTCGCCGACTGAGACGCTGCCCGTTTGCGCCACCCGGGCCAGGACGCCAAGACAGGCGTCGTGCCGATCTGCCAGCGTCGAAAGGATGCTCGGGTCGGCCGGCGCCGTCAGGCTCTCCTGCGTCACCATCACGCAGCGGGTGATCGGGTGCACCACCTCAAGGCGCAGTCCACCCGAAAAGACCAGGGTGCGTCCGATCCAGCCGTCTTCGAGGCACCCCGCTCCCGGCCAGTCGAGCAACAGATTGGGCCGAAATCGGCTGGGCTCCACTGCAGAGATCCCCATCCAGTCAGCCAGCTGTGCCAGGGCGGCGGTGGTGAGCAGGCTGATCGGCAGCTCATCGAAGTGCGAGACCTCGTGTTCTCTCGCCACCGCGAGCGGCAGGGAGAACCACTCCGAGACCTGATCGTGCACGGTCGGATCGGAGGCGAGAACCGAGCGCTCGCCACGGGTCAGGACGACGTCCTCACCCGCGCAACGGGCCGAGGCCATCAACAAGCCCGGGACGCGGCAAAAGCGGCGCATCTCCTTGCCGCTTGCGATCTTCCCCGCGCTGTTGTACAGCCCGAGCTGGCGGTCGCCGACGAGACCGCGTCCTTCCACGTCGACCTTTTGGACCTCTTCGCCGCCGAGCGACTTGACCGGGTAGCGCCAGATGCGGAGCACCGTTCCGCCGACGTCGGCTGCTCGCACCTAGGCGCCTGCCAGTCCCAAGGCGGGTGCGATCTCGGTCAGGTCGGCGATCACATGGCCGATGTGGGCCTCCAGCCCCTCGCCGATCTCGGCGGCGCCGTCTGTCACATCCTGGCGGCTGACGCCGCGGGCAAAGGCCTTGTCCTTCATCTTGCGCATGACGGATCCGGGCTCCACCGCCGCCAGGTCGCGGCCCTTGACCATGGCCACCGCCATCACGAGACCGGTCAGCTCGTCTACGGCGAACAGCTGGTGCGCCATGGCTGTGGTGCGAGGAACACCGGTATGATTGCCGTGGCCCAAGATGGCCACCACCATCTCCTCGGGGTATCCCTCGGCGCGCAGGATCTCAGAGCCCTTGACGGGGTGGTCCTCCAGCGTCGGATAGCGTTCGTAGTCGAAGTCGTGCAGGAGTCCGGTCGCACCCCACAGCTCCACGTCCTCGCCCAGGCGCTGGGCTGCGCCGCGCATCGCCGCCTCCACCGCCAGGGCGTGGCGGATCAGGTGCGGCTCCTTGGTGTAGGTGGTGAGCAGGGTCCAGGCGTCGTCGCGGCTCTTCATCGGCTGCCTCCTCGCAGGGCGGGTCTTCTAAGGAGCCTACCACAGCGTGGTCGGCTCGCATGGCGGCAAGATATACTGGAGCGCGAGTGCGCGATCGGAGGTCACACCATGCCCGAACGGCTTCCGCCCAATCAGCGTCTGGTCACCAACTGGCCGGTGCTGCACTACGGGACTGTGCCGAGTGTGGATCCCGCCCGCTTTCGGCTGAGCATCGGCGGCATGGTGGAGGCTCCCTTCTCCCTCTCTTGGGCCGAACTGATGGCCCTGCCCCAGCACGAGGTGACGGTCGACATCCACTGCGTCACCGGTTGGAGCCGATACGACAACCGCTTCAGTGGCGTGCGGGTGGCGGACCTGATCGCCCGAGCCCGCCCCAAGCCGGGCGCCCGGTACGCAGTGGCGGCCTGTGCCCAGGGCTTCACCACCAATCTGCCGCTCGATGACCTGATGCGGCCAGACGTCTTGTTCGCCCACGCCCACGGCGGCCAGCCACTGAGTCCTGAGCACGGCGGACCGCTTCGGCTGATGGTGCCGCACCTCTACTTCTGGAAGAGCGCCAAGTGGGTGCATGGGTTGGACCTGGTCGCCGAGGACGAACCCGGATTCTGGGAGCGAGCAGGCTACCATATGCGCGGCGACCCCTGGCGCGAGCAGCGTTTTCAAGACGACCTATAGGCCGCCCTGACTTGCACCTCGGGCTAGCACAGCCTTGTGGGCACCGGGCAATTCCCGACGGGTTCGCGACCGACCCGCTGGCCACCCATGACCAGATCCTGGCGCTGTCTTGCATGTAATAGGGTGCCTTCCCGCAAACATCTCGATCGTGTGGGTTGAGGTGACGGTCGGTCGACTCAGGAGGACGGCATTTGCGCCTAGCTTGAGTTCCGTGCCCGCCCGCCTACTTGGCCACATCCAGCTTGTACTGATGCCGATCGCCCCGGCAGTGCCATCTGTTGCCAGTAAGGCGCCACCAGCATTTGCGCTCACGGCCGGAGAATGCACCGCCTGGTACGCGACACCGCATCCGCAGGCTGGACCCCTGCGGCGACGCTGCTCGACGTTTCGGCAGCAGACAGCGCCTCGCTCGGCCGCCAAGCCGCCACGGGGCATTCGGGATCACGGTGCGCCAGCTCGCCGGTCGTTCGCCATGATCAGGAACCATCGGGAGTGATCAGCGTGACGAGTTCCGTGTATTTCCTGAGGATTGGATCGCTCGAGAGCAATGTCAGCGGCCCTGCCATGGCCTGGGCTACAAGCAACCGGTCGAAGGGATCCCTATGGTGTTGAGGCAAACCTGCCACTGCAGCGGCGTGCTCGGCGGTGACTGGCAGTTGCTCAAATCCACTACCCTCGATGCCGAGCACTAGTTCGTTCGGATTCGCATCCAACTTCCCAATCCCGATCTTGATGCATGACTCCCATATCGACGCCGCGCTGACATAGACCTCTGATGCACGAGAGATCTGTGCTTTCACCGCACCGGGCAGTCTGGGGGAGTCGGCCAAGAACCAAAGTTAGATTTGGGTATCGAGAGGGATCTTCACCGCTCACCTTCAAAGGCTGACTGCACATCCTCGGGCAGCGGCGTGTCAAAATCCTGTGCGATACGGATCCTGCCGCGCAGATAGCCAGGTGCCCGCT
Organism: Bacillota bacterium; assembly: GCA_021827745.1. Classification (GTDB taxonomy): domain Bacteria; phylum Bacillota; class Sulfobacillia; order JAJZYS01; family JAJZLH01; genus JAJZLH01. The sequence continues at coordinate 27,418 of JAKAUI010000037.1, read as the reverse complement.
GTGTCGGGTGCCCCGCAATAGGCACTAACCGGGCAATCGGCTTGCCTGCTTTGGCAATGGTCACCTCGTGCCCATTGGCAACGTCCTCCAGCAGGCGTGACAAGTGGGTCTTGGCCTCGTGGACGTTGACCAATTTCACGCTTCATGCCCCCGATAGACTAAGTCTAGTCTTAGGCGAGCGGCCACGTCTACAGGTCTTCCATCCGACACTGAGATCCGGATGGCGCGTAGGCACTCACCAGGCAATACGCCCGGCTGCTGTCCTCGCGAGATAGGGTTGATCTGGCCGCACAGCGAATGCGATCCGCATGGAACTTGACTTCAGAGCTGACCTGCCGGCGCCCGATCGACTGTTTGCACTCTTCGAGTCCACCGGTTGGAACGAGCGCCGTCAGCTGAGTGAGGCCCAGCTTGCTCAGGCGATGCGCCACAGTTGGTATGCGGTCAGCGCCTACCGAGGGAGCGACCTGGTTGGCTTTGGGCGCCTGATCTCGGATGGCATCTATCAGTGTTTCATCTGTGACATGATCGTGCTTCCGAGCGATCAGGGCCACGGTGTCGGCAAAGCCCTCTTAGAAAATCTGGTGGCCTACGCCGAAAGGTCAGGGATCAAGTGGCTGCAGCTCACCTGTGCCGCTGGCAAGCAGGGATTCTACGAGACCATGGGATTCTCGCCCCGAGCAGCTGAGGCACCAGGCATGGAACGCTGGCTGGACTGACGCTCACCCCGCCTGATACCCATGGCCGAGCATGGGCATCTGAGCCGGGCCCACCTCCGCCCCAGCAGTCCCTGGCGAACGGCTTACAGAAGAGCGCCGGGTGGGCGGGAGAAGGGCCGGCAGATCGTTCCACCCTTCGTCACCGGCAGCCAAGTTGGGGCCGTGCGGGGAAGGCGGGTCGGTGGTGATGACCCGAATGAAGACTTCTCCCCTAGGATCCCTCGTCATCGGCGAGCTCAAAGTTTGCGTGCGCATCAGCGGCACTTGCCGCAATGATCAGGAAGCGATGGCTTTGCACCAGGAAGGGACCTTCCGTGCTCATCTCACGGTGCAGGGCCTCCAGTGCCGGGCGATAGCGGTTGACCGAAAAGTCCTCCACCTGCCATGGCACCGCCTTCAGGTAATAAACCAGCGCCCCGACATCTTTAAAGCCCGCCGTCATCAATGCTTCCTCCGCTTGGACCACCTGCAGTCCCGCTGCCTGCACTTGCTCCTGGGCCCCCGCCAACGACCACTCGGCCAATGGCAGGGGGCTGCCCAGGCGGCGGTTGATGGCCTCGAAGTCGCGAGCCCCCACCTGCTGGGTCACGAAGTGTCCTCCCGGCGCCAGCACCCGCGCCACCTCGCCTGCGTCAAACGACTCATGCCGATTGATCACGAGATCCACCGACCGATCAGCCAGCGGCAGGGGATAGACCGCGTCCTGGAGCGGGTGTGCATGCATGCTCTCCGGCGAGATGCCGAGCACCGTCACGCCCCAGGGCTCCAATGTTTTGCGGGCCACGTCGATGTTCGGGGCGTAGGCTTCGGTGGCAACGGTGCGGGCCGGGAGATGCGGGCCCAGGGCAGCCAAAAACTCGCCTCCGCCGGTGCCCATGTCGAGCAGGCTGGTCGCCTGCTTCAGCATCCCAGTCACCAGCGCCTGGTAGTCCCACGGACAAGGAGGCTCCCACCAGCGGCCGTCGATAAATGAAAAATCCCAACCGCTGAAAGCGGCCGCTTCGGCCTCGGCCACCCACTGGTCAAATGTCTTTGTCATACCATCACTTTACAGCGTCCGACCACAGGCGGCGTGTGTCCGACGATCCGGCATCGCCGGAGTCGGCTGGCCGGAGACCAGCCGAACGATTAGCTCAAGATCAGTTCCACGACAGCGCCGTCTTTTCAGGATGTGGTCTGGCCGACCGGTTGGTTGGCGAATCTTGTGCTCTCTCCGGTCACATGCGCTGCTCGCAATCGGCTCAACCACGCTTGATTCAGGGCTGCGGTAAGCGCTGCCACGGAGGCACCTCTGGGGAGCACGACGGCGTCTGGGGAAACTGTGCCTCCATGTGGCTTGCAGAAGATACGGACCAGCCCGGTCAGGTGCCAGATCAGAGCCCGTAGACAGAGACAGCGTTGCGGCTTTGGGAATCGAAGGGTTCACGGTCCCAGCTGGCCCAGCGTTCTCTCAGACGCAGCCCCGCGATGCGCGCCATCAGGTCGAGTTCGCTGGGCCAGATGTAGCGGGTGACGATCGGGTACACCCGCACGCCTTTTTCCGACAGCACCACATGGCTTTCCTCGAGTCGCTGGGATGCCGCGTCGTAGCGGCCCACGTCGAGTGTCACCTCTCTTGTGCCGACCTGTTCAGCGTCCACATATTGGCCGTCGCGCAACTGGGTGAGGTAGGTCGGAACCAGCGCCTCCACCACGAAGCAGCCGTCCTCGGCGAGATGGCTCGTCACATTCGTGAAGCAGCGCACCTGATCGTCTTGGGTCAAGAGGTTGAAGATCGTGTTGTACACGAGATAGATCAACTTGTACCGGCCCAAGACCGGCACGTCGGCAAAGTCGCCGATCGTGATCGACAACTTCTCGCCGCCCGGCTTGGCCCGAAGCCGCTTGACCATCGGCTCGGACAGATCGACTCCGTCGACCCGCACCCCCTTGGCGGCGAGCGGCAGAGCGATGCGTCCGGTTCCGATCGCCAATTCCAAAGCTGGTCCACCGCCGGCCCGTTCGGCCAAGAACCTCGTCGCCGCCGCCTCATCGCCCCGCGGCACATCGTCATAGATGGCCGCGCTGTTCTCATCGAAGCTGTCCATCGGCTGATAGTCCTTCATGCCGGGGATGATACGCTGGCCAGTGCGATGGATCAATGACCGATCCGGTGCCGGAGCACGAGCGTTAGGCGTCGTTCCGGCGATCAGGCGTGGTCGGCCCCATGCGGACTCCCCCGATCCACAGCCACCAGAGCTCAGCAGCGACCCTCCCAGGTGCCTGTGCGGCAACCGGTGATCAAGGGTCCGGCACGTACGACCCCTTGTCATGTTGATGACCGAAATCCGCTAGCGCGGCCATCTGCTGCCTGATATGGTGGCGCCATGCTCGATCACGACATTTGCTACAGAGCCGTGCAGAGCCGGGACGCCCGCTTCGACGGGATGTTCTTTACGGCCGTGCGCACCACGCACATCTACTGTCGGCCGAGCTGTGCCGCCAGGACGCCGCTGCGTGCCAACGTGCGCTTCTACAAGACGGCGGCGGCAGCTCAGCAGGCCGGATATCGGGCCTGTAAGCGCTGCCGTCCCGATGCCACGCCCAACTCTCCGGAATGGAATGCCCGGGCCGACCTGGTGGGGCGGGCGATGCGACTGATCGCCGACGGCGTCGTCGACCGAGACGGCGTCAGCGGCTTGGCGAGACGACTGTCGTACAGCCCCAGGCAGCTGAACCGTCAGCTGATGGCCGAGCTGGGGGCCGGTCCCCAGTCCCTGGCCCAGGCTCAGCGCAGCCGCACGGCCCGCATCCTCTTGGAGACGACCGACCGGCCGATGACCGACGTGGCGTTCGGGGCGGGATTTCGCAGCATCCGCCAATTCAACGACACGATCCGCTTGGTCTACGGATGCACGCCGAGCGAGGTGCGCTCTCGGGTGCGGGGCCGTGAAGACGTGGCCGCCGACTCGGCCGCCGGCGTGATCCGCCTCCGGCTGCCCTATCGGCCGCCGCTCGATTTCGCCGCCCTGCTCCGCTTTTTGGCAGCCCGGGCCGTCCCAGGCGTCGAGGAGTGCACGGAAGACACCTATCGGCGGGTGCTGTCCTTGCCGCACCAACTGGCAGTCGTGGCGCTGCGGCTGCCCAGGCGGACGTCCGGAGCCAAAGCGACCGCCAGCTCGTACATCGAGTGCGAGATCTGGCTGCAGGACCTCCGTGACCTGACGGCGGCCGTGCAGCGCTGCCGCAGGCTGCTCGACCTGGACGCCGACCCCGGGGCGGTGGCGGAGGCGCTGGGCAGAGATCGTCACCTCGGCCCGCTCGTCCGCGCCAATCCCGGCCGCCGGCTTCCCGGTCACGTCGACGAACATGAGCTGGCGGTGCGGGCCGTGCTCGGCCAGCAGGTCTCGATCGGCGCCGCCCGCTTGCTTGCCGCCAAGCTCGCCGCCCGCTACGGCGAGCCGCTCGCCAGACCAGACGGCTCCCTCACTCATGCCTTCCCGACGGCAGCCGCCTTGAATGCCGGCGCGCCGCTGGAGATCGGCATGCCAAAGGCCCGCCAGCGGGCGCTCGGCGCCCTGGTCGCGGCGCTGGCAGATGGATCGCTCCAGTTGGACGGCGGCGCTGACCGGGATCGGGTGTCAGCCCAGCTGCAGGAGCTGCCTGGGATCGGTCCCTGGACGGTCGCCTACATCCGGATGCGCTCGCTCGCTGACCCAGACGCCTTTCTCGAGACCGACCTCGGGCTGCGCCAGGCCATGGCCAGGTTGGGCCTGCCCACCGACGTCCACGCCGTCACGGCTCTGGCAGAGCGCTGGCGGCCGTGGCGGGCATATGCCCTCCAGCACCTGTGGGCACTCGGCGAAGGCGCCCTGGCGTCCGGGCCCAGTGCCGGCGAGCACCTAGAGGCGGCTGCACCGTCTGTTCCGATCTTTCGAGCAGAAAGGTGAGGTGGCGAAGATGATGGTCCAGATCGACCAGCCGGCTGAGAGAACCCCGTTCTACCCGCCAAAAGAGACTCAGTACTGGACCACGGTGCGAAGCCCCCTCGGCGCGCTGACGCTTTTGTCCAACGGAGAGGCGCTGACCGGCCTGTACCTGCTGACAAACCACCGCCAACCGCCCGTCTTGGCGACGCTGGGCGAAGACCGGGCGCCCTTTTCGGAGGCCATCCGCCAGATCGAGGCCTACTTCGACCACGGGCTCACCGCCTTTGCCCTGCCCCTCGCCCCCAGCGGCAGCGCGTTTCAGTTGCTGGTCTGGCAGGCGCTCGTGACGATCCCCTACGGCGAGACCAGAAGCTACGGGGCGGTCGCCCGGCTGCTTGGCGCCCCAAAGGCAGGTCGGGCCGTCGGCCAAGCCAACGCCAGAAACCCGCTGGCCCTGATCGTCCCCTGCCACCGGGTGATCGGGTCGTCCGGCCAACTCACCGGCTACGCCTCGGGCCTGGACCAAAAGCAGTGGCTCTTGTCCCATGAGGGAGCGCCTTTTGGTGCCCACGGCCTGGTGGCTGCTGCACAGCCAAGGCACAGCGCGCCAGTGCGCGCCCAGAGCTAGCGCATGCGCAAGCCTGGTTGGCCCGTCCAGTTGGCGCTGTTGAGCGTGATCTGGGGATTTTCGTTCTTCTTCATCAAGATCGGCGACCAGAGCCTGTCGCCGCTCTGGGTCGTGCTGGGGCGGCTGGCCCTTGGCACCGCCACCATCTGGATCGTGCTCGCCTCGCGCAGAGAACGCCTGCCCCGCGGCTGGCGGACATGGGGGCAGCTGGCGCTGATCGCCCTCCTGTTCAATGCCCTGCCCTGGACCCTGTTCGCCTACGGGGAACTCCAAGTGTCCTCGGTCCTCGCCGGCATCCTGAACGCCACCACCCCCCTGATGGTCGCCCCGCTTGCCATGCTCTTCCTGCCCGACGAGTCGGCCACGGTACGGCGCCTCGGCGGCCTGGCCATCGGCTTTTTGGGCGTCCTGGCTGTGCTGGGGGTGTGGTCGGGCCTCGGCGGGCAACGGGTCGCTGGCGCCCTGATGTGCCTGGGCGCCGCTCTCTGCTACGGCGTGGCCACGGTCCTCGCCCGCCGGCTTCTGGTCGGGAGAAGGGAGAGTGTCGTCTCGCTGGTCACCGGTCAGCTGCTCTGCGCCACTGTTGAGGTCGCCTTTTTTGTCCCGTTTTTCGCCCGTCTTCCGACGAGCCTCCCGCTGGGGGCGGTGGCAAGCGTGCTGGCGCTCGGCATCCTGGGGTCCGGTGCGGCCTTCGTCCTCCAGTACGCCATCATCCGCGACGCCGGTGCCGTTGTGGCGTCGATGGTCACCTATCTGATTCCGATCGTCTCCACCGTGGCCGGCGTGGTGTTGCTCGGCGAGGCGATGACGTGGAACGAGCCGCTCGGTGCGCTCGTCATCATGCTCGGCATCGTGGTCTCCCAGGGCACGCTCCAGCGCCTGCGCCAGCGTCGGGCACAGGCAGCGCCCTGAGGCCGTGGCCCGGGGAGGATCAATCGCCTGCGGTCAGCGGTGCATCTGGCGCGCCGACAGGTATTTGGGGTCTTCCCGGCGCAGCAGATCCGGGTTGGTCCTGCGCTGACCGGCGGCGCCCAACGTGATCAGGTGCATGGCATAGAGCGCCAGCCAGGGGAAGAGCACATCTTCCTCGCTGTCTGAGCCAAGCCCGAGGGTCTTTTGGTCCACCGCCTTGCCCTGGAAGCCGACCGTCCGCCGCACCAGCTCGAACTCGGCGGCCCGCCGGGCGTCTGCCTTCGATGTGAGCAGGGCCACCACCGCCGTGTTCGGGTTGGTGAGTGGGATATAGCCATGGAAGAAGGTCTCGAAGCGCACGGCCAGCGCTGGCAGATAGGTCGCCTCGGCCAGTTTCAGAGACCCCTCCTCGGCCACCGGCCACGTCCGGTCCGAAGCAAGCAGGAGGGCGTGCGTGACTGCGGTCCAGTCGATCCAGGCGCCGATCTCATTGCGCCTCGCGAAGAGCGCCTTGAGGCTGGCAGACAGCCGCGCTCGGTCCGGCTGCAGCACCCGGCCCGACGTGCCCCGCCTACGGTCGCTGCTGGCCACCACCTCGAGCGCCAGGAGGCCGGACACCATCACGCTGGCCGTGTGGCACAAGGACTCGTCTCCGAAAAAGCCACTGTCCACCACCACATCGGCCAAAGACGCCGCTTCGGACTCCGGGTGACCGGTGATCACCACCTGCTGGTCTCCCTGCCGCCTTCGCCGACGCATCAGCTCCAGCACCGTCTTGGTCTCGCCGCTTTGGGTCAGCACCACCAGGAGGTCCTCGCTGGACAGCGTCACCGCCTCGGTGAGCAGATCCCCTGAGTCCTCCAGGCCCACCGGAAACCCCTTGGCCCGGAGCTGGATGGCGGCCAGATGGGCGGCGAAGTACGAGCTGCCGCAGCCGGTGAGCACCAGGTGCCGAAAGGGTCTCAGCCCCTGGTCGCGCAGCTGGCTGCGCACCCGGTCCGGAGCGGTGAGGGCGGCCACCAGCTCGGGGGTCATCCCGAGTTCGGCCTCCATCCGGCTCATCGCCGAGGTCCCCGCTCAGCCGTGGCCAGAAAGGTGCCGCTGGCCTCGGCCAGAACATCGTCCCCGCTGCACAGACGGGCCGTCGCCCGGCCCAGGCGGCGGTGCAGCTTGACCCGCTCCGCCGTCAGGAGGAGGGTGGTGCCGAGCGGCACCGGCTTCAGAAAGCGCACCGTCATCTCGGCGGTCATGCCCCGCCAGCCCTCTTCGGCCAAGGCGTAGAACATGGCCTCGTCCAAGAGGGCGCTGACCACGCCCCCGTGCGCCACCTCTTGCCAGCCCTGGAACAGCTCGGACAGCACCAGCTCGGCGTGGGCGTGGCCACCCTCCACGTCGAAGTGGACCTGCAGGCCGATCGGGTTGGCTGTGCCACAGACGAGGCACCCCTGATCAGCGACGAGTCGCACCGCTCGCCCCTCCTCTCCAGAATCCGCGGTAGATGGACGGGAAATAGTTGCGGACGAAGGCGGCGTTGGCCCGAATCGCCTCCTCCTTGCGGAAGGTGCGCAGGGCGTCCATGTCCAGGTCGGCCAGCACGATCTCCTCGTCGTCGGACAGGGCCTGGGCCAGGACCCCGTCCCCGGACGGCGTGAGATCAAGCGGCGCGTAGATGCCGCTGCGACCGGTGAAGGTGAGGTCCAGGGCGGTTCCGACCATGCAGGACTGGATGCCGTAGACAGAGCTCTCCTGGACCCTGGGCCACAGGCCGCGCAGGGACTTGAAGGGGTTGCCGCTGGGGTCCGGATCGGCGACAGGCAGGCAGACCACCTCGGCCCCGTCGGCACTCAGGATGCGAAAGGTTTCGAAGTAGGTGGCGTCCATGCAGATCGGCTGCGCCAGCCGGCCGATCGGCGTGTCAAGCACCACCAGTTCGTCCCCGGCGGCGAATCCCCACTCGGCCTCCAGCGGCAAGAGGTGGCACTTGACCTGGGTGCCCATCAGCTGGCCATGCGGGCCAAACAGATAGGCCACGTTGTAGACCCGGCCGTCCCGGCTCATCACCGGCATCGATCCGGCCTGGATCATCATCCCGTAGTCGCGGGCGAGCCGGCTGAAGACCGACAGATAGATCCGCTCTGCCGACCGGCCGACCAGCTCGACGATGCTCGACACGCTGACATCGGACCCGATCCGGGCCAACGCCTCTTCCATCGACCCGGTGGCGGCGATGCGCTCAAAGCGCGGCAAGATGCCAAAGAGCATCATGCCCACGTCTTCCGGGAACACGACCAGCTCGGCGCCGCCGGCAGCCGCCTGGTCCACCAGTTGGGCGACGGCGCGGGCAAAGACGCTGGCCGACGAGATGAAGCGAAAGCGCATCTGCACGGCAGCCACCCGCACCACGCCCACCCGGGGCGTCGCCACGGCGGCGCGCCTTGGCCGGCCAAGCGCCCGGTGGGCCTTCCCTGGCCTGGACGCCAGCCACAGCCGAAGGCGCACCATCCACAGCTCAAAGCTCATGGCCGGCCCTCTCCCCGCTCCTGCCAGTGCCGACGGTAGAGATCGGGATTCAGATGCCTGAGTAGCGGATAGCGCTCGCGCAGGGCATGGAGGTCGGCCGGCTCCAGCACGGCCGAGCGCGCCTTTTGGGACACGACGTAGCCCGCCTCGCCGAAGAACCCGGTCTCGCCCGGAGTCAGCTCGCAGGGAGCCAGCACGGCCAGCTTGCCGTCCACACCCAGGTCGAAGAAGGGGCCGGTCAGCCCCGTCTCCAGGCCGTAGGTCTGGTTCTGCTGCACCTCCTGCCACAACCCGGCCATCGCCCGGGCCGAGGCGTATGGGGCGATCGGCGCCAGGGGAGCGAGCAGCAGGTCGGCACCCTGCAGGGTGAGCACCCGGGACACCTCCGGCACCCACGGGTCTGCGCCCAACAGCACTCCGACCCGCAGCGGGCCGACTTGCCAGACCGCAACCTCAGCCGAGGCGATCAGTTCTGCCTCCCACAGGTAGGCGTGGGTCTGCTCCTGCCAGCCAAGCAGCCGTCCGTCCGGGTCGAACAGACACGCCCGGTGGGTGTAGCCGATCGGCGCCGGAAGCCAGACCGAGCCTGGCACCAGGTAGATGTGACGCTCTCTAGCGATCTCCTCGCCCACGGTCAGATAGGTGGCCTCCAGGTCGCCTGCTCCCTGGCGCAGCCGCTCGGCCAGGCCGGTCGGCACCATCGACAGGTCAGGCGCCAGCAGGCCCATCGCCAAAAGACCAGGAAAGACCACCAGCGACTGCGGCGCCACCTGGGCCTCTGCGATGTGGCCCAATAGCGCGGCCTTCAGTTGCCCGGGGTCCGAGAAATGGCGAAACGGCAACCGAAAGCCAACCACCGTCAACTCGGCTGCGCTCACCGTCGACCTCCTCGTCGTGCAGGCCACATCTCGTCCGGTCGTGAAACCCGATTGCCAAGGGAGTGGTCCGTCTGAAAGACCCCAGCTCCGCCGCCCTGGCCCCACCGCCTTCGGCCGATGTCTTCCTAGACCTCTTCCCCCCGCCCCTGCGCCTGATCGGGGAGGACTATGTCGGGCTTGGCCGGCTCAGTCACCTGATGGTGGCGGGCTCTTCCATCGCCGGTGCCGTCAGCGGTGAGCGCCACGACTACTGGGTGGTGCTGACCAAAGCGGGCGCCCACTGCTCGCACTGCAGCCGACTGTGCCGCCACGGGGCGGCCGTGGCCGCCGCCTGGCAGCGCGCACCCGGCGACTTCGTCGACATCCTCGACCTGACCGCGCGGCTGATGCAGAGCCAAGACAGCGCGCCGCTGGTCGCCGGATTGCTTGAGGATCGGGTCCTGGACGCCCTTTTAGCCTTCACCGACCTGCCCTTCATTCCTCCTTCGGAACCGCGCCAAGAGCTCGCCCGTCTGGACGGACTTTCGCCGGCCGATCAGGCTGCTGCGCTGTTCCGCCTGCTCCGGGGCTGGGGAGAGGACCCGCTTTTGGTCACGGAGGCCCTGCAGCGCCTGCCCGGCCTGCCGTTGGTCGATTTGGCGGACATCGCCCTTCTGGCCCCCGAGTCAAGCCTGCTGCCGCTTGGCACGCTGCTCGCCAGCCGGCTGGATGACGATGGCATGGCGGTATTCCTGGACCGGGTCCTGGTCCACTTCCACGACCTGCGCTCTCGACGCCAGGATGTGAGCGCCCTGTTGCTAAGGGCGGCCAGGATCCTGGCCATGCGGCCGGGCGACACCTTGGCGCTCGCCTACCTGGCTGGGCTGCCGGAGGCGCCGCCGGCCCTCTCTGAGGTGGCGGCGGAACTGGCGGTGCTGGCTGCCTCGCCCCGCCAGGCGCTTTTGCTGCTCGACCAGACGCTGCTGACCGCCCAGGGCGACGACCGACTCAGGCTCTATGTGCGGGCCGCAGAGATCGCCCGGTCTTCGGGCAGCGCCCGGGAGGCAGCGCTGTGGCTCGCCGCCCTCAAGGAGGGCAGTGCGCCGGCGCTGGCCCAGCTGACCCTCCGCTTCCCGCAGGTGCTGAGGGCCGCTCGCAACGAGGTGGTTGCGGCGCTCTCGGCCACCAATCCTGACCTGGCCTGCCAGGCGGCCCTGGCCGCCAGAGACCAGGCGCTGGCCTTTTCTCTGGCCCAACGCCGCAGCCTCTCGCTGCCCACGCTCAGGCGGCTTCTGCCGCTCGCCCGAAGCCGCCAGGTCGACCCCGCCGGCTGGTCCCTTGGTCGCCTCACGGCCCAAGAGCAGCTGCGGTTCACGCGCCTGTGCCAGCGACCGATCAAGCCCCGGGTGAAAAAAGGAGGAGAAAGGCTCCATGGCCAGCGCTGACTTCGACCCCCAGGCCCTCTTGGCCGAGGTCTCAAACCTCCTGGGCGAAGCCGTCCAGGTCTTGGAGCACGCCTGGGGACCGACCGCCCAAGTCCGGCACAAGGGCCCGGCCGACCTGGTGACAGATGCCGATCTCGCCGTGCAGCGCTTCTTGATCCCCCGCCTCATCGGCCTGCTGCCGGGCAGCGTGGTGGTGGCTGAGGAGGAGGGCCAGAGCACACCCGCCCAGGGACCACTTCGCTGGCTGGTCGATCCGGTGGACGGGACCTCCAATCTGGTGCACGGTGTCCGCTACGTGGCGATCTCGGTGGCGCTCGCAGACGATGCAGGCCCCATCTTGGCCGGCGTTCAGGATGTGTTCGGACAGCGGCGCTATACCGCCTGGCGGCAGCACGGCGCCTTCGTCGACGGCACTCAGATCCACGGCTCGACGGTGACGTCTTTGGCCAACGCCCTGGTCGCCTGCGGCACGCCGTACGACAAGGATCGGCCCTCTGACGTCTTCTCGCCGCTGGCCCGAGTCTGGCAGGCCTGCCACGACCTCAGGATTCCCGGGGCGGCTGCCCTGGAGCTGGCCCAGGTGGCCGAGGGTCGGCTGGACGCCTTTTTCGAGGGCGACCTGGAGCCCTGGGACTTCGCCGCCGGCCGCCTCCTGGTGACAGAGGCCGGCGGCACCGTGACCGACTGGGCGGGAGGGCCGCGCACCCTGGAGCGGGGCGGCATCGTGGCCGCCGGCCGCCTAGTGCACGGCGAGCTCTTGGACATCTTGACCAGGACTGTAGGCTAGAGGGCAGAGGCGCTCGTGCAACGGGACGGTGCCCTGGATGGCCCAACCGAGGGGGGAGCCTGATGACGGATCTGGAGCGCCTAAGGGCGGCGCTCGATGCCCGCTCCTTTGACCGCCTGCTCGCCCTGACCGACCAGGGACAACGCTGGCCCTTCGGCCAAGACGGCGAAGACGTCTGCGACAGCCTGCTCCTGGAGGGCGACGAAGAGGTGCTAGAGCTCTTCGTGCGCTGCCAGGAGATCCTGGGCCCGGGCGATGCGCTGGGGTCGGCTCTGGACCGGATCGAGCCAACGGTCAGCACCGAATACGTGAGCTACGACTTTGACGGCCCGGGTCCCTTGGTCGACCACTTCCTCGGCTCGTTGCGCCAAAACGGCCTTGCGGCCGTCGCCGTGGAGCAGGTCGGCGTGCAGGTGATCGTCACCATCGCCGCCACCACGCCATACGAGGCGTTTCAGCTCCGGCAGATGGTCCAGGAACTGCACCGGCTGACCAAGCTGGCCGTCGGCCGCCCGATGCGCGGCCACCGACTTCCGGATCTCTAGCCGGCGCCACATCCCGCTAGGTGAGGTAGGCCAGCCAGGCGAGCAGGGGCTGACGGGCGCCGAGCAGGCGGACCAGATCTGCCCTGGCCAGGGCGAATCCGCCCGACGGCACCTGGGCGGGCGCGTACAGACGCACCTCCAGCCAGCGCGCCAGTTCCGGCGCGTCCTTTCCCAGCCACTGGCGGGCGGTCTGCTGCCAGCGCCAGGGGCGACGGGCCATCCAGGCGACGGCCCTCAGCCTCCTGATCCGGCCCACGGCCAGCCAGGCGGCCGCCGCCAGTGCCACAAGCCCCGCCCCCATGGCGGCGAGCGGCAGCGGGTGGGCCTGGGATCGGGCATGCTGACCGGAGAGGGCGTTCAGGGTCTGGTGGATCTGCACCACCCGGGTCTTCTTGGTCGTGGTGGTCTTGGCCGCGGCGGCCTGACCGGCGGCCACATAGGCTGGCAAGGACTGGCCCGGGCTCGGCAGCCCGACGCCGAAGCCAGGCGTCGGGTCGATCGGGAGCCAGCCAGAGGCGGACGACGACTGACCGGACAGCGTTGCGTACGGATTGGCGAACGGCAGCCCTGAATTGGCGCTCACGAACCCCAAGGCCGTCCAGCTCGTGACCTGGGGAAAGCCGGGCATGTAGACCTGAACCCAGCTGTGGGCGTCCGTGCCGCGCACCACATCCAGACCGGCCACCTGCTGACCGCCGGTGAACCCGACCACCAGGCGGGTGGGGATGCCGACCGCCCTGGCCAGCACCGCCAGCGAGGATGAGAACGCATTGCAGTCGCCCTGGTGCGAGACGAACAGGAAGTGGTAGACGAAGTCCTGGCCGCCGTCCGGCGGGTAGCTCAGCGTGTAGTGCTCGTGCGACTGCAGGTAGTGGATGATCGCCATCACCCGCAGGTAGATGTTTGGACCCACGCCCTTCACGATCTGGTGGGCGAGCCGGATCACCGGCTGCGGCAGCTCGCTCGGCAGCTGCAGGTAGGGGGAGGACGCCCAGGCGGCCGGGTTGAGGGTCAGTGTGCTCGAGGCGAGGGCCTGGGCCGAGAACTTCGGCACACTTGCCGTCACGGTGTAGGTCGTGCCGCCGACCGAAAAGGCCTGCTGCTGCGGAAACCAGAGGGCCGAGTGCGATGTGCTCAGTCCCTCGGGCACGCCCTGCACCGGGGCATAGGGCAGATTGGTCAGCAGGTGGACGGTCTCGGTTGCGCTCAGCTGACCCGAGACGGACTTGGCCGTGCTCTGGTTGGCGAGCACCAGCTCCTGCGGCGGAAGGGCCGCCGGGTAGGTGGTCGGCGGCGGCAGCGAGTTGGTCCAGCCCTGCCCTGTGTAGTAGGTCGAGACATAGAGCGTCCAGTACAGCGGCAGCGCGCCGCGGGCCGTGAACAGGATCTGGTGGCTGAGCTCGGGGGCCTGCGTCAGGGCCGTCACCGGCTCCACCGTCGTCAGCGCCCTCGGCCCGTTGCCGCCCTGCAGCGCACCGACCGCCTCAGGCGCCGGAGCCACAAGCAGGGTGATCAGAATCAGAACGCTGGACAGGGCACCGACCCAGGTCCAGTGGCGGTCTTTGCCCCATCCGCTGAGATCGGCACGGCGCACGGCCAGCCAGAGGGCGAAGGTCGCAAAAAGCGCCCAGGTGACATGGCCGCTCACTTCCTTGGCCAGGGCCAGGGCGGCGACGTTGACCAAGAGTTCGATCAGGCGCAGGCCAAGCCCCACCGTCACCTCCTCGATCGCCACCAGCGTGGTGGCGGCCACTTCGAACAGGATGCTGGCCTGAGCGGAGCTCAGCCGGCCCCAGTTTCCGTCGGCCAGATGGTGCAGAAGCCCGAGCGCGCTCACCGTCAGAGGATGGGTGCCGAGACCGAGACGCAGTCCGAGGAAGAGCGCGAGCCAGGCCAGGCGGGCGGCCAGCCGCCACCAGGTGTGCGGCACGGCAGAGAGGGCCACCGTGCCCAGCGCGAAGCCGAGCAAGGTCACGGTCGGCACGGCACCGCCGGCCGACAAGAGCGCCAGAAGCGCCGGCAGGGGCCAGAGCGCTCCGAGCAGGCGGCGGCTCACTGCGCCCACCGCTGGCGACGTCCCTGGTCCAGGAGATCGGCGAGGGCCAGCAGCTGGACAGCATTGGCCGCTCCGCCGGGCTCGGTGCACCACAGGCGGTAGTGCCCGCTCGACTCCGGGATCCTGCTGCCGCTGATCACGAGCGGCAGGCTCCCCAGCGTAGACTGCGGCAGCGGCCGCGCCGTCCCGTCCGCCCTAAGCCGGATGAAGAGGTCCCACAGCACCTGCTCCTTTAGCTCCTGGACGGTCACTTGGCGGCCGCCGACAAAGAGCGAGACCAATAGGCGGCGCCGGACCATGGCAAAGGTGACGGAGGCGGCCAGTGAGACCGCCATCTCGAAGCCATCTGGGCTGGCGTAGGATGTGCGCCGGGTGTCCAGCCCGACCAGGCAGGGCAGGCTGGTGCGGTGCCAGGCCTCCCGCACCTGCACCTCGCCCAGACGGGTGGTCTGCGGCCAGTGCACGCGGGCCAGCCGATCTCCCGGCTGCCACCGCCTGGCTCCGGCCGGATCGTCGTCGGCGGCGCTGACGCTAGATCCGAGCACGGACAGCGGCCCAAAGATGCGCAGGGGGTCCACGTCGACCGTGGCAGGCCGCACCCGCACCGTCGCCCGCGCCTCGCGCACTAGGTGCCGTTCGAACAGACCGAAGGGGTCCTGATAACGGTCTGCGAGATAGAAGGTGTGCTCGCCCCTGCCCAGCACCCTGAGCGGTATGGCGAACACCGCCTCCCGGCTCCAGGCCCAGCCGTGCGCCGCCGCCATCTCGTCGGGCGCCTGCAAGGCCACCTGATAGAAGCCAGGGACCGATGCCCTGAGGTGGGCCGTCATCCGAAACGGCCGCCCCGCCGCCGGCATGGCCGGATCGACGCGCAGTCTGAGTTCGCCTCTGGGCTGGAGCAGATGGCAAGCGGCCGCCAGAAGCGAGATCAGGGCCGCCACCCGCAACAGATCGCCCCACACGTTTCCCGGGAACAGCTGGCTGAACAGGATGGCAAGGAGCACAGCCACGGCGATCAGCCAGGACTGGCGCCTGGATCTCACCCCAGTCGCCGCGCCGCCCCTGGAAGCGGCACAGCGTTCACCACCTGAGCCACCACGTCTGCTGCCGTCAACCCTTGGGCAATCGGCTCCGGACGCAGGAGCAGGCGATGCGCCAGCGTCTCGGCCGCCAGGTCTCTCAGGTGGTCTGGCGTGACGAAGGCCGCCTGACGCAAGTAGGCCAGCGCTCGGCTGGCCCGGATCCAGGCGATGGCGCCGCGCGGGCTCACGCCCAGGCGCAGGGCGGGGTGCTCGCGGGTGGCCTTGACCACCGCGTGGGCGTACTCCGCCACCTGATCGGACACTGGAATCCGGCCGCTCTCCTGGGCGGCGATCTCCAGTTCTTGGGCCGACATCACGGCCGGTAGCAGCGGCGGGCGCTGGCGCTCTCCCTCCGCCTGCATCGCCTGGCGTTCGTCCGGTGCGTCAGGATAGCCGACCCGGATGCGCAGCAAAAAGCGGTCCAGCTGCGCCTCCGGCAGGGCAAACGTTCCCTCGTACTCGATGGGATTTTCGGTCGCGACCACCATGAACGGCCGCGGCAGGGGATACACCTGCCCGTCCACGGTGACTTGGCGCTCCTCCATCGCCTCCAGCAGGCTCGACTGGGTCTTGGGCGAGGTGCGGTTGATCTCGTCGGCCAGGAGCAGGTTGCAGAACACCGGGCCGGGCCGGAACAGGAAGCTCTGGGTCTTGCCGTCGTAGAAGGTGAATCCGGTCACGTCAGAGGGCAACAGATCCGGCGTGAACTGCAGGCGGCGGTTGGTCAGGTCGAGACTCTGGGCCAGCCCGCGGACGAGGGTGGTCTTACCCACCCCGGGCACGTCGTCGATCAAGAGGTGGCCCTCAGCCAAGAGGGCGACCAGGACTCGCTCGACCACAGTCTCGCGGCCCCAGGCGACCTTGGACATGGCACTGGACAGTTGTGCGAGCGGCAAGCGGTGAACCCTCCTCAGATCAGAGCGCCATCAGCCGGCAGGAGGGGGTTCGCCGTTGCCTGCCGCTTACCCCCCTTGGGGCGCCTCGGCCTTGGCCGGCTGAACCGGCTGACTGCGGGTCGCAGGCGTCAGGTAACCGGCCAGGCCCACCGCCATGAACAGCAGGCCAGAGAGCAGGACGGTGCGGCCGACTCCGATCGCCTGGGCGAGCGGGCCCGCCACCAGCGTCGCCACCAGGAGCGCCAGGCTGGTGGCGGCAGCATAGATCGCCATCGCTCGACCGCGCACCTTGGAGTCGAAGCTCTTTTGGTACCAGGTGAGCAGCGGCACCAGAAAGGCGATGTTGAAGAATCCCATCATGAAATAGAGACCAAGGGCGGCCACAAACGAGGGGACCACCCCGAGCAGGGCGGTGATCAGTCCGGTGCCTGCCAGGCCGATGTTGATCAGGTGCCGGCGGGCCACAGCGCTCGGATAGCGCGTCATCAGCATGCCGCCCAGCACCATGGAGATCCCCTGCACCGCAGGCAGATAGGGATACAGCGTGGCCGAGACGTGAAAGACGTCCGGCAGGAGCAGGACGAGCAGGGCGTTGAAGGCGCCGATCGGCAGGCAGGCGATGGCGATCTGGCCCAAGAGGACCCGGGTCAGCGGCTGGCCAGAGACCGCCGCCAGCCCGGCCTTCAGCTCAGCCAGGTAGCCTGGGCCGTCCTTGGGGCCAGGGGCCTTGATTCGAACGCTGAATGAGCGAATCAGCACCGCCGAGGCGAGGAAGGTGGCGGCGTCGATCAAGAAGGCGGGGCGGACCCCGGCGATCAGGATGAACAGTCCGACCAAGAGATAGCCGACCACGTCGATGCCGTTGGCCAGACTCTGGTCCAGGCCATGGGCCCGGGTCAGCTGGTCGTCCGCTCCCACCACCACCGGCAGCACCGCCTGGTAGGCGGCCCGATAGAACTCCCAAACGCCGTTTGCCACAAAGGCGAGCACCATCAGGGTGGGCAGATTGGGGGCGAAGAACATGGCGCCTACTGCCACGAAGCGGACCAGGTCCGCAAAGAGCATCGAGGTGCGCCGCTCCATCCGGTCGACCAAGGGACCGATGAACCACCCGAGCAGAGCGCTCGGAGCAAGCGAGGCGGCGCCGATCAGCGCGATGTCAATCGGTGAGCCATGGCTGATCTGGACGACCAGGATGAGCAGGGCCGCCAAGGTGAACCGATCGCCGAATCGAGAGATGTTGCGCGACAGCGTCAGCAGCAGGAAATTGCGATTTCGCAAGAGATCCAAACGGTACGCCCCTCACCCGCTCGACCTGATGGCGGCACGGAAAGATCAACATATTTCCAGATGGTGGCGAATTTTCCTCCCGACACCCGCTCAGCCGACGGCCGCCCAGATCCGCTCGGCGAGACTGGACACTGCCCTTCGATACCGGGCTCCGGGTGACCCGCCAAGGGCCAGCTCAGGGTCGATCGGCAGGTCGCGGCCCAACCTAAAGACGATGTCCTGCCCTTCCGGAGCCTCTGCTGGCTCTGGTTCCAGCGGTCCGATCAGACGGACCGTCTGGCGCACCGAAAACAGAGCCGCCTGCATCGCCGCCACCTCCGGCAGGTCCGGCAGATCGACCAGCATCAGGTCGAGCCCCTGCCATAGAGCGTCGTCGCGAAAGGTGCGGCACATCCGCTCCAGGTCTGGACCCCGGGCGACCGGCGGCCGATTCTGCGGCAAGAAGGCAGTGAGGCCCAAAAGCCGCACCCCATGCGCCGCCCTAGGCACAATCGCCCGCCCGATCACCGCCGGTCGGCCGTCGACGCCCGCCACTGGGAACAGGCCGGGATGGCGCACATCCAAGTCCAGCACGCCGATCTTCCGTCCTCCAGCCTGCCAGTGGCAGGCCAGTTCCCAGGCGAGTGTGGTGGCGCCGGTCCCCCGGCCCAAAAGCGCCACCACCGGCGCTCCGATGCCGCCGAGTGTGGAGATCAGTTGGGCGCCAGAGGCTTCCGGGTCAGCGACCGGCGCCACAGTGCAGGCCGATCCGACTTGGTCAAGGGCCTCCAAATAGGCCGTGGTCTCGGGCAAGGTCGTCTCCGGCCACTGAAAGGTGAGCCCTGCCTCACCTGCGCGCATCAGACCGACCCGCTCCGGCGAGCAGCCCAGTCCCTGGTGCCAAATCTCCTGCCAACTCACCGCCCCGCCTCCTTCGTGGCCACATCCAAGCCCTGTGATCCGGTATAATGACGATCGCTGGTGAGATTTGGTTCCCCACCTTTTTAGGTTTGGAGAGGAAGGCCGACTTGCGTCATTTTCGAGCCCTGATTCCCTACTTTCGCCGCCACCGCTGGTTCTACGTCTTCGGCGTCGGAGCCCTGCTCGGCGCCGATCTGGCCCAGCTGGTCCTGCCTCAGGTGCTGAAGCGGTTTGTGAATACGGTCCAGCAGGCCGGAGCCGTCCAGGCGGATCTCTGGCCTTATGCCGTCGCCCTGGTGGTGCTGGCCGTGATCATCTTCGCCACCCGCTTCCTGTGGCGCAACTTCGTCCAGGGGGCCGCCCGCCTGATCGACTTCGAGATGCGCCAGGACCTCTTCCACCAGTTCACCCTGCTCTCCCCCAACTACTTCAACCACCACAAGACAGGCGACCTGATGGCGCACGCCACCAACGACCTCCAGGCCGTGCGCATGGCGCTGAGCATGGGTGTGGTGATGATCGCCGACACGGCCTTTCTGATCACCTCAACCCTGATCATCATGTTCGCCACGATCTCCCCCTCCCTTGCCACCTTCGCCCTTCTGCCGCTGCCGTTGGCCGCTCTGGTCACCGGCCTGCTCGGCCGCCAGATCCACCTGCGATTTCGGGCGGTCCAAGACCAGTTCTCGACCCTGTCCGAGCACGTCCAGGAGAACTTCTCCGGCATCCGGGTGGTGAAGAGCTTCGTCCAGGAGGGGCCCGAGCTGGATCGGCTGATGGGCCACAGCCAGGAGTACTTCGCCAGGAACATGAACCTGGTCCGGATCTGGGCGCTGATCCAGCCTTTGGTCCAGTTCATCCAGGGACTGGCCTTCGTCATCGCCCTCGTCTACGGCGGCATCCTGGTCGTGCGCAACACGATCAGCCTCGGCTCCTTCGTGGCCTTCACCAGCTACCTGGGGCTGCTCAACTGGCCGATGCAGTCGATCGGCCAGCTGGTCAATCTGATCCAACGGTCCGGGGCCTCTCTTCAGCGCCTGCAGGAGATCTTCTCAGAGCGGCCCGAGATCACGGACCGCCCGGGAGCGGTGGCACCCGAGACCCCGCTCAGCGGTGCGCTCACCATCTCCCATCTCACCTTCTCCTATCCCGACTCCAACCGGCCGGCCATCGCCGACGTGTCGGTCGACCTGGCCGCTGGCCGGACGCTGGCCCTGATCGGTCGCACCGGCGCCGGAAAGTCGACCATCATCAACCTGTTGCTCAGGGTGTTCGATCCGCCGCCCGGCACCGTCTTCGTGGACCAGATCGACATCCTCGATCTGCCCCTGCTCACCCTGCGCCAGACCATCGCCTACGTCCCGCCGGACAACTTCCTGTTCTCGGAGTCGATCGCCCAGAACATCGCCTTCTCCGACTCGGAGCTTGGGCGCGACATCGTCGAGCAGGCCGCCGCCGATGCGGCCGTCAAGGGCGAGATCCTGCAGTTCCCAGACGGCTTCGAGACGCTGCTCGGCGAGCGCGGCGTCACCTTGTCGGGCGGTCAGAAGCAGCGCGTCTCCCTGGCCCGGGCCCTCGCTAAGACCGCTCAGGTCCTGATCCTGGACGACAGCTTCTCGGCGGTGGACACCTACACCGAGGAGACCATTCTGCGCGGCCTGCTCGACCTGCGCCAGAACCGGACCACCCTCTTGGTCGCCCATCGGGTCTCCACCATCAAACATGCCGACCTGATCCTGGTGCTGGAAGACGGCCGGGTGATCGAGCAGGGCACGCATGCCGAGCTGCTTGCGAAAAAGGGCTTCTACTCCCGCCTCTACCAGCGCCAGCTGCTGGAGGACCGGGTGGGTGGATCGCCCGAGGGACGGGGCGCATGATCCGGGAAGAGGAGGCACTCGGCAAGGCGTACGACACCCGCCTGATGCGGCGGCTCCTCAGCTACGCCCGTCCGCAGTTCTGGTGGATCGTGCTGGCCCTGTTCTTGACCGTGATCGTCACGGCCTCGACCATCGTCCAGCCCTATCTCGTGAAGATCGCCATCGACAACGACATCAACACGGTGTCTCTGCCGATGGTGGCGTATCCACTCGGACACGCCCCATCGGGTCTGCCGGCTGTCTCCTTCGACGGCCGCTCCTTCGTCCGGGTGAAGGCCCTGCCCGCGGCTCCAGCCGCCAGCGTGCCGGTCTACACCATCTTGGCCGCAAACGGCCGCACCGCCATGATCGAGGGGCAGATGCCGCGTCAGGCCTTCACCATCCTGCCCGGCGAGCGCCAGATCCGCTTCGGCACCCACCTGGTGCCGGCCGTTCCCGTCTCGTCTGCAGCCTTGTCCCGTTTTCGCCAGCAGGACGTGGCCGGGCTGGAGCTGATCGGCTCCATCTTTTTGGCCGCCCTGCTGCTGGCCTTTTTGGCCAACTACCTGCAGGCCTACATCCTGAACTGGGTGGCGCAGAGCTCCATCTTTTCGATCCGCAAGGACGTGATCACCAAGATCGAGAGGATGCCGGCCGCCTTCTTCGACAAGAACCCGACCGGCCGGCTGGTGACGCGCGCCACCAACGACGTCGAGGCGCTGGAGGAGATGTACTCCAGCGTGATGGTCAACATGATCAGGGACGGACTGCTTTTGGTCGGCGTGGTCGTGATCATGTTCCAGATGAACACCTATCTGGCCTTGATCTCGATCGCCGTCCTGCCCATCGTCTTCATCGCCGCCAACATCTACCGGAACAAGGCCCGCACCGCCTACCGCAACGTGCGCCTGGCGCTGGCCCGCATCAACGCCTTTTTGGCCGAGAACATCTCCGGCATGCGGGTGGTCCAGACCTTTCAGCGCCAGCAGGCCCAAGAGCAGAAGTTCCGCTCCGCCAACGGCGCCTTTCGCGACGCCGGCATCCGAGAGATCCGGCTGTTCGCCGTCTTCCGCCCATTCATGGACTTCCTATACACCGGCATGGTGGCCGTGTTGGTCTGGTTCGGCGGCGGCTCGATCATCGACAGCACCCTGACCTTCGGTGTGGTCTATGCCTTCATCCAGTACATCCAGCTCCTGTTCCAGCCGATCAACGACGTCACCCAGAACTATTCCATCCTGCAGTCCGCCATGGCGGCCTCCGAGCGCCTGTTCGCCCTCCTGGACCGGCCGATGGAGCTGGTCGATGATCCGGCGCCGAAGGCCCTGCCGGCCGGCAGGGGCAAGGTGGCCTTCGACCATGTCTGGTTTGCCTACGAGCCGCCGAACTGGGTCTTGCGCGACGTGTCGTTCGCCATCGAGCCGGGCCAGACCGTCGCCTTCGTGGGCGCCACCGGTGCCGGGAAGACGTCGATCATGAGCCTGCTCGCCCGCTTCTACGACGTGCAGCAGGGCCAAGTCCAGGTCGATGGAGTAGACATCCGGGAGGTGGCGCAAGCCGATCTGCGCCAGCGCATCGCCGTGGTCCACCAAGACGTCTTCATCTTCGCCGGCACCATCCGCCAGAACATCGCCCTGAACAAGCCGCTGTCCGACAGCCAGGTCGTGGCCGCCGCCCAGCTGGTGGGCGCCGACCGCTTCATCACCAGGCTGCCCCACGGCTTTGACGAGCCGGTACAAGAGCGCGGCTCCACCTTCTCCACCGGCCAGCGCCAGCTGCTCTCCCTGGCTCGGGCGGTGGCCGCCGACCCAGCCATCCTGGTCTTGGACGAGGCCACCTCCAACATCGACACCGAGAGCGAGCAGCAGATCCAAGCCGCCCTCAAGAACCTGGCCGGCACCCGGACCATGATCGTGGTCGCCCACCGTCTCTCTACCATCCAGAACGCCGACCGCATCTTCGTCATGGCCCAGGGCCAGATCCGGGAGGCCGGAACCCACCAGGAGCTGCTGGCTCAGGGCGGCCTCTACTACGACCTCTACCGCCTGCAGTACAAAGAGGACTACAACCTGGCCTGAGGCCAGCCCAAGCGGTCACCGCTGCAGGTCTGGGACGAACGAGGGTAGACCTGCCGGCGTGTCCAACTTCCACCGGGGCAGGAAGCCCCGTGGCGCCGCTCATGTTCCCAAGGCCCCGGGAGGTGGGTTCGTTGCCCCGACCTTCGTCTGCGCAGGACCGGCTCCCACGGATCCTGGACCGTCTGGCCCGCGCCTACCCCGAGGCAGGCTGCGGCCTCGACTTTGCGACGCCCTTTGAACTGCTCTTCGCCACGGTGCTGTCCGCCCAGTGCACTGACCGCCGGGTGAACCTGGTGACGGGACGCCTGTTCCCCAAGCTGGACGGGCCCCGGTCGGTCGTGGAGATGGGCGAGGAGCGGCTCGCCGAGGCGATTCGCGACGTGGGCCTCTTTCGGACCAAGGCGCACGCCCTGGTCTCGCTCAGCCGCGACCTGATCGACCGCCACCAAGGGGAGGTGCCGGCGGATCGCAAGGCGCTTCAGGCTCTGGCCGGGGTGGGCAGCAAGACGGCATCGGTGGTGCTGGCAAACGCCTTTGCCATTCCGGCGCTGGCCGTCGACACCCACGTTTTCCGCCTCAGCCACCGCCTCGGTCTCTCTTCGGCCAAGACAGCGGACGGCACCGCCGAGGACCTGATGGCGCTCGTCCCAAAGGCGCGCTGGATCGACCTGCACCATCAGCTGATCTGGCATGGCCGCCTGGTCTGCCAGGCCCGCGCGCCCGCCTGCGCCACCTGCACGCTGCTGTCGCTCTGTCCTGAGGGCAGGCGTCGGACCCGCTCAGGCAAACAGGCCTGACAGTGCCTCGATCAGCACGTCCAGTCCTTCTTGCCAGTCGCAGACGAGACCGAGGTCCGCGGCCTGGAAGATGGGGGCGTCCGGGTCGCTGTTGACCGCCACCACGGCAGCAGCCCGCCGAATGCCCACCAGATGCTCGAAGGCTCCGGAGATGCCAAGCGCCACATAGATCTGCGGTGCGACCGACCGCCCGGTCAGCCCGACCTGAAATGCCTTCGGCAGGCGGCCGGCGTCGGTCACGGCCCGGGAGGCGCCGAGACCGAAGCCGTGGCTAAGAGCCAGCTGCTGCACCTTGGGGATGGCCGCCTCGGGCACGCCGTTCCCAACCGCCAGCACCACCCGGGCCGGGGCCAGCAGGCTGGCCGGGATGCCAAAGCCGCTGGTCGCCCCGACGCTCATCCCGCCTGGGTCCGTGCCCACAGCGAGCTGGATTAGCTCGACCGCTCCCTGGCGCGGCGCTTCGAGCGGCACACAGATGCCGGGCCTGATCGTGGCGAGGTCGGGCCGGGTGCTCGAGACGATCGGCGCCACCATCAGGCCGCCGAAGGCTGGCTTGTCCATCACCAGCCCGCCCTCGTCCGCCACCCCAAATCCAATGGCGTCGCCGGTCAAGCCGAGTCCCAGCCGGGCGGCCACCCGTCCCGCCCATTCCCGGCCGTGGGTGGTTGAGGGGAACAAGACAGCGGCCGGCGGTCGATGCGAAATGGCGTCGCTCAGGGCGGCGCTGGCCAAGCCAGAGTGAAACGGCCTGGCCTCTTCTGCGGCGATGACATAGATGCGGCTCGCTCCGGACTCGGCCAGAAGTGTTCGGTTGGCCGCGCTGAGCGACCCCCAGGTCACGGCCGCAACGCTGCCGCCGGCTGGCTCGGTCAGGCGAAAGGCATCGCCCAAAAGCTCTCTCGCCAGCTGTTGGCCGTCTGCCTCCAAGGTGGGCAGGGCCACCCACAGTTCACCGGGCAGGCCGCGTTCGACCGGCCGGGGGGCAGCCTTCTCGGCCTGGGCGAAGAGCGCGCGCACCGCTTCATGCACCTGGCTCGTCTCTCTGATCTCCACTCGGCGACAGGCCCGCTCCAGGTGCTCTTCGCGCAGGACCAAGACCCGGGTGAAAGATCCCTCTGCACCGTAGCTTGAGAGCGGCCCGCCCAAATCCTGGGCGCCCAGGCGGCGCATCGGCGGATCTTCGGCGGCGGCGACCTTCTTCCGGGAGATGTAGACCTCCTCGGCCAGCTCCTCGCGGGCCGTGATCACAGCCGGCAAAGAGCAGCGGATCTCCTCTAATCCGTTCTCCAGCGTCCGCAACAGGCGCAGCCCGCCCTGGTCCACCGTCAGCGAGTTGACTGAGGTGACGAGCGGCCAGCCCAGGAGCTCGGCGACCATCGGGCCGACCTGTCCGGTCTCGGCGTCCAGGCTGTTGCGGCCGAGCAGGATCAGATCGAAGCCGCCGGGGCGCAGCGCATCGGCCAGGGCATGGGCGGTGGCCAAGGTGTCGGAGCCGGCCAGTGCCCGATCTGAGATCAGCCAGGCGTCGTCCGCTCCGCCCATGATCGCCGCCTTCAGGACGTCCTGGGCGGACGGCGGTCCCATGCTGACCGCCACCACCTCGCCGCCCAGCTCGGCCTTTAAGGCAAGTGCCGCCCCTAGCGCCACCATATCGAGAGCGTTTGGCTCCAGGCTGACGCCCTCGCGCACGATTCGGCGCGATTCGGGATCAAAGCGCAGCTCGCCCGGAGATGGAATCTGCTTGATGCATACCGCGATCTTCATCGTCAGACGCCCTTTTGCCGACCTCCTTCAGGTATTCGCCGCCGGAGCGCTCACCCCTTGATCGCCCGCATGGCGGCAAGGACCGCCACCACCAGCACGGCCACCCAGTAGACCCTGAGGATCCAAAACGCCACCGTCTGCCACGGCACCGCCGTCCGGCGCCCGAAGTGGTGGCGCTTGGCGCTGACCAGCTGGTCGGGCTCAAGCAGGGAGAGCACTTGGGCGGAGGTCAGTCCCGCCGCCTTTCCGGGGTCTTCCGTCGCCCGTGGCTCGTCCATCTCACGTCCTCCTTCAGATCAGGCGCGGGTCGAGCACGGAGACGGCGAACAAGAGGCCGGCCAGCGTAATCAAGGCACCGACGATCACAGACGCCGCGTTCTGCCAACCGCGGTTCACCCACTCGCCCATCACCTGGCGGTCGTTGGCCAGAAGCAGCAGGAACAAGAAGATGGGCGGCGTGGACAGCACGGCCACCACGTTGACCAAGAGCACCACCAGCTCGAGCGGAATGTGCGGGATCAGCACCACAGCGCCGGCCACCATGGCCACGCCGATCAGGGTCAGATAGAAGCTCCAGGCCTCTTTCAGCGGCCGGTTCAGGCTGCGGGACTGCCCTCTCACCTCGGCGAAGGCGTAGGCCGAGGCGGTGGAGATGGCGATCGCCGCAACCAGCCCGGCCTCCACAATGCCGAGGGCGAAGAGAGAAGCGCCGATCCTGCCCACGAACGGGCGCAGGGCGCTGGCAAAGTTCGCCGTCTGATAGTTGTGCAGGCTGATGCCATGGCTGAACAGCGTGCTGGTGGCAACCACGGCGGCCATGCCGAAGGCGGCGGCCAGCACGGCGCCGAGCACGGTGTCGAATCGGCCGCGGTGGATGTCGGCCGGGGTCAATCCCTTGTCAGCCACGGCAGCCTGTTGGAAGAAGATCATCCAGGGCGTGACGGTGGCTCCGATGTCCGCCACCAGAATCAGCACCGTGTTCGTGTTCCAGGCCGGGATCGGGCTGAACTGGACCATGGCCGAGGCCACCTGCGACCAGGCCGGATGCGCCAGGATGGCGATCGGGACGAAGACGGCGTTGAAGACGGCGAGCGCCATGATCAGGCGCTCCCAGGTCCAATAGCGGCCGGTCGTGATGGCGACGCCGATCACGACGATCGCCGCCGAAACCGCCACCACCGGCGGTACATGGAAGTAGCCGAGCCCGGCCCGGATGCCGATGAATTCTGTGATCAACGTCAGAAGATTCCCGAACATCAGGTCGGTCAGGAGCAGCCCGCCCCACATGCCGCCGAAGCGGTCCGCCATCAATTCCGAGAAGCCACGGTGGGTGACGGCGCCGATCCGCATCGCCATCTCCTGGACCACGACCGCCATCACAAACGTGATGGCGATGAAGGGCAAGAAGAAGCCGATGCCAAAACGGCTGCCGGTGGCGGCATAGGACAGCATGCTGGGCGCATCGTTCTCGCCGAGCATGACCAGGATGCCTGGCCCGATGCTCAGCCAAAGCAGCCACAGCCAGCGGCGCGGGCCACGGGTCTGATAGGCGCGGCGCAGACTGAGGCGGTCGCGAGCCCGGTCCCGATCCTCGTGGGTGACCAGTCCGGGTGCGGACGTAGACCTCATGGGCGGGCGTCCATCGCGACCTCAACCGCCACGGCCTGAAGCAGCCCCATCTGCAGACTCACCGCCGCCCGGCCCTCGACCTGGACCACCCGCCGTTTGGCGCCCGGAGCACCTACCAGGACGTGGACCTCGGCCCCTGGCACCAGCCCGCGCCGAGCGAGCGTCGCCAGCACAACCGGATCGTCCTCGCTCACCCAGGCCACCTGGCCACCGCCGCCGGTCGCCAGCTCGGCCAAGGACACGGTCTCCCGGACTGCCACCTCTCCGCTGGTCGAGGGGATCGGATAGCCGTGCGGGCAGCGCGCCGCATCGCCCAACACGCGGGCAAACGACTCGGTGACCTCCTCCGGCAGGGCATGCTCCATCTGATCGGCGACCTTGTCCACCCGCTCCCAGCCGATGCCCAGCATGTCGGTCAGAAACCGCTCGGCCAGCCGGTGGCGGCGGACGATCTGGGTCGCCTGCAGTCGACCCGAGGCGGTCAGGGTCACGCCCAGGTATTCGCGATAGCGGACCAGGCCTGAGTCCGCCATCTTGTGGAACATGGCGGAGGCAGACGCCGCCGACACACCCAGCCGGCGGGCCACCGCTCCGGTGGTGGCCCGGTGCGTTGGACCCTCCACCCGATAGATGGCCGCCAGATAGTCTTCCATCGTCTGTGAGATCATGGGCCTCCCCCCTGCCTATGATTTAGTCGTCTCTAAACCATGTTCCTTCCGGCCGGCGGCGAATGAGCAGGACTATACTGG
>JAKAUI010000035.1 GCA_021827745.1 Bacillota bacterium | reverse complement strand
CCCGGTCGGCCGATCCATGCCGCCCAGGAGGTGAAGCAAGGTGGACTTGCCGCCGCCAGAGGGTCCGAGGATCAGGGTCAGTTCGCCCGGGAGGATGGCCAGGGAGACGTCGCGGACCGCCGCGACCGTCTCCTGGCCGCGCCGATAGCTGCGAGAGACAAAAACGGCTTCCAGGACCGGTCCGTCTGCCGGCTCAGACCTCTGTGGCATCGGGCTTGCGCACGAACAGGCTGACCAGCCCGCCCCAGACCATGGAGAGCAGGGCGCTGCCGATGACCAGCAGCACCAGTTCGATCGTGCGACCGCTGGTCGAGGTGATGAAGGCGATGGCCTGGCGCTGGGTGGCGGCATTGGCGGCGGACACAGGCTGTGCGGCCAGCGCCCGCTGTTCGGCGGCCAGCATGCCGGGCAGCAGCAGGCCGGCGAGCCCGCTGATGAATCCATAGGCCGCTCCGCAGGCGGCCGAGATCAAGGCTGCCGACTTGCCGCCCCTCTTGGCCCACACGGCGGCCAGCGTGACCACCACAGCCAACGCAACGTCGACCACCACTCCCGCCACGTTCAGCGTGGGGCCGGGAGCAAGGCTCAAATCGGCCAGCACACCGACCGCGGCCACGGCCGCAGCCGCCAGATAGAAGAGACGAAAGTCGGTGCTGGGCCGGGACTCGCTGCCAGGATCACCGATCGCCACAAGGAGGCCTCCTTCGGATCACGAACTGGCGAGCGAATTTTCGGCTCCGCCCAATTCAGGGTGCGCCATGGGCCAAGGGGGGTCAAGCAGGGACCGCACGGACCCGCAGATAAGGTGGTGGCCGTCGCGTCCCCGGCTCGCGGATTAGGTCGAAGGAGGACATCATGCCCATTCTCTATCTGGGACTTGGCGGGACGATCGCCTGCACCCTCGGCCCAGACCATCTGGCCCGCTCCACCCTCGGCGCCGAGCAACTCTTAGGGCAGGCCGGCCGCCCGGCTGACGTCGTGGCCGAAGACGGGGGAATGGCGGCCAGCTCCGACCTCACCTTCGCCGATCTGCTGGCGGTGGCGGCCCGGATCCGCCGAGCCTTTGAGGACGAGGGCTATACCGGGTGCGTACTCTCCCAGGGCACCGACACGATCGAAGAAGTCGCCTACACCCTCCACCTGCTCCAGGCCTGGCCTCATCCGGTCGTGATCACGGGCGCCATGCGCCACGCCGACCTTCCCGGTAAGGACGGGCCGGCCAACCTGCAAGACGCCATGGCCGTGGCCCGCGCAGGAGAGGCCGCCGGCCTGGGCGTCTTGGTGGTGATGGGCGGCGAGATCCACGGTGCTGCCGCCGTCACCAAGTCCCACAGCCAGAGCCCGGCGACCTTTGTCTCCCCGGACTGGGGACCGTTGGGCCTGGTTGCCGAGGGCCGGGTGCTGATCGCCAGGCGCCCCAGTGCGTCTCCGATTCTTCCGGCAACCGAGATTCGGGCCCGGGTCAATCTGATCCGCGTGGCACTCGACTGCGATCCCGCCCTGGTGGAGGCGGCGCTCGGCGCCGACGGGCTGGTCTTGGAAGGCACCGGCGGCGGCCACCTGCCGGCACGGCTGACGCCGCTGCTCGCTCGGGCCGCAGAAAGGGGAACGGTGGTGGCGGTCACCAGCCGCACCGGATCCGGACCGTCTTTGCGCCACACCTATGGAGCGGCCGGCGCTGAGGCGGACCTCCAGCGCCTGGGCATCCTCATGGCCGACGGCCCCGGCCTCAAGGTGCGGATCCGGCTGACCCTGGCCCTTTCTCTTTCGCCCCGGCCGGACCTCGGCTCCGTCCTCGCCGCCTGGCTCTAATCTCCGCCGAGACCTGCTCCAGGTCCCCTTTCGTGTCCACATCGCGCATCCACAGCCCCGGCCGGAAGGTCACCACCGTTGGCGGCTCGGCAAGCCGGCCGATCAGCTGGGCGGCACCGCGATCGCCGCTCAAGGCCAGGAGTTGGGGCTTGAGGCTCCGGTCGAAGATGGCGGGAGGCTGCGGTCCCTCGCCGCCGTCTGAGAAGGCGGCGTCTGCCCCCTCCTGCCAGCAGGCGATCAGACGCCGCCAGTGGGCGACGGTGGAAAACGGCTGATCGGCCAAAAGCATCATCCAGGCCGGAGCCTCTGCGCTGGCGCTCACGCCCGCTCGCAGCGAGCTGGAGAGGCCGTCTGAGGCGACGGTGATCAGGCGGCAGCGGTGCGTTCGAGCCAGCGCCATCAGGTCTCTTGCCTCTGGCCGGACGATCACCAGCGGCTGATCGAGCATCGCACTCTTGGCGCAGCGGTCGAGGGCAGCCAGGAGGTGGCCGATCAGCGGCACGCCCGCCACCTCGGCGGTCAACTTCCGGCCGTCAGATCCGAAGCGGCTGCCGCTGCCTGCAGCCAGCACCAGCGGCTGGACTCGGCCCCCTCGTGAAGCCACACCGCCACCCCCTCAACCGATCCACCGGACCAATCGGCATCCTTAAGTCAGGGCTCTTGGTCGACCGCCACCGTCGGCTGTCCGACCGCCACCCGAGCCGCGGCCGCCGGCCGCCTGGTCAGCACGAGGCCGCTTAGCACCACCACCGCACCGAGAGCCTCCAGCCAGCCGAAGCCCTCGCCCAGGGCGAAGTGGGCCGCAATCGCCCCGACCACCGGCATGGCATTGATGTAGACAGAGACAGCGGTCGGCCCCAGCTGGCGAACTCCGACCTGCCACATGGCGAGTCCAAACAGGGTGACCGGGCCGACGGCAAAGGCGACCGCCAGCCAACTCGCCAGCGGGATGCCGGAAAGCGGCGGCATCCCGGTCACCGGCAGAGCCAGAGAGAGCACCAGGAAGCCGAAGATGGTGCTCCACAGCATCACCTCGATCGGATCGTGGCGCTCCACCATCGGCTGGGAGATGATCGTGTAGGAGGCCCAAGTCAGGGCGGCCAGCACATCCAGAACATCTCCGAGCAGGGGGTTCGGGGCGAACGGAGAGGCCGGCTGGCCGATCACCAGGAGCCCGACACCGAGCAGCGACAGACCGACGCCCAGCCACTGGCTCAACCGGTGCGGCTGGCGGCGGATCCACGCGATGTATAAGACGGTGAAGACCGGTGACACAGCCAGCAGGAAGCCGGTGGCGCTGGCGGTGGTATCGTGGTCGCCAACGGCGAACAGGATCTGGTAGACGCTGATACCGAGGGCGCCGATCAGGAGGTAGCCAAGGAGATCGCGGCCGCTCGGCAGCGGCTTACGGCGAAATAGGAGCCAGAGCGCACAGATGACCGCCACCAGGAAAAACCGCACCCAGGTGAAGGCAAATGGGGTCCAGACGAGGGTCCCGAATTTGACGTTGACATAATTGAATCCCCACGCCATCACCACGGCCGCCATCAAGAGTTCAAAGACCAGGGACGCCTTGCGGGCCTGGCTCATGTCGGACGCCTGGCCGCAGTCTGCCAGCAGTTCAGGAGTTGATCGGTCATGATGGCGGTGGCCCCCCACAGCACACCCTGCGCCAGGTCGAACACCGGCCACATCCCGACCCCGCGCCCTCTGAGCTCCATGCGCTCCAGGCGCCGCCTTTGGGCGAGTTCGGCCAGCGAATGGCTGAACACCTCCACCACCTCGGCCCGAGACCAGCCCTGACCTTCGGCCGGTGGCGTTTGGAGGTACACCACGAACGGCACCACGAAGAATGCGCTGACTGCGATCGGCACCGGAGCCAGGCGACCGAGCAGATTGCCCTGCGCCGGGTCGATCCCGATCTCCTCCTGACATTCGCGGCAGGCGGCCGGCCAGAAGTCCTCGCCCGCCTCCAGGGCACCGCCTGGGAAGCTGATCTGGCCCGCATGGTCCGGCAGGGCAGCGTGGCGTCTCGTGAATAAGAGCGCCGGATCGGCCCCGTCTCCATGCAACAGCGCCACCACTCCGGCCGGTCGATAGCCGGGGGGTGGCGTCAGGTCAGCACCTTGTTCCAGGCACCCGGCCAGGGCCAGCACTGTGTTCACGCTCCAACGCTACCGCTGGCCGCCACCGCCGGCAATAGGCAGCAGGCACAAGGTCTTACCCGGCTCGCACCGAGCGAGGAATGCCGCCACAGATCGTCGAATGCCGCTCAGGTTCTTGCCAGCCACGCACGGTCGATCTGAAGGAGATGGACATCTCAGATGAACGTCAGTCACGTCATGCTCACCCAGGAGAGGGCGACCATCGGCCCGGAGCAGACGCTCCGCCTGGCCTGGTCCAGGATGGATGACCTGTCGGTCAGCGGACTGGCGGTGATCGAGGCCGGCGCCTACGCCGGTGTGATCTCCCGGTGGGAGATCGCCCTGCAGGCCATCGCCGGCCAAGACCTCGACCAGGTCGAGGTGCGTCAGGCGATGATCCAGCCCCAGCCGCTGAAGACGGACGACCCGGTCGATCACGCCGTCGAGGTGCTGATGCACCAGCGCCAGCGAGTCCTGCCCGTGGTCGACTACGACAACAGGTACGCCGGGCTGGTCACCTGGGAGCAGGTGGACCACTTCGTCGCCGACATCCTGGCTCTTGACTCGCAGAATCCGCGCCTGCACCTGGCCCTGATGAACGCCCCCGGCCAGCTGGCCCGGCTGCTGCGAGTGCTGGCTGAGAGCGGAGCCAATGTGCTGTCCTTGTTCATCAGCAACCCGCGGGTGGCAGATCTGTCGCACGTCGTGGTCAAGATCGACGCCGCACATGCCAAGGGGGCGGTTCAGGCCCTCCATGCGCACGGGTTTTCGGTCATCGATTAGATGCTCCGGCACTGGTTCCCGCCGGGGTTTTCGCGCGCATTTTGGATCTTGTTCGGCGGTCGTTTGCTGAACGCCGTCGGCACCTCGTTGTTCTTCCCCTTCCTGACCGTCTTCTTGCACGCCCGGCTCGGCATCTCCCTGACCGCAGTCGGTGCCGTCCTGCTCCTCTTGGCCGCCTGTCAGTCGGTCGTCCTCTTGTTCGGCGGCAGGCTGGTCGACCGCTTTGGCCGGCTCCCCGCCATCATCGTATCTCTGGTCGCCGGTGGTCTGCTCACCGTCGTGGCCGGCCTCGCCACCGCCGCTCCGGTGATCGTGGCCGCCATCGCCCTAAGGGCCATGGCCCTGGTGCTGGCCAATCCCGCCTCTCAGGCGCTGATCGCCGATCTGGTGCCGGCCCCCAGGCTGCTTGAGGCCTTCAGCCTGGCCCGGGTGGCGACCAACACCGGCATCATCATCGGCCCAATGCTGGGTGCCTTCTTGGTCAGCCAGTCCTTCACCGTGCTGTTCCTGGTCTCGGGTGTGTTGATGGTGGCCTTCGCCATCGGCATGGGTCTCCTGCTCGGGCGCGAGTCGCTTCCCCGCCTCGGAACCAAGACCATGGAACGCGGCTTGCGCCACATGCTGCAGGTGGAGCGTCCCCTCTATCCCTTTGCCGCCATCACGGCCCTGATGTACCTCGTGTACAGCCAGCTGTACTGGGTGCTCCCCGGGTATCTCGTCCTGCACCTGAGGGCGCCTGCCGCCGACTTCGGTTTTCTGGCGGCTGAAAACGCCTTGTTCGTGGTCCTGCTCCAGGTGCCGCTGTCGCGCCTTGTCGCCAACATTCGCCTGGAGCGGGTGCTGGCTGCGGGCATGATCGCCTACGCCATCGGGTTCGGCTCGATGGGGCTGTGGCATCAGGTCTGGCCCTTTGCCCTCTCGGTGCTCGTGATCACGATCGGAGAGAACCTAGTCAACCCGTCGGTCACCACCTGGGCCACGTTGGTATCCTCGCCTGATCACCGCGGACAGGCCCTCTCTCTCGTCTCCTTGGCCAACCAGGTCGGATCAGGCGCCGGCCCCCTAGCCGGCGGCTTCGCCCTCGATCAGGGCGGCGTGTGGGGACTTTGGGGGTCAATCGCCAGCCTCTCGGCGCTTAGTGCCGCCCTGTTCGACCGGGTGTCGGGCAGATCCCACACCCAGGCGACTTGACGGCAGGGCGCAGGAGTCCCGACGTACAGAGGGAATCACCTTTCGACTTTTGGGGGGTGCAGGCGTGGCAGAAGGAGTGCGCGTAGCCGTCGACGGATACGGCGGAGACCGGGGCCTGGCCACCGTCACGGCGGGCGCTCTCCTCGCCCTCGCCGAAGACCCCGA
The DNA here is from genome assembly GCA_021827745.1 of Bacillota bacterium. GTDB lineage: Bacteria > Bacillota > Sulfobacillia > JAJZYS01 > JAJZLH01 > JAJZLH01. The sequence continues at coordinate 66,337 of JAKAUI010000035.1, read as the reverse complement.
CCTCGAGGTCTGGCTGGTGGCAGACGGCCAGGAGGTTGCCAGCGAGCCGCGCCTGCACGCCGTTGCCTCGACGGGAGCCTTGCCGGACGGCGGCCACCCGGCCCATCTGCTGCGCACCGAACCAGACCTCTCGGTCGGCCTAGCTGCGCAGCTGGTTCACCGCCAGGATGCGGACGCCTTCGTCTCGGCCGGCCATACCGGGGCGACCATGATTGCCGCCCGCTGGGCGCTTGGCACCTTTCCGGAGGTGAACCGCATTCCGGCTGGCACCACCCTGCCGCTGCCGATGCCCAACCCGCCGCTTTTGCTCGACATGGGGGCCAACGCTCGGGTGCGCGCAGTCGATCTGGCCGTCTTCGCCGCCCTGGGGGTGGCGTACATGCAGGCGGTGCGCGGCCTTGCCCGGCCCCGGGTCGCCCTTCTCTGCAACGGCGTCGAGGAGGGCAAGGGCACACCCGAGATCGCAGAGGCAAGGGCGAGGCTCCAAGACAGCGGGTTGAACTTCGTCGGGTATCTGGAGCCGGTTGACATCCCGACCGGCAGCGCCGACGTCTTGGTGACCGAGGGCTTTGTCGGCAACCTGATGATCAAGTGGATGGAGGGTCTGGCCGGCCTGATCGGCTCGCTGAGCGACCAGCTGCCGGCTGCGGCGGCCAGCCAGATGCGCCATCATCTCGCACCGATGCAGGACGCGACCCAGTCGCCGGACCCCCTGCTCCTGCTGGGCGTGCGCGGGGTGGCGGTGCCGGGCCACGGCCGCAGCACGGCCCAGGATATCGCCCGGCTGGTCGGCCACGCCGCCCAGGCGGTGCGCGGACACCTCGTGGACCACATTTCGGAGTCCCTCGGCCAGTTGAGCACAAGGGAGGCCTGAGCATGTCCCGACAGTTGGTGGCCGTCGTGTCCGACTCGACGTGCGATCTTCCGGACCCGCTGCTTGCCGCACTGGGCATCCCTCTGGCACCGGTCCACATCCAGGCCGAGGACCGCAGCTACCGGGACCGGCTCGACATGTCGATCGATGAGGCCAATGCGATCATGCTGGCCGGCAAGACCCGCCTCACCACCTCTGCAGCCACGGCGGCCGACTGGCTGGAGGCCTACGAGAAGGCTCTGCCCCTGGCGCCGGAGCTGGTGGCGCTGTCGATCTCTCCGCTCTTGTCCGCAACCTTCGCCGGTGCGAATGCAGCCTCCGAACTTCTGGAGGGCGGTTCGGTCACCGTGATCAACGCCCAGACCATCCTGGCGGCGATGGGCCTAGTGGTTCGGCAGTGCGCCCGGGCCGCCCAGAGCGGACAGAGCCGCGACCAGGTCGTGGCGCTCGCCGAGCACCTCCTGCCGAGGGTGAAGATGGTGGTGGCCTCCATGTATCGCTCCTTTGCCAAGGCCGGAGGCCGCTACCAGGGAGACGCTGTACCCGAGAGCGACGAAGGACTGCCCATCTTTCGGATCTGGGAGAAGGGCTGGATGGAGATCGACCGGGCCGACAAGAGAGCGGCCTCGATCGACCGGCTGTTCCACTGGATGGACGCCGATCTGCAGGAACTGGGCTATGTGCGTGGCAATCCGCTGTTGGTGGCCGTCGACCATTTCGCCTGTCTGGAGGAGGCAGAGGCGATCCGAGATCGGATCGAGCACCTCTACCACCCGCAGGAACTCGACCTCTGGCAGATCGGCCCCACCGCCGCCGTCCATCTGGGGCCCGGCACGGTCGGGATGGCCTATCTCCCGCTCTAGGATCCAAGCTCGCATCGGGGAGGGCAGGCAGCGTGGACCACGATGGATTCGTCCTGAGCCGACTGTACTGGGCGGGTGCGGAACGCCTGGTCCAAGAACGCGACCACCTGAACAGGATCAATACCTTCCCGGTGCCGGACGGCGACTCCGGCACCAACATGGCCTTCACCATGACCGCTGCCGCTGAGGCGGCAGCCGCACCAGACCCGGTGGCGGGTCACGTCGCGCAGCGAGCGGCACGGGCCGCCCTTTTGTCGGCCCGGGGCAACTCCGGCATCATCCTGTCCCAGATCCTGGCCGGCATGGGCCAGACCCTAAAGGACCTTGAGGTGTTCACGCCGGCAGATCTGGCCACCGCCTTCGCCCGCTCGAGCGAGCTGGCCTATCGCGCCGTGGCAGAACCGGTCGAAGGCACCATCCTGACTGTGATCCGCTCGGTGGCCGAGACGGCCCAGGGATTGAAGAACGCCCGCCTGCCGGAGTTCTTGTCCGGCGTCACCGCCAGCGCCCGGGCGGCGGTGGCGGACGGGCCGCGCCTGTTTCCTAAGCTCGCCAAAGACGGCGTCGTCGATGCCGGCGGCCTGGGCCTGGCCTTCATTCTGTCCGCCATGCACGACGCCCTTGGCCGCCAAGATGCGGCCCATCAGCTGGACCTGCAGACGGCGCGCCTAGGCATCCAGGTGGCCCAGGGAGGAGCGCTCAAGGCGCCGACGCCAGCTAAAGGCGCCCACTGGGGCTATGAGGTGCAATACGTGCAGCGCGGCAGCGGTCTCGACCTAGCCGCCATGCGGGCAGCGCTTCAGGACATGGGCAACTCGCTGTTGGTGGTCGGTGACGACACAACCGTCAAGGTGCACATCCACACGCTCGCTCCACAGCGCGTGGTTGATTGGGCTCTGGCCCAGGGCGATCTCGACGACCTCACCTTCGAGGACTTAGACGCCCAAGCCGCCGAGTTTAGGAGCGAAGACTGAGCTAGAGGCCGGCCGGAGAGAGCACCGGCGCCTTCAGCGCGCCGTCGAACGGATGCAAGAAGGTGTAGAGATGGGTCAGATAGGCCACCGGCTGCAGCTTGAACGACTCGGTGTGCAGGGCCATCGGCACCAGCCAGAGTGAGGCGTTGGGGTCTGTCTTCTTGGCTGTGTTGTACAACAGCACAGAATTCTGATACGGGATCAGCTGGTCTTTGAGCCCCGCGATCAGCAGCACCGGCCGCGATCCGAGCTTGGCCAGCCCAGCCAGCGGATCGGCCTGGCTGGCGTGGGCGCCAGAGACGATCGGCAAGATCGCCATGATGATGGCATTGAACGGCACGGCCGGCAGGTGGGTCCAGACCGGAAGGTTCGCCTCCAGGTAGGTCTTCAGATTGGCGAACGGACTGTCCGCCACCACCGCCACCACATTCGGATCGTCTTCAGCGGCCAAAAGCGCCGTCGACGCCCCCATCGAATAGCCGATCACCGCCACCGGCACGCCTGGGGCAAAGGTGCTGCGGGCCGCCTCGACCGCTCCAACCAGGTCCCACTGCTCCTTGACCCCGACCGTGACCTCGGTCCCGGGTGAAGCGCCCTCGGCTCGAAAGTCGAACATCAGGACATTGGCGCCCATGTTGTGCAGCGCCGACGCCAGGGCGAGCCCGGGCAGGCTGTCCATCGCCCGGTTGGACGAATAGCCGTGGGCCAGCACCACGGTCAGCTTGGCGCCGGGGCTGGGAATCCACCAGCCCTGAAGCTGCAGGCCGCCCGCGCGGCTGGGGAAGGTCACGTTTTGATAGCTCAGTCCCCACAGGCCGGGATTGGTCCTCAGCACGTCCCGGCTGGGATGGGTCAGACTGAAGACCACCAGTCCTGAGTAGAGCACCAGCGCCACACACAAGACAGCGACCCCAGCCACCCACCACGGCCATCTCCGCCGCTTCCGCACCGGGGCGATCTCACCCACACCGCCACCTCCCGATCTCCGCTTCACCCGGGCCGATGCGGATCATGACAGCGCACTCGGTCAGGACTGCGACGCGACCGGAGGCTCCTTCATCCGGCGCCTGAGCTCATCGGCCGGCCAGATGGCCTGAAACACCTCTCCCGTGGCAACCAGACGACCGCCGCTCACGGCGGCCACGTCGGTGGCCAGGAGACCGGGCCGACTGGGCCGGGCAACGGCCCGGACCCGGACGGCGCTCCCGACCGGCGCCGGGGCCAGATGGCGGACATTCACGCCAGCCCCGGCACCAGATTCGTTTGGCTCGAGATGGGTCAGCAATAGACGGCGGGACACCCACTCCAGATGGTGGACGAGCGCCCAGGTGGAGAGCACGGGGTGAACCGTCTCACCGCCGAAGGCGGCCTCCATGCCCGGCTCCACCGTGAATTCCAGCTCGGCCTCCTCCCCGCCGAAAAATGCCCTCATCGTACCTTGACCGCCATGGTCAAGGGCTTCATGCGCTCAAACGGCTGGTGACAGCTGTCGCAGTAGTAGACCTGACGGCAGAGCGTCGGCCCGAAGGCACTCTCCCTGCGGGTCTGGGTGGACTGGCAGTACGGGCAGGCCGGAGCCGCGTCCCCTGGGGCGGCGATGCCAAAGGAGCTGAGGGCGTCGAGCCCCTGTTGCGTGATCCGATCGGTGGTCCAGGCCGGTGCGGTGAGAAAGGTGACCGCGACCTGGGGGGCGCCGGCTGCCTGCAGAGCGGATACGACCGCCCGCCGGATCAGCTCCAGGGCCGGGCAGCCGGCAAAGGTGGGCAGCAAGAAGACGTCGACGCCGTCCGTGCGGCAGCGCACCTGCTCGACGATGCCCAGCTCGACGATCGAAAGCACCGGGATCTCCGGATCGTTGACGGTGGCCAAAACCGCCATCACTTCAGCCTCGGTCATCTCTGACCTCCTCACCAGCTGGCGTTTGGGGCCTCACTGATCACCTCGGCCATGGTGGCGAGGCACTCCTCCATGTCGGCTGTGTGCCGGCCCAGTCGTCCGCCTAGACCCCCGCTGGGGGCAGCCGGTCGATCGAGGCCAGCAGTCAGACAGAGGGCGGCCAGACGCTGCGAGAACTCGGGCTGCAACTCGGACGGCAACCCCGGCAGCACGCCCGCCTCTTTGAGAGCACGGTGGGCTGGCAGGTCCTCGAACAGGCCGCCCGATTCGGCCAGCACGTCGCCCAAGGCCCCGTTCATCCGCGCCCTGGCCTCAGCGCCGCCCTGGCCCAGGTGCCGGATCCAGGTCTTTTGGTGCTCCAGGTGATAGCGCTCCTCCCGCCGAACCAGGCGGGCGATGTCCGCCACCTCGCCGACGGTGCAGGCCTCAAGGTACAGACCGGTCAGCAGGTCGTCGTAGAGGTCATAGACGAGATGGCGGGCGATTGCCTGGGCCCACCCGGCGTTTTGGCGCTCCAGAATCTGCGCGTTCTTGTAGCCTACAAGCGGCCGCGAAAACGCCATCTGGTCCAGGCTCCCCTGGCCGCGCTGCTCCAAGAGGCGGTAGAGCAGCCGGGCGTGCCCCATCTCGTCCTGGGCGATCGAGGCGAAGGCGACGTCCTCCTCGATCATAGGGGCGAAGGCGCACCACTCGGAATCGCGGTGCCCGCAGACCAGCTCGTCGTCGGCAACGGCCAAAAGAGCCTCGTTCAGCGCCTGGTCGAGCGGCTGCCTGGCACTCACGATGTCACCCGGCGCAGCTGCCTTCGCTTTTCCACCGTCACCCGGTAGCCCTCTCCCATTCGGTAGGTGCGATCCGTGGCCCGAATCAGGTCGCCGTCCAGGCGCTCTGTGGCATGGATCGCCTCTCGGTCCACCAGCCACAGGCTGATCACCTCGCCGCGCCTGGAGAACAGCTCGCGGGCGAGCACGAGGGCCATCTCCGGATCGGCCGCCGGCAGAGATCCCAGCTGCACGTAGGGCTCACCGCGGTCGGTCTGCCCGAACACCTCATAGAAGGTCTCGTCCGGCGCGGTCTCAGGCAACATGGTGCGCCCCCTGCACCGCCTGCCTGATCCAGGCCTGGTCCTCATAAGCCAGGCGGCGCAGCGAAAGCCGCTCCTTGGTCTTGGGGCCCTCGCCGCGGACCACCTTCCAGAACACGTCCCAGTCTGGCTGTGTGTAGTGCCAGACTCCGCTCTCCGGATCCTTCTCAAGCGCCGGGTCGGGCACCAGGAGGCCGATCTCCAGAATCTTCGGCGCATAGTTCTGCAAGAACTCCTGGCGCATGGCCTCATTGGACTTCAGGCGGATGCCCCAGCGCACCATCTGCTCTGTGTTCGGGGACACCTCATCCGGCGGGCCGAAGAAGTGCAGCAATGGCTCCCACCACCGGCTCAGGGCGTCTTGCAGCATCTGACGCTGAGCCTTGGTGCCGCCGGCCAAGGTGAGCACGATGTCCTCCCCGTGCTTGAGGTGGATCGCCTCCTCAGCGCAGATCCGGCGCAGGATGCGGCCATAGGGACCGTAGCTGGTCCGGAGCAGGGCGCCCTGGGTGACCAGGGCGGCGCCGTCCACCAGCCAGGCGATGACGCCGACGTCGGCCCAGGTGGGTGCCGGGTACGAGAAGACGTTGTGGAACTTGGCCCGGCCGGCGATCAGGTCTTTCATGAAGTCGTCCCGGGTCAAACCGAGCGGCCTGGCCAGATCCTCTGCCACCCGGTAGATGAGCTGGGCGTGGCCGATCTCGTCCTGCACCTTGGCCAGCACCGCCAGCTTGCGGTGCATGCCTGGCGCACGGGGGATCCACTCGCGCTCCGGCAGGGCGCCCATCAGCTCGGAGTTGGCGTGGGTCAGGATCAGGCGCAGGGCCTGCTTGCGGTAGAGGTCCGGCATCCAGTCGTCGGACTCGATCTTCTCGCCGCTGGCGATTCTGGCCTCAAAGGCCTGAAGCCGCTGCTCGTCCGTCATCTCGCCACCTCCTGGTGCCTCGTGATGCCATCGGTCGCCATCAGGTAGATCTGGTCAGCCACCTGCTCGGCGCTCAGCCGCCCGTTGGGCCGATACCACTGGCCGACCCAGTTTCCGATCGACAAGAGAAAGGTGGCGGTCAGGGCCGGGTCTGGAACGCTCCAGGCGCCCTCGGCCCCTCCCTCGGTCAGAAGCCGCCGCCAGAGCGCCTCATAGTGGTCGCGCTGCTCTTGAACCTCCAGCCGGGCGTCGGGGGGCAGATGGCGCCACTCGAACAAGAACACCGAGGACGCCTGCAGGTTGTCTGTGACGACCCGGACGTGGTGGCGCAGTGCGGCCCGAAGCCGTAGCGGCGCCGCCGCCCGCTCGGCCACGATCTGCTCCATGCCGAGCACGAACTGCCGGGCAGCCTGCCTGACGATCTCGACCAAGAGCTCGTCCTTGCTTCCGATGTGGGCATAGAGGCTTCCCCGCTGCATGCCCAGGGCATCGCCCAGGTCCTGCATCGAGGTGTGATGGTAGCCGCGTTCGGCAAATAGGGTCTGTGCCGCCTCTACGATCTCATGTCTGCGTCCCATGGCGCCTCCCAAACGAACGTTTGGTATGCCCAGTCTGACACCGACCCAGGGCACCGTCAACGCTGCCGCCTCGGCCCAGGCGAAAGGCGACGGCAAGCACCCGTGGGGCGCCTTTGTCAGCGCGCCGCCGTCTTGTGAAAGAGCGCCCGGATCGGATCCCACTCCCGGTCGGCCACCCGCTCCTTGAGCGGAATGATGGCGTCGTCGGTGAGGTGGATGTGCTCTGGGCAGACCTCTTGGCAGCACTTGGTGATGTTGCACATGCCGACTCCAGCCTGATGGGAGGTGAAGTGCAGTCGGTCTGCGCCGTCCATCGGGTGCATCTCCAGCTCGGCGATCTTGATCATGAAGCGCGGTCCGAAGTACTGCTCTTTGGCCGAGTGCTCGCGCAGCACATGGCAGACGTCCTGGCAGAGAAAGCACTCGATGCACTTGCGAAACTGCTGGCTGCGCTCCACATCGCGCTGGTACATGGTGAACGGGGCCGGCTCTTTCGGCGCGAAGGGCTCGATCTGCTTCGCCTTCTCGTAGTTCCAGGACACGTCGGTCACCAGGTCGCGGATCAGCGGAAAGGCCTTCATCGGGCGGACATGGATCTCGCCTTCGATGGCGTCCACCCGGGTCTTGCACATCAGGCTCGGCTTGCCGTTGACCTCTGCCGAGCAGGACCCGCAGCGGGCCGCCTTGCAGTTCCAGCGCACCGCCAGGTCGGGAGCCTGGGTGGCCTGGATCTGGTGCACGGCATCGAGCACCACCATGCCGGCCTCCACCGGGATCTCGTAGGCGACTTCCTCGCCGCCGGACTGATCGCCCCGGAACACGTGCAGGGTTTTCATCTCAGCCATCAGCTGTGCCCTCCCTGATCGGTTCCCTCTCGCACCGGCATGTGGCCGGAACTGAACAGCGCCGCCAGCTCCTCTGGCATCTCCGGCACCGGTTGGGTGCTGAGAGTGATCTTTGTGCCGTCCTGCCGGCAGATTGAGTTCAGCTTCCCGAATCCCTGGTCGTCCGCATCCGGAAAGTCGAGCCGCCAGTGCGCCCCGCGGCTCTCCTCCCGCCACAGGGAGCCCTGCAGGATGGCCTCCGCCAAGAGCACCATGGCCTGAAGCTCGAACGTGGCGTGCCAGCCGGGGTTGTACATGCGCGAGCCAGGCGCACTCAGGCGCTTTGTGCGCTCCTTGATCTCCTCCAGCTTGCCGAGACCGGCCTCGCCCAGCTCACGGCTGCGCGAGATGGCGGCGTGCTCGCCCATCACCTCTTGCAGCTCCCGGTGCAGCTGGTAGGGGCTCTCGCCCCCCGTCTTGCCGAGCGGGGCAAGGGCTCGTGCCTCGGCATCGGCCACAGCCGAGTCGCTGGGCGCACTCGCCTTGGTGCGGCCAGCGGCGTAGTCGCGGGCCGCGATCCCAGCTCTGCGGCCAAAGACCAGAAGGTCGGTCAGGGAATTCCCGCCCAGTCGGTTCGCTCCGTGCAGGCCACAGGCCGACTCGCCTGCGGCGAACAGGCCCTCGAGATTGGTGGCGGCGGTCTCCGGATCGACCGAGATGCCGCCCATGGTGTAGTGAATGGTGGGGGCCACCTCGAACGGCTGCTTGGTGATGTCGATGTCGGCCAGGCTGAGGTACTGGTCGTACATGTTCGGCAGCTTGCGCCTGATGAAGTCGGCACCGCGGTGCGTGATGTCCAGAAAGGCGCCGCCGTGCGGCGAGCCGCGGCCGGCCTGCACCTCCTTGTAGATAGAGCGGGCCACGATGTCGCGGCTGGAGAGGTCCTTCTTTTCGGGATCGTAGCGCAGCATGAACCGCTCGCCTTCGGAGTTGAGCAAAATGCCGCCCTCGCCGCGCACGCCCTCGGTCACGAGCAGGCCGCGCACGCCGGGCGGCCACACCATGCCCGTCGGGTGAAACTGGACCATCTCCATGTCCTTCATCTCGGCGCCGGCCCGCATGGCCAGGGCGGCGCCCTCGCCGGTCGACTCCCACGAATTGGACGTCACCTTGTACATGCGGCCCCAGCCGCCGGTGGCGATCACCACGGCCTTGGCCTCAAAGACGCAGAAGGCGCCCGACTGGCGGTGGTAGGCGAAGACGCCGGTCGGACGTCCGGCATCGTCTTGGAACAGGTGGGTGGCCGTGACCTCCTGGAAGACGTCAAAGCCGCTGTGGATGCCCTTGTACTCCAGGGTGCGGATCAGCTCCAGCCCGGTGCGGTCGCCGACGTGGGCCAGGCGGCGAAAGCTGTGGGCGCCAAAGGCCCGCTGGCTGATCTTGCCCTCCGGCGTGCGGTCAAAGACCGCCCCCCACTGCTCGAGCTCTACCACCCGATCCGGGGCCTCTTTGGCGAAAATCTCGGCCATCCGCCAGTGGTTCAGGAACTTGCCGCCGCGCATCGTGTCGTAAAAGTGCGTCTGCCAGCAGTCCTGGGCGTCGACATTGCCGAACGAGACCGCCATGCCGCCTTCGGCCATGACCGTATGGGCCTTGCCCAGAAGCGACTTGGACAACACCGCCACCTTCACCCCGGGCCTGGCCGCCTCGATCGCCGCCCTCAGGCCGGCGCCGCCGGCCCCCAGGATCACCACGTCGTAGCTCAGCCGCTCAATCATGCCGTCTGCCATCTCAGAACAACCTCACATCGTGCAAAACGCCGCTGATCAGGAGTCGGATATAGAGGTCGGTGGCCCACACCGAGAACATGGACAGCCAGGCCCAGGTGGCATGCTCCTGATTCCACTTGGAGACCGTCTTCCACAGCGAGTAGCGCAGGATCGGACCGCGCGAGCAGCTGAAACAGTCCAGCCCGCCGCCGATCAGATGGCGAAAGGCGTGGCATGAGAAGGTGTAGACGGAGAGCAGGATCACATTCAACAGCATCAGGAGCGACCCGACGCCAACACCGAAGCCGTTCGGGAAGATGAAGGCCCGTATGGCGTCATACCAGAGGAATGCCATCACCACGACCGTCACATAGAAGAAGAAGCGGTGCAGGTTGCTCAAGACAAAGGGCAGCTTGGTTTCACCGGTGTAGGCCCGCCCTGGCCGCTCCGGCCGGGCGCAGGCCAGCGGATCTGAGAAGAACGACCGGTAATAGGCCTTGCGGTAGTAGTAGCAGGTCGCCCGAAACAAAAGCGGCGCCCAGACCACCCAGATGGCGGGCAGAAACTGGATGCCGATGGCGCGCACGTCCGGCGAGAAGAAAGGCGACAGGTAGTTGTGGTACTGGCCGCTGCTGTGGGTCAGGGTCTCCCACAGCGAGTAGATGGTGAAGAGTCCCAGTGCGGTCACCGTGCCTGCCGGCGACACCCACCACGGCCACTCCCACTTCCTGCGCCTTGGGGCCGGGGTCAGTGCTTGTGCCCTCTGGGCCATCAGATCTTCCCCTTTTGGATCGCGTCGCAGTCACACTGCTGCGCCATGCCGCTGGCGCCAGAGGCGGCGGGCCGTTCTTAAAAGACCTCCGTCATGGTCGCGCTTGAGCCCAGATCGGACAAGATCACGTCATCTGCAGCCCGCCGTTCACGGACAGCACCTGGCCGGTGATGTGGCTGGCGCCAGCACTGGCCAGGAACAAGACGGCCGCTGCCACCTCTTCGGGCTCGGCCATCCGGCGCTGCGGGTTGCGCGCCACGATCCGCTCGATCACCTTGGCCGCTCGGGGATCTTCTCGGTTCAGGTCAATGATCCGCGTCCGCACCAGCCCGGGCGACACCACGTTCGCCCGCACCCCGTGCCGGGCCACCTCCTGGGCGATCGACTTGGTGAAGGCGGTGAGGCCGCCCTTGGCCGCAGCATAGACCGCCTCACCGCCCATACCGGCACGCCCAGCGTCCGAGCTGACGCTGACGATCACACCCTGTGACTCGATCAGCGCCGGCAGGGCGTGCTTGGTGATGGCGATCGCCACCACCAGGTTCAGGCCGAGCACCTGGCGCCAGTACTCGGGACCATCCTCCAAAAAGGGACGGGTCAGGGTCCATCCGGCGTTGTGCACCAAGACGTCGAGTCCGCCCAGCCAGGCCAGTGCCTGGGCCGTCTGTCTGCTCGGCTCCCCGAGGTCCGTCAGGTCCCCCCAGATGGCGGTGGCGTCGCCCCCGGCCCGCTGGACCTCGTCCGCGGTGCCACGGGCGCTGTGCTCGCTGTGAGCCATCACCGCCACCTTAGCTCCCTCTTTCGCAAAGGCCATGGCACACGCCTTGCCGATGCCTCGACCGGACCCCGAGATCATCACCCGTCTTGGCTGCGCCGTCTAAACCGCCCCCTCGCGCCTTGGCTCTGACACTCCGATCCTAGATCCCGCGCTCCCACCTAGCTGCCCGCGCCTAAGGCGCGGCGTCGTGCGGCATGAAGGGCCCCGAGCTGAGGCCGAGCCCGCCGTCCACGACCAGCACTTGGCCGGTGATGTAGCCGGCCTCCGGCGACGCCAAAAATGTGACGGCGGCCGCTACGTCGGCAGGACTTCCGACCCGGCCGACCGCCGTGGCCGCCGACACGCGGGCCGCAAACTGCGGGTAGCCGTCCTTGGCGTAAAAGCGCGCCGAGTCGGTGTCGATCACGCCCGGACTTACACAGTTGGCCGTGATCTGCCGCCCGCCCAATTCCTGGGCCAGATAGCGGATGAAGACCTCCATCGCCCCCTTGGCCGATCCAAGCAGGGCATAGCCCGGCAAGGTGAAGTCGGTCCCGCTCCCGCTGATGGCGATCACCCGCCCGTTGGGGCCGATCATGGGCAGCGCCCCCTGCACCAGCTGGACCATGCCGCCCACGACCAGGTTGTAGGTCTTGGCCAGATGGTGGGGCCGGATCTGCTCGACCTCCTTGAAGGCCGTGGCGGCGGCGGCCAGCACCAGCACGTCCAGCTGGCGGCTTGTGGAGCGAAAGCCCTCAAGCAGAGAAGCGATCTCCGAAGGCTGCGACAGGTCGGCCTTCAGCAGAAGCGCCCTGCGGCCCAGAGCCTCCACCTGGGCGGCCGTGCCTTCGGCCGCCTCCTGACTCTCGTGGTAGTGCACGGCCACATCGGCGCCCCGGGCGGCCAGAGAGACGGCACAGGCTGCCCCGATGCCGCGGGAGGCACCGGTTACAAGCGCCCACTTGCCGCCGAGATCGGACGCCTTTTCCACCTCAGCTCAGCCCCTTGCCCAACCACTCGCCGCCATCGATCACGAACACCTCGCCGTTCACATAGTCGGCATAGGGCGACAAGAGATAGGTCGTGGCCTGGGCGATCTCCTCGGCCCTGGCGAAGCGGCCGACCGGAATGCTGTCGAGCAGGCGGCGGTGCGCGGCCGGCTCCTGCCACAGCGGTCTGGCCCCTTCGGTGTCGGTCGGCCCGGGGCAGACCGCATTGACCCGGAGCCCATGTCTCGCCCACTCCACAGCCAGCGTGCGCGTCATCGCCACCACCCCGGCCTTGGCCGAGGCCGAGTGCACGGTGTGCGGCCCGCCTGTCCAGGCGTAGCTGGCCACGATCGAGACAATGCGCCCGCCCCTTTGCGCCTTGATCATCTCCCGGCCGACGGCCCGGGTGCAAAAGAAGCTGCCGTTCAGCACCGTGTTCACGACGGCCAGCCAGCCGTTGACCGAGAGCTGGTCGGCATCCACGAGAAAGTTTCCGGCTGCGGAGTTGACCAGCATGTCGACTCTGCCGCCCCAGGCCAGGGCGGCCTCGACCAGGGCGTCCACCTGCTCAGGCTGGCGCACGTCCGTGGGCTGGGCCAGCGCCTTGGCGCCCAAGGCCGTCAGATCGGCCACCGCCGCGTCCAGCCGCTCGGGCTTGCGTCCGGCCAGCACCACCGCTCCCCCTAGGCGGGCGATCTCTGTGGCCACGGCCAGACCGATGCCCGACCCGCCACCGGTGACGATCGCCACCTGATCCTCAAACGTCTTCTCTGGCAACATTTACCCGCGCCCCCATCTCGTCTCGCCTACTCGAACTGGGGCGGCCTCTTCTCCAAAAAGGCACGCACCGCCTCCGGGTGATCGGCGCTTGATCCGAGCCGAACTTGCGCCGCCAGCTCGGCCGCCACCACCTCTTCCCACGAGTCCTCGGCCGCCTGGTAAAGCACCTGCCGAATCTCTTGCAGGGCACGGTTGGGTCCGCTGGCCAATCCGCGCGCCAGCTCCTTTGCAGCTGTCAGCATCGCCGGTGGATCGTCCAGCACGGCGCGCACGAGACCGAGGCTGCGGGCGTCCTCCGGCGAGAGCGCATCCCCAGTCAGGCAGAGTTCGAGCGCCTTGGCCAGGCCCACGCTCCTCGCCAGGAGAAAGCTCGCTCCCGTATCGGGGCTCAGCCCCACCTTGACGAACCCGGCCACCAGGCTGGCCTTGGGCGTGGCCAGTCGGATGTCGCAGGCCAGGGCCAGGCTCAGCCCGCCGCCGACGGCCGGTCCGTTCAGGGCGGCCACGATCGGCTTGGGGCTCTCACGCAGGATGCGAAAGATCGGCATGTACTCGTCCATGACCAATCTCTCCATATCGTGTCCGGCGTCCTCAAGCCGTTTCATCTCCTGCAGGTCCTGGCCCACTGAGAAGGCGCGGCCGGCAGCAGTCAGGACCACTGCGCGCACCGCGGGGTCGGAGCAGGCAGCGTCGAGCTCGCGGCGCAGGTCGGCGCGCAGCTCTTGGGTCAGGGCGTTCAGCGCTTGGGGCCGATTCAGCGTGATGGTGGCGACGGCCTGGTCTCTTGCACTCACAACCGACTCTGCCATGTCATCCTCCTTGAGGCGCACCGTCCGCGAGGGGACTGAATGTGCTTCCATTAGGGGGCGGAAGAGCCCTTCTGGATCGTGGATCGGAGGCACCAGCGTGGCTGAAGGGACTGGGCGCGCCAAGACGATCTGTCTGGTCGATGTGAACGCCATGTTCGCAAGCTGTGCTGCGATCGCCGAGCCCTCGCTCGCCGGGCAGCCGCTGGCGGTGGCGATCGACCCCAGCGACCGGCGGTCGATCGTGCTCACCGCCAGCTACGAGGCGCGCGCCCGCGGTGTGCGCACCGCCATGCCGCTTGGCCAGGCGCTTCTAGCCTGCCCGGATCTGGCCGTGGTGCCGCCGGACCACGAGCTCTACCGCCGCACCCAGGAGGCGATGGGCGCCCTGATCGAGCGGTTCACACCGCTCGTGGAATGGGTGTCGATCGACGAGGCCTTCTTCGACCTCGATGGCTGCCCGATCCTGGTCAAGGGCGCGTGGGCCGCCTGTGCTGAAATTCGTGGGACGATTGGGCGCGAACTGGGCCTTCCCGTTTCGATCGGCATCTCGACGACGCGGTTTCTGGCCAAGATGGCGTCCCATCTTGCCAAGAAAGACCCCTCAGGCGTGTTCTGGCTGCACCCAAAAGACGTGCCACAGGAGCTGCACCCACTGCCGATCGAAGCCTTCCATGGCATCGGACCCAAGACGGCAGAGCGGCTGCAGGCCTTTTCGATTCTGACCATCGGCCAAATGGCAGCGGCCCCGCCGCATCAGCTCGTCTCCCTGATCGGACAGGCCGGCAGCACCTTCCAGGCCGAACTGCGCGGCGAGGGCCCATCTGCCGTGCGCCAGGCGACCCGCCCCGCCAAGTCGATCAGTCACGAGCTGACCTTCGCCCAGGACATCGCCAGTCAAGAGGGTCTGCGACCGATCCTGCTCGCCCTCTCTGACCAGGTCGCCTCCCGGCTCCGCCGCTCGGGACTGGCCGGCAGGCAGGTTTCCCTGACCGTGCGCGACCGGTTCTTTTCCAGCCACGACCGCCAGCTAACGGCAAAGCAGCCCGTCTGTTTGACCGAAGACATCTTCCGGCAGGTGCTGTCCTTGCTGGCGAGGTTCCCTGAGAGCGTCTTCCCCTGTCGGCTGGCCGGAGTCTCGGTTTCCGGGCTGGCGCCGATCGAGGAGCCGCCTGCCACCTTGTTCGACGCACCCGGGCAGGCCAGGCGGGCGCTGGCCGAGACTCTGGACCAGATCCGGGGGCGCTTTGGCGAAGATTCCATGCTCTGGGCGTCGACGCTCGGCTCGGCCGGCCAGGAGCTCTACGATGCGACCCGGCATGGGTCGTCCTTCCGCACCGGCGCCTTGGCGGCCCGGTCCGACCAGCGGCAGAAGGGTCGGCCGCCAAGGCCGAAATGAGCGCGCCATCGCCAGGGCGTCTTGTTGCGTCGTCCTCGACCCACCGCTTGGCCGTGGCCTCCGTGCTGACTGCCGCCTGCCTGTGGGGGCTGAGCGGGACCATCGCCCAAATCCTGTTTCAGAAGCTCGGGGTGTCGCCGGCCTGGCTGGTGTCGGTCCGCATGCTCGCCTCGGGGGTGGTCTTGCTCCTGCTGCTCCGGCCCAAAATCGACCTGCGCCGCGATCTCTTGCCGCTGGCCGTCTTCGGCATTTTGGGCCTGGGACTGGTCCAGTTCACCTACTTCGGAGCGATCGCCGCCTCAAACGTGGCCACCGCCACCTTCTTGCAGTACTTCTCACCGGCCCTGGTCGTGGGCTGGCAGTTGCTGGCCCGCGAGCTTAGGGCCACTGTGCGCATGATCGGCGGCGTGGCGGTCGCCGTGATCGGCACGACCCTGCTCGCCCTCTCCGGGGCGGGCGCCGACATCTCCGGGCCCGCCCTGGTCCTGGGGCTCGGTTCGGCCGTGGCCGCTGCCTTTTACACCATCTATCCGGGTCGCCTGATGGCCCGGATCGGTTCCTGGCCCACCACCGCCTACGGATTTTTGCTGGGCGGCCTCGCCTTCTCGTTCGTCGCCCCGCCCTGGACGGCGCCACACCTTCGGCCTTTCGGCTGGCTGCTCGTGGCATCGGTCGTGATCGGCGGCACCCTCATTCCCTTTGGCCTCTACCTGTTTGGCGTGAGCCGGATGGCGGCCACTGAGGCGGCGGTCCTGGCCACGGCCGAGGCCGCTGCGGCGGCGGTGTTCGGCGGGCTGATCCTCGGCCAGGTGCTGTCCGCCCAGGGCTATCTGGGCGGCGGCCTGGTGGTGGTGGCCGTCTGCGTCGTCAGCCTGAGTCGGCTGAGACCAAATCCGCCGTCCGAGCTGCCGATCCGGCCAGAGACCTAGGGACGAGGCAGGACTCTCTCCTGCACAACGCCAAGGGCATATCGGGTGTCACTGTCTCGTGAGGAGCGAGGGATTGTTCGTGCCATTCACAGTCGTCCGCCATCCGCTGATCGATGACCGCCTGACTCAGCTGCGCGATGCCCGCACCGATCCGGCGGCCTTCCGTCTCGCTCTGCGGGACATCTCAACAGTCCTGGCCGTCTTGGCTACGAGAGACCTCGCAACCGAGGCGCTGACCGTCACCACGCCACTGGCCCGGGCGTCTGCGGCGCGGCTTGAGAGCGCGCAGCTGGTGCTGGTGCCGGTGCTGCGCGCCGGTCTCGGCATGGTCGAGGCAGTGCACACGCTCTTTCCCCAGGCCTCGGTCTGTCATCTCGGGGTCTACCGCGACGAGGACTCGCGCCGGCCTGTTCCGTACTACGCCAAGCTGCCGGCGGCCGTCGAGGGCAAGATCGCCGTGATGCTCGATCCGATGCTGGCCACCGGCGGCTCTGCCGCCTTCTCCGCCGAGCTCCTGAGCGAGGCCAGAGTCCGGGAGATCCGGCTCCTGTGCGTGGTGGCGGCCCCTGACGGGGTGAGGCTGCTCGCAGCCAAGGCGCCGACGGTCAAGGTCTACGCCGCGGCGCTGGACAGCCAGCTGAACGACCAGGCCTTCATCGTGCCTGGACTGGGAGACGCCGGCGACCGCCAGTTCGATACCCTGGGCTAGTCGCCCCTAGTCTGCGCCTTCCGGTCTTGTCGCTTCCTTAGGATGAGGTCTCTTCGTCGGCCTCCTGGTCCGCCTCGGCGGCGTCCTGCACCTGGGGCCGGTCTTCGGCCAGCTGGCCGGGGGCATGCAGGGTCGCCTGGTAGACGTGGCGTTCGATCTGGTTGGCCTCGGCCGAAGGGTCTGTGACCACCACCAAAGACACGCCGTGCATCTTGGCGCCGTAGATCGATCCGGTCAGCCCCTCCACCTTGAACGACATCCAGGGTCCGGAGCCGACCGCTCCTCCGACGTGGCGGAGCGTCTCCAGCACCTTGACCGCCTCCGGCAAGATGGTCTCCAGAAGCTCTCCCTCAGCTCTCAGCACGGCACCGTGCGGGCCCCAGAGCGCCACCCCCCGCACCCCGGGCAGGCGGCGCAGCTGATCGAGATCCTGAAAGGACGGCAGTTCGAGCTCAGACTCCGGTCCGGGCTCCTGGCGCTCGATCTGCGCACTCTCTGTCGGCGCGGTCTCGGCTTCGGACGGCTTGGCGTCCGGCCCCTCTGCCCCGTCGGCCCGTCTCGCTCCACGGGCCAGGGTCAGGTTCAAGATCACCAAGATAGCCAGCGCTGCGGTGGCGAATCCGACGGCAATCGGCACCAGAGCTGCGCTCACGTCACTCCACCAGGGCGAGGCCGGCGGCCTCGGCATCCGGATTGAGATGGCGACGGACGAACAGGACCGGGATGATCGCCAAGAGAAGCAGGGCGGCCGCCAGCACGAAGACGTTGTCCATGGCCCGGATCAGGGCCTCTCCCTGCACGGCCTGCCACAGGGTCACCAGAAGGCTCGGACCCTGAGCCAAGATGGCCGGTGCCATCGGTGAGGCGGCCGTCACGGTGGAACCGATCTGAGCGGCGTATGCCCCCTGCTGGTTCAGCATCACAGAGGTCAGGATGGCGATGCCGAACGACCCGGCGATCCGCTGCATGATGTTCTGCACGGCGCTGGCCCGCGGAATCAGCGCATTGGGCACCACCGACATGCCGCCGGTCATCAGGGGCATCATGCACAACCCCATGCCCAGGCCGCGGATGATCATCCAGAACACGATCAGGGAGATCGGCACGGTGGCCGTCATGGTGTGGAACAAGAATGTGCCATAGGCCATCACCACAAAGCCGACCACGCCGGGAATGACCGGCCCGATCCGGTCGTAGATGCGGCCGGCAAACGGCATCACGGCGCCGGTGGCGAGGGCGCCGGGCATCATCGCCAGGCCGGTATCGAACGGCGAGAGCCCGCGCAGGTTCTGCAAGAACAGCGGCACGAAGAAGAGGGCGGAAAACATGCCGACGTTGATGATCACAGACGCGATGATGCTGGCCGTGTACGACCCGTAGCGAAAGACGCGCAGGTCGAGCAGCGGCTCCTTGGCGCCGTATAGCTCCCAGAAGACGAAGAACACGAGGGCGACGGCTGCGGCGTAGAAGAAGAAGACGATCGACTCCGCCCCCCAGCCCCAGGTCTGCCCTTCGGTGAAGGCAAACAGCAGGCAGAAGAGCCCGGTGGCTGAGCTGATCGTGCCCAGCCAGTCGAGCCGCCCGGCCGGTCGATGGCTGAAGCTCGGCAGCCAGGCGACGGCGGCCATCGAGCCGAGGATGCCGATCGGAATGTTGATGGTGAAGATCCACCGCCAGTCCACGTACTGCACCAGATATCCGCCGAGCGTCGGCCCCAGGGCCGGCGCCAGCAACAGGGACAGGCCCCAGAAGCCCATGGCGGTGCCGATGCGGTCCCTCGGCACCATGCGGTAGACCATCGACATCGTGACCGGCATGATCATGCCGCCGCCGATGGCCTGGATCACCCGGGCCACGATCAAAAAGCCGAGCGTCGGGGCGATCGCCGAGAGGGCGGACCCAAACGTGAACACCAAAAGAGAGGCGATGTACAGCTGTTTCATTCCGACCCGGTCGGACAGCCAGCCGCTGAGCGGGACCACCACGCCGAGCGCCAAAAGATAGATGGTGACGATCCACTGCACCGACTGGGTGGACACGCCGAAGACCAGCATGATGTGCGGAATGGCCACGTTGACGATCGAGGAGTCAAGGATGGCCATGAAGGCGCCAACCACAGTCACGGCCAGGGATAGACCCCAGGAGCCGCTCACCTCTTGGTTTTGGGCCATGGTCGCACCCCCTCTAGTGGATCGCGATCTGAACCGTGGCGCTCTCTCCGGCCCGCAGCACGTCGCCGAAGGTGGAGTCGAGGCGGACCAGCACCGGAATCACCTGGGTGACCGGCGTGAAGTCGGTCGTGGTGTTCTGGGTCGGCAGCAGAGAGAAGCTGCCGGCGGTGGCCGGGCCGATCTCAGACACGTAGCCGGTGAAGGTCTGGTTCGGATAGGCGCTGACCGTGATCGTCGCCTTCTGGCCGACCTTGACGCTCGTGATCGAGGTCTCGGCGACGTTGGCGATCAGATAGAGCTGGCTGGTCTGAACCACGCTGAGCAGCGGCAGGCCGGCTTCCACGGTAGAGCCGTTCGGGACGTCGACTTGGCCAACGACCCCGGCGCTGGTCGCCTTGACCGGAACCTGGGTCAGGGTCTGAGCCGCCGCGGAGCCTGCCGCCCCGGCATCAGCCGTCGGCTGAGCCGCCATGGCGACCTCACCGAGCACTTGGCCTTTCGCGACCTGCTCACCGAGGTAGACGTTCCAGCTGGTCAGCACACCGGTGGCCGGAGCCGCCAGCGTCGCAATCGGCGCGCTCACCTGGGCGTTGGACGTCGTCACGTACGTGTATCCCTGGTACCAGTAGCTGTAGCCGATGTAGGCGGCGCCAGCCAGCACCACCAGCACCACCACGTTGATCAACAGGATTCTTGCGGCACCCTTCATCTCACGTCATCCTCCTTGTGCAGGGCATCGATCAGGGCGTTCAGTCCTTGGTCCAATTTGTCCAAATCAGCAGGCGACAGCCTGGACAAGGCATGGGCGAACTCTGCTTTGATCGCATCGCCGATCCGGCGAGGATCGATCTGCTTGTCCCGACCAGCCTCCGCCAAGGCGACGTGCACCTGGCGCCGGTCCTTGTCATCCGGCCATCTGCGGACGAGACCCTTCTCGACCAGGCGGTCTAGGATCCCGGTCATGGTGCTTTTCGGCACCTCGTGGCGGGAGGCGAGCTCCCCAGGGGTGGTCTGGTCGCACTGGCGCAGGCTGAACAGCACCATGGCCTCCTCCAGGCTGAGGTCGGCGCCGGGCAGGAGCTCCCCCCACGACGCCCGCAGCCGTTTCAGCACCAGATTGCGGGCCCGACCCACCAGCTCCATCAAATCGTACGCATCGGCCGTTGCCATCCACCTCGCATTTTCTACGGTTTCGCACTATTGGCTTCCGAACACTATCGCACCGTACTGATTCTCCCGGAGTCTGTCAAGCGGCATTCTGCCCCGGCGAACTTTCTTCTCCCCGGCCCCCAGGTCGCCACCATAGGCGGCGATGGGGTAGGATGACCGGTGTCGGAGATTCACCCGCTGCCCTCTTTCATAGGAGGCCATCTTCACGCGCACCCTGTTTCGCTGGCTCATCGCCCTGGTGCTGCTCGCCACCGCCGCGTCGCTGGTGGTCGGCCGCCTGGTCAAGGTGCCGGCGAAGGTGACTCCGGTGGCGCTGGCAGCGCTGAGCGGACAGGCCACCTCAACCTCGTTTCCCAGCTTCCCCACACCTCGCTACGCCCTGTCTCTGGGAGACGCCACCCTGGCCGAGGCCAGCGGAAGCACACCCTGGCCGCTGGCGTCTTTGACCAAGATCATGACCGCCATGGTGGTGCTGAACTCCGCCAACTACCCCTTGGGCCGCACCGTCACCATCACGGCCGCAGAGCAGCAGCAGTCGCGCCAGGAGCTGGCCCAAGGGGACAGCGTGATGCAGGTGCTGGCCGGACAGCAGTACTCCGTGGCTGATCTCCTCTACGCCATGCTGCTGCCGTCGGCGGACAATGCGGCCACGATTCTGGCCTCGCTGTACCCCGGAGGCGAGAGCGCCTTCGTGGCGCAGATGAACCGGCAGGCCAAGGCCTGGGGGCTCACCCATCTCGCCTATCAAGACCCATCTGGACTCTCCCCGGCCGACCAGGGCTCGCCTAAGGACCTCCTGGCCCTGACCGAGCGGGCACTGGCCAATGCGACGTTTGCCCAGATCGTGCGCACCAAGCAGATGTCCATTCCGGACCTCGGCACCGTCACCAATTTGAACCAGCTGCTCTCGATCGTCCCCGGGACGGTGGGCGTAAAGACCGGCTGGACGCCGCAGTCCGGGCGCAATCTGGACTGGGCCGTCCGCACCAGCCTGCCCGGCCACCCGCTGCTGGTGGGCATCTATCTGGACGGTCCCGGCGGCTTCGCCCCCATCTTCGCCTCCATCCACCAGCTCGTGGGCTACATCGACCAGCACGACACCACGCGGCTTTTGCCGAAGGGCACCGTGGTGGCCGTGGCCCACCTGGCGTTTGGCTTTTCGGTCCCGCTGCGCCTCGCCCACTCCCTGCTTCTGGTCGGCGCCAAGGGCACGCCCGTCAAGGTTGCCTGGGCGCCGTCGGCAGGGGGTCAGGGGCTGCCAGGCCGAATCACTCTGACCGTCGGTGCGGCAACCTACACGCCGGCCCTGTCGCCCCTGGCTTTCCCGTTCTTGTACAAGCTGGCCGTCTTCTTCTGAGCAACTCCGCCGAGGGGGGCTTTCGGTGGTTCAGAGCGCCGTGTTCGGATACCTGATTGGGTCCATCCCGTTCGGGGTGCTGCTGGCCAGTCTGAGGGGCGTGCGCCTGCAAGAGGTCGGCTCCGGCAACATCGGAGCGACCAATGTGAACCGGGCGCTGGGGCCGGCGGCCGGGTTGCTCGTGCTGCTCCTGGACGCCGGAAAGGGCGCCGTTGCCGCCCTGATCGGTCTCTCTCTGGTCGGTCCCTGGGGGTTTGTGCTGGGCGGCCTGGGCGCCGGCATTGGCCATGCCTATCCCTTCACCCTGCGCTTTCACGGCGGCAAGGTGGTGGCCGTTTCTTTGGGCGTGCTTCTCTTGACCAGCCCGCTCGCCGCCCTAGTCGCCGTGCTCGTCTTCCTCGGGATGCTGCTGGCCACCCGCATCGTGTCCAGTTCGGCCCTGCTCGGCGCCACCGCGGCGCTCGTCACGTTGCTGGTCCTTCCCGCCTCCACGCCCAGCCGGATCCTGGTGCTCGGACTGTGGCTCCTGATGCTGATCCGCCACGCGCCCAACATCCAGCGTCTGCTGGCGCATCAGGAACCGCGTCTGACGGTGCGCCGATGAAGATCGCCATCGTCGGGGCTGGGGGCTTTGGCACCGCCCTGGCGGCTCTCTACGGTCAGCGCGGCGACGACACCTGGCTGTTTGCCAGGCGCCAGGAGATGGCGCGTGAGCTCTCCGAGACCCGCACCAACCAGGTGTATCTGCCCGGCGTCATGCTCCCGGCTGCGGTGACGGTGAGCCAAGATCTGGCCCAGGTACTGGACGGCGCCCAGGCTGCCATCTTCGCCGTGCCCTCGCAGGCGATGGCGGATACGCTTGCGCGCAGCGCCTCTTTGCTTGGAGAGGCGGTGGCGGTCTCGACGGCCAAGGGACTGGCGCTTCCGTCCCTGCTGCGCATGAGCGAGGTTGGCGAGGCTCTCGGGGTCGACCTGGTCCAGCTGTCCGGACCCAGCCACGCCGAGGAGGTGGGCCAGCTCAAGCCCACGGCGGTGGTGGTCGCCCATCCCGATCCGACCGTGGCCGCCTCGGCTCGAGACCTCTTGTCCTGTCCCACCTTTCGCCTCTACGCCTCCTCCGACAGATTGGGCGTGGAACTGGCAGGTGCCTTGAAGAACGTGCTGGCGATCGCCGCCGGCATCCTGGATGGGCTCGGGCTCGGCGACAACGTGAAGGCGGCCCTCCTGACCCGCGGGTTGGCCGAGATCTTCCGGTTGGGCGTGGCCGAGGGAGCGCAGCCGATGACCTTCGCCGGGCTGGCCGGCCTCGGAGACCTTCTGGCCACCGCCACCAGCACCCACAGCCGTAACCGGGCGCTCGGCCTGGCCATCGGCCGGGGCATGGCTCCGGAGACGGTGATGGCGACAACCCCCTACGTCTACGAAGGCGTGTTCGCCACCCGGGCAGCGCTGGCATTGGCCCGGCGCTCGGGCGTCGAGCTGCCGATCGCCAGCTCGCTGGCGCACATCTTGTTCGAGGGCCGTCGGCCGCATGATGAGATTTCGCGCCTTCTGGCCCGCCCGCTGACCCGGGAGGATCCGGACACGCCCTGA
Organism: Bacillota bacterium; assembly: GCA_021827745.1. Taxonomy (GTDB): domain Bacteria; phylum Bacillota; class Sulfobacillia; order JAJZYS01; family JAJZLH01; genus JAJZLH01. Next base: position 43,118 of record JAKAUI010000035.1, on the reverse strand, counting down.
CACAAGGCCGGGGCCGACCCAGGCGGGCCGGCCCCAACGAGAGAACCTCGGCGATGCGGTCTACTGGGGCTGGAAGGCCTCCCCCTCGACCGTGATCTTGACCTCGTCGCCAACCATCAGGGCGTTGTCGACAAGGTGGTTCCACTCCATGCCGAAGTCCTTGCGGTTGATCGTGGTCTCGGCGCTGACGCCCAGGCGCTTCAGGCCCCTGTGGTCCGTGATCTCCGGGGTCATGGCGCCGGCCAGCTCGACCGACTTGGTGACGCCGCGGATGCTGAGGTCTCCTGTGACCTTCAGGCTGTCTCTTTGACCTGAGATGCCCGTCGCCTTGAACACGATCTCCGGATGCTCATCCGCCAGGAGAAAGTCCGGTGAACGCAGGTGCGCGTCCCGCTTCGGCTCACGGGTGTCAATGGTCTTCGGGTCAAGGACCAGTTCGGCCCCGACCGCCTTCGCGCCCTCGGTCTCGAGCGTGCCGCGCACCAGATTCATGTGCCCGCGCACGGTCATGATCCCCAGGTGGCGGACCGCAAACTCTGCTGACGTGTGAGACGGATCGAATTCCCAAACCATCTGAATCCTCCTCTGACCACATTTCGACTCCAGGTCAGCCTATCACTATGTATTTCATAGTGCAATAGGTTTGCAAAGGTCTTCTATCGGGTTTATGATCTGGCCATGAGCGACGACTTTTGCCCCGTCCACGCTGCCATCGGAGTGCTCCAGCACAAGTGGGTGCTCCACATCGTGCGCGCCCTGCTCAACGAGCCGCTTGGCTTCAACGAGCTGTCCCGTTCGGTCGGCGGCTGCAACCCGGCCACGCTCAGCCAGCGCCTGGATGAGATGGTGACCTTGGGCGTCGTCGCCCGCGAGGTGCACTCGGTCTTCCCGCCGCGCACGCTCTACCGGCTGACTCCGGCCGGCGTGGCGCTCCAGGGCGTGATGCAGGCGGTCGAGAACTGGGGACGCACCTACATTCAGCCGGATCCCACAGACGGCCACGCCTGTTTGAACCAGCAAGAAGCCAATCCGGCTGTCTGACCCGTCCGCACTCTCTCTGCATGACAAGAAGAGGGGCTCGCCGACAACGGCGAGCCCCTCTTCTGATCATGCACGGTCTCCGTTTAGCCTCGCCGCGGCTTGGCGATGCCCCAGGACAGCAGCGCCACGCCGACCAAAAACACCACGGTCGCCGCCACATAGGCAATGCCGGGGCCGGTGCAGACGGCAGCTGCCGGAATGGGCACCGTCGGAGCGAGCGTGCCGCTGCAGATGCCGCGGGCCTGGGCCACCGTGACCACCCCAAAGCCTGGCACGTCCACCGCCGGCAAGAAGAGCACGATCAATCCAAGCGCCATCAGCACACCGCCGCCCCAGGCCCTGCGTCCAAAACGGCGCCTTGTCCCGCCCTCGCCGTCGCTTCCCGACTCCGCCATTACGCCACCTCTCCCTTTTCCAAGGCCGCTTCCAGGGCACCCAACGCATGGGGACAGACACCGGTTCCGGCATCCCTGCGCAAGAGCGACACGGCCGCCTCCTGGCTCATCGCCTCGCGGTAGGGCCGGTTGGCGGTGAGCGCCTCGTAGATGTCGGCCACCGGCAGAGTCCGGTGGGCCGCCGGATAGTCCGAAAGCGCCACCCCCCGATAATAGCCCTTGCCGTCGATCCGTTCATGGTGCACCGCAGCCACGTCAGCCAGGCCTGAAAATGCCTCCACCTCCGACAGGATCTCGCACGAGTAGCGCGGATGGCGGCGCACCACGTCCCTCTCCTCTGCAGTCAGCGGGCCAGCCTTGTCCAGGATCATGTTCGGCACGCCCAGCTTGCCGATGTCGTGCAGCAGCCCCGCCAGCTGCATCTCACGGACCTGGGCGGGTGAAAAGTCGAGCTCCTGGGCAATCGCCACGGCATACTTGGCCACGCCCTCGGAGTGGCGATAGGTGTAGGGCGACTTGGCGTCGATGATCTGGGCGAAGGCCAGTGCCACCTTGTCGATCCGATCCGAATCGGCGATGTAGGCCATCTCAGCCGGCTCGAGCGTCGACACGGCAGCCATCACGACTGGCCGATCGGCGTCCAGAAGCCGCCAGAATTCGTCTTCTTTGGCCACATCGAGCAGCACCTTGACCAAGGCTGGGTCGAACCAGGTGCCGCTGCGGCGCCGAGCCATGGCCAGCGCCGCATCCGGGCCGGCGGACGCCCGAAAGACTTCGACGGTCTGACTGAGGCAGGCGATGCGGGCCAAAAGCGGAATCTGCTCCCCTTTCAACCCATCCGGATAGCCCCGGCCGTCCCAGTGCTCGTCCAGCGACCGAATGGCTTCTGCGGTCTGATTCGGGAACGACATCATATGGACGATCTCGGCGCCCCGCGTGCAGCGGACGGCCACCAGCTGCTTGGCGGGGGCGAGGCCGCCTGGGGCGAGTGCGGCCAGCCGTCGCACCCGGGCCATCAGTCCGCCGCCGCGCCCGGCCACCATCAGCCCGTAACGCACCGCCTGCAGCGGCTTGGTCCAATCGGTCATCTTCAGGTCGTGCTTGGCGCTCAGGTCGTCTGTGAGGAACATCTCCTGGACCATGGCCGCGTTGGAAGAGCATCCGGAGTCCTTGAGCAAGAGGGCGTAAAAGAGTGCCGAGCGGACTTCGTCGCCAAGTCCCATCACCGCGGCCATGCGCATGCCGATCAGGCAGGAGCGCAGGGCATGGCCGAAGGCCACGCCCTCCGTCAAGTCGAGGGCCTTGGAGAGGGCCCCGATCAACTCAGAAAGTCTGACTGTCTGCCGGCTGGGGCCGACCTCTGCCGCATTCATGCTCCCTTTGTCCCATATCGGAAACGGTTTGCCAAGGCGCACGGCCGGGACCTCAAGGTTAACGCCCAGTCAGATACCTAGCGAAATCGTCCACCTCGTCTGGCGGATTGGCGTAGACCATCAACCGGTCATCCGCTTCAATCGTCGTATCGCCCTTGGCGATCACCACCTGGGTACCCCGCTCGATGGCCACGATCACCAAGTGCTGCGGAATCTTCAGGTCCTTGATCGCCACCCCGACTGCTTCGCTTTGGCCTCCCACCATCAGCACGCGCAGGGCTCCGGGTTCGAGATCACTCTGCCTGAGCAGCGCCACCTTCTGACGGGTCTCCAGGCTGAGCGTGGTGTGTGCCTGGTATGACTGCATCACGCCCCCACGGCTGAGCACACCGACCAACTTACCCTCGTTGGTGACGGGCAGGATCTCGGTGTCATAGAGCGCGAAGCACCGCATCGCGTCGTCCAGACTATCGTCCGCTCGGAGCGCCGGGACCCGGTTCAGGGCCACCGAAGAGATGGGGTCGCGGAGCGAGCCTTGAGAAGGTGCGGAGAGCACGGTGGGGGCCTCCAGCATGCCCTGGTAGGTGCCATCTGGGTCCTCGATCAAAATGGCGTCGGCGTGCAGCTTCCCCATCGCTTCCTGGGCCTCGAGCAGACTATTCGCTCCAGTCAGGCGAACGGTTACCGGCCTCATTGCGGTCCGTACCGACATCGTCTCCAGCGGGCGCACCTCGGAGCCACGCAGGATGCGAATGCCGCGTCGGCTAAGCCGTACCGTATACATGGTGTCCCGCTGCAAGGATCCGTACAGGAAGTAGGCGATTGCAGACGCCATCGCCACGCCCAGCGTGAGATGGTAGGCACCGGTCATCTCAAGGACGATGACAGCCGCTGTCAGTGGAGCCTGGGCTGCAGCTGCAAACACGGCCCCCATCCCCGCCACCCCGAAACTGCGCGCATCCGCCAAGGATCCAGGAAACAGTCCGTGTGCGGCAGTGCCCACCGTTGTGCCGAGCATCAGGCCAAGGTACAGACTGGGGGCGAATACCCCGCCTGAGCCTCCAGCACCGATGGTGGTAATCGTTGCCACGAACTTGGCAACCAGCAAGAGCAGTACCATCATGCCCGCGATCTTGCCCAGTCCGACCAGCTCCATCGGGCCGTATCCCACCCCCAGCACCTGGGGCAGGCCCAGTCCGATGGCACCAACCACCAAGCCACCGATCAGCGCCTTGTGCCAGAACTGCAGACGGTGCCGGTTGAAGAGATCTTCCGCCCAAGTCAACCCGCGGGTATACACCACGGCGCACAGACCTGCCAGGATTCCCACCACCGCCATCACCACGATGGAGAAGGGGGAGCGAAAGGCGAGATTCGGCAGCGGCAAGGCCAGATGATTGCCCAAAATGGCGTTGAACACGGTCACCCCGACTACCGACGCCACCATGCACGGCACCAATGTGCCCATCGCATAACTGCCCAGCACCACCTCCATGCCGAACAGGGCGCCGGCAATCGGAGCGTTGAAAGTGGCGCCGATCCCGGCGGCCGCCCCGGCGCCAACCAACAGCATGGTGTAGCGGTCGGCCAGTTTCATCAGCTGGCCGAGAGTGGAGCCGAACGCGGCTCCGATCAGGGCGATCGGACCCTCACGCCCCACCGAACCGCCAGCGCCAATGGTGATGGCGGGTGCCACGATGCCCCAAAACCCGACTCGCTTGCGGATCCGGCCACCGTGAAGTGCCACTGCCTCTAGAATCTGGGGCACGCCGTGCCCCCTCACCTCTCGGGCAAAGTAGGTGGTAATCACACCCACGGCCATCAGACCTAGCACAGGCTCGATCAGGCGGCCAGCCGGAGGTAACCGCAGAGCGCCGTGGACAATGAATCCAAGGCCTGCTCCGGCCGCATTGATCATCACCCGGAAGATAACGGCTCCCACTCCGCCTACGCCGCCGACCAAGACTGCCAAACAGATGAGCAAAACCGGCTCAGGCATCTGGCGCCGAACGCAACTCACCCCCCTCCGCCGCCTCCCTGTGCCCAACTGCCCTCTTCCTCGACTTCGAGTCCTCTCTTAACGTTCCCGTCTGAACCCATTCAGGAATCGGCTGGTCCCCGCTGGCTGGCCCCGCAGTGCCACCCTAACCAGGTGGCACCATCGGTGAGATCCCCTTCCACCAGGCCATGTCCAGACTTCTGCCACTTCGTGGTGACGGTCGCGCCACAGTTGCTGAGCACCCGGGACAGCTCCTGAGCCCGCTCTTTGCTAGTGAGCGGGTCGCTCTGGCCGTTGCTGATCAGCACCGCTGTCCCAGCCAAATCCACCTGCGCTGGTGCGGTGAGTGGCAGCATCGCCCGGAACAAGACAGCTCCCTTCAACAGTCCTGGCTGCAACAAGAGAAGGGCGGCCGCCATATTCGCACCATTCGAGTAGCCGACGGCGAAGAGGCGACCGTCAAAGCCGTAGGAACGGGCAGCGGCAGGCAGGAATGCGGCCAGTTCGGCCGCTCGCGCCATGACGTCTTCTTGATCGAAGACGCCCTCGCCAAGGCGTCTGAAGTACCGGGCCAGACCGCCTTCCTGCACCTTCCCTCGGACACCGAGCAAGTTGGCCCCGGGCGCCAGCCGGGCCGCCAGCGGCAAGAGGTCCTGCTCATCGCCACCGGTGCCGTGCAGGAGAACGAGGGTCGGGCCGTCCGCACCGAGCGCGCCTGGGACGGCGCGATGGATGAAGCCAAGCGCCACCGCTGGGCGCGTCTCGTCTGGTCCGGTCACCTCGGCAGTTCCAGGGCCGGAAGATGCGCTTCGATCTCGGCGCGCCGGGACTCCAGGAACGGCGGCAGGGAGAGGCGTTCTCCCAGGCGGTCGGCATCCTCGTCGGTCAGGAAGCCAGGGCCGTCGGTGGCCAGTTCGAACAGGATGCCAGACGGCTCGCGAAAGTAGATGGACCGAAAATAGTAGCGGTCGATCAGGCCGGAGTTTCGCACGCCGGCACGCTCCAAGAGATCGAGCCACGCCCGGTGCTGCTCCTCGTCCGGGACCCGAAAGGCCACATGGTGGGTTCCGCCAGAGCCCAGCCGCTCCGTCGCAAGCTCAGGCCTGACCTCAAGGTGCACCTCTTCAGCGGCGGTGCCGCTGCCGGTTGTGAAGACGCGTCGCTCGCCACCGTGGTCCAGCGCCGCTTCCCGCGACGCACGCTCTTCGAATCCCATCAGCTCTGTCAGCAGACGGCCGGTCTGCGTCCCCTCACCCACGGTCAGGGTGATCGGCCCCAGGCCCAAGATCGCCGCCTCGGCGGGCACCGGGCTCTTTGGCCACGGCGTCTTTCGGCCTGGGCTGTCTTCGTCGACGGTCAGTACCAGGCGCAGACCTTCCGGGTCCCGAAACGCCAGCGTCGGTCGGCCGGCAACAGAGCCGATCGGGTCGTGGTCGACGCCCCATTCGGCCAGTCGGGCCTGCCAGTACCCAAGGGCGGCACGGTCGCCCACCGTCAGGCCGATGCTGGAGATCGAGCGGCTGCCAGGCTGGTTGGCGCCGGCGTGCGGGATGTCGAAGAAGGTGAGCTCGGTGCCGGGGCTCCCAATCTCGTCTCCGTAGAACAGATGGTACGAAGAGACGTCATCTTGATTGACCGTCTTCTTGACCAGCCGCATGCCGAGCACACCTGTGTAAAAGGCCAGGTTCTCCTTCGCATGGGCGGTCAGGGAGGAGACATGGTGGATTCCTGTAACCCGCACGGCTGACCCCTCCACTAAACAGGCTGGTCCCGATTCCCAAAGCGGCTCTGTCCAGACCCTGCAACGGCGCCCTCAGGACTCGTCGGTGTTCAGCTGCCGCACCCAGTTCGCCAGGCGGTCCAGAGCCTGTGGGTTCAGATGGTACACCACCTTGTGGCCCTGGGGCCGGACGCGCAATACGCCCGCATCGGCCATGGCGTTGAGATGCCGGCTCAATGTGGAGGGATGGGCGGGCAGGCGGTCGGCGAGCAAAAGGGCGTGGGCGGGTCCCTGGGTCGACAAATTCTCGACGATCTGGGCGTTCAGGTCGTCTCCGAGGGCAGCCAGGATCCGGCTGACGTCAGCCGGCTTCGCCCCCAGGTCGGCCGCCTCGGCCCCCACCCACACCGTCCATCTGTCCGGTCGGCGGGCGACCGATACGGCGTCCTGGCGAGCGAGCCCTGGCGTGGGCACCACCACCAGGTGACGCACTCCTGACAGCTCGTCGGCCGTCATCCCGGTCAGCGGTCGGCCCGTCATCGTCCAAAAGGCCTGGGCCAGGTCCGGCGCCACGCTGCGCTCGCTGCGGCCCAGCCTCGGCGTGGCTGCGTCGATCAGGCGGGCGGCCGGCTGCAGCACCTTGGCCACGATGGCGAGGGCCTGCGCGCGGTCAGACAGCAGGGGCACGAGCTCCTGCTCCGTGATCTCCCAGAGGAGAGCCTGGGCGCGCACCCGCTGATCGAACAGGCTGTGGTCGTGCCACCAGCCGGGCGCTTCGCCGCCCTTGGCCCACTGGCCGAGCCGTCTCCTGCGCTCCGGTTCCGAGTCGGCCGCCTGGCAGTAAAATGCCCATCCCCGGCTGGCGCCGTCGGCTAACAGCTCATGCCACCAGTCGACTCCGCGCTGCTCTAGCCAGTCGATCAGGCCGGCCACGGTGTGGATGGCATCGAGGTCGGTCGACGGCTCAGCGGCCAGGGTGTCGCGCAGTACCATCCCGTGGACGAGAAGCCCGCGCAGGACGGGCCAGCCTGGGATGGTCGCCAGATCCTCGCGCGGCAGTTCGGGGACCCTGCCTGCCTCGCTCTCCAGGGTCAGTCCCGCCACCATCAGCGGCCAGCAGCGACGGACGACGACATGGCAGGGCTCGCCCAGCCTCAGGCGGTCGAAGGGGGAACGCTGCGCATCTGTCATTTCCTGCATGCTGGCATCTTAGCATGTGTCCTTGGTCTCAAGGGCGGTGCCGCAAGGACCGTCTTGACCGTTCCCGCCCCGGACGCACCGTGGCCATCGGGCCAAGGGCGCTGCCCCCGCCCTTGGCCCGGCTCGCTTGGGTCAGGCCGGCAGATCGGTGCCGATCGGAGCCGGGGCGACCGTCGCTGGCCGGCTCTTTCGCCCGAGGTAGAGGGCGCTGTTGATCAGCCCGATGTGGCTGAAGGCCTGCGGGTAGTTGCCGAGCATCAATCCGAGCTCCGGGTGCATCTCCTCGGCCAGAAGGCCAAGCGGCCCCATCCGGTCCAGCACGCCCTGGAACACCTGCTCCGCTTCCTGCTGCCGGCCGGCCAGAGCCAGGGCCGAGACCAGCCAGAAGGTGCACAGCAGGAAGGCGCCTTCGTGGCCGGACAGCCCGTCGTCGTCCAGATAGCGGTGGACCAGCCCGTGGCTCATCAGCTTGGACATGGTGGCATCGATGGTGCCGACCACGCGCGGGTCGCTGTGTCCGACCAGGCCCATCACCGGAATCAGCAAATTGGAGGCGTCCAGGACGGTCGATCCGAAGGCCTGGGTGAAGCTGTTCAGCTCCGGGTTGAAGGAGTGGTCCAAGATCGCCCGCCGCACCTTGCGCCGCTCCTGCTTCCATGGGTCCACCGGCGCCTGAAGCTGCCAGCGCTCGGCCAGGCGGATGCTGCGGTCTAGGGCCACCCAAGACATCAGCTTGGAGTAGGTGAAGTGCTGCTCTTTGCCGCGCATCTCCCAGATTCCAGAGTCCGGCTCTTGCCAGCAGCTTGCCACATACTCGGTGATGCGCTGGATCATCGGCCACTCCGCCTCGACCAGGGCCCGCTCCGGTACCCCACCGTTTCGCGGGTAGCGGGTGAACTCATAGAGGGCGTTGATCAGTTCGCCGTAGATGTCGAGCTGGTGCTGGGTGGCAGCCTGGTTCCCGATCCGGACCGGCCGGGAATTTCGATAGCCGCTCAGGTGGTCCAGTTGAAACTCGGTCAGATCGCGGCCGCCGGCCAGGCTGTACATGGTCTGGATGTCGGCCGGGTCAGTGTCCTTGGCCCAGATCGAGCGCACCCAGCGAAAGTACTGGCGGGCCTCTCTCTGATGTCCGATGTGGAACAGGGCCTGGGCGGTGAACGAGGCGTCTCGCACCCAGGCGAAGCGGTAGTCCCAGTTCCGGCCGCCGCCGACAGCCTCCGGCAAAGACGTGGTGGGTGCTGCCGCGATGGCGCCGGTCTCGGGATGGGTCAAGAGCTTCAGCACCAGCTCCGAGCGCACCACCTGATCGTGCCACGGGCCGGCAAAGGCACATCCGGGGCCCTCGCAGCTGTGCACCCAAGAGCCCCAGAGATCCTTCGTGTCCTCCAAGAGCTGCTGGCAGGCGGCCTCGGACAAGGGAGTCGGGTCCTGGTAGCGCAGCACCAGCCAGACGCTGTCGCCCTCTTGCAACACGAAGCTGCCGTGGGCTCGTCCGCCCCGAACTTCGGCCCCGCCCGGCAGCTGCAGAAAGAGTCGGCCGAGCCCCGGGGCAATGGCCGCCAGGCCGCCGGGTGGGCGTTCCCAGTCGACCTCGCCGCGGCCGTAGTCCGGCTGCGGGGCGAATTCCCAGTGCAGGCGCACCTGGCCGCGGCTGCAGGCGACTTCGCGCAGGATCGCCCGGTGGTCCCAGGGCACCGGCTGGTCATCGGTCTTGCCGGCCATCACCGGCATGAAGTCGGTCACTGCCGCCTCGCCGCCTGCGGTCGCAAAGGCGGTGACCAGGATGTTGGTGTCAGCCAGATACGACTGCGTTGAGCTGAATTCGCCCTCTGGCTGGACCAGAAAGCGCCCGCCCTTCTTCTTGTCCAAGATGGCGGCAAAGACACTGGGCGAGTCCAGGTAGGGCAGGCAGCACCAGTCGATCGAACCATCCCGGCCGACCAGGGCGCAGGTCTCAAGGTTGCCGATCAACCCGTAGTCCTCAATCGGCAAGAAGCCGTCACGGTGGACCAAGGGCCGAAAGCCGAGCGCCAAGGCAAGACCTCCACCGCACAGACCTGGGACCCTCGGTATCATGCCTAGCTTGGGGCGGCCTCGCAAGGGGTCGCCTTGCCGCTCGTAGCCACCAAGTCGTTCACTGGTGCGCCGTGTGGGGGATTGAAAACAGATCTTGGTGCCGCCCTAAGATTGCAGGAATTGCAGTTTCTGCGACTAATACCAAGGCCAAATTTCCGGGAGGTGATCGATTGGTCTCTGTTCGCCGCATCGCCTGTGGACTGGCCTCCATGGCCCTGTTGTCGGCAACCGGTGCCGGCGTCGTCGGCACTGCGGCCGGCCCCCTGATCTCGCATGCGCCGCGCATCGCCCTGACGGTGCCTGGAACGTCGCACGGCCACGGCGGCTCATCCGGCAGCACGAGTCCCTTCGGCTGGGCCTCCAGCAACTGGTCCGGATACGCCCTCTCCAGCGGCACCTACACCCAGGTCACCGCCGCCTGGACCGTCCCGACGGTGTCCCCCAGCCACGGCAGCACCTACTCCTCAAGCTGGGTGGGGATCGACGGCTTCAACAACTCTGATCTGATCCAGACCGGCACCGAGCAGGACTACTACCAGGGCAGCGCCCACTACGACGCCTGGTGGGAGATCCTGCCGGCCGCCGAGACGGTGATCACTGGCGATCCGGTCAGCCCGGGCGACCAGATGTCGGCCTCGATCGTCAAGAACGCGAGCGGCACCTGGACCATCACCATCGCAGATGCCACACAGGGCTGGACCTTCTCCACCACCCAGACCTACAGCGGCCCTGGCTCATCGGCCGAATGGATCCAAGAGGCCCCGACCATCGGCGGCCATGTGGCCACCCTCGCCAACTATGGGCTTGCCACCTTCAACCCTGGCACGGCGAACGGCATAAACCCGGGCCTCGCCGCCGTCGACGGCGGCGTGATGATTCAAAAGCGGGTCCAGGTGTCCACTCCGTCCTTGCCGGACAGCGACACGGACGGCTTCAACGTTCAGTACGGCTCCACCATTCCGGCGGCCCCAGGCTCCTAGCCTCCGTCTCCGGCCTGATCAGACGGTGGCACCCTGAACAGGGTGCCACCGTCGTTGTTTCCTGAGGCAGACTGCCCTCAGCGGTTCTTGATGGTGAGATCTTGTACCAGCCGCTGGAACTCGTCCTGCCCGATCTCCCCTCTGGCGTAGCGCAGGCGGGCCACCTCCAGGGCATCGTCCGGCGCCGTGCGCCGTGGCCACTTCTCGGCGGCCCTCAGCACCAGGCTGTAGATGAGCCAGATCAGTCCCGCCACCACGGCCAACCCGAACAGCCAGAAGACGAATAGGCCCGCCCCGAACCCAAGGCCGCTGTGGTGCATCATCTCAGGTCGCCTCCCTGCTGCCGCCCAGGCTCGGATTCCGCTCCCAGTATAGCCCTAGCGGCCAGCGGTCTCGGACTCAGCGTCGACCAGCTTTCCGGGGTTGAGGATGCCCTTTGGATCGAGCAGTGCCTTCATGCTGCGCATCACGGCCAAAGACGGCCCATGCTCCCGGTCCTGGTAGCGGCGTTTGCCGATTCCGACCCCGTGCTCGCCGGTGCAGGTGCCTTGGACCGAAAGCGCATGATCGACGAGTCGTCCGCTCAAGGCCTCGGCCCGGGCGAGGTCAGCTGGGTCGTTTGGATTCACGGCCAGGCTGACGTGGAAGTTGCCGTCTCCGACATGGCCCAAGATCGCCCCCTCCATCCTGAGCTCGGCGAGCGCCGCCTTGGCTCGGCCCACCGCCTCCCCCAGCTTGGAGATCGGCACGCAGACATCGGTGGCCAGATGTCCGAGGCCGGGGTGCGCTGCCATGAAGGCGAAGGCGGCGCTGTGCCGTGCCGCCCACATCTCGCCCTGCCGGGCGGCATCTTCCACCTCTTGAAAGACGGTGCAGCCTTCTTCCATCACGAGGTCCTTCGCCGCGGCGAGGTCGGCGCGAGCGCCCAGGCGGCTGCCGCGAAACTCCAGGAGCAGGGTCGGCGAGAGCGCAAAGGCGGTGTGCGCATAGGCGTTGATGTACTGAAAGAAGGGCGCGTCCACCAGTTCCAGCCTGACGACCGGCACTCCGGCCCCGATGATGGCGGTGGCGGCGGCGACCGCTTGATCAACCGTCTTGAACTCGGCACGGGCGGCAAGGGTGGCCTCTGGGATGCCCCAGATGCGGACCCAGAGTTCGGTGAAGATGCCGAGCGTGCCCTCCGACCCCACGAACAGGTGGGTCAGGTCCAGTCCGGACGAGGACTTGGCGGCCAGCGACCCGGTGCGGATCACCCGCCCGTCTGCCAGGACCACAGTCAGCGCCCGCACATGTTCGCGCATCCCGCCGTAGCGGACGGTGGTCGTGCCGCTGGCGCCGGTCGCCGCCATCCCGCCCAAAGAGGCGTTGGCGCCAGGGTCGACCGGAAAGAACAGCCCTGGCGACCCAGCTGCTCGTTCAGCTGGCGGCGGGTGACGCCGGGCTGGACGCAGGCCAGGAAGTCGCCAGGGCGGACCTCGAGCACCCGGTTCAGTCGGGAGGTGTCGAGCGAGATGCCGTGCGAAAGTGGCACCACCTGCCCCTCCAGGCCGCTGCCAACCCCAAAGGCCACCACTGGGACGAGACACCTTGTGGCCAGGCTCATCACCGCCACCACGTCCGCCTCGGACTCCGGGTAAACCACCACGTCCGGCAAGACGCCGGGGTGATACGACTCGTCCTTGGCATGCTGTTCGAGCACGCTCGGGTTCTGGCTGATCTGGCCCGAAGGGATGATCCTGGCCAGTTCCTCCATCCACTCCGTCAACCGCTTCACCCCTCGTCTTGGCACCTGCGTGTTGGCATCGAACCCCGGGTTCTCTTCGGCAGGGATCTGACCGGGACCGGCCAAGGCTCTATCGAATCTGCCCTTCCAGGAGGTGTGCGCCCTGGAGTACGCCATCGACGTCGGCGGCACCAAGATCGCCTTCGCCATCGTCGACGGCGCCCACCTGCTGGCACATGACGCCCGCCCCACCTCTGGCGAGAGTGCCCAATCCCAGATGGAGGCGATCGGGCCGCTCTTGGCCGAGATGGCCCGCCAGCTCGGGGTGGCGCCCAAGGCGATCGGCATCTCGCTCCCGGGTCCGGTCTTGGCCGGCACTCTGGCCCATGCCCCGAACATGCCTCCTGGCTGGATCGGCTCTACGGTGGGCGACTTCAGCCGCTGGCTTGACCTTCAGGCACCGGTGGTCGCCCAGCGCGACGCCCTGATGGGCGGGCTCGGCGAATATGCCTTCGGCGCCGGCCGCGGCCGCTTCACCTTCGCCTACCTGACGCTCGGCACCGGCATCGGCGGCGGGTTGATCGTGGACGGCCAGCCGCTGCTCGGAAAGAACGGCGCAGCCGGCGAGATTGGCCATTTGAGTGTCTCGCGCACTGGTCCGCGCTGCAGCTGCGGCCGGCTGGGCTGCGTGGAGGCGATTGCCTCTGGCACAGCCATCGCCAAACAGTACCTGGCAAAGAGCAGAAAGGCCCTGGACGCCGCGGCGGTCGCGGCGCGGGCACGCGCCGGCGACCGCCTGGCCCAGGTCGTATACCGGCAGGCCGGAGAGGCGCTGGGAGCCGGGCTCGCTGCCTGGGCGCAGGTCGCCAATCCAGAGCTGGTCGTGGTCGGCGGTTCTTTGGCCCAGAGTCTTGACCTCTTGCGCCCAGGGATGGAACGGGTGCTGAACAAGAGGGCCTGGGCAGCCAACCTGCCGCTGCCAATCGTCCCGGCAGAGCTGGGGGGGCCGGCGCCCCTGATCGGTGCGGCCTGGGCCGCCCATCAGGCAGTCGTTACTGGACGAACGACCTGAGGACGGCGCATCACCCTCTTCCGGTGTGATGGCGTGGACCTCAGACCGGCTTGGTGCGACCTGCCTGGCAGGCAGGGACCTCGCCAGGACACCTTGAGGACAATCGGCTCCGGTTCGTCGTGGCCTGGTACAACCGATCAGCGGGGGTGCGTTGGGTGGGTTTTGTGGTCCAGGTCGCGAGCGAGGATGCGCTACAGCCGCTGATCTCGGGGCAAAGCCACTTCTCGGTCACGATGGCCTGGGTGCTGGCGGCAAAGCCGCCACAGCCGGTGACCGTGCTTTGCAGTTCTGACCTGACCGATAAGGTGCGCCAGGCGTGCCCCAGCCTGCCGGCGGCATCGGTCATCGGCATCCCAGGCCGGATGGCGCTCGGCGCTATGGGCGACGGGCTGAGTGTTCGGGCCTGGGAGGGTTCAGCCGAAGACGGATACCTCCCTGCCGGTCCGCTTGCCACCGCAGCCGCCGCCCCCGAACGGGTCGTCGAAAAGCCGTGGGGGCGGGAGATCTGGTGGGCCGTAACCGACCGCTACCTAGGCAAGCTGATCGAAGTCCGATCTGGTCACTCCCTCTCCCTGCAGTACCACCGCAGGAAGCTGGAAACACTGTGGGTGGTGGCTGGATACGGTCGATTCCAGATCGGAGAGGACGAGGTGGCGGCGGGGCCGGGATACACCGTCACGCTCAAGCCGGGCACCGTCCACCGCATCAGCGCCCAAGTGGATCTTCAGCTGATCGAGGTGTCCAGCCCGGAAGGGGACGACGTGGTCCGTCTGGAGGATCGCTACGGGCGCACCTGATCGATACGCTCGGACGGGGCGAGGCCCTCTCAGCGGCGCCGCTCCAGACGGCGGGCCAGGGGCCGGCAATTCGGTCCTGACGAAAGACCGGTCCTCTCGCTCTAGGCAACGGTCACCCGTTCGCTGGCCCTTTCTCATGAATCCTGTCGAAGGATTGCCCGCCCGGGCGCATGCGGTACGATCAGATGGCAAGGAAGGTGAGGCCCACATGGCAAGATCCTACGTCGCCAAGATCACCAAGAGCGGGCAGTTCACCATCCCGAAGGCCATGCGCGAAGCGTTGAGCCTGCGAGGCGGCGACTACGTGCTCTTCTATCCCCAAGGGAAGGGCTTGCGGCTTGAGCGGGCGGCCATTTCCCCTGCTGAACGTTTCGCGACGCTGGCGGCACGCACCGAGCAGAGATTCGCTGAACAGGGCGTGACGCTCCGCGAAGTCGAGACGGCGATCCGCTGGGCGAGGGAAAACAACGCCGAGTCGTCCTCCACGCCAACAACCTGATCGCTGCCCTGGGATGAGCAGGGCCGCATCTGGTGGAGGTGCCCAGTCTAGACGGTCATCAAGCGGCGTGAACCAAGATGAGACGAAATGCGGAAGATCCATTCCTAGGGCACCGTCCGAGGGTTTCTCCGCCCACCGTTTCACCTTAAACGATACGCTCATGTCACCTCGTGACATGCCGCCCGGGGACTACCATGCGGACACGCGGAGTGATCTGGCGTGGGAACCGTCTGCAATCGGTGCCATGCTCGAACCCAATCTTGCAGCAGCCAAGACCTACACATATAGTAGATGTAGGTTTAGTGTACATGAGGTGAGCCGCTGTGATCCGAAAGCAGATCTTCATCCCCCGCGACCAGGACGAAGCGTTAAAGCGCCTCTCTCAACAGACAGGCAGATCGGAAGGTGCGCTGGTGCGTGACGCCATCGCGTTGCGCCTTCAGCAGGACGACGCGGCCACCACAAAGTGGCAGGAACTTCTTCGCGACTGGGCCAGTCGCGATGTCGACGACCAGCCCCGCACCTGGCGAAGGGACGATCTGTACAGCGATCGGATCTCCCCGAGGTGATCACGACGCTCGTGGACACCAACATCCTCGTGTACGCCGCTGGGGTAAACACGGACAAGGCGCATCAGGCCGCAGCCTCAGCCGCCCTAGATGAGATCCGTCCGGTGGGCGCACTCCCAGTCCAGGCACTGTCCGAGTTCGCTGCCGTCCTTCTCCGCCACAATCGTCCGGCAGATGAGATCCAGCGCGATGTCCAGGCACTGGCCGACACCTGGCCCGTGCTTCATCCCACGGCGCGCACCGTGGCAGACGCCCTGGGCTGTGTCAGGGATCATCACGTCCACTTCTGGGACGCAATGGTATGGGCGATCGCAGCTGAGCACGGTCTTTCCACCATTCTGAGCGAGGACGGACCGACTGGGCGCTCCATCCAGGGAGTGCAATTCGTATCGCCCTTTTAGGGTCGCATTCGCGACCACGGTCTTTTAGGTAGCGATCGGTCCGGACGCCTCGACTATGCCAATCGCCCCAGATCCAGTTCGGCAAGGACACTCGTATCCAGGCGTCAAAAATGTCTCATTGGCGATGTTGCCGGATCGATCTACGCGCCGAGAGGGGCCACGAGATGGCTGCGCCCTATCCGCCGATTGAACCGTATGACCATGGCTGGTTGGATACCGGGGATAACAACTTGGTCTACTGGGAGACCTGCGGCAACCCAAGGGGCAAGGCCGCCCTCTTCGTCCACGGCGGCCCGGGATCCGGTTGCTCGATCGGGCCCCGCCGTGCCTTCGACCCCAGGCGCTACCGAATCATCTTGTTCGACCAACGTGGCTGCGGCCGCAGCACCCCGCACGCCAGCGATCCAGACACCGACATGAACCGCAACACAACGGAACATCTGCTGACCGATATGGAGCGGCTGCGTGAGCATCTCGGCGTCGACCGCTGGCTGCTCTTCGGCGGATCGTGGGGATCAACTCTGATCCTCGCCTATGCCGAGCGCCACCCGGATCGTGTCTCCGAAGTCGTCATTGCCGGTGTCACCACCTCCCGACGGTCGGAGATCGACTGGCTATACCGCGGAGTAGGGCGGTTTTTCCCGCTGCAGTGGGCAGATTTTCGGGCGGGGGTCCGCCCGGACGAGCAGTGTGGTGATCTGGTCGCAGCGTACGCTCGCCTGATGGAAGATCCAGATCCAGTCGTGCGCGGCGAAGCCGCCGTCCGCTGGACGGCCTGGGAGGATACTGTCCTCTCCTTGGAGCCGAGCGGCAAGCCCCATCCCTACAGCGATAAGCCGACGGCCAGCCGGTTGGCCTTTGTCCGCATCTGTGCGCACTACTTTGCCCATGGCGCCTGGCTGAAAGAAGGCGCCCTGCTCCGAGACGCTGGACGTCTGATCGGCATCCCCGGCGTCTTGGTTCACGGCCGGCTCGATCTGAGTGCCCCCCTGGATACGGCCTGGGAACTGGCCCAGGCCTGGCCCGATTCCGAACTGATCGTGGTCGACGACTCAGGGCACAAGGGCAGTGTCGCCATGGACGCTCACGTGCATGGCGCCCTGGATCGGTTCGGTCGAGAGGGCACGAACGGATAGGGCCACGTCGCCCCTCGCCTACCCCGACGGCGATGTCAGCGCTTCCACGGTTCGCCCGCTGTTGGATCCGTCCCGCCGCACGCCGTTCGGCAGTCAGCAGGATGAGGTCGTGGCCCTCTGCACGGCAGCGGGCCACCTGAAAGATCGGCTGCGGCGGCCGCCTGTTCCTGGCGACCAGCTATTGCGTGGCCGTAGATTCGGCAGGGCAAATACGCTTGATGTCGCGGCGACCCGCTCCCGCTACTGACCTTTTCGACGCTCCCGAAGAATGTCGAGTCCTCCGGGTTTTATGAGGCGACGGAGCCGATCGTCGTTCACGGGCGCGCCGTCTCCTCAGCGGTCAGCCTGCCCCACCGGTCTCTTGCAAGACATCCCTGCTTGACCGTAAGACTAGGGGCTCATCTGCTTTGGCATACTCGCGACATACCAGCGCTCTCCGATCTTTCGCACAAGAACCAGAGCGGGCGAAGCGCGTGTGACCATCGCCTTTGGCCCGTAGAGGCCCATGGCGTAGACGTAGAGCCAGACCTCAAACTCGTACTCTGTCGACGACACCGCCTTGCTGCCGATAAGTTCGTAGCCAGTAGGCTGGCCACCGTTTCCCAAAAAGGCGGAGCGCTCTCGCTGCGTCGCCAGCATGTGATCGCCCGGAGGCAGCTGCTTAGAGGCCAGGGAGACGTCTCGTTGCAACCAAGCCGCCAGAAAGAGATCGAGGCTGCCCGTGGCTGAAGCGAAGTTGGTAGGCGACATCGTTCGCAAGACCGATATGTCCGATTGAGTGCTGCTTTGAGTCCCTGAGCATCCCGCAAGCAGCACGAGCAGCAAGGGTATCCCGAGCAACGCGATCGCGGCCCTATGTGGCCGAGTCGGGCGTGAGGCGCCCCTCCTACCGCCCATCTGATGCAAGGGCCTGCGAGGCGTCATCAAGGCACCGTCTGAACACGTCTCGTGCTCGGCACCGCAGAGCCTCGGCTCCGTCTAAATCACGGTTCTCATGGAACGGCCAAGAAGTCAGACTCTCGCCTCCGAATCGGCGTGCGCCGCCGGCCGCAGGGGTCGTCCCCGCGTCCTGGACTGGTGGCAGCTCGCGATCGAGCTGCTGACTTGAGTTCGATGGCAAGCGACTGCCCGCCTCCTCTCGGCATTCGCCGGGCCGAGACGGCCTCTGCCCGTCACTCCGGTCATGTCTCGGCAAGAGGTGTAAAAGTGCTCCGGGGTTTCCGGGTCACACAGCCTCCGCCATCACCTCCTCGACTGCCCAGAGGGCAGGCTGCCGCGTCCCGATTGCCGTGGCCATCGACTCCTGACTGAGGCAGCGCAAGGAGACCGTCCGCTCGTACGGCTTGGCTCCGACCGCACCTTCCAGCGCGGCCTCGATCGCCGCCTGCGCCATCCTCTTCACCGCTTGCTGCAGGAACGACTCCGTACCTTGATGCTCCGGGCTGGGCAAGAGCTCCAGCAACGCCGTGCTCAGCGCATCGGCCACTTCGGTCCCCCCCAGCGCTGGTCGCACATCGCTCAGGAGACCCCGAGGTGGCCGTCTTCATGAACCTTGCGTCCTCCAGAAGGTGCCGACCGGCCTCCCGCTTTTTCACCTACTCTTGAGACACGAACTCCGGAAGTCGAGCCGGTTCCATGCGACGTCATTTTCGTCTTTTCCGGAACCCTGTCACGGCCGGTCGTAAAGTCACCCGCTAAGGGCGGATGAAAAATCACGCACCCCCAAGAAAGCCTCTCCGTACCTGAGCTAAGGGCGGAGGTGGCAAATGCTCGGAGGTGGGCAGCTTTTGGACATCCACCTGATGGAGCGCCAGGGACTCGGCATCCGGGAGATTGCACGAAGGACGGGACTGGTTCCGCCACCACCGTCTCTTAGCCTGTGCCGCTTGGTGCGCCAAGGGTCTCGCCCCTTCCGCCCGAAAGCCGCGTGCCGGCGGCTCGATAGGCGGTCAGTGCCGTCGCTGCCGTCCACGCCAGCACGGCTGCGAGGAAGAATCGCTCTCCCAGACCGCCAGCGTGGTCGACGACAGCTGACAGCGGAAGCACCGCCAAGCCAGCCAGGCTGAGCCAGGCCACGGCGCGTGTGAAGACGCCTGGGGCGAGGTCTCGTACCCGTCGCAGCGACCGAGACAGCAGCACGGCCCCTAGCGCCGCGGCGACAAAGCCCAGGGTGGCCAGCGTCAGATGGATCTCCCCATGGATGGTGGGGTGCGGATGAGGGACGAGCCGGGGATCGTCCAAGATGTCCGTGGGGAAGACGGCCAGTAGCGCCGACGTCACGCTCCACACACCAAGGCTGATCATCCCGACCCAAGATCGGCGCTGCACGGGCACCAGCATCGCCAAAGCCGAGAGCAGGCAGACGGTCAGCACGCCGCGTAGGAGGAAGTTCAAGCTCATGAGAAACCCGTACGGCCCGACGGCGAGGTCGCTCTCCGCCTGATGGATGGGGCTGTAGTGAGGGGGCAGGATTTGCGCCACCACGTCCACTGCGACATAGACGGCACAACACACCAACGTGACGGCACTGAGAAGCCTGGCTCGGCGGACTGCTCTCTCGTCCAAGAAGATCCCTCCGGTCACCGTCTCAGTGCGCAGGCTGCGACTCCCTCACCAGCCATGCCTCGATCTGCCCCCGCTCCAATTCCAGGGTGCGCGCCCGCAATCGCCCGAGCTCCCCGACATAGCCGTCTGCCCGCTCTGCTGGCCACGACGCGATCCGTTCGATCCTCAGGCTTAGGACGTCGCGGCGCCGTCCTAGGATGACCATCCGCTCGGCCGGTGTCAGCAGATCAAAATGGGCGACACGGACATAAAACTCGGTCTCCCGCCTGGCAGTCTCAGCCGTGAAGTCCACGAGCAGAGCGTGGAGGACCTCAGACCCGACCGAGGTGAGGCGGTAGAGGTGTTTGTCGGGACGTCCCACCTGCACCACCACCTCCCGCTCGACCGCCCCCATCTCCTGGAAGCGCGCCAGTGCCGGGTATAGCTGGCTGTTCGTCACCTGGTACACCCCCCCGAACAGCTTGTCTACCTGTCGCCTGATCTCGTATCCGTGCCGTGGACCCCGCCGAAGAAGACCAAGGATGAAGATGTCTGCGGACAGGTCGCCACCTCCCTAGGTAGGTCTATCCTACCTATGTCTACAAGACCTATAGTGGGGGCGCGCCGATCCGCTGTCAAGCGCTGATACCAGGCTCCAGCGGAGCTGGCGCGTCGTGGCGTCGGAGGCGGCCGGTCGGCGGGCGCCGCCCGTCATCCCTTGTCCGCTCCAGGAGGCGAGCGACCTCGTCCAAGATCGGCACGGCCGACCCTGCCGGCTGCCAGCTGCTTGCCAGCACGGCCCTTCGTGGTCAGCAGTTGCGCAGGAACGCACAGGCGCGGACCAGGTCCCTTCGTCCGGCGAAGATCGCGATGCCGAGGAGGCACTGCAGGCCGGAGGCTCAGGGCAGCGGAATCATCGCTGACAGGCCGGGTGGCGAGGACGGCTGGCGTGCAACCATGATGACGCACTCGACCACGCTTCCCGTCGCCGGCGAAGAGTTCAAGGGCGACGAGCGCGGAGGAGTCGGCCCTTGGGTGCTGATGGTTGACCCAATCCAGGCCAGAACGCTTCCCGCCGCAATCACCCGCACCACTACCTTCACCTCTCTTCCGCGGCGTATCCGTGGCCGATCTGGCCTGGAGTCACGGGCTCGTGCGGGTACAGCCTCCTCTGAACTCATCTGCCGACGATGCCTGCACCACCTCTACTAATTGCCGAGTATCTTGCCGGCGCCAACTCCTCCCCGTCGCCTAGAGCGGTCATCGAGAGGCTTGACCGCAACTCGGTTTTCGGGTCGGAGAGCTCACAGAGCTGCCCGATCGGCACTGTGGTTGGGGCAATAGCGAGGTCCTGCCCGGTGGCCCCGGCCACCGTGGTGAGGGCGCTCCGGAGCACCATTCAGCAGGCAACGTGCACCCGCACCCAGTCCCGCAATCTGCCCGTTCCCGTGCGGGCGGACGCTCCTCTCGGCCCTCAACGAAGCTCATAGTAAAGTCCACCACCGCTTGCGGGACACGGGTTCCGATCTGGATCTGCTGGAGGGCCTCGAACCCCCGACCTGCTGATTCCAAATCACCAGAAAGAGGCCGCCAGGAAAGGACAGAAGATGCCATAGGGTGCTTTCGGGGACACCTTTTCGGGCCTTTTTCGGTCGCGAGTCCGGAGACCAAAGCCGCGTCTGCGCCTACAGGATTCACAACTACTTTCACTACTGGCCCTATGTACGGTCAGCTCCCTGGACATGGCAAAACCCGCTATCCCTTTCGGGAAGCGGGTTTCAATCTGGAGCTGACGCCCGGGATCGAACCGGGGACCTCCTGCTTACCATGCAGGTGCTCTACCGACTGAGCTACGTCAGCGATGGGCCTCCCCGGCGCCTATGGCCAGATCGGCGTGGTTCGTGGTGGAGGGGGTTGGATTCGAACCAACGAAGGCAATGCCAGCGATTTTACAGACCGCCCCGTTTGGCCACTTCGGTACCCCTCCGGACGCTCCGGAAAGACCGGAGTGGAGCCCATCATAGCAACTGCCGAGGCGCTGGGTCAACGCGGGCCAACTGGCCTGTTATTCGTCTGTGAAAATGTCCTCCCCTGAGGGAGGAGACGATCACGGTGACCCGAGACGAGTTGAAGCGGCTGCGCATCCTGGCAAAGGTGCAGGATCGCAAGAACACCTCTTGGGCCTGCTCAGACGACCACGCCGAGCCCGGAGAGGCGTTCGGCCCGGATGAGCGCCCAGCGCAGCATCACGATGCCGAGCACTAGGGCGGCGCCCGCTCCGAGGCCAAGGCCGGTCATCGCCCCTGGCAACGCCCCAGTGGCCGCACCCTGGAGGGCGAGCAGACGCAGGGCTTCGAAAGCATATGTCTGCGGCAGGGCGTAGCTCACAGCGCGCAGCCAGCCGGGCAGCACGACGAGCGGCACATAGAGCCCGCTCACGATCTGGACGAGGTAGCGGTAGGTCCAGGTGATCGGGTCCTCGCCGTTCTTCACCTCCAGCAGGAAGAAGAGGCTCGCGCCCATCAGTCCGAGACCGGCATTGGCCGCTACGAGGAGCAGCCAGACCAGAGCCACGCCGGACCAGTCGACGTGGTGCGCCAGGTGCAGGGCGCCGAACGCCACCAGGGCGATCGCCGCCAGGACCTGAAGGACCGAGGAGAAGAGCACCTGCCAGCCAAGCCGCCCGATCACGTTCGCCCAGATGCCCTGCACCGCCAGGCGGTACGTCTCCAGCCGCTTGTCCCAGAAGGCCTGGGAGATGGTGGTGAAGGGCGAGAGCAGAGCGGTGAGGCCCACCTGGTTTAGGAGCACACCGGCCAGCACATAGGCCACGTAGTTGCCGCCATAGTCTGCGACGACGCCGTTTGCCGCCACGCTCAAGAAGGCGGCCACAAAGTACCAGACCCCGACCGTGGTCAGCTCTTGGGCGGCCGCCAGCCACAGGTTTGAGGGAAAGACGCTGAGCGCCTTGAACTCCAGCCAGGCTGCGGCCAAGGACGCCCGGAGGAACCCTACGACGCCCGCTGGCTGCTCCTCGACCGCCATCACAAAATCGCTCATGGCTTGGCCTCCCCTGCCGCGGAGAGGGTGGCAAAGGCGTCATCCAAGGTCACCGGTGCGCTCGCCATGCCGAGCAGGCGGTGGCCTTGGCCGAACACCCAGGCCAAAAGGGCCGGCGTCGTCGCCAGCACATCGCTGGAGCGCACGGTCACAGACACCTCGTTTGGCGCCGCACCCACGTCCCAGCTCACGTCTTCCGCCGCGGCCAGGGCCGTTGGCTCAGGGGGGGTGAAGACGGCCCGGTCGGCCAGTCCCAGCACGAGACGGATGGGACGGACGATGCCGAGCGAGCGCAGCACCTCGTCGGTCTGGGCGTGGCGGCGGATCTGGCCGCGCTCGAGGAACATGATCTCGGAACACAGCTCCTCGGCCTCTTCCATCACATGGGTGGTCAGCACCACCGTGACCCCGTGGTTCATGTTCAGGTCTCGGATCATGTCGCGCACCGAGCGCACGCCGTCGGCGTCAAGCTTGTTCGTCGGCTCGTCCAGGAAGACAAGCGTGTTCTCGGCGAGCAGGGAGCGAGCGAGTGCCAGTCTCTGCCGCTGTCCGGCGCTGATGTGCATCGGCCAATCTCCCGCCTTCTTCTCGAGGTCAAGGCGAGCCAGCAGCATGTCGATCCTTTGGCGCGCCTCGGCTCCGTGCAGCCCGTAGACCGGTGCCCAAAACACCAGGTTCTGCCGCACGGTGAGGTTGTTGTCGATGCCGACGTCCGCCGTCGGCGCCACCAGGCTGACCTCGGCCCGAATCCGGCTGGCCTGGCGCAGAAGGTCGTAGCCCAGCACCGTGCCCCCTCCGCTGTCCGGCACCAGGAGGCCGGAGAGGATCTTGATCAGAGTCGTCTTGCCGGCGCCATTTGGCCCGAGCAGGCCGAGCACGGCGCCCTCGCCGAGGGTGAGATCCACGCCCTCCAAGGCCAGCGTGCCGTGGCGCCCCGGGTAGCGCTTGCCGATGCCCAAAACGTCGATCACTGCCATCGTGTCAGCGTCCCGTTCCGCCGGGCCTTTTCGATGCCCTGTCCGTAGAGGACGAATCCCAGTGGCAAAAGGATCAGCGTCATGGCACTAAGCGCCACGGCGTCGACAACGAGCGGGCTCCAGGGCAGAACCTGCTGAATCGGCAGCACCGGAACCGTGAGCCGCGCCCCGGGGTCCATCAGCCGGCGCAGAGCGTCGAACACGTAGGTGTGCGGGATCAGGCAGGCGATCCACTGCAGCGGCTTTGGCAGCACGGTGACCGGATAGTAGGCGCCAGCGAGCAAGGTTGCCAAAAGCTGCTGGACGATGAAGCGGACGGGCTCTGTGCCCCGCTTGATGTTCAGGAGGTAGAAGGAGCTGGCGCTGATCATGCCGATGCCAAAGGCGGCGGCTAGAGCGAGCGCAGTGAAGCCCAATGCGGCCAAGATGTGTTGGAAGCGGAAGACGGCCCCGAACAAGAACACGCCGAAGGCGCCCACGATCAGAAGCCGCGGATAGTCGTCCAGGATCGACTTGGTCATGAAGCCGAACAGCGGCGTGAAGATGGACATCGGGGACAGCAGCAGCAGGTCCATGGTGCCGTTGTAGTAGCTGCGGGCGATCCGGGTGTATGGGTCGGAGAGGTTCGTGTAGAGGAACGTGCTGAGAGCGATGGCGACCACGATGAAGGACATGTAGTTCGTCCCGTAGGCGCCGCCGATCAGCGCCGCCGCCTTGCCCTTCACCATCAGGCCCATCAGGAAGAACAGCAGGGTGGTCACAAAAATGTTCACGAGCCACATCAACTGGTTGACCCGGTACGACTGCCAGATCCGGTACTCGCGGACCGCAAAGGCCCAGAGCGTGCGCGCCTCGCGGACGAGTGCGCCCTCCGGATGCCGTCCCTGCTGCTCGGACACCGACGACGCCATCAGCCGGCCTCCTGCTCGTCCGGCGCCTGAGCCGCCAAGAGGTCCGCCAGATGGGGAGCGTGCTCGGCCACCTGCAGGATCTCTCCGCCGCCCGAAAGCACCCAGCCGAGGGCGGCCTCCAGGGCGTCGGGCCGCTCCTCGACGGTGAGGTGCCACTGGGTGAGGCCCAGCGGGCCCGGGCGCAACACCTGCTCCACTGCGCGCACAGGCCTAGGCGGCAGCGTCTCAGGCTGGGCTCCACCCCTGCTGATCAGCTCCACCACCTTGAGTCCGGAAAGAGACTCCAGCAGCTCGGCGGGCGTGCCTACGCCCACCAGGCGGCCGTCTTTCATGATGGCGGCGCGCCGGGCGATGCCTTCGATGGCGTCGGCCTGGTGATCCACGATGATCACCGTCTGTCCCCGCTTTGGCAGCGTCTCGCCGACCAGCTCCAGCATCTGGCGGCGGTGCACGGGGTCAAGGCCAACCGTCGGCTCGTCGAGTAAAACGATCGGCGTGCGCAGGAGCAGCGCCCGGGCCAGGATCACACGCTGGCGCATGCCGTTTGAGAGCTCAGACACGGCCTTTCGCCCGTCGGCGACGAGCCCGACGTCTCCCAGCGCCGCCAGGGTGCGCTGGCGGGCTAGGGCAGGGCTCATGCCGCAGAGCAGCCCGAAAAAGCGCACGTTCTCCTCGGCGGTGAGCGCCCACTCCAGCCCCATCCAGCCCGTCGTCGACACATAGGAGACCCGCCGCCGGATGATGGCGGCCTGGGCCAGATCGACCCCCGCCACCTCGCCCGTCCCGGTCGAAGGGCGCAAGAGACCGGCCACGATCTTGACCAAGGTGGTCTTGCCCGACCCGTTTGGCCCGATCAGACCGAAGACCTCTCCGGGATAGACGGCGAGGGTGACGTCGGTCAGGGCTCTGACCGGCTCGCCGGAGACGGCGGTGAGCCGGGCGGCGCGGGCAAGCTGCTTCGCCCAAAGCGCTGGACCCTGGGTCACAAGCTTTGTGCCGCGCAGGGAGAGTTCGGCCGCCGGGTAGGTCTTGCTGATGCCGGTGAGGCGGATCAGCGGGGCGCCCACAGTCATCGGTCGGGCGCTACCATCCGGCGACCAGTTCCTTGAGGTGGCGGGCCGACCGATCCAAATAGGGCCGCCTGCGGGAAATCGCCACCAGGTCGGAGACCACCTGCGCCGCGTCCCACATCGACCAGAACTCCGCATCGAGCGGTCCGCTCTCCAGGTAGCCGGCGAGCACCGCCTGCCGGTCGGATGGGTCGCCCCACTGCCACAGGTCGAAGACCGGATGGCCGATGTAGGCGTCGCCGAAGTCGATCAATCCGACAAATCGCCCGCTCTTCGGATCGACAAAGGTGTGGGTCGGCCCGGGGTTTGTGTGCAGCGCAATCGGCATCTCGGTTTCGGGGACCCGCTCGGCGAGCACATGCGCCAGCTGCTCTGGGCGAAGCGAAAGCGGCCAGGCCTGCCCGCTCTTGGCGATGCTCTCGGCCAGGTCGTGCACGTCCTCCGCCACAGACATCCGCAGATCAGCCGGCGTGTACTCCTCGGGGAAGAGTCCGCTCGCCCGCAGCGGCGCCTGGCTGATCGCATGCACGCGGCGGATGACCCGTCCCAGGGCGCCCAGCGTCTCAGATCGGACGGCATCCGGGATGGTGGAGCGCACGGCGGCGTCTCCGGCCATCCGGGTCATGCAGGTGTATTCCACGCTCTCCTCCCGACCGTAGCCCAAGACGCGCGGCACCGGCAGCGCCGGGTCGTCCTCTTCGATCTGCCGCAAAAAGGCGACCTCCTTGGCAAGGCTCGTCCACGACCGCAGCTGATGCGGCCTCTGCACCTTCAGGACGATCGTCTCGTCGACCAGATAGGTGCGCGCCTCGCCGCCGCTTTCGTCCACGCTGGTCAGTTGTGAGGCGTGCGGCACGTGCCGCTGCACCAGGCTCAGCACGAACTCAGCATCAAGCACGGGGTCTAAGGCGTCTTGTTGGTAGTACTCACGAACAATCACGGAGTCCCGATACCCCCCTTGTGGCGACCGCTCCCATGCTAGCACGATCCGGGAACGACCCGGCACGGCGACGCCAGCGTCCCAGATGGACGGGCCCCGGCCGGTGGATCGGTTGGGGGGCCCGCCAGGGCGCGCCAGCGGCAGGGTCATGATCTCTTTGGGTGTGTGGGCAGGCGGCCGTCAGCCCTGCGGGGAGGACTCCGTGTCGCTCGTCTGGGCTGCCGGTGCGGCGAAGCCTTTTGGCATCCACTTCCTGGCGTCTTGGTTCAACCGGTGCGCGCGACCGCCCCGCTGGTGGGTGCCCTCGAAGCCGTCCGGCACAATGGCCAGGCCGTCTCCGCGCAACAGGCCGGACACTCCGCTCTGACCTGGCTCGGTCCGCACCCACTGCGGCGGGATGGCCATGTCGGGTCCGCGGTAGTCCTCGGGTTCCAGGTAGGATGCAATGTAGCCTTCGAAGTTTCGGACGACCGTGGTCCCCGGCGCCTGCGAGATGATGTACTGCGGTCCGACCGGCACCTTGCCGCCGCCGCCGGGGGCGTCGATCACGTAGGTCGGCACCGCATAGCCTGAGGTGTGCCCGCGCAGCGCCTCGATGATCTCGATCCCCTTGGCCACCGTGGTTCGAAAGTGCCCGGCGCCGTGCACCAGGTCGCACTGGTAGATGTAATAGGGGCGGACCCGGATCTTGACCAGTTCGTGCATCAGCTTGGTCATCACCACCGGGTGGTCGTTGATGCCCGCCAGAAGCACCGACTGGGAGCCGAGCGGAATGCCGGCCTTGGCCAGGCGTCCGCAGGCGTCGGCCACCTCCGGAGTGATCTCCTTCGGATGGTTGAAGTGGATGTTCACCCACAGCGGGTGAAAGCGCTCCAGCATGTCGCACAGGTCCTGGGTGATGCGCTGGGGCAAAAAGACCGGTACCCGGGTGCCGATCCGGATCACCTCGATGTGCGGGATCGCCCGCAGCTCGGTGAGCAGCCCTTCCAGCACCTTGGGGGCGAGCACCAGCGGATCGCCGCCGGAGAGCAGCACGTCGCGGACCTGAGGCGTGTTCCGGAGGTACTCGAGCTGGGCCTGATACTCCTCGGGCCGGAAGTTCTGTTCGGGGTCGCCCACGATCCGGCTTCGGGTGCAGTAGCGGCAGTAGCTGGCGCACTGCGTGGTCACCAGCATCAGGACCCGATCCGGATAGCGGTGCACCAATCCTGGCACCGGACTGTGCCGGTCTTCGGCCAGGGAGTCCTCCATCTCGGCCGTGAACGGGCGCAGCTCCTGTGCCGTCGGGATCACCTGGCGGCGCAAGGGGCAGGTTGGATCGTCCGGGTCGAGCAGGGAGGCGAAATAGGGCGTGATGTCGAGCCGGAAGCGGCCTTCGGCCCGGATGCCCTCTTCCTCATCTGGTGTCAGATGCAACAGGTCCGCCAGCTCCTGATAGGAGGAGAGGCGGTTTTTCATCTGCCACTTCCAGTCGGCCCAGTCCTGGTCGGACACATCCCGCCAACGCTCGGCGCGCTGGTTGCGCCCCAGCTGCAGCTGGCTCTTCACGGTGGCAAGCGGGTGGATGGACATGACCATGCCTCCCAAAAACTTTCGCTATGCTTTGCGAAGTATAGCACAGGGTGGCCAGCGGTAAAGGCCGCCGTCTTTGGTCGGCGGCTACCCGCTCGCAGAGCGCTCTGGCGCCGAGAGGACCGCTGCGGCGAACGGCGCTGGCGCCCGCTTTGGGCACCAGCGCCGACTCGGGTCCGATCTGGGTCAGCAGCCCGCCCCCAGGCAATTCAAGAGGGCGAGGCGGCGGCGCGGAGGAGCCGCCTGGCCTCGGCCAGGCACCTGTCTGCTAGCGTCCGAGATAGTGCAGACTCTTTCCGAAGACGGAGGCAGCCGCCTCCATCAAGGTCTCAGACAGCGTGGGATGCGGGTGAATGGAAAGCGCCAGATCCTCGGCCACGGCCGCCATCTCCACGGCCAGCACCCCCTCGGCGATCAGCTCGCCGGCCCCCGGTCCGACCACGCCGACCCCCAGCACACGGCCGCTGGCGGCCTCGGCCACGACCTTGGTCAGACCGTCTGACCGGCCCATGGTCAAGGCCCGCCCGGAGGCGGCCCACGGGAACTTCCCCACCTTGACGTCGACGCCGCTGCGCTTGGCGTCCTCCTCGGTCAGCCCGCACCAGGCCACTTCCGGATCGGTGAACACCACGGCCGGGATGGCCTGCGGCTCGAAGGCCACCTTCTTGCCGGCAGCGGCCGCAGCCGCCACCTGGCCCTCATGGCTGGCCTTGTGGGCGAGCATCGGCTGGCCGGCGACGTCGCCAATGGCGAAAATGTGGGCAAGCTTGGTGCGTCTGGCCAGGTCGACCGGGATGAAGCCGTGGTCGTCCACTGTGATGCCGAGTGCCTCAAGCCCGATGTCCTTGGTGTTCGGAACCCGTCCCACCGCCACCAGCAGGCGATCGAAGGTCTCCTTCTTCTTGCCGTCCGGTCCTTCCACCTCGACCGTCACCGTCTTGCCCTGCACCTTGGCCGAGGTCACCTTGGTATTGAGCCACAGCGCCTCGAGCACGCCTTTGATCCGGATCTCGAGCGGCTTGACCAGGTCGCGGTCGGCACCGGGCAGGAGCCCGCCCGTCAGTTCCACGATCGTGACCCGAGCGCCGAGCGCAGCGTAGACGCTTGCCATCTCGACGCCGATGTAGCCGCCACCCACCACCAGAAGCCGCTTGGGAACCTCTGGCAGGTCAAGCGCCTGGCGCGAATTCATCACCCGCTCATGGTCGGGCAGATTTCGAAGCGTCGCCGCCCGCGATCCAGTGGCGATGATGGCCTGTGCGAAGTCGAGACTGGTCTTCGTACCCTCTGGGCCCGTGACCTCAAGCGTGTTTGCAGCCGTGAAGCGGGCCCGACCCTGAACATAGGTGATCTTGCGGGCCCGGCTCAGCTGCCCCAGGCCGCCGGTCAGCCGCTCGACCACCCCGCCCTTGAAGGCGCGCAGGGCATCTAGATCGATCTTCGGCGCCCCAAAGCTCACCCCGGCCGCGGCGGCCTCCTTGGCCTCAGCGATCACGCCGGCCACATGCAGAAGCGCCTTGGACGGGATGCACCCCCGGTACAGGCACACCCCGCCCGGGTTCTTCTCCGGGTCGATCAGCGTCACACGGAGCCCCAGGTCGGCGGCATGGAAGGCAGCTGCATAGCCGCCCGGCCCGCCGCCCACCACCACCAGCTGCGCCTGGTCTGCCGTTGCCATCCTCATCCCTCCAGCATCAGGTGAAACGGATCCTCGAGCCGCTCACAGAGTTGGCGCAGGAACCTGGCCGCCTCGGCCCCGTCGATCACCCGGTGATCGTAGGACAGGGACAGCGGCATCAGGTCCCGCGGCACGAAGGCCCCGTCTTGCCACACCGGCTCGGTCGTCGTGCGGGCCACACCCAAGATGGCGGTCTCCGGCCAGTTCACCACCGGGGTGAACCCGGTGCCGCCGATCCCGCCCAGGTTCGAGATGGTGAAGACCCCGCCCTCCATCTCGGCCGGACCCAACTTGGCCTCGCGGGCCCTCAGGCTCAGTTCGGTCAGGTCGCGGGCCAACTGAAGCAGAGACTTCTGATCGGCGTCGCGCACGACCGGCACCAAGAGGCCGCGCGGCGTGTCGACCGCCACCCCGATGTGCACCGACTCCTTGATCACGAGCTCGTCGCGAGCGAGGTCCAAGCTGGCCCGAAACTTCTCTGACCCCCGGATCAGGTGGGCGAGCACATAGAGCAGGACTGCGGTCGGGGTTACCTTGGGTGCGCCCTTTCCCTGGACGTGGTGTCGGCGGGCAGCCTCCAAGAGCGTGACGTCGGCTCGGTCGAACTGGGTGACCTGGGGCACCTCGGGCCACGAGCTCCCCAGATGGCGGGCGGTGGCCCGGCGCACAGGCGTGAGCCTCTCCCGGCGCACCTCGCCCCAGCGGGTGAAGTCGGGGAGCTCCTGGGCAGAGCGCGCTGCGCCGCCGGTGATCAGTCTCTTGGCATGGGCCTTGACGTCTGCCTCGCTGATCCGGCCGTGCACGCCCGAACCGACGACCTGATGAACGGCGATGCCGAGCTCGCGGGCCAGGCGGCGGACGGAGGGGGCCGCCGGAACCAGCGCCCGCACATTGTCTTTCGGCGGTCGCTCCTCGTTCGCTGGTGCCTCGGTCTGGCGGCTGTCTGCCTTGGCGGCTGTCTCCTTGGCGACGGCTGGTGCGTCTTCCTTGGCTCGGGTCTCTGAGCGCGTCTCGGCCGGCGCCTCTGGCGGAGTCTCCTCCTGCTGCGCTGCCAGCGCAGGGTCAGCGGCCGTCTGCTCGACCGTCAGGAGGAGCGTGCCTTCCTTGACCTCGTCTCCAGCCTTGACATGGACCTTCAGCACCGTGCCGGCCGATTCTGCCGGCACCTCCACCACAGCCTTCTCGGTCTCCACCTCGGCGATCACCTGGCCGCTCGTGAGCACGTCGCCTGCGGCCACACTGACCCTGGCCACCGTCCCGGTGGACTCCTTTTCGGCCAGCTTGGGGAGTCGAAACTCGCTCGCCATCTCGGATCCTCCTTGCCCGGATCTCAGCGGCTGCGGGGATGGGGCGCCTTGGAATCGATCTTCCAGGCCTTTTCGGCAGCGGCGAGCATGGCCTTGTCTGCCTTCTTGGCCCCGACCAGAAGGGCCAGCGCCCCATAGGCGATGTGGGCCGCATCGACCTCGAAGAAGCTCCTTAGCTCCTCGTGGCCTTCGCTTCGCCCGAAGCCGTCCGTGCCGAAGGTGGCAAAGGGCGCCTTCACCCAGCGGCCCAGGCTGTCGGGCAGGGCCCGCACATAGTCAGAAACCGCCACCACGGCATCGGCCCGCGTCCCGAGCACCGTCTCCAGATGAGACGGCCGGCTGGGCTGGCCGAGCAGGCGCAGGCGCTCCTGATCGGAGGCGTCGCGGTGCAGGGCCTTGATCGAGGGCATCGAGAGCACCTCCGAGGAAACGCCCAGCTTCTCGAGCAGGCCCTGGGCGTCGAGTGCCTGATGGATCAGCACCCCCTGGGCCATGATCTGGACAAAAGGCGCCGCGTGGCCGCCTTTCGCCGGCGCCTTTACGGCGGCATACGGGTAGAGCCCGGCCAAGATGGCCTGATCGCTCACACCCTTCGGCCGCGGCGGCTGGGCATAGGTCTCGTTGCCGAGCGTCAGGTAGTAGAAGACCATCTCCCGCTCCTTCAGCATCCGCCTCAGCCCGTCTTTGACCACGGCCGCCGTCTCGTAGGCGAAGGCCGGGTCGTAGGCCTCAAGCGTCGGGTACTGCATGGCGATCAGCTGGCTGCCGCCGTCTTGATGCTGCAGACCCTCCCCCTGCAGCTGGGTGCGGCCGGAGAGTCCGGCCAGAAGGAAGCCGCGGCTTCGCATCTCGCCGGCCGCCCACACCAGGTCGCCGACTCGCTGCAGACCGAACTGGGAGTAGAACCAGTAGAAGGGGATGGTCGCCACCTGATGGGTGATCCCGGAGGTGGCGGCAGCGATGAACGACGCCATCGCCCCGGCCTCGTTGATCCCCTCTTCCAAGAGCTGGCCGTCTCTTGCCTCCCGATAGGGCAGAAGCGTTCCGGCGTCCACCGGCTGGTAGCGCTGGCCGTCCGGGTTGTAGATGCCGATCATGCGGAACAGGCTCTCCATGCCGAAGGTGCGGGCCTCGTCCGGGACGATCGGGACCACCCTCGCCCCCAGCCCCGGATCGCGCAACAAGTTGGTCAGAAGACGCACGGTCGCCATGGTGGTGGAGACCGGCCGTTCAGAGCCGAGGTCAAACTCGGAGAACACCTTGTCTTCCGCCTCGGGCAGGGTCTCGCCGAACGGGCGGCGGGCCGGCAGCGATCCGCCCAGCGCCTTGCGCTGTGCCAGGAGATAGGCCTCGGCCTTCGATCCCTTGGCCAGCGGCAAAAACGGCGGCTCCTTGACGACGGCCGCTTCTGGGATCTCAAGGCCCAGTCGGTCTCGCAGGGCGAGCAGCGACTCCGTGGAAATCTTCTTCTGGTCATGGGTCAGGTTCCGCGCCTCGAGCTCTGAGCCCAGGCGGTATCCCTTCACGCTCTGGGCCAGGATGACGCACGGCCGCTCCGGTTCGTCCATCGCCGCCCGATAGGCGCTGTACACCTTCACCGCATCGAGGCCGCCCGGGAGCAGCTCGGCCAGCGCCCGGTCATCCATGCCGGCGATCAGGCGCTCTCTCTCCGGGCTGTTGAACACCACCTGGCGCAGCACGCTCGGTCCGCCGGCCAGGCACTGCTGGTACTCGCCGTCCGTGATCTCACCCAGCCGGGCGCCAAGCGCGCCGGCACGGTCTCGCTCGAACAGCGGATCCCAGGCCCGGCTCCACAGCACCTTAATCACGCGCCATCCTGCTCCCGCAAACAACCCCTCCAGCTCCTGAACCACCTTGCCGTTGCCGCGCACCGGGCCGTCCAGCCGCTGCAGGTTGCAGTTGACCACAAAGGTGAGGTTGGTCAGATGCTCGCGGCTGGCCAGGCGGATGGCGGCCAGCGCCTCCGGCTCGTCGGTCTCGCCGTCTCCCAAAAAGGCCCAGACCCGGCTTCCGGCGGTGTCCTTCAGGCCGCGGTTGGCCAGGTAGCGGTTGAAGCGGGCCTGATGGATGGCCATCAAGGGACCGAGGCCCATGGACACGGTCGGGAACTGCCAGAAGGTCGGCATCAGCCAGGGGTGGGGGTAGGAGGAGAGGCCGCCGCCGGGGGCCAGCTCGCGGCGGAAGTTGGCGAGCTGGGTCTCGCTCAGCCGTCCCTCCAGATAGGCACGGGCGTAGATGCCGGGGGCGGAGTGACCTTGGAAGAAGACCTGGTCTCCGCTGTCGTTGCCCGAGCCGGCACGGAAGGCGTGGTTGAAGCCCACCTCGTAGAGGGTGGCGATCGAGGCGTAGGAGGCGAGATGCCCTCCGATTCCGTCCTTCTTCCGATTCGCCCGCACCACCATGGCGGCGGCATTCCAGCGCAGGTGGGAGTCGATCTCGGCCTCCAATGCCAGATCGCCGGGATAGGGTGCCTCGTCGGCGGCCGAGATGGTGTTGACATAGCCGGTCGTGACTCCAGGCGACGGGGCCTCGACGCCGGCCGCCCTGGCCCGAACCCACAGGGCGCCGAGCAGGTCTCTGACCCGCTCGGGATCGTGCTGGTCCAAGACGTAGTCCAGCGACGCGCCCCACTCTTCGAGTTCTATCTGACGCTCAGGGTCCGCTTCGGTCCTCTCCCCCATCGCCATGCTGGCGCCCCTTCCGACCGAGACAGGGGAGGAGCCCGGGCGGGCTCCTACGGCACGTCTCGGCATTGATCAAGACAACGCTGTGGTTGAAAAGCGGCCAAGCCGCCGAGTCAGTGTAGCACACCCGCACGGTGGCTTAGGCCCAGAGCACGATCGCCTCTGGATTGATCGAAAACTGGACCCACTCTCCTGGACTCGCCCGATGCTGCCCCTGGAGCGTCAGCCTGGCACCCATGGCGTCCACGGCGAATTCTGTGCCATCGGGGCGGCTGATCCGCTCCACGACCTGCGCCCGAAGCGGCCCTTTCGGATCGATCTGCGCCCCGCCCGGTGCCAGGGCCCAGCGCACCGCTCCCTTCTCTACGGCGTCCGGGACGACGAGCGGCACCCCGGCCACCGTCAGCCGGCCCTTCGCGTCGATCGTGCCGGAGTTGATGTCGGTGAAGCCGACCAGGCGAGCCACCTCCGGCGATGCCGGTCTCCGGAAGACTTCCTCGCGGCTGCCCGCCTGGGCCACGCGACCTCGGCGGAGCACCAGCACGGAGGTGGCGAGCGCCCAGGCCTCCTCCGGATCATGCGTGACCACCACCATGGCCAGCCCGGTCAGAGAGGCGAGGCGGGCGATCTGGCGCCGCAGGTCCCGGCGCAGCGGCTGGTCCAGGGCAGACAGGGGCTCGTCCAGCAGGAGCAGGCGGGGGCTGCGGGCCAGCGCCCGCACCAGCGCCAGGCGCTGGCGCTCGCCTCCCGAGAGCTCGTCCCCGTAGGCCCGAAGGCGCCCTTCCAGTCCCATCTCCCTCAGCCAGAAGGCGGCCTGGGCCGGATCGCTGTCTCGGGCAAAGGTGGCCTGGTCGGCTACGGTCAGGTGCGGAAAGATGCCTCCCTGCTGCGGCACGTAGCCGATGCTCCGCCGCTCTGCCGGCAGCTGGTCAATCCGATCTGCCCCATACCTGATCTCGCCCTGCCCATGGTCCACTCCGGCCAGAAGGCGCAGGGTCATCGACTTGCCGGCGCCGGACGGACCGAGGATCGCAACCTGGCGGGCACCGCCGGGCCAGGCCACATCCAGCGAGAAGTCCTGGAGCGTCCGGCGCAGCGAGAAGCTGAGGTCCTCGGCCGCCGGCCGCACCGGCGCGGCGGGAGCCACCACCCCGGTCGTCTTTTGGGAACGGCGCCAGCGCCTGGGCAGGAGGCCGATCAGGATCAGAAAGCCAAGCCCGGTCACCGCCGCCAGCATGACCGGGGCGAAGGTGGCGGGCAGGCCGCTGCTGCCGAAGGCGACGTAGGTGGCAACGGGCAGCGAATAGGGATGAAAGGCCAGCATCACGGTCGCTCCAAACTCGCCGAAGGCGCGCACCCAGCCCAGGGCCAGACCGGCCAGGATCCCGGGCCAGGCCAGCGGCAGCGCCACGCGCCATAGCTGTCCGAGCGGCCGCTCACCCAAGGTGGCGGCGACGGCGGTCAGGTCTGGGTCGATGGCCTGGAAGGCGCTGCGGGCGCTGACGATGACGAAGGGCGAGGCGACGAAGGTCTGAGCCAGGACGATGCCGAGGAAGGTCTGACTGAGGGCGCCTGAGGTCAGGGCCCCGATCAGGGTGTAGGGCCCCACCAGCAAGAGAAGCAGGATGCCGGCCACCAGCGGGGGCAGGGCCAGCGGCAGCTGGACGAGCAGTCCGAGCAGGCGGGTGCCACGGCTGTCCGAGCGGGCGAGGGCGTAGCCGAGCGGGATCCCGCCCAGGGCCATGATCAAGGTGGATACCGTGGCCGCCTCGACTGAGGTCGCCATGGCAGCGAGCGTCGGGCCCTCGCCGATTGCCCGCCACGTCCCGGGTCCCAGGTGCGCCACCAGCACGACGAGCGGCAGCGCCAGATAGAGCGCGAGCACCCCGCCCAGGATGCGAATGACGAGAGGGGAGCGCATTGTGCTCAGTGGCTGAACAGGTGGCTGAGGCTCGCCGGCACCGCCGCCTTCTGCCCGGTCAGGGTCGGCGCAAGCGGGCTGAGGCCGCTCTGTTCCATCAGGGAGCGACCCTGGGCGCTATACAGAAAGTCGATCAGCGCCGCCGCCGCCGCCGGGTGGGGAGCCGATCGGACCACGGTGACGGTGTAGAGAGCGGAGAGGTCGATGCTTGCCGGCAGCGTGATGTAGGGGATCTTGGCCTGGATCGCCTCGTTCTGATAGAAGAAGCCACCGTCCAGCTGACCGGCCAAAAGGCGGCCGACCAGCTCTTGCTCCGGAAAGATCTGGGCCGGGTTCTCGGCCGGGCCGAGCATCTGGCTGACCAGGCCAGGTCGGTGCAGCAGCAGGGCCTCCTTCTGCACCACCTGGATGGTCAGCACGCCCTTCGGGTCGAGGGTCGGGTCGGTCCGTCCCAACAGAAATCCGGGCGTCGTTAGCACCTGATACCAAGGCTCGGTCTTGAACAGCGGAGCGAAGCGGCTGTTCGGGTTGTAGCCGATGACCAGCGGGGCCTTGGCGAAGGTGGCATACCAGGCCACCCAGTTCCCGTTTGCGCTTCCCATCAGGCTCTGGTTGACCGATGGCTCGGCACTGATGAACACGTCGGCTTGAATCAGCTTGCCCTTGATTTCATTGGCCAGGGCCACCGAGCCACCTGGGTAGCCTTGCAGCTTATCTCCGCTCGAGCGGTCGTACGCCGGCCCGATGGACTGGGTCACCAGTTGGACCAGGGACCCGGCATAGAGCACCACGACGGGCGAATGGGTCACGGTCGCCGTCGTCTTTGCAGCCCCGCAGCCGGTCGCCGTGACGGCCAAGACTCCGATCGCCAGCCAGCGCCAGCGCCCGCTAGCCAACTTGATCACCGGTCCGCGCCGTGTCGTAGGGGCCGGAACTGGCCAGGTCGCGTCGGAAGCGGTGACTGGTCATGGTGGTCAAGAGGGCCGCCAGCTCGGGCTGATCGGCCACCTTCTGCGGAATCAGCAGGTCGGTCACCTCCTGGCGAATTGGCACCAGGTCACAAGCCCACGCCACGGCCGCACCGGCGTGACCAATGGCCATGTCCGCCTGACCCTGAGCGACCAGCCGCGCCACAGCCAGTTGGCTGCGCCCGACGATCGCTCGGCCGCCCAGGTCTGCCCAGCCGAGATCGGCCTGCGCCATCTGCTGCTCGAAGAGCCGGCGGCTCTCGGCCCCCTCCTCCCGCACCGCCACCGTGAGCTCTGGGCGGGCGAGATCGTCGGCGCCAGAGATGCGCTTGGGATTGCCCTTTGCCACCAGCCAGCCGCTCTCCCATCCGACCAGCCGGATACGCAGGCAGCTGCGGTCCACCGCCCGCGCCTCCAAGACCCCGTGGTGCAGCGCCACCACGCGCGCCCGCTCTGCCTTCAAGAGAGCGAGGGCCCGGGCGTTTGTGGCATTCCACCACCAGCCCTCGCTGCCGTTGCGGTTCACATGCGAGGCCAACAGCCCCAGCGCCGGGTCGCAGCCATATAAGAAGAGTGCCGGGCGCGCCTGCCAGATCTCCACCTGAACCTGATCACCGGTCACCCGGCGCACGGCGCCGTGGGCTGCCGGGAAGCTGTCGGGCGGGCAGGCGGCGAGCGGCCTCGCCACCGCGGTCTGATCCCAGCGCTCGACCGCCACCCGCATGCCGACGGCTGGGGAAATCTCGTCGTCCAGCCAGCGCGCCTGCGCTCCGGCCGTGAATCCGAAGAGGTCCTCGACCGACACGTCAAGCGCCCGAGCCAGGCCGAGCGCGGTCTGCACACTGGCCTGCGCCCGCTCCCGCTCGATGGCGTTCACCGACTGGCGGCTGATGCCGGCTCTCCGCCCCAGTTCCGCCTGACCGAGCGCCCGCTGCAGGCGGAGCTCTCTGACCCTGTTCACCCTCGCCACCTCGCTCTCTGGCGCACTGTCGTCATCTTTTCTTTACGTTTGTCCTATATAGATGACAAGTGCGACATCCGAGCTCAATCTCCTCTTCCCGACAGGGCGTCCGTGCAGGAGTCCCGTTTCAATGGCGGCTAATCATCACCAGGCAGAGGGGGGTAGAGCGATGGCACGGCGCGGTTCAACGGTGAAGGTCGAGGTGCGCTCGACCGCTTCGCCCGCGGTGGCGTGGCACCAGCTCAGAGAGGAGCTTGCCCTGTCCGACGCTGTCCACGGCGCCATCTGGCCTGGCCGCAGCGGTCCGATTCACAAGCCGCAGCCAGGCTCGCCATCTTTGGCCGAAGTGACGATCGACAGCGAGCGCTACCAGATCAGACGGCTCTCGCGGCCAGTCGGCTGGGCGGGCGAGACCACCTCCGAGGTCTTGATCTCGGTCCGACCCGACCGCCAAGGCGGCAGCCGGATCCTGCTCGAGGCCACGGGCTGGGATCAGATGGTCGGCTCTGAGCTGGGCCAAGAGGCAGGCGACCTCTTGGGATGGGCTGTTGACCAGGTGTTGGCCCCGATCAGTCGCGCCGCCACCGCCGAGGCGGTGGGCGACTGGCTGACCGACCGCCTGGCCCGCCGGCCCCAGGGCGGGCGAGCCCGGCGCACCTACAAAAACCCACAGGCACACTGGCCGGGATTTGAGGCGATCTTGGACCTTCTGGCGCTCTCCCCGACCGACCGACTCTTAGAGGTCGGATGCGGCGGCGGTGCCTTGCTGCATGCCGCTCTCACGACCGGCTGCACGGCCATCGGCGTGGATCACAGCCCGGAGATGATTCGCCTCAGCCACCAGCAGAATCTGAAGGCCGTCGGCGAGGGCCGGCTGGTGCTGATCCCCGGGTCGGCCGAGGCCCTGCCCTTGCCGGCGCTGTGGGTGACTGCGGTGGCGATGGCGACCGTCTTCTTCCTCCTGCCAGAGCCCATGTGCGCGCTACAGGAGTGCCGGCGCGTCTTGCGGCCTCGCGGCAGACTTGCCGTCTTCACCATCCCGCCCGAGCTGCGCGGCACGCCAGCGGCACCGGAGCCAATGGCCAGCCGCGCCCACTTCTTCACAGACCAAGAGCTGGCAGACCTGGCCACGGCCGCCGGCTTCTCTGACGCCGTCGTGACCCGCACGGCCAACGGCGGCCAGCTGCTCGGGGCCCACCGCTGAGGGCTCGGTTCTTGCGGCGTTGACAAGGATGCGTATCGGGTCCACCATGACGATGACACGCCGCTAGGGGAGCCTCTGCCGAGGCTGAGAGACCATTCGGTCGACCCTTGGAACCTGACCTGGGTTATGCCAGCGGAGGGAAGCGGGAGCAGACCGAAGGGTCCTCCGCCATGCCGCCGCTGCCCGCCAGGCAGCGGCTTTTTTGATGGGTGGAGGCAGTCGCCATGGACCTGACAGCAGCATCTTGGCGAGAGCGCCCGGTGCGCGTTCTGACCATCGCCGGCAGCGACTCCGGCGGCGGGGCGGGCATTCAGGCTGACATCAAGACGATCGAGCGGCTGGGCGGTTTCTCTTTGACCGCGCTCACGGCCATCACCGCCCAGAACACCATCGGCGTGTCAGGCGTGTGGCCGCTCAGTGCAACGGCTGTCCGGGCCCAGATTCAAGCGGTGCTGTCCGACCTTTCCCCCGACAGCGCCAAGACCGGGATGCTGGCCGATCGATCCGTCGTGCTGGCGGTGGCGAAAGAGCTGCACGAGGTGCCAGAGCTGCCGCTGGTCGTCGATCCGGTGATGGTGGCCAAGGGCGGAGCCCGCCTGCTCGAGCCGGACGCCGAGGCCGCCCTGCGCGACCTGGTCCTGCCGCTGGCCTGGGTGGTGACGCCCAATCTGGCGGAGGCGTCCGTCCTGACTGGCCGCCGCGTTGAGAGCCAAGATGACCAGGTGCAGGCCGCCAAAGACCTGGTCGCCATGGGTGCGAAGGCAGCGCTGGTCAAGGGCGGCCACGGCCACGGGCCCACCGTCGACGACGTGCTGTGGGACGGTGAGCGCCTGACTTGGTTCAGCGGTCCCCGCATCGACAGCGTGCACACCCATGGCACCGGCTGCACGCTCTCGGCCGCACTGGCCACTGGCCTCGGTCAGGGTCTCGATCTTATGGCGGCGGCCGACCGCGCCATCCGCTACGTACAGGCGGCCATCCGCCACGCCCCCGGGTTCGGCGCCGGCCAAGGTCCCCTGGGGCACCAGCTGGGACAGGAGCCGTTGTTCTGATGGCATCAGCGCAGCCTTTCCACCAAACGCTTTGGTCCAGCATTGAGCCGATGTGGCCGACCATTGTCCACCATCCGTTTTTGACCGAGCTGGCCGACGGCGGCCTTTCGCCTGCGCGCTTTGCCTACTTCCTCGAGCAAGACGCCCTCTACCTGGAGGACTTCGCCCGACTGCTCGCCACGGCTGCCGCCAAGGCCCCCAGCCGGGATCAGATCAAGCTCTTCTTGTCGCACGCCCAAGGTGTGTTCGCCGTCGAATCGGATCTGCACGAGACTCTGGCCACCGCCCTTGGCCGCGACGGGGCGCGCCTCACCTCGGCCGAGCGCGGACCCACAACTCAGGCCTATCTGGATTTTCTGTTCGCTCACGCCCAAGGGGGCGACTACGCCGATCTGGTCATCGCCCTGCTCCCCTGCTTTTGGGTGTACCGCGAGGTCGGCCTGACGCTCGCCGCACAGCCGCCGTCTCCCAACCCGCTGTACCAGCGATGGATCGAGACCTATGCCGGAGACGAGTTCGGTGCGGCGGTGGCAAGCCAGATCGCCCTGGCAGACGCCTTGGCAGCTGCCGAGCCAGGGCGCCAGCAGGCCTTCTTGCGGATCTTCGCCGAGGGCGTAGGCCACGAGCGGGCCTTTTGGGACCAGGCGTACGCCAGCGGGGGCCAGTCATGACCGAACTGAAGCGGCCCGGCCCCTTCACCGTCGAGCACTATGGGCGCGACCCGGTGCCCGAAGACGCCCGCCGGGGCAGCCTGAGCGAGGTGTTTTGGATCTGGTTCGCGGCCAACCTGGCGATCACGTCCTTGGTAGTCGGCGCTGTGATCGCCAGCTACGGACTCGCCTGGTGGCAGAGCCTGATCGCGCTCAGCGGGCTTTCCTCCTACCTGCTGGTCGGCTACTTCTCGATTCCCGGCTGCCGCACCGGGCGGCCGACCATGGTGCTTTCCGCCTCTTCCTTCGGCGAGCTTGGCAACATGCTGCCCAGCCTTCTCTCCTGGCTCAATCTGGTCGGCTGGGAAACGGTCGTGCTCGTGATCGCCACCTACGCCCTTCAGGCGGCGGTGCAGGCCGCCTTTGGCATCCCAGACAGCAGCGGCTCGATCATCGGCTCGCTGCTCGTGGTGACGCTGCTCGCCTTTTCGGTCGCCTTCCTCGGACACCGCGCCATTGCCCGGGTCCAGACCGTCTTTGCCTACCTGTTCGGTGCACTGACCGTGGTGGCGCTCGTCTTCTGGCTGCCCCATGTGCACTGGGCCACCCTGGTCGTCACCCGGCCCGGGCCCTGGCTGACCGGCGTCCTGCCGGCCTTTTCGATCGTGGTGGCCGTCAGCGGCCTGTCCTGGGTGAACACCGCCTCTGACTACAGCCGCTACCTGCCGGTCCGAACGAGCGGCCGCCAGCTGGCCTGGGTCACCACCTGGGCCTCTGTTGTGCCGGCCTTCATCCTCACCGCCTTCGGCGTGCTGCTGGCCACCGGTCTGCCAGGGCTGGCCAGCTCTGCAAACCCAATCGCCCTCCTGGAGTCGGCGCTCCCCTCCTGGCTCGCCCTCCCCTACCTCCTGACCGCAGTCGGCGGCATGGTCACCGGCGACATCATGGACGTGTACTCGTCCGGGATGAGCCTGCTCGCTGCCCGGGTTCGGATTCCCCGCTCCCGGACCGTGTTCGTCGATGCCGTCATCTCAATCGCCGCAAGCCTCTATATCCTGCTCGCTGCCCACAGCTTCATCGGCACCTTCGAGGCCTTCCTCACCCTCTTGGCGGGGGCCCTGGCGCCCTGGGCCGCCATCTTCTGGATCGACCTGGCTGGCGGCCGAATCGGAACTGGGCCAGAGGTCGCGGCCCGAATGCCGGCCATCGTGTCCTGGCTGGTCGGTGTCTTGGCGGCGGTCGCCTTCACCTCTTCCGGCATCTTCTCCGGTCCCCTGGCCACGGGCGTGTTCGCCGGGTCATCTCTCGGCCTGATCCTGTCCTTTGGCCTGACGCTGGCCCTCTATCCGCTTCTTCGCACCCTGTGGCCCAAGGGCGGCCAGTCGGCCCAAGTCAGGTCCGCTCAGGTCCCAGGCGGGCGCGGTTTCTGATCTCCACTTCCTCCAACTGATCGGCTGGGGTGAAGCCGAAGACCTGGCCGTAGAAGTAGAGTTCCGCACAGTGCGCCCGGATCAGCGAGTCGGCGCGGCGAAAGCCGTGTCCCTCTCCGGCAAAGGGCAGATAGGCGACCGGCACGCCGTTCGCCTCCATCTGCTTGACCATCCGCTCGGCCTGATTGGGCAGCACGATCTTGTCGTCCAAGCCCTGGAAAAAGATCACCGGCGCCGTCAACCGGTCTGCGAAGTGGATTGGAGACCGCTCAACGTAGAGATCGCGGCGTTGTGGATACGGTCCGACCAGGCTGTCCATATACCGGGATTCAAACTTGTGCGTCTCCTGGGCCAGTGTCTCGATGTCGCTGACGCCGAAGTAGCTGGCGCCTGCTGTGAACACCTGGCGGAAGGTGAAGGCGGCCAGGGTGGTGTAGCCCCCGGCGCTTCTTCCGCGAATGGCCATCCGATTGCGATCGACGCTGCCGCGCTCCGCCAGGTGACGGGCGGCTGCCACCACATCGTCGATGTCGACCACGCCCCACTGGCCGAGCAGGCGGCGGCGGTACGCTCGCCCATAGCCGACGCTGCCGCCGTAGTTGACGTCGACCACCGCAAAGCCCCGGCTGGTCCAGAACTGGATGGCAAGCGACAGCACGGCAGCGCTCGCTCCGGTCGGCCCGCCGTGGCTGATCGCGATCAGCGGCGGCTTTTCTTCTGCCGGCGCCTCGTATCTCGGGTTCGTCGGCGGGTAGAAAAAGGCATGGGCGTGGGCCCGGCCGGTGGTCTCAAACTCGATCGCCTCAGGGACCGAGAAGTAGGCGCGGTCGATGTCGATCTGCATGGTCTCTTTCAAGACCGCAAACTGGCCGGACGAAGCCTGCCAGCGCACCACCGACCAGGCCTCCTGTGGCGAGCCGGCCACCAGCACGGCTGCCCCCGACGCCGCCTTCAGGCTGGCGATGGAACTGTAAGGCGTGTCGACCCTCCTCGTTTCCTTCGTCCTAAGATCGATCACGGCCAAGGACGCCTGACCGTCCTGCTGGTAGGCGGCGACCAGGCGCCGGTCGTCCAAGAAGCCATAGTGGGAGAGAGCGAGCGACCACTGCGGTCCCGAGAACTCCGCCGCAAGCGGCAGCAGAGGCTCTGCGTCACCGTTGTTCCAGCGGTACAGGTTCCACCAG
>JAKAUI010000041.1 GCA_021827745.1 Bacillota bacterium | reverse complement strand
AAAGACGGCCAGCGCCTCGCTCAGTGCGCTCACGCCTTCGCCTCGCCGATCCAGGTCAGGTTGGGGCCGAGCGCCAGGCGGTCCAGCCACTCGTCCCAGACCAGGCTGTCCAGATCCCCTGGGCCCTTTCCCGCCAGGGCGACGATGGCGGCTTCCAGCATGTTGGTGCCAAACGACCGCCCGTCCACCACCGGGGTGGTGGTGACCAGCAGCCAAGCGCCGCGCGCTTTCAGCATCTCCACGTCGTCCTTGGTCGTGGTGTTGGTCAAGATGATCTTGCCGCTAAGGTCCGGGGCCAGATAGCGGCGGATCAGGAGCCAGTCTCCGGCGATCAGGTCGGCCGCCTCGTAGTACTCCTTGAACTTGGGGTCGGGCTCGGTCTCCTGCGCCTTTCCCTGCGGGTAGAGCATGGCCAGCGGCAGCTTCGCCATCTCCGGCAAAAGCTTGTGGGCGATCTCGGCCAGTTCGGAAAGGGTCGTGATCGGATAGGGGATGCCCATCGAAAAGATCATGTCGCCGAAGACGGTCGGGCAGCCGGCGCTGTCCAGCGCCTCGGCCATGCCGAAGCGGTCGGCGGCCGACACCATCAGCACCCGGGTGTTGGTGTCGATCACGCCCTGGCGCACCAGCTCCTCGACCACCCTCCGCTCCAGGGTGGCCTTGATGCTCGACCCGTCGACCACCGGCGTCTTGGTGGCCGCCTCGATCAGGCGCAGGCCGTCTCGCACCACATAGCGCTGGCCGCCGGCATAGAGGTAGACGTCGAGACCGCCGAGCCCGATGGCGTCCACCTCACCGTCCAGGGCCCGAATCCGGGCCTCGGCTCGCCCGACGTCGCCGTCCGTTCCCTCGCGGCGAACCTCCAGCACCTCGCCC
The DNA here is from genome assembly GCA_021827745.1 of Bacillota bacterium. Taxonomy (GTDB): domain Bacteria; phylum Bacillota; class Sulfobacillia; order JAJZYS01; family JAJZLH01; genus JAJZLH01. The sequence goes on along the minus strand of JAKAUI010000041.1, from coordinate 15,647 downwards.
AAAAGGTTCATCTCCGCCACCTTGTCCCGCTTGGAAGACCCGAGCGAGACGCTGACCACCCGCTTCACAGCGGATCCACCCGGTTCTTCAGCAAGGGAAACGGCAGCACGTCGCGGATCGACGGCTGGTCGGTGACCAGCATCACCAGCCGGTCGATGCCGAGTCCGAGCCCTCCCGCCGGCGGCATGCCGTGCTCGAGGGCGGTCAGAAAGTCCTCGTCGAAGGCGTGCGCCTCTTCGTCTCCGGCGCCGCGGGCCGCCTCCTGCTCGAGAAAGCGCCGCCGCTGGTCGATCGGGTCGTTCAGCTCGGCGTAGCCGTTTCCGAGCTCCCTGCCCAGGCAGAAGGGCTCGAAGCGGTGGGTGAGGTGGGCGGCCTTCGCCTGGGCCTTGGCCAGCGGGCTGATCGCCAGCGGGTAGTCGGTCAAGAAAGACGGCTGCTCGAGCAGTGGCTCGGCGTAGCGCTCGAAGAAGGCGTCGATCACCTTGGCAAACGACTTGCCCTCCACCTCAAGGCCGCGCTGGCCGGCCGCCTTGCGCCAGTCCTGCTCGCTTCCAAGGCTCGCCAGGTCGAGCTCAGCCCGCTCCTGCAGGATCTGGGCCAGAGACAGGCGCGGCCACGGGGCGCTGAAGTCGAGCCGAGTCCCCTGATAGGTCAGGACCGGGCTGCCGCACAGCCGCTCGACCACGCCACCGATCAGCTGCTCGGTCAGCTCCATCATCACCGTCTCGTCGGCGAATGCCTGATAGACCTCAAGCATGGTGAACTCCGGGTTGTGGAAGCTGTCCAGCCCTTCGTTCCGAAAGATCCGGCCGAGTTCGTAGACCTTGTGCATGCCGCCGACCAGCAGTCGCTTCAGGTACAGCTCGGTGGCGATCCTGAGGTAGACCTCCTGGTCGAGGGCGTGGTGATGGCTGGAAAAGGGCCGGGCGGCGGTGCCGGTGGCAACCGGGGTCAGAATCGGGGTATCGACCTCGACAAAGCCCATGGCGTCCAGCTCGGCGCGCAGCTGCCTCATCACGTCGGCCCGCCGGCGAAAGATCGACCGAACCTGCGGGTTTGCGATCATGTCGAGGTAGCGCTGACGGTAGCGCAGGTCCTGGTCCTGAAGCCCATGCCACTTGGCGGGCAGTGGCCTGAGCGCCTTCGCCAGCACGGTGAGCTTGGCCACCTCAAGCGTCGGCTCACCCCGCCTGGTCCGGGTGAGCTCCCCTTCTGCGCCGACGATGTCGCCCAGATCTAAAAGCGCCACCAGTGCGAAGTCCTCTTTCAAGAGGTCGGACTTGAGGTGCAGCTGCAGCATGCCCGAACCGTCGTCGAGGTCTGCGAAGGCAGCGCCACCGTGGCTGCGGATGGCCCTAAGCCGACCCGCCAGCCGATGGCGCTCGCCCAGGTGCCGGTCGAAGTCGGCCAGCATGTCTTTGACCTCGGCGCTGACCTGGTAGCGGGCGCCATAGGGTTCGATGCCGCGGGCGTACAGCGCCTCAAGCCGCTCCAGGCGAGACGGCTCCTCCCACTCCGGCGGCTTGCGGCCCACAGGCACTACCCCTTCTTGACGGCCACAACCTTGAGCTTGAACGTCCCACCGGGAGCCGACACCGAGATCTCATCGCCAGGCTTGTGCCCGATCAGCGCCCGGCCCACCGGCGACTCGTTCGAGATCCGGTTGTTGTCGGGATCGGCTTCAGCCGAGCCGACGATGGTATAGGTCAGGGTCTGGCCCTCCTTGTCCTCGACCGTGACCGAGGCGCCGACCGTCACTTCGTGCGGACGGCCCTTGGGCATCTCGATCAGCACCGCGTTGCGGATCATGCGGTCCAGGGTCAGGATGCGCCCCTCGATGAAGGCCTGTTCGTTCTTGGCATCCTCGTACTCCGAGTTTTCGGAGATGTCTCCCAGCTCGCGGGCCTGACGGATGCGCTCGGCGACTTCACCGCGGCGCACTGTCTTCAGAGTCTCCAGTTCCTCTTCGAGCTTCTTCAGTCCCTCGGGCGAGAGCAGGACTTCCTTGTCCACGCTCATACACTCTGGCCTCCTGTTGTGCCGTCACTTCACAAAACGTCGTAAGGAGTGAAGAGGGGCCACTGCCCCTCCTCATCCGGCCGAATTATAGGGAACAGGCGGCGGGCCTGTCAACGAAGGCACACCGAGTCTTCCTGGTCTCACGGCAGTTGCGTCCAGGTCTGCCCGCCGTCTGTTGTCTCGAACAGCCTGCCGCCGGCCGTGGTCACGAAGCCCTGGCTGGGCGAAAGGAAGCTGAAGGAGAAGGGCTGGAACTGGCCCAGCGGCAAGGCATGGCTCACCCACTCCCGACTGCCCAGGGCCGCCGTCAGCAGCTGGCCGTTTGGAGCGCTTGAGGCGCCGGTGAACAGGAGGGCGACCGCCCCACGGCCTCCGGGGACAGCAGCCATCAGGGCGTAACTGCCCCGCGGCAGTGGCGGCAGTCCGCTCTCGAAGCCAGGGTTGGCTAGGGCCGCCGCACAGCCCAGCACCAGAACGCTCTGGGTCTGGGCGAAGACCGCCACCGGCGAGCTGGTAGCCAGCTGTGTCCACTGCCGGCCGCCGTCGCTGGTCGCCCAAAGCCCACTGGAACCGGCTGGACTGAACATGCTGGCACAGCCGTCCTGTGGGGAGGCGAAGCTGACGGCGCTGATCGGACCAGCCTGGGACACCGACGCCACCGGATGCCAGCTGCGACCCCCGTCTTGGCTCTCCATCAGCTGCCCGTTGCCGCCGACCGCAAAGCCGGTGCTCTGGCTGATGAAGGCGATCGAAAACGGACTCGGCCCGAAGGGGACCGGCACACCCGGACCCGAGTAGCCTGGCGTGATCCGCCCGACCTGCCTCCAGGTCACTCCGCCGTCTGTCGTCTCCAAGACCGCCTCGGCGTCGGTGGCCGTGCTGAGACCGAATCCGACCGTCGGGCTGACAAAGGAGATGCCGTGCACTGGGTTGGGGGACGAAAGGTAGGCTGCCACCTGCCAGGTCTGGCCGGAGTCCTTGGTGGTGAGCACCACGGACAGACCCTGGTTGGGGTGGGAGACGATCATGCCCACCGCCTGAGTGGCAAAGCTGACCGCGATCGGACTCGCAGGGGACAACCCTGCGATCGGGGTGGTCGAAGCGGTGAAGCTCTGGCCGCCATCTTGGGTCCAGCCGGGCAGCACAGTGCCACCTGAACCGCAGGCGTCGCAGCTGCCGAGCACATAGGCGAACTGGCTGCCAACCGCCGCCATCGTCTGCGGCGACGATCCGGGGGCCTGGGCTGCGCTCTTAGGATTGCCGGGCGCCGGCCCGCCGCCGGCGGTGGAGGCCGCGGCCACCGCCTGCCAGGTCTCACCGCCGTTCACAGAGTGAAAGATGGCGTAGGACTCCTGACTCATCCCGGCCTGACCGTACAACTGAACCCACACTCCAGAGCCAGCGCAGTTCAGTTCTCCGCTCCCCCAGTTTCCCGGCACCGTCTGCAGCGTCTGCCAGGTCTTCCCGCCGTCGTGGGTCGCATAGAGGGTTCCGGGCGCGCTCGGGCCCTGGCTGAAGCTCGGCGGTGCGCCGAGCGCGAAGCCGGTCTGAGCCGACGTGAAGCACATGGAAAGGGCCGTAAATCCAGGGCTCGCCGCAGACCAGGTCCTCCCTCCGTCGCCCGTGACCAGCACCGGCCCGGCAGCCATCGAGTTGGAGCCGATCTCGAGCCCGAAGCCGCGTCTGCCATTCACAAAGACGACCTGGCTGAAGTGGGTGTGTGTGTTCACCGTCCGCCAGGTCGCCCCGGCGTTCTGGCTTTCATACAGCCCCCGGTTGGCGACGGCGAATACGGTCGTGGCGTTCACCTGATCAAAGCCCTGGACGTTGCCAGCCGGATAGTCGACTGGCTGCCAGCCGCGGCCATCGTTCGTGCTGCGCAGGATCACACCCAGGCCTCCGGCCAGGCTGACCGTAGGACTCAGCATCTGCACCGCCCCAAGCTCCGGCGTCTTTGCAGCCGGCTGCACGGCCAGCATGCTGGCCGTGCCCTTGCCGGTCGGCTGGGAGGTCGAGGGGGCGCCACAGGAGGCCAGCAGCAAGATGGCCCCTGCCAACATCGGCCAGAGCATCCGGTGCCTGAGCGCCGTCCGTCCCGGTGTCGATGGCGGCACGTTTGCCACGCTCTGAGCCTGGGAACGGGACCTGTCCTTCGGCACGTCGATCACAGCCCGTCGTGTGTCCACTATCGATCAGACCTCATGTCTAGGCCCTGGGGTTCCCTCAGCCGACGATGGGAAAGACAGGGATCGTTCACCCCGATGCGAAGTCATTCACGTTGCAGGTTGTCACACTTGTTTGAGGAGGGCCACCGATGCAGATTCGCTTTTTGGGGCACGCGGCCGTCCATCTCACCACGGCCAAGGCAGCAATTTACATCGATCCGTTTCTGACCGGAAATCCGCTGGCTCCGGCTGGGGCCGCGGACCTGCCCTGCGACTTCATCCTGCTCAGCCACTACCACTCGGACCATCTGGGTGACACCGTTGCGCTGGCCAAGCGGCACAAGGCTGCCGTCCTCACCACGAACGAGATCGCCGTCGAGCTGGCCGGCCAGGGCGTTGAGGCGGTGGGCATGCACATCGGCGGCCATAAGGAGTTTCCGTTTGGGCAGCTCAAGCTGGTGTTGGCCCAGCACGGGTCGGGCATCAGCGGCGGTCTCGCTGCCGGCTTCGTGGTGTCGGCGGACGGCAAGAAGATCTACTTCGCCGGCGACACCGCCCTCTACAGCGACATGAAGCTGATCAGGCAACTGTGGGGGCCGATCGATGTCGCCCTCCTGCCGATCGGGTCGCACTTCACAATGGACGCCAAAGACGCCCAAGTGGCGGTGGGCTGGATCGACCCGACCTACGTGATCCCGATTCACTATGACACCTTCCCGCCGATCGCCACTGACGCTGCCTCGTTCAAGCGCTCGGTCGAGTCCACGGGGCGCAGCCAGGTGGTGCTGCTCGCCCCTGGCTCCACTTTCGACCTCTGAGCAATTCGCGCCCCAGGATTCTCGTCTCACCCGCCTCGTACAAGGGGTTCGCCTTAGCCCATCAGGCTGCTCGGGCCATGGCCGCAGGCGTGCGCCAGGCAGGGGCGGAGCCGGTCGCCCTGCCGCTGGCCGACGGCGGCGAAGGCACCCTCTGGGCGCTGCACCGGGCGCTCGGCGGGTCGTGGATCGCTGTGGAAACCGTCAATCCGTGGCAGCAGAAGGTCAGCGCCTCGCTCCTCTACTGGGCCGGTCAGTCGACGGTGGTGGTGGAGCTGGCTCAGGCCGCCGGATGGGCGACGGCGCGGCGACGGCGCTCGCCGCTGACAGCCTCCACCTACGGAGTCGGCCTACTGATCCGGGCGGCGCTCGATACCGGCGCCGCCACGGTGATGGTTGCCCTGGGCGGATCGTTGACCACAGACGCCGGAAGCGGGCTGTTGAGCGCACTCGGCGCCCGCCTGCTCGACGCCGGCGGAAGGCCGCTGCCGCCGGGCGGGGCCGCCCTCTCGGGGCTCTCGACGATCGACTGGTCCGGCCTCGACCGCCGCCTGCGCACGGTTGAGTTGGTGGCGCTGACCGACGTCGACAACCCGTTGACCGGACCAGACGGCGCCGCCCGCACCTTCGCCCGCCAGAAGGGAGCCTCCGCCGGCGAGATCGATCTCTTGGAGTCGGCGCTTGGCCACTTCCAGGACATTGCCGGCGGACCTGCCGTTGCGGGCGGCCCGGGCACCGGGGCAGCCGGCGGCAGCGGCAGTGCCCTCAAGCTGCTCTCAGCCGACCTGAAGCCGGGCAGCCGCACGATCATGGAGCTGATCGACTTTGCCGGCCGGCTGACCAGCGCCCAGGCGCTGATTACCGGCGAAGGCCGCTTCGATCACCAGAGCCTGCACGGCAAGGCGCCGGCCGTGGCGCTCGCCGCCGCCCGGGCCACGGGCAAGCCAAGCTGTCTGATCGTCGGCAAGCGCAGCGACGACCTGCACGAGGAAGACGCCGCCACTGTTGTCCTAGATCTCGCTCCCAGGCAGATGGCCCTGCCCGAGGTGCGACGCGGGATCGAGAGGCTGTTCCAGGAGCGGGCGGCCGAGGCCACCCGCCGGCTCGTGCCCTAGCTCAGCGTCAGTTGGCGAAGTCCAGGCGCAGACGGGCGCGGTCCACCTTGCCACTCCCGGTCTTGGGCAGGTCTTCCACCATCTCGACCCGCCTCGGTCGCATATAGGGGGCAATCTCGGCACTCCCGGCAGCGAACGACAAGATCTCGTCGGCGGTCAAGGTGGGGTCGGACGGCACCACGATGGCGGTCACCTGGTGCACCAGCCGCTCGTGCGGCGTCCCGATCACGGCCACCTGCGCCACCTTCGGATGGCGGGCGATCACGGCCTCGATCGGCGCCGGGTACACGTTCTCCCCTCCGGTGACGATCATGTTGTCGACGCGGTCGATGTACCGCACATACCCTTGGTTCTCCACCCGGACCACGTCGCCGGTGCGCAAGAAGCGTCCGTGGCGACGGCGCTCGGTTTCTTCCTGCCGGCGCCAGTATCCCGGGGTCACCGTCTCACCGGCGAAGGCGATCTCCCCCTCGGCCCCTGGCACAAAGGCCATCTCCTCGCCCTCTGCCGTGAGCACAATGGCGTCGGCGACCTCGGTGCGCACCCGGCCCATCGATCCTGGCACCCGCGCCTCGCCTGTGTCGTAGGTGGTGATCAACCCGGTGGTCTCGGTCTGGCCGTAGAGCTCGACCAGCGGTACCTGAAGGAGCTTCTCGAAGCGGTCTGCGATGTGGCTTGGCGTGGCTGAGCCGCCGAATACACAGAATCGAAGCGAGGATCGACTCGCCTCTCTGCCCTTGGCCTCCACCCGGCCCACCACGTCGATCAGCATCGTGGTCACCAACCCCGAGAAGGTCGGCTGCAGCGTCTCCATCGCCTGCAGCCAGGCATCTGCATCCCAGCGGGCCAAAAAGTGGGTCTGGGCTCCCACCACCAAGGCGGGCAGCGTGGTGCACTGCAGGCCGCCGACATGGAACAACGGCAGTGCCTGCAGCAGCCTGTCCTTGGCCTCGAGCTGCCAGGCCGCCACCACCATCTCGACCGACGCCGTGTTGTTGCGATGGGTCTGCCGAACCCCCTTGGGGCGCCCGGTCGTGCCACTGGTGTACATGAGCAGGGCGTCGTCCTCGTCGCGGCGGGCGGCGACCGGCATGCGCCGACTTGGCCCGGCCCGGTAGATGTCGTCGAGCCGTCGGATCTCAACGCCGCCCGACTGTGCCGGTGCCTCGCCTGAGCGCACCACAAGCTGGCGGACGCTGGTGTTGGGCAGAAGCGGCATCAGCCGTCCCAGATCGCCCGCCTGCGCTGCCAGAAAGGTGCTGCCGCTGTCTTCGAGCACAAACTGCAGATCTCGGTCGGAAAAGCGGTAGTTGAGCGGTGCGAAGACGCCGCCTGTGCGCAGCACCGCATAGAGCAGAACCACCGAATCGATGCTGTTTGGCAAGAAGGCGGCGACGCGGTCTCCTGGGCGCAGGCCTGACTCGACCAGATGGGCGGCGACGGCCTCGCTGCGCCGTTCGAGCTCCGCAAATGTGATCGCCTGGTCCGGTTCCGACAGGGCCGTGCTGGTGGAAAAGCGTCGGGTGGCCTGGGCAATCTGGGCGGCCATGTTCATCTCAACTCGTCTCCCTTCAGTCTGCTCTTCGGAGCCGGATCCTAGACCGGGTGGACCGGATTGCGTTTTCTCGGCCATGCCCCGGCCCGGGTCCGATAGGTGGCAAAGCGGCGGATCAACTGGTCGCGAAGCTCCTTGGCCTCGACGATGTCGTCGATCACGAGCTCGCCCGCCAGGTGGAAGATGTCGATGTCGCGGCGATACTCTTCCCGCTCTGCGGACACGTAGCGCTGGCGTGCTGCCGGATCGGCGATCGCCTGGATGTCGCGCCAGTGCACGGCGTTGACGGCTGCCTCCGGCCCCATCACGGCCACCTCTGCCCCGGGCAAGGCCAGCACGGCGTCTGTGCCAAAGGCCGGGCCAGCCATCGCATAGAGGCCGGCGCCGTAACACTTGCGCACCATCACCGAGATCTTTGGCACCTGGGCCTCGGATACAGCGGAGATCATCTTGGCGCCGTGCCGGATGATGCCCTGGCGCTCGACGGCCGACCCGATCATGAACCCGGCGACATCGGCCAAAAAGAGCAGCGGGATGCCAAAGGCGCTGCACAGCCAGATGAAGCGGGCGCCCTTGTCCGCCGAGTCGACGAATAGCGTCCCTCCCTTCACGCTGGACTCGTTGGCGACGATCCCGACCACCTCGCCTCCCAGCCGGGCCAGTCCGGTCATGAGCTCCGGCGCAAAGAGCTTCTTCACCTCGAGGAAGGAGTCGGCGTCGACCAGTGCCGTGACGAAGTCGTGCATGGAAAAGGGAAGCTGCGGCTTTTCGGGGACGATCTGCTCGATCGATCTGGGCGGGTTCGGGCTGCGCGGCGGGACAGCCGGCGGCCGCTGCTCAAAGTGCGCCGGCAGGTAGCTAAGATAGCGGCGCAAGATCGCGATCGCCTCGTCTTCGTCTGCCGCCAAAAAGTCGCCGAGCCCGCTCACCGTGCAGTGCATCCGGGCCCCGCCCATCTCCTCCAGCGTCACTTTTTCACCGGTCACCATCTCCGCCATCCGGGGGGAGCCGAGATAGGCGCTGGAATGGCCCTCGACCATGATGGTGACGTCGCTGAAGGCCGGGATGTAGGCAGAGCCTGCGGGAGAGGGTCCGAACAGGACGGTGACCTGCGGAATCACGCCCGACAGCTGCACCTGCCGATAGAAGATGCGCCCGCCCTGCCTGCGTCCAGGGAAGCTGCGCACCTGATCGTCGATGCGGGCCCCGGCCGAGTCGAGCAGGTAGAGGAGCGGCACCCGCAGCGCCTCGGCCCGCTCCTGGATGCGCAGGATCTTCTCGATCGATTTCGGCCCCATCGATCCGGCCTTGACTGTGGCGTCGCTGGCCATAAAGGCGACTGGCCTGCCGTCGAGCCGCCCGACCCCGGTGACCACGGCGTCAGACGGCAGCTCCGGATCGAGCGCCTCGGCAAAGAGGCCGTCCTCCCACTCCAGGCCGCCTGGCCCGAACAGCTTCTCGATCCGACGGCGGACGAAGAGCTTGCCCTCTGCCCGAAGCCGCTCGTGGTACTCCGGGCGCCCGCCGGACTGGATGCGCGCCCGTTCGCGCTTCAGCCGCTCGCTCATCTGCTCCCCCTCCCCTTGCCCGCGCTGGGGTCGCCGTCGTACGGCCAGGCGATGGGCAGCCGTAGGAGCGCTGCACCCAGCGTCTTGCCGAGGTTGTCCGCCCGCAGCGCGTGGGCGGCCCCACCGTCCAGTGCACCGTGCAGCACGAACTTGAGGGCCAGGAGGCGTGGCAGTTCGTAGCGGTCGACCTGCCCGCCAACGATGCCCGCAAAGTGCGCCCGCACCCGGTCGGCGCTCACCTCCTGGATGAGCAGGTCGTAGGTCCGCTGATCGCGCGCCATCAGGCTGATGTCCAGGATGTCGCCCTTGTCTCCGGATCGCGCCGTGGCGATGTCAGCCAGCCTACAGAGCATCTTCGTCTCTCCCTTCCATCTGCCGTCTCCCGTCCGTTCCGGCGAAAAACGCTGCCGCCGGCCGGACGAAGGCCCGAACCCGGGCGTCGACCAAGGCGCGCGGCACCGATCCGATGCGCCCCAAGAAGAGTTCGCGCACCGGGTCGATGCCAATGAAGCCGCTGGCCGTCGGCGGCCCGCTGAGCGCCAGCGGCGGGAAGAGCCGCCCAAAGGCCTCTGCCTGAGCCCGCTCCCTCGTCCTGATCGCCATCCGCAGGTACACCTCGTTCATCTCGTCGCTGTCGCCGGGCGCGGCCAGCGGCCCGTGCAGCGAATTGAGCCCCAGATACTCGGCGGCCACGTCGTCCAGGGGCAGCCCCCTTGCCGCCGCCTGCTGGCGCAGGATGCGCTCAGCGGCCCGCGCCTTCTCAACCGCATGCGGCCAGGAGTAGCCGATCAAGCCCTGGCCGAGATAACCGTCCTTCACGCCGGCAACCACCTTGTAGGTCTTGGGCGGCGCCTGGCCGCGGACGCCCTCGACCCGCACCCGCTCGGAGTCGCGGGGCCTGATCTCGACCGCAGTCAAGTCCACGGTCACATCCGGGGTGTGGTAGCGGGCCGGGTCGTGCACCTCGTACAGAAGCTGCTCGCGCACGGTGTCGAAGTTCAGCCATCCGCCGCTTCCCGCCACCTTCGAGATCTCGAGCGATCCCGCCGCGTCCACTTCGGCGATCGGGTACCCGATTCGGTCCAGGCCCGGCACCTTGGTCCAGTCGGCGCTGTGGTTTCCGCCCACCACCTGGCCGGAGCACTCGAGCAGGTGGCCGGCCACGGCCCCTGCCGCCAGGAGATCCCAGTCCATGTCCTCTTCGGGGCGCTCCCCAGGCAGGATCCAATCAAGGCCGTGCGCCAGGGCTCCCAGGAACAAGGCGCTGTCGGCGACCCGCCCGGTGACGACCACATCAGCTCCCATGGCGAGCGCTCTTTTCACGGGCAGGCCGCCCAGATAGGCGCTGGCGAAGGCCGGTGCAGCGAGGGACTCCCGGCCGCCGGGCGCGGGGTCGAAGCACACCTCGCCCAACTCGTCTGCCACATCGTCGCCGATGACGACGCCGATCGAGACGTCAAGAGAGCGCTCGTGGCAGACCGCGGCCACCGCCCGGGCGGCCGCCAGCGGGTTCAGGCCGCCGGCGTTTGAGATAAGGCGCACGCCATGCTCTTTGGCCTGGGGCAAGATCGCCCGCATCAAGGGGATGAGGTCCTTGGCGAAGCCGAGTGCTGGGTCCCGCGCCCGGTCTTTTTGCAAGATGGCCAAAGTCAGTTCGGCCAGATGGTCGAAGGCGACGTACTGGACATTGCCGCTCAGGACCAGGTCGAGCGCCGGGGCGTAGCTGTCGCCATAGAAGCCAAGGCCGCCGCCGATGCGCAGGCTTTTCATCGCCCACTGCCTTGGCGGTGTGTCTTCATCCCGCTCACCGACTGGCGGAGCGCCGGGGCGCCAAGGGCGAGATTGCGCAGCAACAAAAGATGCTCGAAGAGCTGGACCATGTCCCTTGCGGCGACGGCTTGGTAGGCGCCAAGCCCGGTGCGCACAGCGAGCGGATCCCGCTCTGCCATCTCCTGTGCCCGCGAGATGGTGGCCGCGACCAGGTCGCCTCTGTCGACCACACCATGGATCAGCCCCAAAGAAAGCGCCTCCTGTTCGTCAAAGCGCCGCCCCGACAGGGCGAGCTCCAGCGCCCGGCGCGCACCGATGGCCCGGGCTAAGAGCGGCAAGACGGTATAGGGGAAGAATCCGAGCTCGATCTCCGGCAGGCCAAACTGCGTCTGGGGAGCGCTGAGGGCGATGTGCGCAAGGAGCAGAAGGCCCATGCCGCCTGCCAGCACATGTCCGTGCACGGCCGCCAGAAGCGGCGTCTGCATCGTCTCGTGCAGGGCGAAGAGACCGATCCCCACGCGCCCCTCGGTGTAGAGCTGGCCCGGGTCGAGCGCCGACAGGGCGGCAAACTCGTCCAGATCCCCGCCGGCGCAGAAGCTCTCTCCTTCGGCACAGAGCACGATGGCGCCAACCTTGGCATCCTGATCCGCTGCCAACAGCGCCGCCTCGAGCAAGGCGGCGAGCTCCTGGGAGAGGGCGTTGTGCTGATCCGGGCGCATCAGGCGCAGGACGCGCACCCGGCCGATGTCCTCCTTGCCGAGCAGCTGCGGCCTATCCCCCATAGGTGCGGCGCAGCTCCCGCTTCAGAATCTTGCCGCTCGCGCTCTTCGGCAGCTCGCTGACGATGTGGACGGCCTTTGGCACCTTGAAGGACGCCAGGTGTGCCCGGCAGTGCTCAAGGATGTCCTGTTCACTGACCTCTTTACGCGCCACCACGACCGCCGCCACCGCCTCGATCCAATAGGGGTCCGGTATGCCGATCACGCTCACCTCCGCCACCGCCGGGTGGCGGGCGATCACCTCCTCGACCTCCTGCGAGGACACGTTCTCACCGCCGGTCTTGATCACGTCCTTGACCCGGTCCACGAAGTACAAGAAGCCCTCTGAGTCCGTGGCCCCCAGGTCTCCGGTGTGGTGCCAGCCGCCGCGAAAGGCCTGCTCGGTCCGCTCTTCGTCCTCGAAATAGCCGAGCATCACCGAGGGGCCGCGCACCACGATCTCGCCGACCTCGCCGGCCTTGACCGGCTGGTCCTGGTCGTTCACCAGGCGCACCTCGAGCGGCAGGTGCGAACGTCCGATCGGGTCGGCGCGCTCGGTCTTGGCGAAGATCTCGCCGGGCGGTGTGCTGGCACCAAGCGGCGTCAGCTCGGACTGGCCCCAGTAGCCGATCCAGTGCGCCTTCGGCACCAGCGCCCTCAGCCGGGCCAGCCCTTCTCCGGGCAGGTACTGGAAGGCGACGCAGAACTGCAGGGTCGAGAAGTCGCGCCCCTCGATGCCCGGCACCTGCAGGAGTCCGAGATAGGCGGTGGCGGGAAGCACCAGGTAGGTGACACCTTCTTTCTCGATGGCGGAAAGCGCCGCGGCACCGTCGATGCGGCGGAGCAGCACCCCGGTCGCCCCTGAGGCGATCGTCGCCAGCAGCACGTACAGGCCGGCAACGTGGAACAGCGGCAGGGCCAGGAGGGGCCTCTGGCGCCGCGTGATCTCGAGGTCGGCCAGAGACGAGAGCAGGGCAGCGTGCCAGTTGAGGTGCGTGTTGACAACGCCCTTCGGCGTCGACTCAGTGCCGCTGGTGAAGAGCAGCGTGCAGGGCGCCTCTGTGTCCACGACCCGCTCCGGGTAGGCGCTGTCGGCAGCCTCCATGGCGGCGGCAAGCGGCGCGAATCCGTCTGGCAGCGCAGCGCTGTCCCCTAAGAACAGGCGGACGGGGATGGCAGCGAGTTCGGCTGTGTCCGGTCCGAACAGCGGCCACAGCGCCTGTTCGACGATCAGGGCCCGGGCATGGGCCCGGCGCAGCGCATCCAAGAGCTCTCGTCCGCGCAGCATGGCGTTCAGCGGCAAGAGTACGGCCCCGATGGCGGCTGCTCCAAACCAGGTGGCCACGTACTCCGGCGTGTTCAGCCCGAGGAAGGCGACGACGTCGCCGCTGCCAAGACCCCGTTCCGAAAGCAGGTTGCCGATGCGATTGGCCCGTTCTGCGAGGGCGCCATAGCTGATCTCCTGGCCCTCAAAGCGCAGCGCGGTCTGCTCTGGCGCCCGCACGGCGCTGCGGTGCAGGACGTCCCCCACATTGAACCGGCGCAGCAGGTTGCGCTCCAACTCCGTCACCATGAACTAAACTCCCCTTTCTTCTCTCTGCCTTCAGCGCCGCCCGGTCAACTCGCGCGCCAGCACGACGCGCCGGATCTCCTTGGTTCCGGCCCCGATGTCAAACAGCTTGGCGTCGCGCCAAAACCGCTCGACGACTGAGCCTCGCCGAAACCCGCTTCCTTGGTGGATCTCAAGGGCGGCATCGGCCGCCATCCGGGCCGTCTGTCCCGAGAACAAGAGCGCCGCCGCCGCCGCCCGGCTGGCCCGCTGCCCTCCGAGCACGGTGTGAACCGCCTCGTATGCCAGAAGGCGCGCCGCCTCGGTCGCCACGTACATGTCGGCGATTTTGGTCTGGATCGCTTCTGCCGCCTCCACCGCCAGACCGTCCCTCACCGCTTCGCCTGCGTAACGGATGGAGCGCTCCAGCGCCTCCTCGGCGATGCCGACCCCGGAAAAGGAGTAAAAGGCCCGTTCCGCATCGAGACCCTGCATCATCACCAGCACGCCGCGGTCTTTCTCGCCGAGCAGGTTTTCTTCGGGCACCTGACAGTCGTCCAGCACCAGCTCGCCCGTCGGCGAACCGCGCATGCCCAGCTTGTCGAGGCTGCGCGCCAGGCGCAGGCCGGGCGACGATGCCTCAACGATGAAGGCGCTGATGCCCTCGCTGCCCGCTTGGGGGCGGGTCTTCGCATAGAGGACGAACAGGCCTGCGATCGGTGCGTTGGTGATGAACATCTTGGTGCCGTTCAGGCGGTAGCCATCTTTCGACGCCACGGCCGTCGTGCGGATGGCGGTGGCGTCCGAGCCGGCGTTTGGCTCGGTCAGGGCCATGGCGCCGATGGTGCGCCCGCTGGCCAGTTCGGGAAGATAGCGCCGCTTTTGGGCGTCGGTGCCGTTTTTCAGGATGTTGTGGGCGCACAGGTTGAGGTGGGCTCCGTAGGAGAGGGCGAAGGCGGGAGAGACCCGCGACAGCGCCCGCCCGACCAGTGCCGCCGTCAAGAGGTCGCCGCCGCTCCCGCCGTATGCCGGAGGGATGCCAAGGCCTGCATAGCCGTGGCGGGCGAACTCCCGCCAGACGGCGAGCGGAAAGGTGTCCTCCTGATCCATCGCACCGGCCACCGGCTGGAGCACCCGCCGGGCGAAGTCGAGCGCCTCCAAGTAAGCGGCCTCCTGCACAGGAGCCCGTCCGGCGGCTTCGGCGCCGCTCACCGCACACCACCTCCCATCTCAGAATCGAAACCGCTGGCGCAGCAGGGCGTACTGATCGGTGGCGCGCAGGTACTCCTCGAATGCCATGAGGTGCCGGCGCACCCGCCGACCGGCCGCCGCGGCGTCGTGCCGGCGCAAGGCGTCCACAATCCGCCCGTGCGCCCGCGCCACCTCGCTCTCCACCGCGCGGGTGTACGTGGGCTCAACGGTCGACACCCGCACCAGGTCGCGGATCGCGCCCTGCAGCACGGCGAGCACCGTGTTGTGGCTGGCGGCGACCAGGGCAGAGTGAAACGCCAGATTCTCCTCCACGGCAGCGTCACTGTCTCCGCTTTGGGCCAGAGCCGCCAGCCGTGCGCATGACTCATCCATCTGGACGAGATCCTCCGGCGTCCGCCGCACTGCGGCGATGCTCGCCGCCGCCGCCTCGATCTCGACCCGAGCCTCCAGCAGCTCTGCCAGCGCCACCCGCGACGTCTGGAGCAGGATTCCCAGAGAGCGCGCCACATGGTCGGGTCCGGGTGTGGCCGTAAAGATGCCGCCCTTTGGGCCCGGTCGTGTGTAGACGAGTCCCTGGTCTGCCAGAAGCCTGAGGGCCTCCCGAACGGTCGCCCGGCTGCGGCCGGACTGGAGGATCAGGTCCTGCTCTCGGCCCAGTCGAGTTCCTCCGGCCAGTCCCTCCCGGATGATGCGCGCCCGAAACTCGTCCGCCAAGCTTTCGGCTTCCAGGGGTGCCCGGCGCGCCACCGCCTGCGTTGCCGCCTGCCTGTGCGCCAAGCCGGTCGCCTCCTTCCGACTCATGCTCATAATGATTACACCTAATCTTAAGAGTCATCTACGCTGTTGCTGATCGATGTCCTGCACAGCTCCTGGCGGCGGCCAGCATGGGGGACACATTGCGCGCAGGGTCCATGCGGGCTCGCCTGCACGCCTGGTGCCGGGCAATGCCGTCCCCGCTGTCGGTGTGCGTGCAAGCGGCCGGCACCCGCCATCCAGGCAGGTACCGGGCGCGCCAAGAGTCCTTGGAGAGCGCTCCGGGGGGGCAGCGTGCAGCAGCAGAGGGGCTAGGCGACTCCTTGCAGCATCACCATGCCGAGCACGGACAGCAGGAGCAGGCTGAG
>JAKAUI010000058.1 GCA_021827745.1 Bacillota bacterium | reverse complement strand
CCACCCGTCCACAAGCCGTGCCAGCGCGGCATCGATCCCCTCGTCGCAGCGCGCCTGAATCGGCCCGTGGCCCATGGCCATGGAGTCGCCAGGAAACGCTGCGTTGGTCCCGGCGCCTAGTCCGGAAAGAATGGCAAGTTAGCCCTCACGGCGCTGATGATGTCTTCGGCGTGACGAATTGCCTCATGGGCATCCTGCTCCAGGAAATAGGCGGCCGGGTAGGTATCGATCAGCATATCCGGGTAGCGCGCTTCCTTGTTCTTCTGCTGCAATTCGCGCACCGCCTTGCGGTCTGGCTCCGTCGTGAGCACTCTCAGTTCGGCCAGCCGCTGCAACAAGACGTCTAGGGAATGTGTGTGCGTCAGAGTCCCGCTCGCCGACAGTTCCAGGGCCTTCAGCGCCTTCTCGGCGGCCTGTTGGGCCATGAAGCACGCGGCGTCCGGGTGTGAGCGCGCATTGTCCCGGGCGGTATCGAGATCGGCCATCGCCTGAGAAAACCACAGCTTAGCCTCACGCTCACTACCCATCCAGGGACACCCCACCATCTATGATTTCGCGGGCCACAAACGGCGTCGCCCTGGCGCGCGCCCACTCTTCTTGCGTGTAGACGAAGAGATCCAGTGGAAAGGGAAACTCGGCTACCTCGTGCAGATCACAGAGTCGCCGATGCATCCGTTCACCACCCACGCCGGGCATGACCACAGCCATGTCCACGTCGCTGGTCGGCCCACAGGCATGAGGGCCGGCCGCCAGCGAGCCGAAGAGGATGATCTCAACAGCCCCCCGCTGTCGCAAGACGACAGCGAGGGAACGGGCGGCGATGAGCATGGCGTCTGCGCGCAGGGCAAGCCGCTCGGCGATGGCGTTGTGCGCCTCTGTCGCCTGCCCTTTCCTTCTGGTTGTTTGCGCTATGCGCATCAGACCACCCCCAGTCAGGATACGGGAAGCCACGAAAGGGCCTGTAGCAATGGCGCGCCCCCGCCCCTCGCCGCCTCACTGTATGAACTCAGGTCTAGATCTTGGTCGCCAGACCAGAAGTCGACGGGCACATCAGCGACGGACGAGGGCTCGATCACCGCCCGGATCGACGCCGGCGCTCTATGCATCTTGCCGCTCCTAGCCCGCCCGTCGGAACTCCTCGTAGCGTTCCTCAAGCCGGCTCGGATCTGGTCGGTCAGCCCGCGAACGCGGCACCACCAGTTCCACCTGGTTCATCTCCTGCAGTCCGTGTCGGAGCATCGGGCCGTCGAGGTCCAGCTGAATGTCTTGTCGCACGATCACCTTGAGATCGGGCCGCACACCGATCAGGTTCTGGTCATAGGCGGCGTGATGGATCTTGCAGAGAGCGAGCCCGTTCACCACATCCGGCGTGCCCCGGGGGTGTCCGTCGGGCAGGATGTGAGCGGCGTCGAGCAGCTCGTCATAACGCAGGCGGCAGATCGCGCACTGATGTTCGTAGGCGGTCAGCACCTGGACCCGAAACACCGGCTGGTGGATGCGCTGTCTCGTCAGCCGCTGCACATAGGCGCGCTGATCGCTGTCCACGGCACGGCCCGGGGCGATCAGTGTGTCTTCAACACCAGCCGCCACCACGAATTGCAGCTGGCTCGGCTCTTCGCCGACGATCCAGATGGGGCGAAGAGCCACATAAAGGCCGGGTAGTGCGCCATAGAACCAAATGAGTGGGAGGTGATGGGTCATCGCCACCCTCAGCGCCACGTTCTCTGGGTGCTGGGGGTCGTTGCCGCGGTACTTGTAGCGGTGCAGGCCCTCGGACCCGACGTGATCCTCGTAGGGCCGGGGCCGGCCGGGCGGCGTGTACGTGGTTCGGATCGACAGGGCCGCCGCCATGTGCGATGGCTTGCGGATCCCTTTCTGATGGTCCATGAGCGGGATGGATCGCCCTTGAAACGAGAACTGGGCCAGATCCTCAAACCGAAACGGCCGCGATTGGTCTGGGTCCTCGTTAGTGAGCCAATTCAGCGCGGCAGCTCGAATCAGTTCCTCATACTGGAGGTCGAGCATGCAACTCCCACTCCTCCATGGGATGGCAGTCGGCAAAGGTCTTCGCCACAGCCGACGACCCGCCTGCCTGGCACGAAGGATCCCTTAGACGGCCGCTGACGATCGCTAGCGCCGGGCTGGCCAGCCGGGCGGCAGAATGTCGCCGTAGTGGACGGCCGTGGCGCCGGCAAAGGTGGCCAGCTCGTCGAGTTGCCCCTGAACGGCATGCGCCAGAGCGGCCGTGGGCCGGACACTCGGCTCCAGGTACAGGCCCTCGATCTCCAGCACGCCCCGGCGGCGGTCCAGGCGGGGGGCGACCCGGCCGATCAGCTGGTCTCCATGCAGGATCGGCAACAGGTAGTAGCCGTACTGGCGCTTTGTCTTCGGCACGTACATCTCGTTCTTGAATGAAAAGCCCCACAACCGCTGCACCCGGTCCCGATCACAGATCAGGTTGTCAAACGGCGAGAGCAGCACCGTCCGTCCCGCCCACCTTCCCGCCTGAATGGCGGCCAGCGCCTCGAGGCTCTCGACATGGATGTAGGTCGGCTGGTCGTTTGGCTCGCCCTCGATCGCAACCGGCACGAGCTGCCCCTCGGCCAAGAGCTTGTCTAGAGCGACGCCAAGCGGCGGCGCCGAGTTCAGACCGAAGAAATACCGTCTGATATCTCCCTGCCGAGCCACGCCCAAGGCCCGCATTGCGTGCTCCACGGCGGTCATAAGCGCCTGGTCCATCTCCAGCGCCGCCTGGCCGACGGTCACCGGCAGGTGGGATTCGGTCAGGTCCCAGATCCGCTCTCTGCCCTCTCTCCCCGCCACCATCACGGTGCCGCGCAGCCACAGGAACTGGAGCATGCGCTCGACGTTTCGGCCAGCCGTCCATCCGCTCGACTTCCAGGGCACGACCGCGACGTCCTGAAAGCCGCTGGTGGGCAGCGGACCACGAGCAGCCAGGCGATCCAGAATGTGCTGGTGCAGCGCATGGTTGGCGCCAACCCAGGTCGACATCTCCGGATAGGTGGGATAGGCATCCATGAAGGCTCGGTACATCGGCCAGTCCTCGGTCAGGACGATGGCTGCGGCGGCGAGCGAATATTCGAACAGCTGCCGCTGACGGCTCAGCAGGTCGTCGATCACGGCATTGGCCCCCATCCCGAGTCGGCTCCACAGTACGATCTCATGGCTCGGCGCCACCACGCTGACCGGATCCAGCTGCACGTAGCGCAGCGCCCGCAACAAAGACATTACGGTCGCCGCATCGGCTCTGGGACGCGGCGAACTGAGGCGCTGAGATGCAATCGCAAGTCTCTGCGCGGCCTGGCGGCTGATCACAAGGGGGCGGTCTGGGCCGCGCACCGAATCTGCCCTCCTCGCCCGTCCGGCGTGGTGTCACCGCTCCTTGCCTTGGCAACGAACGGTGGGTCATCTTTCGATTCGATGAGCCGCCTGCGAACCCTTGGCCGCCGTTGCCTACCGTGTTGCCCCAGGTCAGCTCGAGGCTGAGAGGTTCCGGCGAGGGTGGTGCGAATCGACAGGGTGGACCGTGACACGGATCAAGAGCGGGAACGTAGGGAGGCATGGGTGTGTCTGACTCCGATCAGAGCCCTTCGCAACTGATCGACCAACGGATCAAGGACCTGGGCGACTGGCGCGGCGCCCTGCTCGCACGGGTGCGCGCCTTGATCCAGGAGGCCGATCCCGAAGTTGTGGAGGAGTGGAAGTGGCGCGGCGTTCCGGTCTGGTCGCACCACGGCATCCTCTGCACCGGCGAAACCTATCAGAAGGTGGTCAAACTCACCTTCTTCAAGGGGGCGGCGTTGCAGGACCCCGCTGGCCTCTTCAACTCTAGTCTTACGGGCAGCACCAGGCGGGCGATTGACTTCCACGAGAGCGACCCGATCGATGCGCAGGCATTTTGTGCCCTGATTCGCAGTGCGTCGTCCCTGAATGCCTCCAAGGCCTGAGGCCGTCCCAGCATCAGGCGCCTCGGCCGCTCGGAGGCGGCCCCGTCCCGGCTTACCTGACCGTAGGAACCGCTCGCTTCTCTCCTAGCTGGGAGCGACCTCCCTGCGCATGACGCAGTTGCCCTGTCCCTTCGGCCGGTCGTAGGTGAAGCCGGCCTTCTCGAAGAACGTGCGGGTGCCGCTGTAGAGGAAGGATCCCGAGATCTTCTTGCCCTCTAGATCGTGCGGGTATGCCTCCACCACGCCGCCGCCGGAGCGTGCGATCAGTTCCAGGGCGCCTCTTAAGGCGGCGGCGGCGACGCCTTTTCTCCGGTAGTCGCGGTCGACGAAGAAGCAGGTGATGCGCCAGTCGGGCGCTGTCGTCTGTTCGGCCAGGTACTGCTTTCGGTGGTAGATGTTCGGGAGCTCCTCAGGGGCTCCGTACTGACACCACGCCACGGCATTGTCGCCGTCGAAGACGAGGGCGGCATGGGCCTTCCCAGCCTCCACCAGCCGTTCCTTGTGGGCGCGGTTTGTCTCGTAGGTGCGATCTTTGTCCGCGGCCCCCACGGTGCGGTGAAACCAGGTGCACCAGCAGCCGTTCCATACCCCATGATGCTTCTCCACGAGGCGGCTGAAGGCCGGCCAGGTCTCGACGTCAAGCGGCGCCACCCTGTACGGCGCAACTGTGGACGGCATGCGCTCAGCCCCTCTCACCCGATTGGGTCCGCACCTGGCCTAGGCCGGCCCAGGGCCGTCCTCGCCATCCCAATAGTCGACCTCGTGCGGCCGAAACACCATGTTGCCGGCTCCCCACTTGTTGGAGTCCGGGTAGTAGCAGTGCTCGTCGTCGTGGTTGTCGGCGATCACGTAGTAGACGAGGTCTTCGTCGCCGGTGTTGACCATGGTGTGGATCCAGCCGGGCGGCTGGAGGATGTGCATGCCAGGTGCCATCGGAATCGGCGGCTCTCCGTCGGCCTGTAGCATCTCGCCCTCGCCGGAGAGCACGATGTAGTACTCCCACTGCACGCTGTGGTAGTGCCGGGGCCAGGCCCGCTTGCCTGGAGGCACCCGGAGCATGTCCACCTCAAAGGGCCGCTCTCTCAGCGCGGCCCCCGGAAGCTCGCTCCACTCGATGGAGAACTGCTTCTTGACCTGGGCGCTGAAGGCACTCGACAGGTTTCGGACCCAGTTCTCACAGTAGCCCGTCGGCGACGTGATCTGCCGCCACGAGACCTCGGACTCCGCTAGGAACGCCTTGCCGTCTTCCACGCTCATGCCTCCCTCTTCGATCTCGGGCGGTTCGTGATCCCGTCTGCCCTCCTACCCCAGGGGCTCGTTGCCGCTCGGTCCGAGCGGCAGGACTGGCGCTCGCCAGCGAGACCGCCGCCGGACCCTCTGCTTTGCAGGTGCAGCTTCAGTCCGGGAGGTCCCAGTGCGGATTCCAGGCCACCTCCCACAGGTGGCCGTCTGGATCCTGGAAGTAGCCGGCGTATCCGCCCCAGAATGTATCGTGCGCCGGCACCGTGATCGTCGCTTCCGCCCGCTGGGCTTGCGCCATGACCGCGTCCACCTCGGCCTTGGACCTCACGTTGTGCCCCAGGGTGAACTCGACGGCGCTCGGTCCTGCATGCGCAATCTGAGCATCGTGAGCGATGTCCTGCCGTTTGAAGATGGCGAGCTGCAGGCCGCCTTCAAGTTCGAAGAACGCCACCGCACCGTGCTCGAACTCGGTGCCGACGACACCGGGCGTGGAAAAGCCCAGCCCATCCCGATAGAATGCGAGCGAGCGCTCCAGATCATCCACACCGAGTGTCACGACCGTAATACGGGGCTTCATGCCGCGTCCTCCTCATCGCCCCATTCGTCAGGTCTTGCTCGCACACACCGCTGCGTGCCCCGTGCGGGTGCCGTTGGCCTTGCCACCGGCCGTGCCAGAGGTCCCTTGAGCATCCGTCTGACCGACTGCGCTCTCGGCGAGCGGACCTGATCGATCGAGTCGCGGGGCCCACGACTGCCGAACGCGAAAGGATCGATCAGAGACCGCCGAGAGACCCTCCGCCGGACCGGCCCGCGTCCTCAGGGACCTCCGGTCGCAGTGCCGTGCACATCAAGGACCACTCGATCGATGACCCAGTCCGCCCACACCCAGGACGACCGGGCGATCCCCTGCCCGCCTACTGCGGCGCCGACCACCTGGGACGGTCGCTCCCCCCCTCAGGGGACATCCCTCCCCGGATCAGCAATCTCTCCATGCTTCGCTCCGGTGGTCGTCTTCCCTAGTGCCAGCCCCCGCACGGTCACCCGCCGTCACGTCGGAAGCGTCAGGTCGACAACCTGGTCCGCCTCATCGAGCAGGCGGTCGCTGCCGGTCGCCACCAACAGGGTGTAGCCGCCTTGACGCAGGGCGCCGACGATTCTCGACTCGGTCTCGACATCGACGGCGCTCGTGGCATCGTCCAAGACGAGAAGCTCCGGTCCGGCAGCTACGGCTCGAGCCAGAGCGGTGCGCTGCTCCTGGCCTCCGGACAGCCGGGCGCCGTCGCGACCGAGCACGGTGTTAAGGCCCTCTGTGCTCTCAGACACCTCCTGGGTCAGGGCGGCCAGGTCAAGAGCCCGTGCGAGGCTTTCGCCACGTTCGGCCCGCCCAAGCTCCAAGTTGGCCCTCCAGGTGTCTGACAGCACCGCCGGGCGCTGTGGGACATAGGCGCAGCGGGGCGGGACGAGATGCCTGTGGCGCTCGACGAGACGCTGGCCGTTCCATCTGACCTCTCCCTCTCCGTCGCCGACCAGTCCGAGCACCATCCGCAGGAGCGTCGACTTGCCGCTGCCAACCGGCCCCCGCAGCACAGTCAGGGTGCCCTTCTGCAGCGTGAAGGTCACGACCGGCCCTTGGTCGCCCAGCGGCTTCAGTCCCTTCACCTCAAGGGTTTGAAAGGGCATCAGGGAGCCTCCTGCAGCGCCGGCTCCCACCGCTGCCAGCAGCGCGGCCGGTGGGGTCAACGTCAACTGGGCGACGCGGCGCAGACTCACCACCGCCTCCCGGAGCGAGGAGAGGAGGTGGCCGAGGAATCCGGTGAAGTCGGTCACCATCGTCAGATAGGTAGCGAACAGGGCGAAGTCTCCAATCGTGAAGCTGCCCTGGCGCATCGCCCCGGCTGCGATCAGAAGCACGACGCCGGCACCGAGCGAGGCCGTTTCCGAGAACATGGCGTCTGACCAGGCGTTCAGCGCAGCGTCGCGCACCTCGGCGTCTCGCCGTTCACGGCCGATCGCAGCGAGATGGGAGGCGGCATCCTCCTCTGCTCCGAAGGCGCGCACCACATCGGCCGCCTCCAGGACTTCTCCCAGGGCACCTTCGAAGGCCGCCGCCGCGTGCCGGGACCGCTCCCGGGCCGCCGACAGGGCAAGGCGCAGGTGCTGGGCCAGCAGGATGACGGCCACGACCGGAATGAACGTGACGAGCGTGATCTGCCAGTTCACGCTCAACAGCACGGCCAGGCCGCCGCCGGCCAAGACGGCGCCGGCCACGGCATCAAACGGCCAGTGCGCCGTCTGGGCCACGCGCTCGGCATCCCGGCGAAAGGTCGAGAGCGCCTCCCCGACCGGCCGGTCTAGCACCTGGCCGCCTGGACGAGCATAGAGGCGCTCGACCATTGCCGTACGCACCCGGGTCACCATCCGAAACGACATCGGCGTGCCGGCGGCTGCGGCGAGGATCAGGGTCGCCGCCCGCCCAAGCCCGACAGCCAAAAAGAGCGCTAAGATGGCCAGGATCCCGAGGTGGAAGGAAGCGCTTCCGGTCAGCTCGTCAAAGAACAGCTTGGCAAGAAGCCCAAAGAGCAGGGGCGAGGCATGCCAGAGAATCCACGCCGTCGAGGTCAGCCCGTAGGCAAGGCGCTCTCCTGAGATCAATTCCCTCACGACCACCCCGAGGTGTCTGATGCTCGCACTCATGGTGTCTTTGCCAGCCCCTTTCCAAGCACGCGCGAAAGATGTCCGCCACCCCGCCGCAAGAGTTCCGACATTGACCCCTGCTCGACGACCTGGCCAGCTTCCAGCACCATCACCTGGTCGGCCAGCGCGCGCGTCGCGAGGCGATGGACGATGATGATGGCGGTGCGGCCCTCGACCAGTCGGGTCAGGGCCCGCTCCAGCACGGCACGGGTCCGCGCCTCCACCCGGGCGAACGGTTCGTCGAGGACAACGAGGCCGGGGTCTCTGACAAACGCCCGGGCCACGGCGATCAGCTGCGCCTCTCCGGCAGAGAGCGAGTGCGCCGAAACGGCTGCCAAGAGCCCTCCCCGTTTAAGCGCCCAATTCGCCATGCCGAGATCTTCAAGGGCTTGGTTCAGCCGTGCGTCTTCGACCCGATGGTCGAAGAGGGCGAGATTGTCCTTCAGCGTGCCGGCAAAGATCCGCACGTCTTGTCCGACATAGGCGCAGCGCTGACGCAGGCTCGCCTCCCCGACCAGAGAAAGGTCCACTCCGCCCACCTGAACCGTCCCTGCAGTCGGCGTCTCGAGGCGGAGCACGATCCGTCCGACAGACGTCTTTCCGGCCCCGGTGCGCCCGAGCAAGGCGAGGTGCGAGCCCGCCTGGAGCGTGATGCTCACGTCGTGAAGCACGACTGCGCTTGGATCGTCCGGATAGGCGAACGACACATGCTGAAGCTCGACCGGGAGCGGTCCCGGCGGCAGTGCGACCGCCTCCTCGCCGCGATGCCCCCGCTCGCTGAACAGGGCGGACACCCGGCGCAGGGAGGCTGCGGCACTCTGGAAGTCGTCGAAGTGGCGGCGCACGGTGTCAAGCGGCCCAGACAGCAGGGCGGCATATGCCACCGCCGCATAGACGGTACCAAGAGGGACCCGGCCGATCAGGTACTGCCCGCCGGTCAGACCATAGGCGATGACGTCTCCCACGACGAAGGCGCCGAGCGCCACCGCCCAGATCACATAGCCCCTGACCCCGGCCCTGACGTAGGCCCGCTTCCAGGAGTCAAGCCGGCTGGCAAGGCGCTGGGCGATGAAGCCCTGGGCGCCCATCGCCCAGAGGCCCTCGGCGCCAGAGAGCGACTCTCCAAGATCGCCGAAGTAGCGAGCCTCTGTCTCGCGCTCCTCTTCGAACAGCACCGTGGAGCGTTGCCCCATCACAGCCAGAGTGGCCAGCGTGAGTGCGATCAGAACGGCGAAGACGACGCCCAGCGCCGGCTGCAGAAGCGTCATGGCCACGACCACGCCGACGATGAGCAGGCCGTTGCCGCCCACCTCCACCGTCATCCGGGAGAAGAGTCCGGCCAGGGCCCCCACGTCGGCATCGATGCGCTGGATCAGCTCCCCAGACTGGTGGGAGCGATGGAAGGCCGCATCGAGACCAAGAACATGGCGGGCGAGGTCGCGGCGCAGGGCGTTCGTGGCATCCCAGGCCACCCGGGCGGCGAGCGTGGCGCCAAAGGCGAGGGTTGCCTGGGCGGCGGCGGTGATCGCCAGAAAGAGGACGGCCGTGCCGACGAGCACCGAAGACGCCGCCTTGGCCTCGACCCCGTTCACGAACGACCCGAGAACGGCAGGACCAAGGACGATCAGAACCGATGCAACCAAGACGCAGACGGCCATCCCGAAAAAGGCCCGCCGACTTGGACGGAGATAGCGCCAGGAGAAGGCGCCAGCCTGAGACGCGGTCACGTTTGTGCCTCCCCTCCTTGACCCGATGTTCACGCTAGCAGAAGATGATGTCGAAATCTGTCATGAATGTCTGGCGGTGTGCAGAATGTCAAAATCCCGCCGTCTGATCGACGTCCTGATGTCGCTGCCGCGGCGGGGCGCCTTCACCGTTGAGGCGCTGGCCGCCGACCTCGGCGTCTCGCAGCGAACGGCCCTGCGCTATCTCCACGAGCTGAGCGAGCTGGGCGTCCCGCTCGCTGCCCGACCGGGGCCTGGCGGCGGCTATGCCCTGGTCAGGGACCGGGTGCTCCCTGGCATCTCGTTCACGATCGAGGAGGCGGTGGCGCTCTTCTTTGCCTTCCATGCCCTCAGAAGCTACAAGGTCCTGCCCTTCGCCATGGATGCGGAGGCGGCCGTGGACAAACTTCGCCAGGAGCTTCCGGAGCGGGTGCGGCTCCGGGTCGACGCCCTGACCGGCCGCCTCGACTTCACGACTGGGGCGGTCTCGCCCCCGGCACCGGCACTGGGTGCGGTGCTGCAGGCTGCGCTTGACGGCACGGTGGTGCAG
This sequence comes from Bacillota bacterium, assembly GCA_021827745.1. GTDB lineage: Bacteria > Bacillota > Sulfobacillia > JAJZYS01 > JAJZLH01 > JAJZLH01. Next base: position 66,896 of record JAKAUI010000058.1, on the reverse strand, counting down.
CTGCTCTATCGCTCGGCTCGGGGAGATGAGCTCCGCCGGATCCAGCCGATCGGCGTATACGGCCAAAACGGTCTCTGGTACTGTCCGGCCTGGTGCTTTGACCGCCAGGACTACCGCCTGTTTCGGGTCGACCGCATGAGTCGGGCCCGCCCGGACGCCGCCGTTGTGCCGCGACCAGATGTGGCCGCCCGCACACTGGCCGACCTCGGGTCGATTCTGGCCAGGCCAAAGGCCCTCGTCCTAGAGGCCGACCTGACGCCCGAGGGCGTCCGCCGCTTCGGCCACGACGACTGGGTGATCTTGGCGGCCGATGGCAGCGGACACCTCGCCATGCCGATCGAGGAAGGCGATGTCCCGCTCTTTGGGCGGATGCTGCTCTCGCTTGCGCCGCACGCCGTGGCGAACGGGCCTAAGCCGCTTCTCGACTGGATGGAAGAGCGCGTGCGCTGGCTCTCAGATCACTACGCGCCGGCTCGGGCGCCGAGCGCCTAGCCGGCCCTGGGGCGGCGTGGGCGCGCCGTGCGTCTTGCTGATGGCATAGGCCACCAGCCGCCGCGATCGTGCCGGCGAGGTCCGGTCAGACTGAGATCGCATTGGTCAGACCGGTGTGGCGCCGCGTCCTAGGCGCTTAGAACCTCGCTGTGCGCCAGCTCGGCTCGAGCCATCGCCTCCCAGTCCAGGCTCAGTCCGAGACCCGGTGCCTCCGTCACGCTCACACAACCGTCCACATCCGGTCGAAACGATCCCTTCACCCCGAATTCATAGGCGTCGTATGGGACGGGCAGCTCGAAGAAGCTCTGCCGGTCCATCGCCAGCTCCAGGTGCAGATTGGCGGCCTGAATCAGGCTGTAGCCCCAGCTCTGGAGTTCCACCGGCAGCCCGAACGCCTCCGCCAGGGCACAGATCTTGCGCCCCAGCGTGAAGCCGCCGGCGCTTGTGACGTCAAAGCGGACGGCATCCCAGGGATTCTGCATCAAGGCGTGGCGCAGCTCCATCAGGTCGGTCATCCACAATCCGTGCGGGATGATCGGCACCTTGACCCGCCGCCTGAGCTCGGCGTAGCCCTCCACGTCGTAGTCGATGAACGGCGCCTCGAACCAGCGAAAGTTCATCTCTTCCAACGCCTGAGCGACCCGCAGAGCGCTTCTCCGGTCGTAGCGGTTTTCGGCGTCGTGCATGAACTGAAGCCCGCTGCCGGCGAACTTGGCCGAAACCGCCGCCAGCATTTCGAGGTCACGCTCAGGCACATTCCAGGCGTGGAACTTGATCGCCCGAAACCCCTGCGCCTGCAGGTCGGATACATGATCGAGATAGGAAGGAACATCGGCCAGTTCCGGCGTCGATGCATAGGCCAGGGCCCGGCTGCGGGCTCCACCGAGGAATCTGTACAGCGGCATGCCGGCCCGTCTTGCCTCCAGGTCCCACAGCGCCACGTCGAGCACGGCAACTGCTCCCGGAGCAGCCGGCAGGACGTACGTCTGCAGCTGCTGCCAGGTCTGCTCGAGCCGCCCCGCCTCGCTCCCGACGATCCTAGCCGCCAGCGTGCGGGTCGCCTCGAAGACGGAGAGGTCAAACTGGCCGGCGGCATAGCTCTCGGTTCCGCCGATTCCCTCTGTGCCATCGCTGTCCGTGACCCGGACCGCGATCATGGTCATGAACTGGGGCGGCATGCTGGCCCAGGTCGTGCGCGGCAGATCCGGCCCGAGCGCCCACACGTCAATTTTCTCAATCTTGCGCATGGCTCTTCCTCCCTAGGTCCACTCTCAGTGCGCCGTCCATCCCAAGTCCACGGGCAGGGTATGGCCGGTCACGGCGTCAGCGCCGTCCGAGGCCAGAAAATGAATCGCAGCGCACACCTGATCCAACGTGGCAAACCGCTCGCCGAAGCTCATGTTCGGCACATCGAGCCCCTTGGTCAGCAGCTGGTCGGTCAGAGGCGTTCGGACGAAGGTGGGCGCCACGGCGTTGACCCGGATGCCATAGGCGAACCATTCCACCGCCAGGGCCCTGGTCAGATTGACGATGCCGCCCTTGCTCGCCGCATAGGCGGCGCGGTTGGCGCCGCCGGTGAGACCGAAGACCGATGCCATGTTGATGATCGAACCTCCGCCCGATGTGCGCATCTGGCGGGCGGCCGCCTGGGCACAGAAGAAGGTGCCCTTCAGACAGACGTCGACCACCGGGTCCCAGTCGCTCTCCTGCACCTCCAGCGCTGCCTTCCGGCTGATCACGCCGGCATTGTTGATCCACACAGAAAACGGCCCGAACGCCCGGGCACCGGCTTCCACGGCAGCCCCGATCTGGTCGGTCGCAGTCACGTCGAGCGGGATGAATGCACCCTGGCCACCGGCCGCGCAGACCAGCCGGACCGTCTCCTCGGCCTTTTGGCGCTGGGCCTCAAGGTCGAACACGACCACGTCGGCGCCGCGCTCTGCGAACGACTGCGCGACCGCCCGGCCGATGCCCTGCCCGCCTCCTGTGACGCCGACCACTTGGCGGCTTTGCTCTTCCTTCATCGGACACCCCTCCCCGGATCAACAGTCTCGCCATCGGCGCTCGAGTCGCCTCCTGCCCTGTCCCCATCCTCGGCATAGTCGCCCACCGTCACCGGATGGGGCATGAGGGCAAGGATTCTCACTGTCTGCCAAGGCGCCAGGGGCAGGGTCTGCAGCATCCCTTGCACCTCCGGCTGAGAGGCCGCCTCCCACAGCGACACGCTTGCCATCTGGCCTTGAGCCACCCTCCAGATGTCGACGATCGTTCCCTCGGCCAAGAGGCGCCGCCCAACGGTCCACTCTCGGGAGAGCAGCTCCTGCCAGGCGTCGTCGTCAAGATCGGCGGGTCGTCTCGTGGTGACCTCACACAGATAGCGCATCGATCAGGAGCCGGCTGGGAGAGCGCCTTTGGCCACGGCTCCAAGCTCCGTCACCACCCGGGCGGCAAAGCGGGCTCCTTCGGCGCCGTCGATCAGGCGGTGATCGAAACTGAAGGTCAGGGTAAGGGAAGGCTCGATGCGCACCTCCTGCCCTTCGGCGCGAGGCCGCTGGCGGAGGGCTCCCACGGCCACCACGCCTGCTTCCCCTGGGCTGACCAGGGCGGTGAAGTCATCGACGTCGAACGGACCGAGATTGGAGACGGTGAAGGTCCCATCTTTGGCAAAGCCGGCGCCGATCCGGCCCGTACGGGCGACCTCCACCGCCTGAGACCTCAGACGTGCGATGTCCAGCACGCTCTTTCCGCCAAGATCGCTGAGCACCGGCACGAGCAGCCCGCCTGGCGTGTCCACGGCGAGCCCGATGTTGGCGGTCGGACACGCTGCCATCCGGGCTTCTGCGAGGTCGCCGATCAGACGGGTGCGAAGCGCTGGATGCGCCATCATGGCTTGGGCCACGGCTGCCAAGAGGAGGTCGGTGAGGGACACCTTCGCACCCGCTCCGGCGTCGGCCAAGAGGTGCGCTCTGGCCTCTACGACCGCCGCCATGGCCACCTCACGGCGCACAGAGAACTGAGGGATGCCGGTTGCCGACTCCACCATCCGCCTGGCTGTGGCCACACGGCTCCGAGACATCTCCGACACGGTCCAGTTGGCTGGCCCGGGCGTGGCGGTTGTCTTTCTGTCCACGGGTTCGGCGAGCGCCTCAAGGTCGCTTTCGCGGATCCGGCCGCCCGGTCCCGACCCCCTGACGGTTGTGAGATCGATGCCAAGTTCGCTGGCCCGCCGCCGGACAGCCGGAGATGCCGGGCCGCCGCCATGCGCAGTTGCCCGCTCGTTGCCCGGCTTCCCATCCGGCGCCACGCTGTCCTCGCGCGGGGCGGCTGCGGTGCGGTCGTGTCCACCGTTCTCAGCGCCCGCTTCGACCTCGGCCACCGGCTCATCGAGTGTTGTGCTTACGATGCCAAGCGGGCTTCCGAGGACGACCTTGGCGCCGGCCGCCGCCAGCTGACGTCTCAAGTATCCGCCCGCTTGGCTCTCCACCTCCAGGGTCGCCTTGTCCGTCTCAACCTCGAGCAAGGTCTGCCCGGCAGCGACAGGCGCCCCCTCCGCCACCAGCCACCTGACCACGGTGGCTTCATCCATCGTCAATCCCAGCTTCGGCAGGCGGATGGTCGTGGTCATCGATCGGCTCCTCTCCTCAGTAGTCCTGGCAGAGGCTGAGCGCCGCCGCCACAACCTTCGGGACGGACGGCATGACGGATGCCTCGAGCCGCTGGTTGTACGGAAATGGCACATCCTCGCTGGTGATTCGGCGCACCGGCGCCTTCAGGTCGTCGAACGAATCCTCCATCAGCCGGGCGCTGACCTCGGCCGCCCAGCCAAAGGAGCGGTGCGCCTCCTGGACCAGCACCACCCGGCCGGTCTTCTGCAACGAGACGCGAATGGTCTCGATGTCCAGCGGAACCAGGCAGCGCAGATCGATCACCTCGGCCTCGACCCCCTGTCGGGACAGCTCCTTCGCCGCCGTCTCGGCAAGCTCGACCATGCGCGATAGGCCGACCAGGGTGACATCTTGGCCCAAGCGGCTGACCTTCGCCTTCCCCAGCGGCACCACATGGCGCCCGCCAGGCACGTCTCCCTTGCGGGTGTAGAGCAGTTTGTGCTCGAGGAAGATCACCGGCCCGTCGTCCTCCACGGCGGCCATCAGCATCCCCTTGGCGTCCGCCGGCTCAAACGGCGCCGCCACCTTCAACCCCGGCACCTGGGCAAACATGGTCTCGAGGCTCTGCGAATGCTGGGCGCCGTTGCCGCGGCCCGCTCCCTGCTGGGTACGGATCACCAGCGGCACCTTGACCCGACCATCTGACATATAGGACGTCTTGGCGGCCTGATTGACGATCGGGTCCATCGCCACCATGGCGAAGTCGACCCACATCAATTCCACCACCGGCCGATATCCGACCGTTGCCGCTCCGATGGCAGCGCCCAAGAAGCCCGATTCCGAGATCGGTGTGTCGATCACCCGCTTTGGCCCAAAGCGCTCAAGCAGACCCTTGGTCACGGCGAAGACGCCGCCGTGATGGCCGATGTCCTCGCCCATGACCAGCACCTTGGGATCATTGGCCAACGCTTGTCCCAGCGCATCGTTGAGAGCCTGGGCGTAACTCATCTCAGGCACAGGCGATCAACCTTCCTCAGAAGACGTGGGTCAGGGCTTGGGCCACATCCGGCTCCGGTTCAGCCAAGGCCTGGGCGGCGGCGGCCTGGATCTCCTCACGGGCAGCCGCCTGCATCTCCTCGCACGCCTTTGCTGTCAACCGCCCATCTCTAACCAAGCTCGCCTCGAGCCTGACCAAGGGGCCGTTCGCCGCCCAGCGCTCCACCTCATCACGGGTTCGGTAGACCTCGGGGTCGCCCAGCATGTGTCCGACCAGCCGATAGGTCTTGCACTCCAAGAAGGTCGGCCCCTGGCCCGATCTGGCCCGCTGCACCGCCTCTTCTGCCGCCTGGCGCACCACCACCACATCGTTTCCGTCCACGACGGCGGCGGGGATGGCGTAGGCCTTGGCCCGGTCGGCCAGGTCGTCTTGGACGACCATCTCCCTGATCGGTGTCATCTCCGAATACAGATTGTTCTCGCAGATCAGAACCAGCGGCAGCTTCCAGATGGCCGCCAGGTTCATCGCCTCGTGAAAGGCCCCCTGGTTGACGGCGCCGTCTCCGAAGAAGGTCATCACCACCCGGTCGCTCTCGTCCAGCTGGGCGGCCAGCGCCAAACCCGCTGCGATCGGGATCCCGGCCGCCACGATCGCATTCGTTCCCATCGCCCCGGCCTCCGGGCTGTAGATGTGCATCGGCCCGCCCTTGCCGTGACTGGTGCCCGTAGACCGGCCCAGCATCTCGGCGAACATGGCGGCGGCCGAGACGCCCTTGGCCAGGGCCTGGCCCCGTCCGCGATAGGTCATCGTCACCTGGTCGGCTGAACGCAGCGCCCCCACGGCCCCCACCGCCACCGCCTCCTGGCCGATGCCAAGGTGCAGCGATCCGCCGAGCAGGCCCTGGCGGTAGAAGTCAGCCGACTGCTCCTCGAAGGCGCGGATCCGGTACATCTCCGAAAGCGCTCCCACTCGCCAATCCTGCTCACCCATCGACGACACCTCCTGACCCGTTTTCCTCTGCTGTCGGTCCTTTCGGCACACCGCCCGCTGGGTGAGCGGCTGGGTAGAAATATTGGTAGGCCAGCCATCCGCCATCCACCGGCAGACACTCGGCCGTGATGAAGCTGGCGTCGTCGCTGAGCAGGAACAGGGCGGCCTTGGCCACTTCGCTGTCTTTCGCCAGCCGCCCGAGCGGGGTGCGGGCCTGATCGATCTCCCGCTCTCCTCCGGAGGTGGCGCCGTCGAGATGGCCCATGGCCACAGCGTTGACCCGCACCCCGTCCTTGGCCCAGGTCACCCCCAGCGCCCGGCTCAGCTGCAAGAGCGCCGCACTCGCCGTCGCCCCTGCCACATCTCCGTGCCGGACACTGAGGCCGCCGAGATCGGTCATCACCACGACCGCCCCGCGCTGTTGGCTCCGCATCTTCTGGCCGACGGCCGAAAGCGTCTGATGCGCCTCTTGCAGGCACCGCCCGACCCTGTGGCTGAAGGCGCCGTCGGCCGCCAAAAGGGGCCAGGACATTAGCTCAGGGAAGTGGACCCAGCCGTCCAGTGCCGATAGCCTGGCCAGCGTCTGGTGCAGCAGCCCTGCTGTGGCGTCAGGGGACAAAGACGTCAGATGAACTCCTGCCTCGGCCAGCGCTGCCTCGAGCGCCAGTCGGACCGGAGTGACGACTCCGGACACGCCCACCGCCTTGCCCGCCCAGTAGTCAGACATTGCCTTCGGCCTCCGGCACGCCATCCCAGGCCGCCCATCCGCCATCGACGCGCAGCGTGACACCGGTGACGAAAGAGGCGTCCGATGATGCCAGATAGGCGACCGCCGCCGCCACCTCCTCTGGTCGGCCCATCCGGCCCATCGGGTGGCGCAACGAGTACTGGTCCATGTTCGCCACGCCCGATGTGACCAGGGCATCTGTCATCTTGGTCCGGATCACGCCGGGCGCCACGGCGTTGACCCGAACGTTGTGGGCTGCCCACTCCCCGGACAGGGTCTCGGTCAGATTGCGCACTCCGGCCTTGGCGGCGTTGTAAGGTCCGCGCTCTGGCCAGCCGCCGAGGCCTCCGATCGAGCTGATATTGACGATGGCGCCCTGGTGCTCGGGAATCATGACCCGGGCCGCCGCTCGGGCGCCGAGGAACACGCCGGTCAGCATCACGTCGATCTGGAGCGTCCAGTCGGCCAGCGGCTGCGACACGGCCGCGCCCAAGACGAAGAGGCCAGCGTTGTTCACCCAGACGTCCAGCCGACCAAAGGTGGCCTGAACCTTACGCACGCAGCTGTCAACGGACTCTTCGCTTCGCACATCGAGCGCCAACCCGATGGCTTTTGGCCCTAGCTCTTCGGCCGCGGCCTCGGCCTGGGTCCGGTCGAGGTCGGCGACTACCACCGCCGCACCTTCGGAGCGCAGACGCTCGGCGATGGTCAGGCCGATGCCTCGTGCGGCCCCGGTGACGACTGCCACCTGTCCCTCAAACCGCCTGTTCACGCTAACCGTCCCTCGCCTGCCTTCGCTTCAGCGCACATGCGGGGTGATCTCGAGGACGAGGGCGTCAGAGGCCTCCAGGCTGTGGGGGCGACCTGCCACTACGTGCACAAAGTCACCCCTGCCAAGCACTCCAGAGAGCAGCGGGTCCTCGTAGCGGACCTCGCCGTCTGCGACCAGATAGAGACGCTCTCGCTCATCCGGCTCGGCCAGCTGGCGTCCCCGCACCCGCATGGCCCGGCTCTGCAGGTGCTCGTCCCCAGGCAGCTCTCCAGCCTGCTCCACCCGGGCGAGCGGGGCCGAACCTTCCCAGCCGCTCAGCCTAAAGCCGTCTGTCCGCCACTTGTTCTCGAAGACATTGGGCGCCACCACAAAGACGAGCCGCATGTCTTCCGGCCCTTCCTTCCAGAGGTTGTGCGGCACCTCCGGCGGCACAAACAGAAAGTCTCCGCCGTTGGCAAGAACGAAGCTGTCCCCGAGCTCCACCCGACAGCAGCCATCGAGAAAGAAAAACAGCTCAGACGCCCCGTCGTGCAGGTGCATCAGAGGTCCCAGGCGGTCGCCACGCAGGCCTGTGTCGCCCTCAAGCCACATGTGGGCCCCGGCGCGCAACTGCTCCGTCTTGACCGTTCCCTGCTGGAACCAGCGCTCCCACCGATGCATCGAAGTCTCGTCTCCTTCGCTATGAAATCGTTTGCATCCCATGACCAGGGTTTCTCTCTCCATACGCGCTCTCCTGTCTCCTCGGGCCGGGCCGGTCAGTCGTTTGGTGCACCCACGCTGTTGCGCGAGACGAGCTCGAGCTGCGGCAGAATCAGCTGACCGCCAGCCTGCTCGCCGCGGACCACGCCCAGCAGCATGCGCACCGCTTCCCGCCCCATCTCCTCGAGCGGCATCCGCACGGTGGTCAGCCCAGGCGGGATCGCCGCCGCCAGCTCGAACTCGTCGATGCTGACGATAGACAGGTGGTCCGGAACCTCGAGCGCCAGCTCCCGGGCCGCCTCCAGGGCCCCGACCGCAAGCTGGAAGCTGGCTGCGAAGACGGCAGTCGGGCGGGGCACTCCAGTCCACAGCCGGCGAAGACCGACCCGGCCGCTGGAGACAGCATAGTCGCCGCACACCACGAGTGCGGGGTCGACCTTGATCCCTGCCGCCCGCAGGGCGTCCTCATAGCCCTGCCGGCGGGCCGTCGCCGTGTCCGCCGTCTCCGGGCCGGCCAGATGACCGATCCGGCGGTGGCCGTTGGCGATCAGGTGTTCTGTGGCGATCCGGGCGGCGCCGTGGTCGTCGCCGACGACGTAGCGACTGGCCTTGTGGCTGCGTCGGTTGACCAGCACATAGGGAAAGGCGTCTGCCTCCAGTTCCTCGATCACCCGGTCCTCGACCTTGGCGTTGGCCAGCAGCACGCCGTCGACCCGGCTCTCGAGCGTGGCGCGCAGAAATCGCTTCTCCTGGGGGCCTGAGTCCTGCGAGGCCAGCAGCACGTAATACTGGGACCGCCTAGCCTCCAGCTCTGCGCCGCGCAGAATCTCGGCAAAGGCAGGGTTCGAGAGGTCCGGGATGACCAGGGTGATGCAGTGCGAAAGCTTGGTCCTGAGACCGCGGGCCAGCCCGTTTGGCCGATACGCCAGCTGCTCGGCCGCCTCAAGCACCCGTTGTTTGGTTTCCTCTTTGACCGAGGCCGACTTGTCGCCGTTCAGGACTCGGGAGGCGATCGACGGGTGCACCTGGGCGAGCTGGGCCACGTCTTTGAGCGTGGTCGGCGTGTTCGCTCCCTCCCCTTTCCTCCGGCTGCAGCCTTCGGCCGCGTGAGCCCCAGTCCTGCGCAGGCGGAGCTTAGGTGGACATCAGGTCTGCTTCTCCTCCGGCAGGACGTACCAGGGAAGTCGCCGACCGACTCTGGCCCGCATCTTCCAGGCGAGACTCTTGGGACACGCCTCCATCGCCGCCTCGATGGTGGCACACCGCTTCCTGATCTCAGCCGCCAAGTCCTCTGCCAGATAGTCGGCGGCCTGGTCGGAGAGGCGATGGAGATTGTCCGAAACGGTGGTGTGCCAGCCCCAGTCGCGGCCGGTCACGGCACAGAGCGAATCCAAATCGAGGCCCTCGCCGCCCGACCCCTGTTCCGGGGCATGATCGGAGAGCAGTCCCAAGGCGTCGGTGATGTCCTTGTGGTTCAGCTCCACCACCTGCAGCTTGGTCAGCAGCAGATCGCTCAGGCTGAGGGTCAGGGGATGGGCGGCCAAGCGGTCGTCCAGCTCAAGCCTGTGGCATTGCTCGAAGGTGCCGACGAACACGTCGAGCTCGACGCCGTCTCGAAAGAACAGCTGGCGCTTTGCGCCGTAGAGGGCATTGAAGCGGCGGTCCGCCTCCCAGCCCTGGGCCGAGAGCGCCTTCTCCAGCTGGGCGGCCTCCTGACGGGTGACGGCCAGATCGACGTCGTTGTACGAACGGGCGAGCGGCGGCTGGCCGAGGCTGGGACAGCGCATGTAGATGGCGATCCCCCCGAGCAGCCTGGCGCGAAGCTCGCCGGAGCGGATTCTTGCGGAGAGTTCCTCGGCCAGAGCCATCGGGTCGCCTGTGCTGGTCGCCATCGTCACCCCGCCACCAGTTGGTACGATTTGAGCGTTCCATCCGCTGTGAAGCTGACCAGCGCCCCATCTAGAACGCCTTCGCTGTAGCGGCTGCCCGGATTGAGCAGCACCGACCGGCCGATCTTTCCGGCGGCCCGCGACTCGTGGATATGGCCATGCAGCCCGAGCACCGGCTGGGTCTCCTCGATCACCCGGCGCACGGCCGTGCTGCCGACCGGGATCACATGCGGCTGGCCGCCGATCAGATTGTAACTGAGATCGGGCTTCACCTCGGGCGCATTGTCGAGACCGGAGTCGTAGGGCGGCACATGAAAGTTCAAGATCACGGGACGCCCCTGGGTCGCCAGATCGGCCAGGGCCCGCAGCTTCAGGTAGAGGCTGTCCTCGGCCAGCTCGCGCGGGCTGTTCCAGGGCGTGGGGTTCGCATAGCTGCTGCCGACCATCAGACACGGCCCCACCTCCACCACCTGCTCGTCGTTGAAGACGGCAAAGCCGTTCTGGCGAAGAGCCTGGTCGACGTAGAACTCGTCGTCGTTGCCGGCGATCACATACATCTGGACTCCCGTGCCATCGAGCCGCTCCTTGGCGATGTCCATCCAGCGCTCGACCGCCGCCCGCATCAGCTGATCGAAGATCTGTTTCAGATAGGCGGGGTCGCCATCGAGCCGCTGCACCTCTTCCGGATCGGTGCGATACGGATACGAGCCGCCGAAGCGGATCGACTTCTCAAGTTCGGCGACCTCAGTCTCGCTTTGCAGCTCATAGGAGCGGTTCAAAAAGCTCGCCCGCCAGGTCGCGCCCGCCCGGACGATCGGCACCACCGCCTTGCCGGTGAGATCGCCGCCGAGGACCAGCGCCTGGGCACCGTAGAACTTGGCGGCGTTCACGAACTTCAGAAAACAGCGCTCGGCGCCGTGCAGGTCGCTGGCATAGAGCAGCTTGAACAGCTGGGGCTTTGACGAGAACACCGATCAGACTCCTCTTTAGGGCAGCATTGGGGTGGATGGGGCCGGTCGGTCAGTGAAAGCCGCGGATGGTGACACCGCCGTCGATGGCAAACGCCTGGCCGGTCACCCAGCTGGACTCCGAACTGGCGAGGTAGAGTGCGGCCTGGGCGATGTCTTCGGGTGTCCCGATCCGGCCGAGTGGATGGGGGGCGGCCCAGCTTTGGATCAGGGCCTTCGGGTCGGTCGCGGCCGTAAGCTCTGGGTCGCACATCGGGGTCAGCACCGTGCTCGGACAGATGGCGTTGACGCGGATCTGGTCTCCGCCATAGTCCACTGCCACCTGATGGACCAAGCCGATGATCCCGCCCTTGGCGGCAGCATAGGCGGCATAGGCCCGAAAGCCGAGCAGGGCCTGGATCGAAGCGGTGGCTACGATGCTGCCAGATCCGGCCGTTCGCATCTGTGGGATGGCATATTTCATGCCGAGGAAGACCCCGCCCAAATTGACCCTGAGGCACCGCCACCAGTCTTCCTCCGAACTCTCCACCACGGTCCCGACGACGTCGATGCCGGCGTTCAGGACCGCGACGGTCAGCTTGCCAAAGTGCCTTACCGCCTCATCGACCGCTGCTTCCACGTCTTTCGCCTGAGACACGTCACAGCACACGAACCGACACCTGCCTCCTTCCGCCAAGACGGCATCAGCCACCCGCTGGCCCTCCGTCTCGTTGACATCGGCCAGCACCACGGCCGCCCCTTCCTTGGCGAAGAGCTCCACCACCGCTCGTCCGATCCCGGTGGCGCCCCCGGTGACGATCGCCACCTGATTGCCAAGCCGTTCCATCTCTGACCCTCCTCGCCTCACGTCTCCAGTCTCAGAGCAACGGATAGTGCAGCGGGCTGCCCCGGCATCCGGCGTCGAAGCAGGCGATCCACTCCCCGCCCAAGCACGCCACCGCCGCCTCGGCCAGCGTCGGCCCAAAGAAGGCGAGGTTGGTGGGGGCGGCAAACACCGCCGCCTGCCAGTCGTCGACCACCGTCTCGATCTCGCCGCTGGTCCGAATTCGCACGATCCGGTCCGGCCGATAGCAGGTGACAAAAAGGCTCCCGTCTTTTGCCAGGGCGATGCCGTCGGGGACCGTACCCGAAAGCTCGCACACCGTCTCGAGCTGTCCGGCTTTGCCGTCTTCTGCGATCCGGATCAGGCTGACCTTGGGATCGGTCGACTCGGCCACATACAGCCAGCGTCCGTCGGCCGACAGGCAAATTCCGTTCGGAAAGCCGGGGCAGGCGGTCGACCAGACCTCGGCACGGCCGTCCGGGAGGATCCGGATCAGGCGGCCGTCCGCCTGTCCCCACGTCCCCGAGTCCGAGACATAGAGGACGCCGTCTGGTCCGAAGGCGGCAAAGTTCGGCAGCACGAATGGTGCGTCGATCGGGCCCGAGCTGTAGGTGCTGACCGAGCCGTCTGGCGCAAGGCAGAGCACCAGCCGGCGCAGGCAGTCACAGGCGAAGACGCGGCCTGCTCCGTCCACGGCCACGCCGAGCAGGCTGCCTTCGCTCTGGCCGATCTGCCGCTGTGCGCCGTCTTTGGGATCAAGACGATAGATCTCCCCTGCCCAGCCGCCTGCCACCAGGGTGCCAGTCAGAGGATCCCAGGCCACGCCCTCCGGATGGTTCAGACGCTCGCCCAAAGTTTCCGCCATCGTCTGATCACCTCCCATCGGCCCTAGACGCTCGCCTTCGGGCCAGTATGCGGCCGGTCGCCGCCATGAGCTTGGCGCAGGATTCTTCCCCGCGGCCGAACGAGACCTGCACCAGGTGGTCGACCGACGCTCCGGCTTCAAGCCGGCTGAGCGATCGAGACGCCTCGCTGGCCGCCCGGCCCAGGATCTCGCCGTTCGCTGGCTCGATCCCCATCACGAAGGTGCCGGGCCTCAGGCTGACCCACTGCCAGAGCCGTGGCAGGGTGCGCACCCGGTATGAGATGGCGCAGAAGGTGCCGCCCGGGACGAGGCGCGGGTTGAGAAGCCCAGCCGTCACCCAGCCGCCGCGCTCTGCCACCTGGTGGCCAAAGAGATACTCCTCGCCGGTCAGCCCAGGCACCAAAGAGGAGACCTCTCGATGCGCCTCTGAGCGCTCGTCCCAGCCCTGGGTGGAGACGATGGGGGCAACAAAGCGGCTACCCCTATCCAAGAGCGGGTAGCCGAGGTTCAGATGGTAGAGGATCAGGTGCACCTCCGTCCGGTCGGAGAGGTTGGTCACCCGGTCGTGGAGCCTGATGTCCGTCCCGCCGATCGGCATGGTCAGGGTCCGCACCAGCTCGAGGTGCCGCTTTGTGGGCAGCACCTGGCGAAGCGTCCCCCAGACTCGGATCGTCCCTTCCTGCCAGTCGACCTCGTAGCCCAGGTCCTCGGCGCTCTGCAGGGCGATCTCGCCGTGCAGGCCGTAGCGCACGCCGTCCAGCTCGCACGGCTCGCCGATCTGGTCCAGGCCGGCGGTGGTCAAAAGCCCTCCTGAGTAGAGAGACAGCCACCGATCCTCTCCGGGCGGAACCTGGTCCGGGTGGACGGGCCCGACACCTGTGTCAAAGCCAAAGGGGATGCCGTCGTACTCCACGTCTGCGACCTCCATGCCCCGCTCCGGGCGGATCGAAAACCGCAGGCCGCCGCCTGTCCGCACCTCGAGGGCGCGCACCTGGTGGCACGAGCCGCCGCTATGGGTGACGGCGGTGACGCCGGCGAGCTGGGAGCGGCTGCCGATCAACGGCTGCAGCATCTTCCTGCCCTGCCTCGTCCTCAGCCGTCCTGACAGTGTCTTCATCTCGCTCCCCCCATCGCCCGCCCGGCTCTGGACCGTGGCAACGCCGCCGCCTGCCAGGGGCACGGGGCCCCCGGCAGGCCAGCGGCGGAAACTACTTGGGTCAGCGCCTCCAGGCTACTCGGGCGGAATCTCCCTAAAAGCGAGGTTGACGTCGATGCCCTGCTTCTTCAGCTGCCAGAGCCGGCCAAGGTAGAACAGGATGCCAGTTCCCAGCAGCACCGAGACGAACTCCCAGGAGATGCTGGAGGTGGCACCGTAGGCGCCGTTTGTTAGGTAGTAGTAGGCCATGACGAGGTTGAAGATCAAGGAGATGACGGCCGCCAGCACGATGTTCGGGATGCCGAGCACCTCGCCCTTGATGGTGGCGTTGTACAGATCCTTCATCTTGTAGGGCAGGACGATGCCTGCGATCGAGACGATGATGAACAGCACGATCTCAAGCAGTCCGACCGACACGAACGTGAAGTTGACGTCGAAGGTGAGCAGCAGGGTGAAGATCCAGGACACGATCATGGTCACGATCAGCGCATTTCTCGGGCTGTGGCTCTTCTCGTGGATGTCGGCGAGGTAGGAGGGAGCAAGACGGTCGAAGGACCAGGCGAAGAGGTAGCGGGTCGCCCACAGGGCGAGCGTCAGGCCGGCGGCAAAGATGCCGAAGAAGACGCCCAATCCCACCAGGAGAGCGACCCACGGGCTGTTGGTGATGATCCCAGCCAGCACCTGGCTGTAGATCGGGAAGGGGAACGGGCTGTGCGCCCCGTTGATGTAGTTGAAGTACCCGATGGCACCGGCCAGATTGGCGTTCTCCTTCAGGGCGGTGACCAGGAAGAAGATGGCGACGATCAAGCCGCCGATGGCGTTGGCCCAGAAGATGCCGCGGATCTGGGTGCGCTTGGCGTTGCGCACCTCACCGCCCATCGGGATGGAGATGATGGCATATCCGGTCATCTCCATCACAAACGGCCAGAAGCCGAAGGTTGAGCCCCAAGAGAAGGTGCCGACGCCTGTGTAGCCGTTCTTGTGGGCGATCGCCAGCACTTGGCTGGCGCTCGTTCCGTAGTGGGCGGCGAAGGTGTTGAAGTTTGAGACGAAGCTGCCGGCCGGGGCGGCCAGCATCATCGGGATGGCGACCAAAAACGAGAGCACGGCCAAGCCGAAGGCCACCTGCTGCCAGCGCATCACTGCGCGCAGGCCCTTGGAGCAGATCAGGTAGTACAGCCCCAGCCCGACGATGCCGACGATCACCACCCAGAGGGTCTGAGGCAGGGCGGTGGCGATCGAGACCAGGAACGGGGCGCCGATCCACTGGCCGAAGACGCCGACGATGTCGGGGATGATCCAGGCGGCGAACGCCCAGCCGTTGTACCCCACATAGAAGGCGACGGTGAACAGCATCAGCCAGCTGATGATGAAACCGACCGACGGATGCAGCACGCGGCTGACATACACGTAGTCGCCGCCGCTTCTTGGCATGGCGGCGGCGAACAGTCCGTACAGCACGACGATCGAGATGCCGATAAAGATGCCGGTCAGCGTGGAAAGCCACAGGTTGGCTCCCACGAAAACCGCCAGTCCGAGCGTGAACAACACGGCGTAGTTGCCCATCGGGTTGGTGCCGATGGTGTTCATCACGAACACGTCCCACCCGCTCAGTTCCCGGACCAGACCAGTGGAATTGCGGACAAAGACAGACGACGTCTCAGCCTTGCTCGCCACACGGGTCCCTCCCTTAGCTGCAGGCCAGTAGCCTGCGTCTTCACCGGTCGACTGCGAGGAATTCCCCGCCCTGGATCCCAGCCTTGAGCGTCCTCACCTCCCACTATGAAATCGATTGCATCCTTGTAAACGTGGGGTCATTTCGGCCCGACTCCCGCAACTCCTCCCTGGATGACCGACGGCAGAGTAAGTGTTTCCGTTCACAAACATGCGCCGTTTTCGGCAGGTCAGAGTCCGTTCAGCATCGGTTGGTGACCGGCCGCGACCGGACGGAACTGTCGCTTTAGCATCTGCTCGGCACCCCTCTCCGGAGTCTGTGATCGGGGTAGGTGGCGGCTCCCTGGGAGCGCTTCGCGCGGGCCCTGGGTCCTGAGTTCTCAAGGGCTAGGCTCGGTTGTAGCCGCGTCGCCAAAATCGCTTGAAGGATTACGACGCAGCCGTCGGCCGCGCATTCGCCCGTACAGGATCAACGCAGGGAACGCCGGATGTCTTTCATGAGGAGCATGAGGTCGAGCTGGTCGAGCGGGCTGGATTCGAAGTCGGGGACGAGGTGTAGGTAGAAGCGGCGCGCCTCTTCAGATTCGGCATGAACAAGCAGTCCTCGGCAGCCGATGTCTTCGGATAACTCAAGGAGGCGAGCAAAGACATCTTGCAGGAGCGCAGCTCCGAGCCCCTGATGCTCGTGTCGCATGTCGACCCCGAGCCGTGCCAACAGGGCTACAGGTTGCGGATACTGGCCGGCGCCCTTTCTCAGGCGCTCGGTCGAAGCAGCAAGTCGGATCTGTGCCATGCACCAGGCGTAGTACGCAACTACCTCCGTGCTGCCGTCCTCCGTCACGACCAGAACCCTGGTCGTCCCTTGGTCCGTGGAATGCTTGGCGAATCTTCGCAGCCACTGCGTCTGCTCCGTGGAACGGCACTCAAACGCGGTGACGTCGTGAGCGGCCGTCAAGAGGCTCGGCGCAAGATAGCCGCCGCTCACCGCACAAACGGCGTCGGTCGCTGCATCAGTTTCCGGAGTCCCGGTAGATCCCTCGCCGGTCGCTGATTCAGTGCCTCCCAGGCGATCAGGGCCCTGTCATCCATTTCAAATTGCTGCCGATCAGCAAGAACGCGCCGCGCGGCCTCGCAGGCGTTGTCGACGACGAATTCTGTCAGAGCCATGCCCGTAACGGCAACAGCGTGATCGAGCAGAGACCTCTCCTCGGGTGTGGCACGGAGTTCGATCCGGCGACTACGTCGCCGCAATTGTTGGGACATGGTCTCGACCCCCTGCCGTACATTGTACGTCCATGCGCTGCATGGGACAACCGACATATACAAAACTCACCACCTTTTTAACAGGTAGTGAGTTTCGATCTGGTGGGCACGGCAGGTTTCGAACCTGCGACCTCTTGAATGTGAGTCAAGCGCTCTACCCCTGAGCTACGCGCCCCTATGCGATTGTGGTGGGCCCAGCATGATTCGAACATGCGACCTACCGGTTATGAGCCGGCGGCTCTACCACTGAGCTATGGGCCCACCAAGCCTAAACTGGCTCCTCGAGTAGGACTCGAACCTACAACCCTCCGGTTAACAGCCGGATGCTCTACCATTGAGCTATCGAGGAATCTTGCCGTCCCAACGATTTGATCCTACGAGATGGCGAGTGGGAGCGTCAAGCCGCGCACGATGGGGCTCACAACTGTGGTGCCCGCCCGTGGCGCTGCGTCCCCAAACTACTGATCGGCGGATCCGAGTGCCCCAGATTCAGACCTGGCGCAAGTCGAGCACCAGCTTGCCCAGCACCTCGCGCCCCGCCTGGCGGGCCAGGGCCTCATTCACCTCGGCCAGGGCCATCACGCTGTCCACGCTGACTCGCAGTTGTCCTGCGGCCAGGGCAGAGAGTGCACCCGCCACACCCAGGGCCAATCTGTCCGACGGTTCGATCAGCCCGGAATAGGTTCGCACGGTGATCGCCTTGCGGTAGAGCTCCTGGATGCCGATCTCGCCGCGCAGCCCGGCCGAGGTGCCAAAGATGACGAGCCGCCCAAAGGGCTCCAGGGCCGTGATCGCAGGACCGGTATAGGCTCCGCCCAATGGGTCCAGCACCACGGTCGGGTTGAGCCCCGCCAGGGCCTCCACCAGTCCAGCGCTCCCTGTCACCACCACCTGGTCGGCGCCGCGAGCCGAGATCCAGGCCCGTTTCTTCGCATCCTCGGTCTGGCCCCACACCTTGGCGCCGATCGAGCGGATCAGGGAGACGGCGATGGACCCGACCCCGCCGCTCGCTCCCAGCACCAGCACCCGGTCGTCTGGCGCGACCTTGGCCAGCTGGCTGACGACCGTCCAGGCCGTGACCCCGGCCACACCCATCGCCGCCGCCTGCTTTAAGTCGACGCCAGCCGGCAGGGGAGTCACGGCTGCTCGGGGCACCACCGCCGCCGTCGCCCACAGCCCGTCTTTCGCTCTTCCCAGGTCGTGTCCGCAGACGAGGACCGGGGCGCCATCCAGACTTCCGGATGCCTCCGAACCGAGGATGCGCGGCAATGAGGCATCAGAAGCCACCCGGCCAGCTGCCACGTAGCGGTCCACCGGGTTGATCGCCGCATAGGCGAGCTCTACCAGCACCTCGTCTGTACCTGGCTCGCGGAGCGAGACCGCTTCAACCAGGAGCGGGCGTCCGTGCTGGCGCAGGCGGGCGGCCAGAGCAGATGTTGACATGTCGCCAGGATACCATGAGCCGATGCGCCTAGGGGGTGAACCGATCCCCCAAGACGGTGGTCGCCCTAGGCCGTGTCACCGAGTCAGTCTTCGGCCGTAATCTCGGCCGGGTTGCGGGCGCCTAGCCCCACCATTTCCGTGTCGAAGCTGACCACCTGCCCTGCCTGGCCACAGCCGAGAAGCAGACAGTCCACCCAGTCCAGATCCGTGGACTCAAACAGGCTCAGTCCGGCCAACGTCTGCTTCAAGTCTCCGATTTCGACGCCTGGAAGTGCCGCCAGTTGTCGCAAGGCGGAGGCAATGTCGGCTCTCTCTTTCCCTGCCTGACGCGGGGAAAGCAAGACGTAGATGACCTCGGCCAAGACGGCCGGATGGACAACAAGTTTGTATCGGCCCTGGGACGCTTGTGCGAAGAGTTCTGCAGCCTGACGAGACTGGTCTTCCGGAGTGCCCAGGAGCAGGCGCAAAACGATGTTGGCATCCAGGTAGAAGATCATGCCTTGGACTTAACTCGACTCAGCTTGTCCACCAGGTCTGACTGGTACTCTCGGCGTCCTGACTTCAGGTCAACCGGGTGGTCCGTGGCCAGGATTCCCCGCAGTTCAGCTGCGGTCTTGGCATGCACCGGAGCCAGGATGGCTCTCATCCCGTCCACGCTAAAGGCGATGCGGTCACCCGGTACCACGTGCAGTGCTTCCCGCACTGACTTAGGAAGAACAATCTGACCCTTCTCTCCGATTCTGGGCATATCCATGCTCTCCCCTCCTTCTACAATTATACGCTGTTTTCTCGGTAAGTCTGTGTTTTCTCGTAAAGTCGTTCTTGACTGGGATCACCTGCCGCCTTCACGTGCCACGCCCGTGCAGTCGCATCTGAGGTTCGCCCGTTGCGTGGTCCAGGACAAGATAGTTCGCGGCTTTCGTGTCTGGGCACCTCTGTCGACGCAACGACGTATCACCGCGCCGATTGACTCAGAGCAACCGCAATCCGCTCTTGGTCGCGACGATCAACGGCCGCCTTGGCTCTCTTGGCCCCAGAGATGGCTGGCGCAGCACAGGATCGACAGCCTGGCCTGCGCATATCTCAAGACAGATGCGTCGCGGCGGTCTCTCCACCTCGACTGCAGTCTGTCACTTCAAATTACTCGCCGCCCGTTGCCGTGGGTGTGGTCACTGCGGCCAGACTCCTCACGAGCGGCGCAAGGGCCGCCGCCCGATCCCGCCTATGCGATGAGTGAGGCTAGTCTATTCCAGATAGTCCCTCAGCTTCTTGGAGCGGGTCGGGTGGCGCAGCTTGCGCAGGGCCTTGGCCTCGATCTGGCGGATGCGCTCACGGGTCACGCCGAACACCTGTCCGACCTCTTCCAGGGTGCGGGCCCGGCCGTCGTCCAGCCCAAAGCGCAGCCTCAGCACCTTGCGCTCGCGCTCGGTGAGGGAATCGAGCACCTCTTCCAGCTGCTCGCGCAGCAGCAGGAAGGAGGCGGCCACCGCCGGGGCCAGGGCGTCTTCGTCTTCGATGAAGTCGCCGAGATGGGAGTCTTCCTCCTCGCCGATCGGCGTCTCCAGGGACACCGGCTCCTGGGCCACCTTCAGGATCTCGCGCACCCGGTCCACCGTGATGTCGAGCTCTTCTGCGATCTCCTCCGGCGTCGGCTCGCGGCCAAGCTCCTGCACCAGCTGGCGGGAGACCCGGATCAGCTTGTTGATCGTCTCCACCATGTGCACCGGGATGCGGATGGTGCGGGCCTGGTCGGCGATGGCCCGAGTGATCGCCTGGCGGATCCACCAGGTGGCGTAGGTGGAGAACTTGTAGCCCTTTCGGTAGTCGAACTTCTCGACCGCCTTGATCAGGCCGAGGTTGCCCTCCTGGATCAGGTCGAGAAGCTGCATGCCGCGCCCCACGTAGCGCTTGGCGATCGACACCACAAGCCGCAGGTTGGCCTCGGCCAGCTGCCGCTTGGCCTCCTCCTCCCCCATCTCGATCCGCTTCGCCAGCTCCACTTCCTGAGCCGCCGTGAGCAGGGGGACCCGCCCGATCTCCTTCAGGTACATCTTGACCGGGTCGTCTGTGGCCATGCCGTCTGCGATCGGAGCCTCTTCCTCCGCCGCCGGCAGGTCGTCTGCGTCCGGGCCGGTCACCTTGATCCCGATCTCGCCCAAGCCCTCCAAGATCTCCTCGTACTGCTCGGGCGTGATGTCGGCGCGCTCCAGCGCACCCTCCACCTCATGGGCGGTCAGGGTGCCCTTCTCCTTGCCCTTGTCGACGAGCTCCCGGACCCCCTCGATCGTAAGGTCCAGTTTGCTCTGGGCCTCGTCCACTGGCGATATGCCCTCCTCATGCATGGCGACTGCGCTCGTCCTCCTGCTTCAGTTCCGAAAGCTCCTTGAGCAGGCTGGCCGGCACAGGTTCGCCTCCGGCTTCCTTCTGCCGCACCTGCTCTTGAAGTTCCCTAAGTCTCCGTTTCCTTCCTTCACCGAGCCATTCCCGATAGAGCGCCTCCCAGGTCCCGACCGGCCCATCGCCGACCGAGATGCGCGCCCAAAGCTGCGCCGCCTCGGCGCTCTCGTTGCGAGCGGGATCGGCACCCAGGAGACAATCGCGAACCACCAGGTCGGCGCCTGGTGTTTCAAACCGAAGATCAGTCATTTGCGAGGCGCGCTCCGGTTCCTGCACCAAGATGCGCAAAATTTCCTCTTCGATCAAACGCTGGCGGTCGACCTTGCCCGCCCCGGCCGCCGGGCCCGCTGTTCGGGAGGCAAGCCGGACCTGGGGCGCGCCGAGTTTCCTCGCCTCCTGCCACAGCCCCCGCTCTTCCACCCCCAGGCGCTGGGAGAGGCGCTGGATCTCCTCGTTCTGCTCGAGCGGGCTTCTCAGCTGCAAGATGCCGGGCAACACCGCCTGCGCCGCCTGCCTCTTGCCGCGGGGTGTGGTCAGGTCGGCGTCTTCAAGCGCCTGGTCGGTCAGGGCGTCGATCAGGCGGCGGGCAGCGTCCACCGCCGAGGTCCAGGCGTCTTCGCCGCCCTTTTGGATCACGGAGTCCGGGTCTTCTCCGGCTGGAAGGCGCACCACCCGTGCCGCCACCCCGGATCCGGCCAGAAGCCAGAGCCCGCGGCTTGTGGCGTGCTCGCCGGCGGCATCGGCGTCGTAGGCGACCACCACCTGGTCCACCGCCTGGGCGAGAATCCGCACCTGCTCTTCTGTGAGGGCAGTGCCGAGCGACGCCACCGCCCCCTTGACCCCGGCCTGATGGAGGGCGATCACGTCCATGTAGCCCTCGACCAAGACCGCCTGGCGCCCCTCTCGCCACTCGCCGGTCGCCACGGTCAGGTCGTAGAGCGTGCGGCCTTTGTGAAAGAGCTCTGTCTCCGGCGAGTTCAGGTACTTTGGCTGCTGGGCGCTCTCTAGCGCCCGCCCGCCAAAGCCCACCACCTGGCCCCGCCGGTCCCGAATCGGGTAGACGAGGCGGTGGCGCAGCCGGTCGATGGCCTGGCCCTGGCGGCCGTCTTGGGCGAGGCCGGCCCGCATGATCAGCCCCGGGTCGAAGCCACCCTTTCGCAAGGTGGCGAGCAGCCAGTCCGGTCCCTCAGGGGCGTAGCCGAGACGAAAGGTGGTGCGCGCCGCTTGGCCGATCTGGCGGCTGTCCAGATAGTCCCGGGCTGCCTTCCCGACCGCTGCCGAAAGCGCCTGCTCATAGGCGGCAGCCGCCGCCTCCAGCACCCGGCGCACGGCGTCCAGCTCCCGATGGCGCTCGGACGTCTCTTCCGGCAGCGTCACCCCGGTCCGCTCGGCCAGCTGGACGAGGGCGTCGCGAAAACCGATCCCGTCTCGGCGCATCACAAAGGCGAAGACGTCGCCGCCGGCCTGACAGCCAAAGCAGTAGAACAGCCCGCGCTCTGGGTCGACGCTGAAGGACGGCGTCCTTTCGGAGTGAAAGGGGCACAGCCCGGCCAGGCGCCGCCCCTGGCGGCGCAGCGCCACCGTCTCCCCGACCACCTCTGCGATCGGGGCCCGGCTCCTGATCTCAGCCACCAGGTCCTGCGATGAGGGCACGTTCAACCTCCGTCAGTCGTCTGGGCGAAACTCTTTGGGCACGAACATGCGGCGAAAGGCGGCGATCGCAAAGCGGTCGGTCATGCCGGCCACGTAGTCGCGCACGGCCTCTTTGCCGTCTTTGCCCGGAGCCCGGTCCACATCGGCCAGATAGGCCTGGTAGAGGGCCGAGACCACCCCCTTGGCCTTCTCCTCTTCGCGCTTGGCGTCCGATCCGACATACACCCGCTCGAACAAGAACGTGCGCAGGCCAGAGAGCGCATCCTGGCGGGCCGGCGAGAGCATGATCCTCTCTTGTCCGTAAGAGCTGGCCACGAGGTCTTGGACCAGGGTGGAGATGCGCTGGGCGTGGGTGCGGCCCAAGACGTCCAAGATGGCGCTTGGAATCTCCTCTTCGGCCAGCACCTGGCCGCGCAGAGCGTCGTCGATGTCGTGGTTTACATAAGCGATGCGGTCTGAGAAGTGGACCACCCGCGCCTCCAAGGTGGCCGGCGTGCCGGCCGCGATGTGGTTCAAGATCCCGTCTCTGACCTCGAAGGTCAGATTCAACCCGCCCGGCCGCTCCAAGACCTCCACCACGCGCAGGCTCTGCTCGTTGTGGCGAAAGCCGCCGGGATAGAGCGTTGTCAGCACGTCTTCTCCGGCATGGCC
Source organism: Bacillota bacterium (assembly GCA_021827745.1). Classification (GTDB taxonomy): domain Bacteria; phylum Bacillota; class Sulfobacillia; order JAJZYS01; family JAJZLH01; genus JAJZLH01. Next base: position 43,832 of record JAKAUI010000058.1, on the reverse strand, counting down.
AAAGGGCGTGTGACCGAGGTCGTGGCCGAGGGCCACGGCCTCGGTCAGGTCTTCGTTCAGCCGAAGCGCCCGGGCAATGGTGCGGGCGATTTGGGCGACCTCGAGCGTGTGGGTGAGGCGGGTGCGGTAGTGGTCGCCCTCAGCGGCCAGAAAGACCTGGGTCTTGTCCTTCAGCCGCCGAAAGGCCTTGGAGTGGATGATGCGGTCGCGGTCGCGCTGAAAGGCGGTGCGGATCGCATCCTCCTCCTCCGGGCGCTCCCGGCCGCGGCTCTCGCTGGCCCGGGCAGCGTGCGGGGACAGGGCGGCGTTCTCCCAGGCCTCCCAGTCCGCCCTGAGGCAGGCGCCGCCCGTCTCAGGACACCTCTTCGGCAGCCATGGCGGCATGGGCAGCCGCCAGCCGGGCGACCGGCACCCGGTACGGCGAGCAGGAGACATAATTCAAGCCCAGCTCCTGGCAGAGGGCGATCGAGCGCGGATCGCCGCCGTGCTCGCCGCAGATGCCCACCTTCAGCTTCTTCTGCCGGCTGCGTCCCTGCTCGGTGGCCAGCTTCATCAGGGCGCCGACTCCGTCTCGGTCGAGCGTGGCAAACGGGTTGTCCGAAAGCACGCCGCGCTCCAGATAGGCCGGTAGGAACTTGCCCTCGGCGTCGTCCCGGGAGAAGCCGAAGGTGGTCTGGGTCAGGTCGTTCGTGCCAAAGGAGAAGAACTCTGCCTCCTCGGCGATCTCGGCGGCGGTGAGGGCGGCCCGCGGCACCTCGATCATCGTCCCGACCACAAGCGGCATGGTCACTCCGGTGGCGTGAGACACCTCAGCGTGCACCCGGCTGACCAACTCGCGCATCAGGGCCAGCTCCTGGCGCATGCCGACGAGCGGGATCATCACCTCGGCCTCGGCCATCACGCCCTCTTTCCGCAGAGCGGCCATCGCCTGGAAGATGGAGCGGGCCTGCATCTCGTAGATCTCCGGGTAGACAACGCCCAGCCGGCAGCCGCGAAAGCCGAGCATCGGGTTGGCCTCGGCCAGCACCTTGGCCCGCCGGAGCAGCCCGGCCGCCTGCCGGTAGCTGTCGGACGCCTCCTCGCCCCGCTCCCGGGCCACCGCCACCTCCACCTCAAGATCGGAGATATGGGGCAAGAACTCGTGCAGCGGCGGGTCGAGCAGCCGGATCGTCACCGGATGCGGGGCCATCGCCCGCAAGATGCCCATAAAGTCCTGCCGCTGCATCGGCAAGAGCTGGTCCAAGGCCGCCTGCCGCTCCTCTGTCCCCTCGGCCATGATCATCCGCCGCACCACCGGCAGGCGCTCTTTGGCCATGAACATGTGCTCGGTGCGGCAAAGCCCCACGCCCTCGGCGCCGAGCTCGCGGGCCCGGACGCTGTCCTCTGGCGTGTCGGCGTTGGCCCGAACCCCCAGCCGTCTCATCTGATCGGCCCAGCCGAGCAGCACGCCGACCTCGGGGCCGAGGTCCGGCTCCTGGGTCGCCACCTGGCCGACGTACACCTTGCCGCTTGAGCCATCGAGCGTGATCAAATCGCCCTCGACCAGGGTCCGCCCGGCCACGGTCAGCCGCCGCTGGGCCAGGTCGATGCGCAGCGTCTCACAGCCCACGATGCAGGGCTTGCCCATGCCCCGGGCCACGATGGCGGCATGGCAGGTCATCCCGCCGCGGCTCGTCAGCACCCCTGCCGCCTCGACGATGCCGTGCACGTCGTCCGGCGCGGTCTCCGGTCGGACCAAGATCACGCTTTGGCCGCTTCTGCCCTGTTCGGCCGCCCGCTCGGCGTCAAAGACGATCGTCCCGACCGCCGCCCCCGGCGAGGCCGGGAGCCCCTCGGCCAGAAGATCGTGCTCTGCCTTCGGGTCAAGCGTGCGGTGCAGGAGCCCGGCCACCTCTTCCGGCGACACCCGTGCGACCGCCGCCCGCTGTTCGATCAGCCCCTCAGCTGCCATGTCGACCGCCGTCTTGACGGCGGCCCTCGAGCTGCGTTTGGCGGAGCGGGTCTGGAGCAAAAAGACACGTCCCTCTTCGATCGTGAACTCGATGTCCTGCATGTCCTGGTAGTGGCGCTCCAAGAGCTCCGAGACCTCGGCGATCTGCCGGTAGCACTCCGGCATCGCCTCTTTCAGGCGCGAGATGGGAAGGGGTGTGCGGATGCCGGCGACCACGTCCTCGCCCTGGGCGTTTTGCAGAAACTCGCCGGTCAGCGCCCGCTCGCCGGTGTTCGGGTTGCGGGTGAAGAGCACACCGGTGGCCGAGTCCTCTCCCCGGTTGCCGAAGACCATGGCCTGGACCGTGACCGCCGTGCCCATGTCCTCCGGAATGCTGTGCACCCGGCGGTAGACCTTGGCCCGGGGGTTGTTCCAGGAGCTGAACACCGCCCGCACCGCCGAGAGCAGCTGACTTCTGGGATCGGTCGGAAAGGGGCTCTTGGCCAGTTCGGCATAGAGGGCGAGGTGGTCTTCCACCACCCGCCGCAGGATTGGGGCCGAGATCTGGCGGTCCTCTTGCACCCCGGCCTCATGGCGGGCCTGCTCCAGGCGGGCCTCAAACCGCTCCAGCGGCAGCTGGGCCACCACGTTGGCGTACATCTGGATGAAGCGGCGATAGGCGTCCCAGGCAAAGCGCTCATCGCCGCTCTGAGCGGCGATCCCGGCGGCGCAGGCCTCGTTCAGGCCGAGGTTCAAGACGGTGTCCATCATCCCCGGCATGCTCACGGCCGCCCCGGAGCGGACCGAGACCAGAAGCGGGTTTATGGCGTCGCCGAGGCGGCGGCCGCTCTCTTTCGCCAGCTGGGAGAGGGCGTCGTCGATCTCGGCCACAAGGCCCTCCGGCAGGTCGTCTTGGCGCAAGAAGGCGAGACAGGCGTCTGTGGTGATGGTGAAGCCAGGCGGCACCGGCAGGCCGGCCCGCACCATCTCGGCCAGGCCGGCTCCCTTGCCGCCCAGCCGCCTGCGCTGATCGGCTCCGCCTTCGGCGAAGGTCGAGATCCACTGTCTCACCGCTGACCACCCCTTTGCACCAGTTCGATGATCAGCCCCGCCGTCTCCTCCACCGCCCGGTGGGTGACGTCCAAGACGTGGCAGCCCAGCTTGCGATAGATCTTCTCGGCGTATTCGATCTCCTCCAAGATCCGCTCCAGATCGGCGTAGCGGCTCGGTCCGGCCACCCCCATCGCCCGCAGGCGGGCGCTTCTGATCAAGAGCAGGTCGTCCGGCTGGACCATCAGCCCGACGATCTTCTCCGGCGACACCTCGTACAGTTCCTGGGGCAGCGCCACCTCCGGCACCAGCGGGATGTTGGCCACCCGCACCTGGCGGTGGGCCAGGTACATGGAAAGCGGCGTCTTCGAAGACCGGGACACGCCCAGGATCACGACGTCGGCCAAAAGACATCCGGCCGGCTCCTTGCCGTCGTCATAGCGGACGGCGAACTCGACGGCCGCCACCCGCCGAAAGTACCCTTCGTCCAGCATGTGCACCAACCCGGCCTGCAGGCGCGGCGGTCCCGGCGCGATGGTGGCCACCGCCTGCAGGGCCGGACCGAGCACGTCCACACCCAAGATCCCCAGTTCGTGCAGAAGCGTCTTCAGCTGGTCGCGCACGGCTGGCAGCACCACGGTGTAGATCACGATCGCCTGGCTGGTTTCGGTCAGAAACTCCCGCACCTGGGCCAGAGAGAGATCGGAGTCGACATGGGCGAACTTTCTGATGTTCAGCCCGTCCTCCTCGAACTGGCTGAGGGCGGCCTTGGCCACCGCCTCGGCCGTCTCGCCGAGCGAGTCGGAGACCACCACCACCTCGCGGCTCACGACGTGCCCTCGCGGCCGCCGGCCTGGGCCGAAAGCGCCACCAGCCTGTCCGAGAGCGCCTTCACCCGGTGCAGCAGTGCCTGGCGCACCCGGCGGCGCACCGGGTCGGGGTCCATCACCATCACCTGGTCGAAGAAGCGCTCAAGCGGCGCCTCCAGGCCGGCCAGGATCTCGAGCGCGGCCAGGTCCTGTCCGGCCCGCAACTGGCGGTCGACCCCCACCTCGGCGTCCACGATCGCCTTCTTGAGCACGGCCTCTTCGCCCTGAGCCGGATCGATCGCTCCCTCCTCCGCCAGGCGCGAGGCCCGGCGGTAGACCGTGATCAAAGACGCAAAGGAGGCCTCCTGCCACATCTGCTCCACGGCCGCAAGCCGCTTCGCCAAGAGTGTTGGGTGACAGAGCGGCGTGCCGAGGGTGGCGACCACCGCCTCCGGGCGATGGCCGGCCTCTCGCCAGCTGGCCTCCAGCCGGCCGCGCAGAAAGCGGTCGACCTTCTGTGCAATCTCGTCCCGCCGGTCCGGCGGCAACATGTACCCGGCCTCGGCCTCGGCCAGAAGCTCCTTCCAACCAAGCCGCCGTTCTGCGAGCAGGCTGAGCAGGGCGATCCCCGTCCGCCGCAGCCCGAACGGATCCGAACTGCCGGTCGGCTCAAGGCCGGCCACGAACCCTCCGATGAGCTCGTCGGCACGCAGGCAGACGGCCAAAGTCCAGCCGAGATCGCTTGCCGGCAAGACGCCGCCCGGCGCGCTCGGCAGCACGCTTTCTCTGATGGCGGTGACCACCGGCTCGGCCACCCCCTGGGCGGCGGCGTAGGTGGCGCCGATCACGCCGGCCAACTGCGGCCATTCGGCCACCACCTGGGTGGCGCGATCGGCCAGGGCCAGGCGGACCGCCTGAGCCAAGGCGTCGTCTGAAAGGTGCAGCCCGGCCTCCCGGGCGATGCGCCCTGCCATGGCCTGGATCCGCTCCAGCCGGTCCTCAAGGCTGCCCAGCTGGCCAAGAAAGGTGATGCTGGAAAGCCCCTTCGCATGCTCGAGGAGTGGCTTAGCCAGGTCTGCGGCGGTGAAAAAGCGGGCGTCGGCCAGCCGGGCGGCCAAGACCCGCTCGAAGCCCTGGCGGACGATGGCCTCCTCGCCGCTCTGGTAGGCGAGCAAGAAGGCCGGCACCAGGCCCTCCCCCTGGGCGATCGGCACCACGTAGAGCTGATCGACCAACACGGCCCGCAGGATCGGCTCCGGGAGCTCCGAAAAGACAGTGCCGGCCTGGCCGCGCAGCACAGAGACCCCTTCGACCAGGTCCACCACCAGATCGATCAAGGGATCCTCCTGATCGAAGCGCTCCCCTGGCATAAGCAGCCGCTGCCATTTCGCCACCAGCTGGTCTTTTCTCGAGCTGGGGTCGATCACCACGCCGGCCTTGGCCAGGGCCGCCTGGTACGACTGCGCCCCCTCGATCTCCACCGCCGGCTCGCCGCGCCGGCCAGGGCTGGTTCGTCCAGACGACACCCCCGCCACCTGGACCGGCACCAGTTCGTCGTCCAAGAGCACCAGAAGCGAGCGGATCGGCCGCACAAAGCGGATGCCGTCTTCTTGCCAGACCATGGTCCGGCCCCTGGGCAGGCGGCTGACCAGCCCCTCCAGCTCCTTGGCCAAAAGCTCGGTCAGGTCCGCCCCGGGCTTCCTCAGCTCGCCGAACAGATAGCGTCCGCCGTCTGCCTCCCGCTGCTCGAGCTGTTCCGGCGTGGTCTGTAGGCTCTTCGCAAAGCCGCGGGCCGCCGCCGACCAATCTCCGTCCGGCCCCTTGGCCTGGGCCACGGCCGGTCCCCGTCGCCACTCGCTGGTCGAGCCGGCTGTGCGCTCTAGGGCGCTGATCTCTGCACCAAGCCGCCTGGGTGTCGACCAGACCTTCCGCCCGCTCTTGGCACTGGTCAGCCCGTTGTCGGCCAGAAGCTGGAAGAGGTCAGCACCCAGCTTTTCGGCCAGGCCGCGCAGTTCGGCCGCCGGCAGCTCCTCGCAGCCGAGCTCGATCAGCAGGGTCGTCATTTGGCCACCGCCTCTGTGCGCAGGGGAAAGCCCAGCTGCTCGCGCTCGGCAAGCCACAGCCCGGCGGATTTTTGGGCGATGGTGCGGATCCGGCCGACCAGGGCCGCCCGCTCGGTCCAGGCGAGCGCCCGGCGCGCCTCCAAGAGATTGAACAGCCGCGAACAGTCGAGAGCCTGGTCGTAGGCGGCGGCCCACAGCCCGGCCGCGAGGGCGCGCTGTCCCTCCGCCTCGGCCGCCTCAAACGACTGGCGCAAAAACGGCACCGAGGCCGCTTCAAAGGCATAACGGCAGTTCTGACGCTCGGTGGAAAGCGCCATCTCGCCGTAGGAGACACCCTGGTCGTAGGCCAGATCGTAGACGGAGTCCACCTCCTGGATGTAGGCGGCCAGCCGCTCCAGCCCGTAGGTGATCTCGACCGAAATGGGCTTCAGTTCGATGCCGGCCACCTGCTGGAAGTAGGTGAACTGGGTCACCTCCATGCCGTCCACCCACACCTCCCAGCCCAGTCCCCAGGCCCCGAGAGACGGGTGCTCCCAGTTGTCCTCGACCAGCCGAAAGTCGTGTCGGTCAAGGGGCAGGCCGATGGCAGAAAGAGAGCCGCGGTAGCGATCGACGATGTCTTTAGGCACTGGCTTGATCAGCACCTGGTACTGCAGATAGCGCGAGAGCCGGTTCGGGCTCTCGCCGTATCTGCCGTCCGCCGGCCGACGACAGGGCTCGACGTAGGCCGTCGCCCACGGCTCGGGGCCAAGGGTGCGAAAGAAGGTGAGCGGGTTCATGGTGCCGGCACCCTTCTCCCGGTCGTATCCGATGCCGATCAGGCAGCCCTGCTGGCGCCAGTAGTCGTCCAGCTGGCGGATGATGCCGACGAGATCCATGGACTGGCCTCCTCATAAGAAAATGCCGCATCCCAGCCAGGGACGGGATTGCTCCCGCGGTTCCACCCTGATTGGCCATGCGGCCCACTTGAACACACCCGGCTTCGGCGCCCCTTCGCGGATGCTGCCGTCCGGGCTCGCACCAGCCCCGGATCGCTTGCGGCAGGAAGACTCCGCTACTCTTCGCCCTCATCGCCGTCTTCGGTTGTCAAAAGAAGCATAGCACAAGGAGATCAGGCCTCCCAGGGGTCCGGCGGCCCGATGTCTTCTCACCGGAGGCTCAGGCCAGGTGGCGAAAGGCCGACCGCACGGCCGGCAGGCTCTTCAAGGGGCGCTCGAGGTGCGTTTGCCACAGCTGGGCCAGGGCCTCAAGCGCCAGGAGGGACGGCGCGCCGTCTCGTCCGGCCAGGGTGTCGAGGGTAGGCGGAGAAAGAACCATGCCCAGCCGACGGCAGGCCCCGTGCGTGATCGTCCCCTCCTCCAGCTGCAAAAAGCAGTCGCCAAAGAGCGGCCGACCGCAGACAGAACAGATCTCGGCGTTCACGCCCCAGCCCAAGAGTTGCATCAGGTCCCGCAAGACGGCCAGAAGGGGACCGAGCGGCTCCTCTTCTTGCTCCATGGCGTCCAGGCCAGCCACGCTGAGCGCCAGCACGTCTTGGGCCGCTTCGTCCTGCGGCACGACCGAAAGCAACAGCTCGCCGAGCAGGGCGGCGGCGGTCAGGCGGCCGTAGTCTTGCTTTAGGATACGAAAGCCACGCACCATCTCGGCGCCCGTGATCACGCGCCCTCGGCCGCTGTGCACGGTCAGGGCGACCAGGGTGAAGGGCTGCAAGATGCCGCCCAGTTTGGCCCTGGGCCGGCGAAGCCCCCTGGCCCAGGCTCCGACCCGACCCTGCTCCGCAGTCACGGTCTCGACCCGGCAGTCGGCCTCGCCATAGGGGCGAAGGGCCAGCACCAGGGCGGTCAGCGTCTGCTGGCGATCGTCTCTCACCGCCGATGTCCGAGCCGGAACAAGGTGGCCCAGACCACGACCACGGTCAAGGCGAGCGCCCACCAGTCGGCGATCAGATGCCTCGCCAAGACCTCGGCCACGGTAGAAAGCGCCAGAATCGCCATCAGGGCGGCCATGATGGCGGCGATCAGCACGCCGCCGGCGGCCAGATCCTTGGCCTGGCCGATGGCCGGGCTGCGCTCGCCGAAGCGGTCGAGCGTGCGCTCCACCGCCGCGTTCTGGGCTTCGAGTCCGAGCACCACCGCCGCCATGGCGCCGGCGGCCAGGGTCAGGACGAGCGGGAAGCCGAGCAGGCCGAGCGAGAGCACCACCACCTCGAAGATGGCGAGCTCCAAACGGGCGTTTGGCTCCTCGAAAAACAACCGCACGAGACCAGACCAGGCGGCCCGAAACGACCCGGCGAAGTTCATCGGCCGATCCCCAATCCCTGGAGCACAGCCTCTTGCCGTCTTGTCATCTCCCGCTCTCCATCGGGCGTCTCGTGATCGTGGCCGCACAGGTGCAAGGTGCCGTGCACCGCCAAAAACGCCATCTCGCGCAGAAGGCTGTGGCCAAGGTCGGCCGCCTGCTCGATCGCCCTAGGCAGGCTGATCACCACCTCGCCCAAGAGCGGGTCTTCGGGGCTGTCGGCGAGCGAAAAGGAGAGCACGTCCGTGCTCTTGTCCACCTGACGAAAGGTGCGGTTCATCTCTTGCATCTTCTGATCGTCCACCACTGCCAAGGACACCTCCCGACCAGTCTGCCCGCTCACCGCAAGGCAGGCCTCGATCGCCCGCTCGGTGAGCAAGATCAGGCCGGGCGTCAGCTCAGCGCTGTCGAGCAGAACTGCTGTCTTGACCACGAGCCGCCCGCCGCTCCCCCCGCAACTCATCTAAGTCCGGGTACTCGATCCGGGTGTGGTAGACGCCGGCCAGCATCCGCGAAAAGGTGCGCCCGATCACCCCGATGTCGCGCAGCGTGATCGGAGATTCGTTCAGCTGGCCGTCTTCCAGCTTGTCGCGCAGGATCTTGTCCACCATCTGCTCGATCTCGTCGGCCTGGTGGCTCGGCATCGCCCGCACCGCCGCCTCGGTCGAGTCGGCCAGCATCAAGATGGCGGTCTCGCGGCTCTGCGGGCGGGGGCCAGGATAGCGGAACTCCGCCTCGTCCGCCGCCTCCTCTCCTCCGGCCACCGTCGCCTTGTGGAAGAAGTAGCTGACCAGGCTGGTGCCGTGGTGCTCGGCGATGAAGGAGCTGATCTCGCTCGGCAGCCGGGCGTGGCTGGCCAGTTCCAATCCGTCCTGAACATGGCGGATGACGATGGCGGCAGAGGCCCGGGGCGAGATCTCGTCGTGCGGGTTGCGCTGGTCCATCTGGTTGTCCACGAAGAAGGCCGGCCGCCTGACCTTGCCGATGTCGTGGTAGTAGGCGCCGACACGGCAGAGCAGGCTGTCGGCGCCGATCGCCTCGGCCGCCGCCACCGCCAGGTTGGAGACGATCAGGGAGTGGTGGTAGGTGCCGGGCGCCTCCAGCATCAGCCGGCGCAGAAGCGGCTGGTTCGGGTTCGAGAACTCGAGCAGCCGAAAGGGCGAGAGGATCCCGAAATAGGACTCAAAAAAGGGCAGGAGCCCGAGCGTGAGCAGGCTTGAGACCAAAGCCCCGGCCAGCGCCCACAGCACGTCTGACCAGACGATGGCGCTGGGCGCCGCCTGCAGGGCAAAGACCTCGGCGGCCAGCACCAAGAAGGCGGCCACACCGCCCAGCCAGAGCGGCGTGCGCAGGAGATCGCGCTGGTCGCCGAGCCGGCTCGTGACCAGCACGCCGGCCACCGCCTCGCCGATCAGGACGGCCACCGGCGCCGCACCCACGGCGAAGGCCCCGGCCAAGATGGCGGCCAAGCCAAGGGTCAGGAGCAGGGCGGTCCAGGCGTCGACCAAGACAGCCACCACCACGGCGGCAAAGGGAAGCGGCAGCAGCAGGGGCGAAAGCGGCAAGAGCAGACGGCCGACCACCACCGTGAGCAGGCTGGTGGCAGCCACGGCCAAGAGGCGGGGCCGGTCCTGCCACAAGGCTGGCCGAAAGCGGCTGATCGCCACCGCACCCATCAGGGCGAAGGCGGCGGCGAAGAGCGCCGCATCCCACAGCGCCGACCACAGACTGCCGCGGTCGACCAGACCCAGCTGCTGGAGCAGTTGGACCGTACTCGCTGACAGCACCTCGCCCTTGGCCACGAGTAGCTGGCCGGGCTGGATCATGGGTGCGATCAGCGCATCTTGGGCCCGCGAGATCGCCTTTTGGGTCTCGCTGGCGGAATAGATCAAGTTGGGCTGGGCGGACTGGTTCAAGGCGGCGTCCAAGAAGAGGGACTCGGCTCGGGGCAGGGCGTAGGCCGCCACCCGCTGGTCGAGCGCCGCCTGCTCGGCGGTCAATTGGTTCTGCTTGTAGGAGGCCTGGGCCAGCACCGCCTGGTAGATGTTGTCGGCCGTCTTGCCGAGATCGCTGACGGTGGCTGCGGGCAGGGCCAGGAACTGGCTCACGGCGTAGGCGGGCAGGACCAGGCCGACCTGGGACTGCCAGGCCGCCAGCTGGGCGGCGCTGGTCGACCCCTTGGCCAGAGACGCCTGCACGTCGAGCACCTCGCCGATCAGCTTCGCGATGGCGCTGTCGCCGACGCTGACGGCCGATGTGGACGAGACGTAGACCGGGGCCACGCCCCGGGCCGCCTTCGCCTTCTCGGTCTGATAGAGGGGGAGGTCCACCGCCTTTTGGGTGGCGATGATGTCGACCGGCGCCACCTCGCCGGCCTTCAGGCTGACGATGGTCGTGGCCTGGGCGATGCCGAGCGTCAGGGCGAAGATCAGGGCGAAGGCGATCGCCCACCGGCTCTCCCGACCGGGCCGGTGGCTCAGCCACAGGCTCTCCAGCCGCTGCCAGGCGGTGGCGGCGGTGCTCACGGTCGGTCCTTTTCGGCCTGGTCGATCAGGGCCTGGGCCCGGTCGTAGGCCTTGATCACCGCCTGGACCAGAGGATGGCGGACCACGTCGCGTTCGGTCAGGGTGACAAAGGAGATGCCCGGAATGTCTTTCAGCACCTCTTTCGCATGGATCAGCCCGGAGACGGACCCCTTGGGCAGGTCGATCTGGGTGACATCGCCGGTGATCACGGTCTTCGAGTCAAAGCCAAGGCGGGTCAAAAACATCTTCATCTGCTCGGGGCTGGTGTTCTGAGCCTCGTCCAGGATCACGAACGAGTCGTCGAGCGTGCGGCCACGCATGTAGGCCAAGGGGGCGATCTCGAGCACGCCGCGCTCGCGGTAGCGGTCGAAGACGTCGATGCCGAGGATGTCGAAGAGGGCGTCGTAGAGCGGCCGAAGGTAGGGGTCGACCTTCTCCTGCAGGTCCCCGGGCAAGAACCCCAGCTTCTCGCCAGCCTCGACCGCCGGCCGGGTCAGGATGATGCGGCTCACCTCGTGGGCCTTGAAGGCGGTCACGGCCATCGCCATCGCCAGGTAGGTCTTGCCGGTGCCGGCCGGACCGATCCCGAAGGCGATGTCGTTGCCCTTGATCGCATCCACATACGCCCGCTGGCCGTCGCTCTTCGGCCGGATCGGCTTGCCGCGGGCGGTCGTGACCACGGTGTCGGCCGGCAACGGTGCAAAGTCGTGGGCGCTGTCCCGGATGGCCTGGCGAACCTCCAGCCGTCCCGGGCTGTGGCCGCGCCGCACATCGTCCAAGAGGAGCTCCAGCACGCGCACCACGGTCTGGCGGTGGGCGGCTTCGCCGGTCACGGCCACCTCGTTGCCCCGCGACACCACGCTGACTGGGATCTCGCCCTCAATCAGCCGCAGATTCTCGTCGAATGGACCAAACAGCGCACGGGCCTGGCGGTTGTCCGGGACGACGAACCGGTCGGCTTCGGCAGGCGTACGGGCTGCCACGCTAGAGGAGTCAGCTCCCTTCCGGCCCATCATACTACCGCAAGGAAACCCGCACCATCGCACCGGGAGCAGGAAGCGCAGGCTCTGGGGTGGTAGCTCGGGATTAGGTCGCACGAAGCGCCCAAGGGCGCGACAATAGAGCCGCGTTCAAGGCTTCCCACGAGGGGGACCACGTCGTGGCCACCAAGACGACCCGGCACAGCGGCAAGGGCCCGACCGAGCCCTCCTTGTCTGGACTGCCCATCCACCTTCTCTACAGCGGGGAAGAGCAGAGGCCGCCGCTTGAAGAGCCGGCCGTCTACCCCTACACCCGCGGCATCCACGACACCATGTACCGTGGCCGCCTGTGGACGATGCGCCAGTTCGCCGGCTTCGGCAGCGCCGAGGACACGAACGCCCGCTTCCACTATCTGCTGTCTGGCGGCCAGACCGGCCTGTCTGTGGCCTTTGACATGCCGACCCTGATGGGGCTCGACGCCGACCACCCCCTGGCCCAGGGCGAGGTGGGCCGCGAGGGCGTCGCCATCTCGACGGTTTCCGACATGGCCACCTTGTTCGAGGGCATCCCGCTCGACCAGGTGTCGACCTCGATGACGATCAACGGGCCGGCGCCGGTCTTGTGGGCCTTCTACCTGGTGGTGGCGGAAATGAAGGGCGTGCCCTGGTCGAAGCTGCGCGGCACATTGCAGACCGACATCTTAAAGGAGTACATCGCCCAGAAGGAGTGGCTCTTCCCGCCCGCCCCGTCGATGCGCCTGATCACCGACATGTTCGCCTTCGGACCCAAGGTGCCGCAGTTCAATCCGATCTCGGTGTCCGGCTATCACATCCGGGAGGCAGGCTCGACCGCCGTCCAGGAATTGGCCTTCACGCTGGCCGACGGCTTCGCCTATGTGGCGGCCGCCATTGAGGCCGGTCTCGACGTTGACGCCTTCGCCCCCCGCATCTCGTTTTTCTTCAACGCCCACATCGACTTCTTCGAAGAGATCGCCAAGTACCGGGCTGCTAGGAGGGTCTGGGCCAGGCGGATGAAAGAGATCTACCACGCCCGCGCAGAGAAGAGCCTGAAGCTGCGCTTTCACACCCAGACGGCCGGATCTTCCCTGACCGCCCAGCAGCCGGAGAACAACATCGTGCGCACCGCTCTCGAGGCCCTGTCCGCTGTCTTGGGCGGCACCCAGTCTCTGCACACCAACTCGATGGACGAGGTCTTGGCCCTGCCCACGGAAAAGGCGGTCACGATCGCCCTTCGCACCCAGCAGATCATCGCCCATGAGGCCGGCGTCGGCCGGACCGTGGACCCCTTGGGCGGCAGCTACTTCGTAGAGGCGCTCACAGACGAGATGGAGCGCCAGGTCGAGGTCTATCTGGACGAGATCGACCACCTGGGCGGTGTGCTCGCCTGCATCGAGAGCGGCTACTTCCAGCGCGAGATCGCGGACGCCGCCTACCGCTACCAGCAGGAGATGGACAGAGGCGAAAGGATCGTGGTCGGAGTGAACGGCTTCACCGAAGACGGCGAGGCCCAGCCGATCGATCTCCTGCGCATCGACCCGGCGATCGAGCGCCGGCAGACCGATCGGGTCAACGCCTACAAGGCCGGACGCGATCAGGGCGCCGTGAGCGCCGCCCTCGCGTCGCTCAAGAAGGCCGCTAGCACAAAAGGCGCCCCCTTGATGCCGGACATCGTGGCCGCCGCCAGGGCCGAGGCGACGCTCGGCGAGATCTGCGCAGCCCTGAAAGAGGTCTTCGGCACCTACCGAGAGCGGCCAGTCTTCTAGGTCCGACACTCCTTGGCGGCCGATGGGCCGCATCGCGCCCAGGAAGAGGCCTGTGCCCTGCCCCGACAGACGCCGCCCCAGCGCCAAGCGCATCTCCCGAAACACGTGGTGCCGCCGCGGCCGGCGAGCTCTGTGCCAGCCGCCGGCGGGGCGTCCGCACGAACCTGGGACAGGGCCAGGGCGATCCGTTGGGTACGCGTATGTAGCGCTATAACGATATAATGTCATTGTATAGATCGATGGAGGTGTGCCACGTGATTCCCAGGACTGAAATCAGGGTCCGGCTTCCCATCTTGCGCGCACAGCGCCGCATGTCGCAGCGTCAGCTGGCCTCGTTCGCCGGTTTGGGACCGAACACGGTGTCTGCGTTGGAACGGGGAGAGGCCCAGGGCATTCGCTTTGACACCATCGCCCGCCTGTGCGAGGTCCTGACCTGCTCGCCCGGAGACCTGTTCGAGTTGGTGGACGTGAGCCATCGCATCCCCATCTTCGGAGGCGACGACGAGGCCGCCATCCTCCGTCAGAGGCTGGGGGAAACCGATGATGACCTGATCGACGGTCCCTCATTCCTCCAAGCGCTCGTCGACCGGCGCTCCTGAGCCGTGTATGGGTACGCCTTTACGAAGTCGGCGGCTAAAGACCTGTACGCCTTTCGGCGACAGGCTCGCCTCCTCGCCCGGATGCTCAGCGAGATCATTCCGACCATCTTGTCACACCCGCGCCACGCCGGTCGGCCCAAACAGGGAGACCTGGTGGATGTCTTCGCCCACGCCTTCACAGATCAGGGTGTGGCCTATCGGCTGGTCTACACCATCGACGACAGCCGTCGCATGGTGACCTTCATCGCCTTCGGGCCGCACGATGCTGCCTACGCCCGTGCCAGGCGCCGTAAGTAACAGGGCTTCACCCCACGCCACCCCTGTCCTCTGGCACCTAAGGGCGCCCTGTTAGGGATGGCCGCCAGGGAGGTGCAGCCCGATCGCCCGCTTGACCGCCACAAGCCGCCGCTCGGCCTGTTCAGTGGCCCGCTCGCGTCCGCTGGCCAGGATCCGCTCCAGCTCGGCCTCATCCCGGCGGATGCGAAGCGCTTCGTCGCGCAAGGGCCCGACCACGGCCACCACCTGGTCGGCCACCGCCTGCTTGAAGGCGCCATAGCCGCTCGCCCGATAGCGCTCCACCCAGCTGGCAACACTCTCGCCGGACAATACCGCCGCCATCTCCAGGAGGTTGCTGATGCCGGGCTTGGCCTTCGGATCGTGGCTGACCTCACGCCCGGAGTCGGTGACCGCCGCCTTGATCTTCTTCACGATCAGCTGGTCCGAGTCGGTGAGCAGCACCTTGCTCATCGGATCGGGGTCCGACTTCGACATCTTCTGGGTGGGGTCGGTCAGAGAAAAGACTCGACCGCCCAGCTTGGGGATGACCGCCTTCGGCACCGATACGACGTCGCCGTATCGGCTGTTCAGCCGCATGGCGACGTCTCGGATCAGCTCGAGGTGCTGGCGCTGGTCGTCTCCGACCGGCACCTCTTCGATGTCGTAGAGCAGGATGTCGGCCGCCATCAGGACCGGATAGAGGAACAGCCCGACCGAGCTCTGCGGCCGGTTGCGGCCCTTGGACTTGAACTGGGTCATGCGGTTCAGTTCTCCGGTGCGGGCCTCGCAGGCCAGCAGCCAGGTCATTTCGGCATGAGCCGAAACCTGGCTCTGGATGAAGACGCAGGACTTCCGTCCCAGCCCGAGCGCCACCAAGAGGGCAGCCAGATCGAGCGTCCGGTCGTGCAGGGTCGCCGGGTCGGGCTCTGCGGTCAGACTGTGCAGGTCGACCACGCAGTAGTAGTGACCGCTCTGATCGGTGAACTGCTTCAAGGCGCCGATGTAGTTGCCGATGTGTAGCTCACCGGTCGGCTGCAGACCGCTGAAGACCCGCCCCACCTGCCGCCCTCCCACAATCCCCCAGACGTGGCCCTCAGTATAGCATTGAAGACTTGGCGAAACACCCTCGGGCGCCGGTCGTGCGACAGGCCCTGCCCCATTCCCGCAGGCCACCATCGTGCTGAAACGAGGCGGCGCTGGGCCGCTATCTCTCGATGATTTCCTCCCGCCTGCGTCTGGCTTGAGTTTACCGTTATTGGGAAAAAGTCAACCGCTCTTAGGTCTTGCGCACACTCATTTCATCGTCTACTCTGCTGTTACGCAGAAGGATGGTGTAGCGTCGGTGATCCGCAGTCCTTTGGCTTGGGGTGGCAGGCATCGGACGCCTTCGGGGAGTGGACCTTCCGCCGGTTTGGCGCGGGCGAACTCGATCGGGCGTCGTCTCATCGTCTCTTCGGCTTCGCTCCTGGCCCTGGTCGGCTTCTGCCTGACCGGCCCCGCCGCCGCCGGAGCATCCGGCGGCTTCGTCTTTCCCGCATCCGCCTTCACTCCGCCAGCGGTTAGCGTTCCCAACTGGTCGGTCGCGGTCAACGGCACCGTGGTCGGCGGCCAGCGCGCCTTCACGCCTGTGGCCACCGCCTCCACCGCCAAGATCATGACCGCCTACGTGATCTTGTCCAGCCACGTCATCTCACTCAGCCGCTCGATCGTGATCACGCCCCAAGACGTCGCCCAGTACCGGGCCGGGCTGCGGGCCGACGACTGGATGATGCCGGTGCGGGTCGGAGAGCGCTTCACCAACCTGCAGCTATTGAACGCGCTCTTGGTCCGCAGCTACGACAACACGGCGACCATGTTGGCGGCCCAGGCTCCAGGCGGTATTGCCGGCTTCGTCCGGCTGATGAACGAGACGGCCCGCAACCTTGGCCTGACCGAGACGAACTTTGTAGACCCCTCCGGTCTGAGCGCGCAGGATCGGGTCAGCCCTGAGAACATGACCCTGCTCGCCACCCGGGCGCTCAACATCCCCACCTTCCGGCAGATCGTGGCCCAGGCCTCGATCACGCTCCCCTACGTGGGGACTGTTCCGAACATCGACCGGCTGCTCATGCTCGATCCGGCGGCGATCGGCATCAAGACCGGCTGGACGACTGCCGCCGGCCACACCATGGTCTTCGCCGGCGAAGAGCAAATCGGCGGCCAGCCGGTGACGGTGGTCGGGACGCTCGATCGGGCGTCTTCCTACGCCGCCCTCTACCAAAACGCCGAAGCCCTGATCAATGCCGGCTTCACGGCGGCGGGCCAGGTTTATCCGCTCGCCACCCGGGCGGCCTTCGTCTCCTCGCTGGCCCAGGCCCTGAACCTGGCACCGATCTCGCCGGCTACGCCCACCTTCTCGGACCTGCCGCCAACCAGCCCCGACTACGGCTATGTGGAGGCCGCCTACCAGGCAGGCTGGCTGAAGGGTGTGGCACCTGGCCTGATGGACCCAAACAACCTGATCACCCGCGCGGAGGCCGCCAAGATGGAGGTGATGGCCCTTGGCCAGACGGCATTGGCCGACGCCCTCTACCTGAATCGCTCCAAGTTCACGGACAGCAGGCAGATCCCGGCCTGGGCGCTCGGCTACGTGAACGCAGCGGCAAAGCTCGGCCTCTTTCGCGGCTACCGGAGCGGCGCCTTCGGACCTGCGCTGCCCCTCGACCAGCCGGTCGTGAAGGCAGCACTTTCGCAGTTTCGGACCGTCGCCGCAACCATCCGCCAGGCGCCAACGGCTGCAGCCTCTGCACCTTAGGCGACTTGGGCCAGTATTTGTGCTAGCGTTAACGGTAGGTGGCCCAAGGAGTCGGATGGTCCGTGGACGAGGTCGGCGTGGTCGGTCTCGGTGTGATGGGAGCCGCCATCTGCTGGCGGCTTGGTGCGGGCGGGCAGGCCGTAGTGGGCTATGAGCGCCTGATGCCCGGGCATCAGTTCGGCTCCTCGCAGGGTGTGACCCGCATCATCCGTCAGGCCTACTACGAACACCCGGACTACGTGCCTCTGATCCGGCGCAGCTGGGGCAGATGGCAGGAGCTGGAGCGGGTCTCCGGCCGCTCTCTTCTGACCCAGACCGGCGGGCTGATGATCGGCCGCCCAGATGGTGAACTGATCGCTGGCACGCTCACCAGCGTGCAGCGCCACGAGTTGCGCCATCAGGAGCTGTCGGCGCAAGAGATCGAAGAGCGTTTCCCGCAGTTTCGGCTCCCGACCGATGTGGTCGGCATCTACGAACACCAGGCCGGAGTCCTCGCCTGCGAGACCTCTGTCACAACCTTGGTCCAGGCAGCGCGCCACACCTCACACCCGCTGACGCTCGTCCACGACCAGGTGCTGCGCCTGGAGGCGGCAAGCGACCACGTCCGGGTGCACACGGCCCAGGGATCTCGCGACTTTGAGCAGGTGGTGGTGGCCGCCGGCGGCTGGGCCAGCGAGCTCCTGCCAGACCTTGGACTTCCCCTCGCCGTCGAGCGCCAAGTGCAGCACTGGTTCGCACCGCCAGACCCCTCATTGTTTCAGCCTGAGCGGCTGCCGATCTGGATGCACGAGAGCGACGACGACCAGATATTTTACGGCATCCCGGCCGTCGATGGGAAATGGGCGAAGGCGGCCCGCCACCACCACGGCGTCACCACCACCATGAACGAACTCGACCGCGCGGTCTCGGACCAAGACCGGCAGGTGGTCGTCGGCGCCACATCCACCTTCCTACCAGCTCTCGGCTCCTCGATCGCTGCGAGCAGCGTGAGCTGCTACACCAACACCCCGGACCGCAACTTCCTGATCGGCCGGCTGAAGGCCTTGCCCCAGGTGGTTCTGGCAGCTGGCTTCTCCGGTCACGGCTTCAAGTTCGCACCGGTGATCGGTGACCTGGTGGAGGCGATCATACGCCAGGACGCCCCGCCGCCGCCCATCTTGTCGACGATCCGCTTCGGACTTTAGACCACACCCCGCATCAAGTCGGCCGACATCCTGCCGGTCATCTTCGGCGCGCCCGGCGCCTTAGGCCTCGGAGTCTCGGCAGCAGACGGGCGCTTCGCAATCGCTGGAGTCTGGATGTTGCCGGCAGCCCTATCCGATTGAGCTCGGCAAGGACATCACGACGCCTCCGGGAACCATTTCCCTGGGGCGAAGACTCCTAACTCTTGGTTGCGGCATCTGCGCTCGTTCGGGGGAGGAGGGTCCGGATGCACGGTAGGTCCCTCTTCCGCCTCCTCCTGGTGCCCTGCCTGCTGCTTGCTGTGTCGGGCTGTGGTGCGCCTGCGACACCAGCTGTAAAGCCTTCGGTCCGTATCGTCGCGCCCGCCACCGGGTCCAACCTGCGGATGAACCCCCGAGTGGCGGGGCCGATCAATGTCACGATCCGCCTGACTGTCTCCCACTTCACCCTGGGAGGCAGCGACCAGCTCCGGCTGTACGAGAACGGCAAGCTCTGGGACACACTCTTCTCCAACTCTATCAGCCTCAGCCTGGTGCCGGGCACCTATCTGTTCACGGCAACCTTGGTCAAGAGCGGCAAGGTCGTGGCCACCTCGGTGCCATCCGCGGTCTCTGTCGTCAACGCCTTGGTCCCGACCACCATCTTGTCGACCGTTGGATGCGGGGCAGCCGCTGCGGCAGCGGCCAACACGCAACCGCGAAACTCGGCGTCTATCCGCCTCACCTGTCTGCCAAACACTGACTCGATGTATCAAGGGGGCTTCGCCGCTGAGTCTGATTCATCCGGAAACCTGTGGTTTGTGGTCGGATCGGCAGCCGGCTCACCGCTGGGAGTCGGTCGGATCACCCCGTCTGGGGCCTTCTCCCTGTTCTCTCAGGGTCTCCCGGAAGCCGCTCTCCGGCCGAGCGGGAATAGATCCAGCTGCTTGAACTCTCTGACCCCTGGCCCGGGAGGCATGTGGTTCGCTTGTCCAGGAGCCATCGGCAAGGTCAGTCCATCCGGTACGATCAGCGTGTTCACCAAAGGCCTGCCTCCGAGCGCCACAATTAACAGTCTCGTCCTTGGCGCTGGCGGCGACATGTGGTTCTCCGGCTCAGGCTTCATCGGCAAGATCACCCCTTCCGGCAC
The DNA here is from genome assembly GCA_021827745.1 of Bacillota bacterium. Classification (GTDB taxonomy): domain Bacteria; phylum Bacillota; class Sulfobacillia; order JAJZYS01; family JAJZLH01; genus JAJZLH01. The sequence continues at coordinate 24,414 of JAKAUI010000058.1, read as the reverse complement.
GATCACCCTGTTCACCACGGACCTGCCGGCCGGGAGCTATGTGTCGACCGGGAGCTATCTGTCGAGCAGTCCCATCCCTGGTCCGGGTGGCGATATGTGGTTTTCCGGATCCGTCAGCTCTCGCCCATTCGTCGGCACGGTCAGTCCAGCCGGAGTCGTCACGGTGTTCACCAGGGGACTGCCCAAGTCGGGCGCTGTGATCCTGAAATCAGGCTCTGGCGCCGACATGTGGTTCACCACCAGCCCCAACGACGGATACGGCCCGGGGTTTTCCGGCTTTGGCATGATCACCCCGTCGGGAACGGTCACCACGGTCACGAGGTACGTGTTGTCCCTGACAGCGGGATCTGGCGGCGCTATGTGGTTCGGCTCTCTGGGAGGCATCGGCAAGGTCAGTCCGTCCGGAGTCGTCCAGGTATTCACGAAGGACCTGACCGCCAATATGTGGACCAATCCTCTGGTCCCCGGTCCGCGCGGTGATATGTGGTTCACCGGGAACGCCAACTCTGGCTCTTTCGTCGGCAAGATCGCCCCATCTGGTACGGTCAGCGTTCTGGCCAAGGGGCTGTCTGGGGGAGGTACTCTACCGGGCGGTCCCATCCCGGGCCCAGACGGTAGCATGTGGCTCTATGGCCTCGGCCAGAACGACACCCTCTTCATCGACCAGATCACACCGGCTGGCACGAGCACGGTGCTCACCTGGGGCCTGCCCGCAGGCGACACCTTTAGCTCATCCGATCCGCTCGTAAGCGGTTTGAGAGGCGATTTGTGGTTCTCCGGCCGTCGCTCCAACGGCACCAGGTTCATCGGCCAGCTTAGTCTGGCGGGGAAGGCCGCCGCTGTTCCCTAGATGTCTGCCTGGGGTCCAGGAGGTAGCATCAAGAGCCCAAGCAGCCCGAGCCCACAGTCGACCAAGGGCTGGTCAGCTGTTTCGGGACCGCCTGCCGCCGACCGAGTCTGCCGGGATGGCTGACCCCGCAGGGCACGATAGAGCGTCGGCAGGAACCTCTTGCCGAACCTGGGGACTCTTCAGTGAGGGCGTCGCCTGTGGGCTGATTCGGAGGAGGAAGGTTCAAAATGCACCGTAGATTTCTCCTCCGCCTCCTCCTGGTGCCCTGCCTGCTGCTTGCTGTGTCGGGCTGTGGTGCGCCTGCGACACCAGCTGTGAAGCCTGAGGTCCGCATCGTCTCGCCCGCCACCGAGTCCACCCTGCGGATGAACCCCCGAGTGGCGGGGCCGATCAATGTCACGGTCCGCTTGGCTGTCTCCCACTTCACCCTGGGAGGCAGCGACCAGATCCAGCTGTATGAGAACGGGAAGCTGTGGGACGTGCTGGTATCCAACTCGATCAGCCTCAGCCTGGTGCCAGGCACCTATCTCTTTAAGGCAACCTTGGTCAAGAGCGGCAAGGTCGTGGCTACCTCGGCGCCCTCCGCCGTCTCGGTCGTCAACGCCTTGGTCCCGACCACCATCTTGTCGACCGTTGGATGCGGGACACCCTCTGCGGCAGTGGCCAACACGCAACCGCCGAACACGGCGTCCATTCGCCTCACCTGCCTGCCTCCGAGCACCCGAATTGGCAGTCTCGCCCTTAGCGGTAGCGGCGATATGTGGTTTTCCGGATCTGCCAGCTCTCGACCATTCGTTGGCACGGTCAATCCAGCCGGAGTCGTCACGGTGTTCACCAAGGGACTGCCCAAGTCAGGCGTTGTGTTCCTGAAATCAGGCTCTGGCGCCGACATGTGGTTCACCACCATCCCCAACGCGGGCTATGGGCCGGGGTACGCTGGCTTCGGCATGATCACCCCGTCGGGAACCGTCACTATGTTCAACAGGTACGTGTTGTCCCTGACAGCGGGATCTGGGGGCAACATGTGGTTCGACTCTCAGGGAGACGTCGGCAAGGTCAGTCCGTCCGGAGTCGTCCAGGTATTCACGAAGGGCCTGCCCGCCAATATGTGGATCAATCCCCTCGTCCCCGGCAAGGTCGGTGATATGTGGTTCGGCTATCTGGGAGGCATCGGCAAGGTCAGTCCGTCCGGAGTCGTCCAGGTATTCACGAAGGACCTGCCCGTCAATATGTGGACCAACTCTCTTGCCCCCGGTCCGAGCGGCGATATGTGGTTCAGCGGGAACGCCAACTCTGGTTCTTTCGTCGGCAAGATCGCTCCGTCTGGCGCAATCCGCATGTTCAGCATGCCAGGGGGAACCACTCTACCGGGCGGTCCCAGCCCGGGCCCAGACGGCAAGATGTGGCTCTATGGTCTGGGCACCAACAACACGATCTCCATCGACCAGATCACCCCATCTGGCACGAGCAGCGTGCTCACTTGGGGTCTGCCCTCTGGCTATACCTTGAGCTCTCGTGATCGCCCTCTCCTTGGTTTCAGGGGCGCTGTGTGGTTCGTGGGCAGTCGCTCCAATGGCGCCAGCTTCATCGGACGGCTCAGCCTAACGCTCAACGCCACCGCTGTTCCCTAGATGTCTGCCTGGGGTCCAGGAGGTAGCGAGGTAGCATTGGGAACGCGGCTAAGGCAGCAGTCCGAGCCCACAGGCGCCCAAAGGCTGGCCAACGATTTCGGGACCGCATGCTGCCGACCGAGCCTGCCGAGATGGCTGGCTACGCGGGGCACGCTAGAGCGTCGGCAGGAACCCTTTGCCGAACCCGGGGACTCTTCAGTCATAGCAATCGCCTGTGGCCTCATTTCGGAGGAGGAAAGTCCAAAATGCACGGCAGGTCCCCCTTCCGCCTGCTCCTGGTGCCCTGCCTTCTGCTGGCTGCCGCCGGTTGTGGTGCGCCTGCGACACCAACCGCCAAGCCTTCGATCAGGATCGTCTCCCCGACGAACGGGTCCAGCCTGAATCTTGCGTCCGCTCAAGTGTCCGCGACGGTCACCATCCACTTCTCGATCTCCCACTTCACCCTGGTCAACTTTGCCACCGCTGCCCAACCGAGCAGCGGTCAGATCCGGCTGTACGAGAATGGGAAGTTGTGGGGCATGGCGACCTCCAACTCGGTGCGCCTCGGCCTTGGTCCTGGTTCTTATCAGTTCAGGGCCGAACTGGTCACGAACGGCAAGGTGGTGGCCATCTCCGCACCGGACCTGGTTACGGTGGTCGCACCGACGCTCGCCGCCTCACCCAGCTGCCACTCCTTGACGCCTGGTGTAACCCGACCTGTCAGCCCGGCGGAGACCGTTTCGATCAGTCTCTCCTGCCTGCCGGCCGCCTATGGAATGTGGGAGCCTCTCCCAGGGTCGCACCCTGCGCTGGTGCAGTTCTCGAACGGCGACATGTGGTTTCTGATCCAGCCGGCGGGATCTACGAACGGCTCCCCGTCGGGCGTGGGCCGGGTTACGCCCTCCGGGACCACCTCGGTCTTCTCGAAGGGCCTGCCTGCAGCGGCCACCCTGTCGGATCTGGTTGTAGGACCCGGCGGCGACCTATGGTTCACGATCGATCTTTCTGGCTATGGCGCGGGTGGTGCCGTCGGCCGGATCACCCCATCCGGAAACATCTCCGTATTCTCCAAGGGCCTGGCTGCTGGGGACTATCCGAGAGGTCTCGTGATGGGTCCCGGCGGCGACCTGTGGTTCACAGTCTTTCGCGTCGGTACCAGCGGAACCAGGCCCATTGGCCGGATCACACCATCCGGGACGATCTCCCTGTTCCCATCCAGCCTGGCTGCGGCAGCGGTAACGTCTGACCTGCTGCCAGGTGCTGGTGGAGACCTATGGTTTACTGTTCAACCGGCGAGATCGACGACCGGGACTTTGTCGGCCATCGGTCGGGTCAACCCCTCTGGATCTGTCACCTTCTTCACAAAGGGATTGAGTGGGTGGGCTTCTCTGGGCCGCCTCGTGTCGGGCCCGAGGGGCGATCTGTGGTTCACCGCCGGCACTAACAGTGGTCAGTCCGCCATCGGCCGCATCACCCCGTCTGGGGCCATCACCCTCTTCTCGAAGGGCATACCCATGGCTACGAACCCATCCGGCCAGCCATCCGGCGGCCCCGCTGGCAATCTGGTCTTCGGCTCTCAGGGAGACATGTGGTTTGTCGCCTGCATTGGCTGGTTCGCCGGGGTTGGGCCATGCAACGGGTCCATGGGCATCGGGCAGATCAGTCCATCAGGCACGATCAGCGTGTTCACCAAAGGCCTGCCTGCACATGCGTATGGCGGCGGCCTGGTGCCGGGCCCGGGCGGTGACATGTGGTTCGTCGTCGAAACGACGAGTCCCACCGGCCAGCCCTCGGTCGGCAAGATCACTCCATCCGGCATGATTACCCTCTATTCGAGCGGTCTACCGACTGGCGCCAGTCTGAGCCCGCTGCTACCTGGGCCAAATGGAACTCTGTGGTTCGAGACCTCTGTCGGCACAAGTGCCTCGCTCGCCATCGGTCAAATTACCCCGTCGGGGACGGTCACCCTCTTCCATCGAGGATTGCCGGCCAACTCGATCGCCAAGGCAAGCTGGTTGGTCTCCGGGGCCAACAACACCCTGTGGTTTGGCTACGGCAGCCTCGTAGGTGGCGACGGCGCTTCGGTGGCCCCTCCGGAGAACTTCTGCGGCTGCGGCCCCTTCAGCCCGTACTTCGCCGTCGGGCGAGTCACGGTCTCCGTCCCGTAGCCTCGGGAATTGCCCCTGCGCGCACTGCGACTGTAAGACGCACCGGCCGACGGGCAACCGCTGTCGTCTCTCTGCCTACCGGCCGGATTCCGACGGCTTGACGGAGGAGGACCCGCGGCTCGCGGGAACCGTTTTCTAAAGAGAAAGACTCTGCAGTGATGGTGTCGGCTCTCGCTCTCGCCTGGAGAGGACGGTCCTCATGCATGATAGACCCCGGGTCCGCCTTCTCCTGACTGCCTGTCTGCTACTCGCCGTTTCCGGGTGTGGCAGTTCGGTGGCACCAACCCAGCCGGCGGTCCGCATCCTCGCGCCGACCACCGGCTCCAATCTCCCGCTGACCAGTCGGGCGGTGGCCATAGTCACAGTCCGCGTGTCCGTCTCCCATTTCACCCTGGTCGACGCAAGCGGCAACACCCAACCAGGCAGCGGCCAGATCCGGCTGTACGAGAACGGCAAGGCAGTGGCGGTTTCTTCCACAAGCTCGATCCGCCTCGATCTGGCTCCCGGCTCCTACCTGCTCAGGGCCGTGCTGGTGACAAACGGCAGCGTGGTTGCCACCTCGGCGACCTCCGTGCTGTCCGTCAGTTCGCTGCCATGGCTAGGGACAGCAAGGCACGCCTGCCCCGATTCGCCCCGGGGCGTGACCACCGGCTCGGCGGGGGCCCAGGCAGTCTCCATCCGTCTCTTCTGCCTACCTGGTGCCGACACCGTGTTTCATATCACTTCGCCACATGACTTCTTCTTTGTGCCTGATTCCTCCGGCAACCTGTGGTTTGTGCTCGGCTCGACGAACGACAACTCCGCTCGAGGGATTGCCAGGATCACCCCGTCTGGGGCCATGTCCGTATTCACGAAGGGCCTGCCCGCATCCGATTGCGGGCCGGACGGGCCCTACCCACTGACACCTGGGCCAGGTGGCCTGTGGTTCCCCTGTCAGGGAGCGATCGGCAGGATCACCCGGTCCGGGGCGATCACGCTCTTCTCCAAGGGTCTGCCCAAAGCCGGCTATCTGAGCGACCTGACTTTGGGCACAAGCGGCGACCAGTGGTTCACGGTCTACACCGGCAGCGGGAGCTCGTTCTCGATCGGCAAGATCACCCCGGCCGGCGCGATCACGCTGTTCACCAAGGGCCTGCCTGCCGGAGGCTATCCGGGGCCTTTGGTCCCCGGCCCTGGCGACAACCTGTGGTTCACCGTTTTCGGGAAGATGGGGGGTGTCCTCTCGATCGGCCGAATTACCCCGTCCGGAGTCATCTCCGTGTTTCCCACGGGCCTCCCGGCCGGAACCTGCTCTGGACTGGCCGGATTGACGCCAGACCTTGGCGGCAACTTGTGGTTCGCAGCGGGGAGTTCATGCCGCGGGCCGTGGGTCTCAGACATCGGCAAGATCCCTTCGTCCGGGACGGTCTCACTCTTCAGCACGGGCCTGCCACCGGCTGCGTCCTGTCCGACGCTGGGTGGCTTGTCGTTGGAATACGGCGGCATCGGCCTGACCCCAGGCCCAGGCGGCGACATGTGGTTCACCTTGTCCACAGGATCAGGATGCGGCAGTAGCGGAGGCCAAGCGTCCATTGGCAGGATCACGCCGTCTGGAACGATCACGCTGCTGACCAAGGGCCTGCCGCCGGCCGCTTCTTGTCCGAATCTGAGCGGCCTGACCCCAGGCTCGGCGGGCGCTATGTGGTTCACCGTATCCACCGGATGCAACGCTTCTACGACAAGCATCGGCAGGATCGGGCCGTCTGGGACCGTCAACCTGTTCACCAAGGGCCTGCCTGCCGGAGACTACCTGGGGCGTTTGGTCCTCGGCCCTGGCGGAAACCTCTGGTTCACCGTCTACACGGGTAACGGAGGCCAGTTCTCGATCGGAGAGATCACTTCGTCCGGGACGATCAGCCTGTTCACGAAAAGCCACCTGCCTAGCGGTAACCACTTGACATCGGGACCAGGCAAACGCCTGTGGTTTTTCTGGGCCGTCAACGCCAACACGGAGGGCCTGGGGCTGGTCACGGCGGCGGCCGCCTCGCCGTAGAATGCCCACCTACGGTAGGGCTAATGCGCCTCCATCGCGGGTTCCGCTTCCGGCAGCTGGTGCGGCTGACCGACTGCGGCCCCCGGCCCAAGCGACAAGAAGGTCGGTGGACAAATTGCAGCCGGGAGGGCAGATGTCCCCAGTCGCCATCGCCTGAGTCGTCCGTCGCAGGGTGACACGCGCCTCCTAGATCCACTTGCCACTCGAGCAGACGCTTAGTCATGGTGTCGCCTCTGCGCTCGCCTGGAGAGGAGGGTCGGAATGTCTCATAAGTCACTAGTCCGCCTCCTGCTTGTGCCTTGCCTGCTGCTCGCTGCCGCCGGCTGTGGCGCTCTGGCCACACCAGGGGCAAAGCCTTCGATCCGGATCGTCTCGCCTGCCAATGGATCCAGCCTGAAGATCTCGTCCTCCCAGGTGGACACCACGGTCACCGTCAGGTGGGCCGTCTCTCACTTCACCGCCGGCGGCAGCGACCAGATCCGACTGTACGAGAACGGCAAGTGGCGGGCCGCAGTTTCCGCCAACTCGATCAGCCTCAGCCTTGGTCCAGGCTCTTATCAGTTCAAGGTCGAGTTGGTCGGGAAAGGGAAGGTAGTGGCCACCTCGGCGCCAGTTGTGGTGTCGGTCAATGGCAGCAGCGGTGTTGCCAGCAACGCCGGCGTTTCGGTCACCGTCCCATCCTGGTGCAACACGCGCACCGGTCTCATGTCCGATCGGCAGCCCGCCAGCACGGTGTCCGTTCGCCTGACCTGCTTGCCGGGCGGCGATCAGATTTTCAGGATGACCGGTTTTCACGAGTTCTACGCTCCTGACTCATCCGGCAATCTGTGGTTTGTGGTCGCCCCGCCATCCGGCACGGGAGTCACCTACGCGCGTCTGGGCATCGGTCGGATCACCCTGACCGGGACCTTTTCCGTGTACTCGAAGGGACTCTCTACATCCGGCTGCCTGTCGAGCGGCCTGTACCCCTTGACACCTGGTCCCGGCGGCATGTGGTTCGGCTGTCCGGGAGTCATCGGCAAGATCGTCCCGTCCGGCACGATCAGTCTGTTCACCAAGGGACTGGCTCCATCCGCCTATTGTTCGACTCCGACGTCCTGCGCTCTGAACGACCTGACATGGGGCCGGAACGGCGACATCTTGTTCCGTGGATACGGGTCCAACAACACCAGCTTCATTGGCATGATCAGTCCGTCTGGCGCCGTCACCCTTGTTCCCCGGGGCCTTCAAGCGATGTGTCCCGGCTTGGCCGAGCAGACGTGCCTGCAACCGGGGCCTGGCAGCGACATGTTGTTCTCCGTCGGCGGCACTACAGCCAACGCAACAATTGGCTTCGGTTTGATCACTCCGTCTGGGAGCGTCAGCCGGTTCACCAACGCCCTGTATCCGTCCGCTTCTTGTCCGGCTCAGCCGTCTTGCTTTATGAGCGACCTGACAGTGGGCCCTGGCGGCGACATCTGGCTCGCCGGATCGGGCCCAAACAACCCCATCTTCATCGATAAGGTCAGCCCGTCAGGAACCGTCACCCACTTCACGAAGGGCCTGGCTCCGTCCGCTCTTTGTTCGACTTTCTGCTCTCCGAGTGGCTTGACATTGAGTCCTGACGGTACCGTCTGGTTCACCGGGTACGCGTCCACCAACCCGGCGATAACGTTCATCGGCAAGATCAGCCCGTCCGGGACCGTCACGCTGTTCACCAAGGGCCTGTATCCGTCCGGTCCTTGTTCGTCTTCCTGCTCTCTGGGCCACCTGACATTGAGTCCTGACGGTGCCGTCTGGTTCAGCGGCTACGGGCCCAGCAACGCCAGCTACATTGGCAAGATCAGTCCGTCTGGGACCGTGACGCTGTTTACAAAGGCTCTGTGTCCGGCCAGCGCTGCTTCTACTGCGGCATCTTGCTTTGTGAGCGACCCGACAGCAGGCCCGGACGGCGCCATCTGGTTCCTGGGATCCACGAGCACTGGCTCGGCACCGCCGTTCATCGGCAGGATCAGTCCCTCCGGCACGGTCAGCGTGTTCTCTAAGGGCTTGCCTGCAGCGTACGAACTGGGCTCACTGAGCCTTGGTCCGACAGGGACCCTGAGTTTCCTGGGGTTCGCCGACCCTGGGCATGACGCGCCAACATTCTTCGGCCAGATCACCCCGTCCACCACGACCACACCCTTTCCCTAGCGGCAAGTCGCATGGACCTCTCAGACGACACGCTTCACAGCAGGATCGGACACCGCCGGTCGGGCTCAGGTTTTCGATTTCCACCTTCGCTCCAGGCATCGACCGTGACTTTGGCACTGCTATCTAAACAGGACGACTCATCGCCGCCGGGAACCATTTCCTACGGGGAAAGACTCTCAGTCTCGTGCCTGCCTCTGTGCTCACCTGGGGAGGAGGGTCTGGATGCCTGGTAGATCGTTCGTCCGCCTCCTCGTGTTGCCGGGGCTGCTGCTCGCTGCCGTCGGCTGTGGCGCTCCGGCCACACCAGCCGCAAAGCCTTCGATCCGGATCGTCTCGCCAGCAACTGGGTCCAATTTCGTGACGAGCGGGCCTACCGAAGCAGTCACCGTCCGGTGGGCCGTCTCTCACTTCACCGCCGGCGGCAGTAACCAGATCCGACTGGACGAAAACGGCAAATTGTGGGGCATGGTGACCTCCAACTCGATCGGTCTCATCCTTGCTGCCGGCTCGTATCGATTCACGGCCGAGCTGGTCACGAACGGCAAGGTGATGGCCGCCTCGGCACCCGTTGTCGTGACGGTCAGCGCCGCCCACGTCTCGGCCACTCTCTCGTCCTTGTGCAATACGCGCATCAGCCTCACGTCCAACGGACAGCCCGCCCGTACGGTATCTCTCCGCCTCACCTGCCTGCCTGCTGGTGAGCAGATCTTCCATGAAACCTCCCCAGGCAACTTCTTCTATGCTCCTGACTCATCGGGCAACCTCTGGTTTGTCGTCGGAAGGCCATTTAGCCTCACGGGCAGCAACGCACCTCTGGGCATCGGCCGAATCACCCCGACCGGGACCTTCTCCCTGTTCGCGACACCCGGGAACAGCTTGCTGTCTCCGGGCCCTGCCGAGATCTGCCTCTATCCGTTGACACTTGGGCCCGGCGGCATGTGGTTCGGCTGTCCTGGATCCATCGGCAGGATCAGCCCCTCCGGAACCGTCAGTCTGTTCACGAAGGGCCTGCCTGGGTCGACGTCTTCTATTGGCAATTTCGTCCCTGGTCTGGGCGGGGATCTGTGGTTCGACGGTACGGGCTCATCTCACACCAACTTCATCGGCAAAATCACGCCGTCGGGTACGATCACCGTGTTGGCAAAGGCCCTGCATCCACTGTTTACATGTTCGACCGGCTCAGCTTGCTATGGGAACGATCTGACATTGGGCCCCGGCGGTGACATCTGGTTCACCGGCCGCGGCCTCATCGGCAAGATCACTCCGTCTGGGGCAGTCACCCTGTTTACCCAGGGTCTTCAACAAATGTGTACCGATTGGGCGCAGTCGTGCCTGCACCCGGGCCCTGGCAGCGACATGCTGTTCTACATTGGCAGCAGTGTAGAGCCCGGATCCACCGGCTTCGGCCTGATCACTCCCTCGGGCAGCGTCACCCGGTTTACCAATGACCTGTATCCATCGGCTCCTTGCTCGCCTCAGACGGCTGGGTGCGGAGTGGGCAGTTTGACAATAGGCCCTAGTGGCGACATCTGGCTCGCCGGATCAGGCCCCAACCATGTGAGCTTCGTCGACAGGATCAGTCCGTCCGGGACCATCACCCACTTCACCAAGGGACTGCCTGCGTCGACGTCCTTTAGTGGCAATCTCGTCGTTGGCCCGAGCGGCAATATGTGGTTTGTCGGCTCAGGCTCCAACAACGCCGACTTCATCGGCAAGATCAGTCCGTCAGGCGTGATCAGCGTGTTCTCTAAGGGCCTGTATCCGTCCGCTTCTTGTTCGACTCCTATGTCTTGCTCTGTAGGCAACCTAACACTAGGCCCGGGCGGCGAAATCTGGTTCCTGGGGAACGCGAGTGCCAACTCGGGGCCACCGTTCATCGGCGAGATCAGCTCGTCCGGGACGGTCACGCTGTTCACCAAAGGCCTGCCTGTGTCGACGTCCAGCGTAAGCGATCTCGTCCAAGGGCCGACAGGCGATCTGAGCTTCTTCGGGAGCGTCGACTCTGGCCCCAACCCGCCAACATTCTTCGGCCAGATCAGCCCGTCGGGCACGACCGCTAATCTTCCCTAGAGGCCCATCTGGTGTCTCCTAGGATCCGAATCGGACGGACGACTCACATGACACCCTTCTCCGCAGGACCGGCCACCCTCAGCCTGTCAGGGGCCTTGGGTCCTCTTCTTCGCAGGGGAATAAACCCAAGATCTTCGTTCGCCGCTTTCCTAGGGCGCTGGCGCCGCGATACAGAGAGGACGACTCACCTTCGCTGGGAACCATTTGCTGGAGGGAGGGACTCTCTGTCTCGGTGTCTGCCTCTGTGCTCACCTGGGAAGGAGGGTCTGGATGCCTGGTAGATCGCTCGTCCGCCTCCTGGTGTTGCCGTGGCTGCTGCTTGCTGCCGCCGGCTGTGGCGCGCCTGCGACACCGGCCGCAAAACCGTCGATCCGAATCGTCTCCCCTGCGAGCGGGTCCACCCTGACGATTCCTTCCTTCCGACCGTCCACCACGGTCACGATCCGCTTCTCCGTCTCTCACTTCACCCTGGTCAATTTTGCCAGCGCCGCCCAATCGGGCAGCGGCCAGATCCGGCTCTACGAGAACGGCAAGTTGTGGGGCATGGTGACCTCCAACTCGATCAGCCTCGGCCTTGGTCCTGGCTCTTATCAGTTCAAGGCCGAATTGGTCACGAACGGCAAGGTGGTGGCCACCTCGGCGCCAGTTGCGATGTCGCTTAGTGCTTCCACCTCGGTCACCCTCCCAGCCTGGTGCAATACCCGCGCCACTCTCTCGTCCACCGGACAGAGCGCCAGCACGGTGTCCGTCCGCCTGACCTGCCTGCCCGGCGATGACCAGATATTCAGGGTGACTGGTTTTGATGAGTTCTACTACGCTCCCGACTCATCCGGCAACCTGTGGTTTGTGGTCGCGCCGCCATTCGGTACGGGGGGCAGCAACGCGCCTCTGGGCATCGGTCGGATCACCCCAGCCGGGAGCTTCTCCCTGTTCTCGGCAGGCGTGACCGGCGTGGGCAGCTCGCCCTTTTCGAACTCTGGCGACACCTGCCCCTGGCCTCTGACGCCTGGCCCCGGCGGCATGTGGTTCAGCTGCTCGGGAACCATCGGTAGGATCGGCCCGTCCGGCACGGTCAGCCTGTTCACCACGGGCCTGCCTGCCGCGACCTCTTCTATCGGTGATTTCGTCCCCGGTCTGGGCGGTGACATGTGGTTCGTCGGCTCGGAAGCCAACAAGACCAACTTCATCGGCAAGATCAGCCCGTCGGGGACGGCAAGCGTGTTCACCAAGGGCCTGTGTCCGGCCGCCTCTGGTTCGGCTCCGGCATCTTGTCAAGTTGGTTCCTTGACCTTGGGTCCGGGCGGCAACATGTGGTTCACCGGCAACAACCCCAACGTCCCCAGCGTGAACGGCTCCAGCAACCCGAGCTTCATCGGCAAAATCACTCCGTCTGGAGCAGTCACCCTGTTTACCCAGGGTCTTCAACAAATGTGTACCGATTGGGCGCAGTCGTGCCTGCACCCGGGCCCTGGCAGCGACATGCTGTTTTACATTGGCAGCAGTGTAGAGCCCGGATCCACAGGCTTCGGCCTGATCACTCCCTCGGGCAGCGTCACCCGGTTCACCAATGACCTGTATCCATCGGCTCCTTGCTCGCCTCAGACGGCTGGGTGCGGAGTGGGCATTTTGAGAATAGGCCCTAGTGGCGACATCTGGCTCGCCGGAGCAGGCCCCAACCATGCGAGCTTCATCGATAGGATCAGCCCGTCGGGAACCGTCACCCGCGTCACCCAGGGCCTGCCTGCCTCGACGTCTTCTGTTGGCAATTTTGTCCCCGGTGTGAGAGGTGATATGTGGTTCCTCGGCTCGGAAGCCAACAAGACCAACTTCATCGGCAGGATCAGCCCGTCCGGCACGGTCAGCGTCGTCTCTAAGGGCTTCTCTCCACTCGCTTCTTGTTCGGTTCCGACGTCCTGTTTCTTGACCGGCCTGACATTAGAACCGGGCGGCGACATCTGGTTCATCGGGAACCAGAACTCTCACTCGGGGCCGTTCATCGGCAAGGTCAGCCCATCCGGCACGGTCAGCGTGTTCTCTACGGGTCTGCCTGCAGGGTACGGCCTTGGCTCTCTCGTCCTCGGTCCGACGGGCGACCTGAGCTTCTGGGGGATGGCCCGCTCTGGGTCCAACGCGCCAACATTCTTCGGCCAGATCAGCCCGTCGAGCACGACCGCTAATCTTCCCTAGAGGCCGTCGGGGTATCTCCTAGGATCCGAATGGGACGGACATCCCAGACGACACCTTATCTCAGCGGGATCGGACACCTCCGACCAGACGATGGTTCTTGATTTCCACCTTCGCTCTAGGCATGGACCGCGACTTTGGCATCGTTATCTACACAGGACGACCCATCGCCGCCGGGAACCATTTGCTAGAGGGAGCGGCTCTCAGTCACGGTGTCTGCCTCCCTGCTCACCTGCGAAGGAGGATCCGGATGCCGAGTAGATCGCTCGTCCACCTGCTCGTGCTGCCGTGCCTGCTGCTTGCAGTCGCCGGCTGTGGCGCGCCTGCGACACCGGCCGTAAAGCCATCGATCAGGATCGTCTCTCCCGTCACCGGGTCCACCCTGAAGATCCCTTCCTCCCAGACGTCCACTGATCTCACGATCCGCTTCTCCGTCTCCCATTTCACCCTGGCCAATTCTGCCACCACGGCCCAGCCAGGCAGTGGTGAGATCCGACTCTACGAGAACGGCAAGCTGTGGAACATCCTGTTCTCCAACTCGATCAAGCTCAGCCTGGCTCCCGGCTCCTATCGATTCACGGCCGAGCTGGCCACGAGCAGCAAGGGCCAGGTGGTGGCCACCTCGGCCCCAGTTGTGGTGTCAGTCAGTGCCGCCAAAGTTGCCAGCAGCAGTACCCCCACCACCGTCTCGGTCACCCTCCCATCCTGGTGCAACACACGCACCAGCCTGTCGTCTCCCGGGCAACCCGCCAGCACGGTGCCTGTCCGCCTCACCTGCCTACCGAACGGCGACCAGATGTTCCTGGTGTCTGGTCCACACGCGTTCGTCTATGCTCCTGATTCATCCGGTAATTTGTGGTTTGTGGTCCTACCGCCATCCAGCCTCACGGGCGGCAACAACGCACCTCTGGGCATCGGCCGGATCACCCCGACTGGGACCTTCTCTCTGTTCTCGGCAGGCGTGCCCGGCGTGGGCAACTCGTCGTTTTCGAACTCTGGCGAGAGCTGCCCCTGGCCTCTGACCCCTGGTCCGGGCGGCATGTGGTTCAGCTGTTCGGGAGCCATCGGCAGGATCAGCCGGTCCGGAACCGTCAGTCTGTTCACCAAGGGCCTGCCTGCGTCGACGACCTCTGTAAACGACCTGACACTAGGTCCGGGGGGCGACATGTGGTTCGTCGGCTACGGCTCCGATAACACCAGTTTCGTCGGCAACATCACTCCCTCGGGCACGATCAGCGTGTTCACGAAGGGCCTGTATCCGTCCGCTTATTGTTCGACTTCGACGTCCTGCTCTGTGAACGACCTGACATTGGGCCCGGACGGCGACATCTGGTTCCGAGGCTACGCCTCCAACAGCACCAGCTTCATTGGCAAGATCAGTCCGTCTGGGACCACCACTCTTGTCACCCAGGGTCTACAGCTAATGTGTACCGACTGGGCGCAGACGTGCCTGCACCCGGGCCCTGGCGCTGACATGCTGTTTTACATCGGCAGCGGTGTAGGGATCGCGTCCACCGGCTTCGGCCTGATCACTCCCTCTGGCACCGTCACCCGGTTCACCACGGACCTGTATCCATCCGCTCCCTGTTCGCCTCAGACAACTGGGTGCGGAGTGGACAGCCTGACATTGGGCAGCGACGGCGACATCTGGCTCGCCGGATCGGGCCCGGACCATACGAGCTTCATCGATCGACTCAGCCCATCTGGAACCGTCTCCCGCTTCACGAACGGCCTGCCTGCGTCGACGTCGTTCTTTAGCAATTTCGTCGCTGGCCCGAGCGGCTCCATGTGGTTCGTCGGCCAGCGCTCTGGCTCCAACAACTCCATCTTCATCGGCAAGGTCAGCTCGTCGGGCTTGATCACCCTGTTCACCAAGAACCTATGTCCGACCGCCCCTGGTTCGACTCCGGCGTCTTGCTCTGTCAGTCACCTGATATTGGGCCCAGGCGGAAACATCTGGTTCGTCGTCCATGGGATCCCCACGAGCTTCATCGACCGGATCAGCCCGTCAGGAGTCGTCAGCGTGTTCCCTACGGGCCTGCCTGCAGGGTATGACCCTCACTCTCTCATCTTGGGTCCGACAGGCAGCCTGAGTTTCTGGGGAGCCTCCAATTCCCGCCTTAACCCGCTCGACTTCTTCGGTCAGATCAGCCCGTCGGGCACGACCACCCCTGTTCCTTAGAAAAGCCTGCCAGATGTCTCTGGGAGCCGCATGGAGCAAGTACCGAGCAGCGCCCTGCTGGCCCCGGACAGGCAGAGGACAACCCAGCGCTTTCAGGAACCCTTTGCTGAAGCAGAGGGCTCTTCAGTATGGTGTCAGCTTTCGCTTTTGCCTGGGGAGGAACTCCGGATGCACAACAGATCCCTGGCCCGCATCCTGTTGCTGCCCTGCCTGCTGCTGGTGGCCGCCGGCTGTGGCGCGCCTGCGACACCTGCGGTGCAGCCTTCGGTTCGCATCGTCTCCCCTGCCAGCGGGTCCATCCTGACGATCCCGTCCTCCCAAACGTCCACTGAGGTCACGGTCCGCTGGGCCGTCTCTCACTTCACCGCCAGCGGCAACGACCAGATCCGGCTGTACGAGAACGGCAAGTGGCGGGCTGCAGTATCCGCCAACTCGATCAGCCTCAGCCTCGATCCAGGCTCCTATCTGTTCAAGGTCGAGTTGATCGGCAAGGGGCAACTGGTGGCCACCTCGGCGCCGGTTGTGGTGTCGGTCAGTGGCGGCAGCGGTGCTGCCAGCAACGTCGACGCTTCGGTCACCCTCCCATCCTGGTGCAATACACGCTCCAGCCTATCGTCCACCGGACAGGGCGCCAGCACAGCATCTCTCCGCCTCACCTGCCTGCCTGCTGATGACCAGATTTTCCATGTGACCTCTCCCCATGACTTCTTCTATACTCCTGACTCATCCGGCAACCTGTGGTTTGTGGTCGCCCCGCCATTCGGCCTCACGGGAGGCAGCAACGCGCCTCTAGGTGTCGGCCGGATCACCCCGGCCGGGACCTACTCCCTGTTCACCAAGGGGCCCTCCCCATCCACTCTGGGCGGGGGCGTCAGCTGTCTCTACCCTCTGACCCCTGGTCCGGGCGGCGTGTGGTTCGGCTGTCAGGGAGTGATCGGAAAGATCACTCCATTGGGAACGGTCATCCTGTTCACGAAGGGCCTGCCTGCGTCGACGGGCTCTGTGAGCGACCTGACGCTAGGTCCGGGCGGAGACATCTGGTTCGTCGGCTACGGCTCCGATAACACCAGCTTCGTCGGCAACATCACTCCCTCGGGCACGATCAGCGTGTTCACGAAGGGCCTGTATCCGTCCGCGTATTGCGCGACTTCGGCGTCATGCTCTGTGAACGACCTGACATTGGGCCCGGACGGCGACATCTGGTTCCGCGGATACGTGTCCAACAACACCAGCTTCATTGGCAAGATCAGTCCATCTGGCACGATCAGCCTGTTCACCAGGGACGTACAACAGGCATGTTTCGGGTGGGGGTACAGGACGTGCCTGCGACCGGGGCCCGGCGGCGACATGTTGTTCTATATCGACAGCGGTGTCACCCCCGCTCCGACCGGTTTCGGCCTGATCACTCCGTCCGGGACCGTCACCCGGTTCACCAATGACCTGTATCCGTCCACTCCTTGCTCGCCTCAGACGATTGGATGCGCAGTAGGCAACCTGACAGTGGCGCCTGGTGGCGACATTTGGCTCACCGGATCAGGCCCCAACCACGGGAGCTTCATCGACAGGATCAGCCCGTCTGGAACCGTCACCCGCTTCACGAAGGGCCTGCCTGCGTCTACGTCGTTCTTTAGTGATTTCGTCGCCGGCCCGAGCGGCTCCATGTGGTTCGTCGGCCAACGCTCTGGCTCCAACAGCTCCAGCTTCATCGGCAAGATCAGCGGGTCTGGCGTAATCAGCGTATTCACGAAGGGCTTGTGTCCGGCTACCTCTGGTTCGACTTCGGCGTCTTGCTTTGTGCGTCACCTTACATTAGGTCCAGGTGGAGACATCTGGTTCCTGGGAAACCCGGATAGTAGTGCGGAGTCAACCTTTATCGGCGAGATCAGTCCGTCGGGGACCGTCACCCTGTTCACCAAGGGACTGCCTGCAGGGTACGACCTTCACTCTCTCGTCTTGGGTCCGACAGGCAACCTGAGCTTCTGGGGGGCCACCAACTCTGGCACCAACCCTCTCGAATTCTTCGGTCAGATCAGCCCGTCCACCACGACCACTGCCCTGCCCTAGGAGCCGTCCGGTGGATCTAGCTGCCCAATCCAACGAGGAAACCGCCGTGAGGAAGCCGTGACCGTACGCCTCGCGTGGCTGTCCTGGGGCGCAGTTGGCACGCCGCCTGATGGCGCAGGCTTTCACTGTCGGCCAGCGAACCAGGCGCAGATGGCATTGACCTGACCGTCCCCGAAAAGGAGCCATCCGCCCTGGCCGAACCTTCGCCGACTGTCCGTGGCACGCCCCTTCTCCCGCCAGGTCTGCTCTTGGCGGTGACGGTGGCCGCGTTCTCGACCTCGGCCATCCTGATTCGTCTCGCCACCGCCGGCGCATTCGTGATCGCCCTCTGGCGACTCGTCGTGCCTATCGTTCCGGGCGTGCTGGTCATGCGCAGGCGAAATCTCATATGGCCCAAGGGGCGGCGACAGTGGATGCTGGCGTCCCTGTCGGGGATCTGTCTCGCCATCCACTTCGCAGCCTGGATCCCATCTCTGCGTCTGACCACCATCGCCCAGGCGATGATCCTGGTGGAGATGTATCCGCTGCCGATCTTGGTGGTCGAGCGTCTTCAGGGCATCCCGCACAGCGCCTGGGGCCTGATCGGAGCCGGTTTGGCCATCGTCGGCGTCGTCTTGATCGCGCTCAGCGCCCACGGCGGAAGCCAGCAGCTGCTGGGCGACGCCCTGGCCCTGATCGCCGCCCTGGCCGGCGCCGCCTACTACCTGATCGGCCGCCACCTGCGTCAGGAGATGGAGGTGCTGCCCTACACCACGGTGGTGTACGGGCTCGCCTCTTTGGCGCTTCTGGCGATGGCGCTCGTGGCAAGAGAGCCTCTATTCAATCTCGGACTCCGCAACTGGCTTCTGATTCTGGCCCTGGCCGCCTTCCCGACGACCCTCGGCCACACGCTCTCCAACTATCTGCTGCGCTGGCTGAACGCCTCGACGGTGGCAGTGGTCGGTCTCTTAGAGGTCGTCGGCGCCACCTTGATCGCCATCCCGGTGTTTGGCCAGCAGCCGACCTGGCTGGTGATCGTGGGCGGCCTCTTTGCTCTGGGCGGGGCTGCCCTCTTCTTGGCGCTCGGATCACGCCGGGCGGCTCCACTCGCCCACACCTAGAAGGGCGCTCAGTTCCCCAGCTGCCGCTCCACAGCCTGACGCAGCACGCTGCCGTCGACCTGGCCGCGCAGCCTCGGCACCAAGACCCCCATCATCCGGCCGAGGTCCGCCTTCGAGCTGGCGCCCATCTCAGCCGCCGCCCGCGCCACCTCAGCCTGAAGCTGCTCTTGGCTGAGCTGGGCCGGCAGGTATTCGCGCACCAGTCTCAGTTCCTCGTCCAGCTTGGCGACGACGTCTTCGCGCCCTGAGCGCACCAGGTCTGGCCGCACCTCTTCGCGCTGGCGAACTTCGCGTCCCAGCACCGCCAGCCACTCGTCCTCGGCAAGCGGCCTGCCCAGGCGCACCTCCTCGTACTTGGCGGCGGACTTGATCTGACGGAGAACCAAGAGGCGGGCCCTGCCCGCCTCTCTCTGCTTGATCGCCATCCTCAGATCGGTTTCGATCCGATCGGCAAGCGCCACCTCAGTCCTTCTTCCTGCGGCGCGCCGCCAGTGATTTCTTCTTCCTCTTGACGCTCGGCTTCTCGTAGTGCTCGCGCTTTCGCGCCTCGGCGAGCACCCCGGATCGCTGGATCTGTCTCTTGAAGCGGCGGAGGGCGCTTTCCAGGGTCTCGTTCTTGCCGACCTTGATTTCGGACACGGTCTGACCCTCCTTCCGCTTGCATACGTGGGACGATGATACCCGCCGCCAGGGGCGGGTGTCAATCGCAGGCGAGACCGCCCGCAAGACCCCAACTCCGCTCTGGGGGCGGATTTCGGCGGCCACTCAGCCGGCCGATCGGATCGGGCCGCGCCAAGGCGCCGGCGCTTAACGCCCCCAGTTTCGGGTTTGATCCCGCCTCGACTCATCTCGCCAGATCTCCTGATCCGGCTTTGGCCGTTGTCTACCCTGGCGGCCAGGTCATCTGGCGGCCGCCGACCACGTGCAAGTGCAGGTGTCCGACCGTCTGCCCGCCGTCTGGCCCGGTGTTGATCACGGTCCGAAAGCCCTTTTCCAGGCCTTCCTGGCGGGCGGTCTCCACCGCCCGCTGCAGCAGCTTGCCAAGGAGCTCGCGGTCTTCTGGGCCGGTCTCGGCCAGGCTGGCCACATGGCGCCTGGGAATGATCAGGAGGTGGGTCGGCGCCTTGGGGGCAAGGTCACGGAACACCACCAGCTCTTCGTCCTGGAACACGATCTGGGCCGGAATCTCGCCGCCGGCGATGCGGCAGAAGATGCAGCCGTCTGCCATCAAGACCTCCCCCTTCCCCGATCGGGACCTGCCTTGCCGTGTCGCTCCAGGGCGTAGGCGATCAGCTGATCGAGCAGCGCCGGATAGTCGAGCCCGCTCGCCTGCCAGAGCCGCGGGAACATGGAGTAGGGCGTGAAGCCGGGCAGGGTGTTGATTTCGTTGAGGTAGAGCGTCTCTCCCGCAAGAAACATGTCGACCCGGGCGAGCCCGGCGGCATCGACCGCCAAAAACGCCTGCACGGCGAGATCGCGGGCCCGCTCTGCGAACTCCGCTGGCAGGTCGGCCGGGATCATAAGGTCGGCGCCGTCTGGCTGGTACTTCGCCTCGTAATCGTAAAAGGCGTGGTGCGACACCACCTCGCCGACCACCGAGGCGGCCGGCCGGTCGTTTCCGATCACGCCGCACTCCAGTTCGCGGGCGCTGAGGCCCTGCTCCACCACCGCCCGCCGATCGTGCCTGAAGGCCTGGGAGAGCGCCGGTGCGAGCTTGGCCCAGCCGTCCACCCGGCTGATCCCCACAGACGATCCCATGTTGGCCGGCTTGACGAAGACCGGCAGGGCAAAGTCGTGCAGGCTGGCTAGGGCCCGCTCCGGGTCTTCTTCCCAGTCGGCCTGCCGGATCAGGCGCCAGGGGCCGACCGGCAGCCCGGCGGCTGAGAAGGCCCCCTTCATCATCGCCTTGTCCATGCTCACGGCCGATCCCAGCACGCCGGAGCCGACATAGGGAATGCCCGCCAGCTCCAAGAGCCCCTGGACGGTGCCGTCTTCCCCTTTGGGGCCGTGCAGGGCGACCACCACCACGTCCAGCCCGGCCACCGCCTCGGTCGGGGCGAGCGCCGTCTCGGACGTCGCCATCTGACCCGAGCCGGCCAAGGCCGCCCGCACGTCGGCGCCGGGCAGAAACCGCCCGTCTTGGCTGATGCCGATCGGCACCACCTGGTGGCGGAGGGCGAGGGCGTCCATGATCGCCTGCCCGCTCATCAGGGACACGGTGTGCTCGGCGCTCTGACCGCCAAAGAGCACCCCGACCCTAAGCCGCCCCTTCGGCAGAGTCATCGCCGCTCTCGGCTAGAGCGCATCGCGCACCCGCTTGAAGAAGGAATCCTTGCCCCGGCCGTGCCGTCCGGAGAGCTCGGCCAGCTCCGTAAGCAGCGCGCGCTCTCTGGCCGAGACCTGGCGCGGCACTTCGACCCCGACCCTGGCGATCAGGTCGCCGCGGCCGCGGCCCCGGAGCTGCGGCATGCCCCGGCCCCGGATCCGGATCTGCTGCCCGACCGCCGTTCCGGCCGGCACCGCCACCCGACAGGGGCCGTCCAGGGTGTCGACCTCGAGTTCGGTGCCAAGCGCCAGATCCGGATAGCTGAGGTGCAGGTCGAGCAGCAGATCGGCGCCCTCACGCGCAAAGCGGGCATGGGGCTTTTCCCGGATCAGGACGTAGAGGTCGCCCGGAGAGCCGCCGAGCGTCCCCATCTCGCCTTCGCCGCTGATCCGCACCCGGGCGCCGTCTCCGACGCCAGCTGGGATCCGGACCGTGATCGAACGCTGGACATGGGAGCGGCCGCTGCCTCGGCACTGAACGCACGGCCGCTCCACCACCCGGCCCAGCCCGTGGCAGGTGGGGCAGGGCATGGTGGACACAAAGGAGCCAAAGGGCGTCTGGCGGCGGCTTGAGACCTGGCCCAGGCCCTGGCAGCGCGGACAGCGACTGGGCTTGGTGCCCGGCTCGGCACCGCTGCCAGAGCAGCGCGGGCAGGCCTCGTCTCGGGCGAGCCGCAACGGGCGCTCCACGCCGGAGAAGCACTCCTCCAGCGTGAGCACGACCTGGGCCTGCACATCCTGGCCGCGCTGGGGTCCTGCGGCCTGGCCGCGCCCGCCGCCGAAGAAGGCGTCGAAGATGTCGCCCAGGTTGCCGAAGTTGGCGTCTTGGAAGCCTTGGCCGCCGAATCCGCCGGCGCCGGCCTGCGGCCCGTCTGCGCTGCCGAAGGTGTCGTACTGCTGGCGCTTCGTGGGGTCGCTCAGCACCGAGTAGGCCTCGTTGATCTCCTTGAACCGGTCCTCGGCCGCCTTGTTGCCCGGGTTGCGGTCCGGATGGTTCTCCCTGGCGAGGCGGCGAAAGGCCTTCTTGATCTCGTCTTCGGAGGCGGTGCGCGCCACGCCCAAGAGCTGGTAGTAGTCCTTCATGCCGCGCCCTTGGTCACGCCGGGTCGCTCCGCCGAGCCACCTTGACCAGCGCCGGGCGGATCATCTGGTTGGCGATCTGATAGCCGGGCAGATACTCTTCGAGCACCGTGCCGTCTTCTTGCTCGCTTGCTTCGTCGTGGCCGAGCGCCTCGTGCAGGCGGGGGTCAAAGTGCTGTCCCACCGTCTCCAGCCGGCGCACGTTCAGTTCCACCAGGGCCGCATCGAAGCTTTTCAGCGTCATCTCAACGCCCTGGCGCAGCCCCTTCGCCCCTTCTGCGGCCACGGCCCGGGCCAGATTGTCCCGAACCACCAGCAGTTTGGCCACACAGTCGGCAACGGCATCCTGGCGCATCATCGCCTCGCGCTCGACCTGGCGGCGGCGGATGTTCTCGATGTCCGCCATCAGGCGCAAGATCGTCTCCTGGCGGCTTGCCAGCTGCTCCTCCAGCCCAGCCACCTGGGCTGCGAGGTCCAGGGCCTCCTCCGGGGAGACCTCCTCGTTTTCGTCGCGCTCAGCCATGGAGCAGTTCCCCCAGCTGTTCGGCGATGGCGCCGAGCACGGCTGTGGTACGGCCGTAGTCCAGCCGTTTGGGGCCGACCACGCCGAAGCGCAGCCGACTGCCGCTCGGTCCGGGCAGATTCGCCATCACGACGCCGGTGCCAAAGGCCTGGGCCATGCGATGCTCTTTTCCGATCACGGCGCCGATCCCCTCGTCAAGCTCCAGGAGCAGGTCGCGCACTGCCCGCCGCTGCTCCAAGAAGCCCAGTATTTCGGTCAGCCGGGCGAGATCCCGGTACTCGCGCTGCTGGGCGATGCGGCTCGCCCCCTGCACCACCACCTGCTCGCCCTCATCCGGGCTGGCCAGGCTGGCCAAGAGCAGGTCGAACACCTGCTCCGCCACTTGGGCCCGATCCTTCAGCCGATGGCTGAGCTGGCGCAGGGCGCTGTCTTGCACCTCCTCGATCGACCGGCCGAGCAAGGCCTCCCGAAGCAGCCCGAGCGTCTCTTTCAGCGACTCTGGCTCCTGTTCCGGCGGCAGGTCGATCATGCGGTGAAAGACCAGCCCCTGGTCTGTGACCAGGACCAAGACCGCCTGCCCCGCGGCGCAGGGCACGATGTCGAGCCCCTGCAGCCGCTGCGGCCCAGGCTGCGGCAAGAGCGCCACCACCGTGTACTCCGACACCTCGCCCAGAAGCTTGACCGTCTCGTGGATCAGCCACTCCAGGCTCTGCGCACCCTGGCGGTAGGCGTTTCGGATGCGCAGCATGTCCTGGCGGGACAGCTTGGGCGGCTGCATCAGGCGGTCCACATAGAAGCGGTATCCCTGGTCTGACGGCACGCGCCCGGCCGAGGCGTGCGGCTGGTCCAGGTATCCCAGCTCCTCCAGGTCGGCCAGCTCGTTTCGGATGGTGGCCGGGCTGGAGGTGATCAGGTACTTTCTGGCGATGGTACGCGACCCCACCGGGTCGCCGGAGCGCACATAGTCCTCCACCACGGCCTGCAGGATCTGACGCTTGCGTCCACCTAGGTCGGCCACGGTCGCACCCCCTTTAGCACTCCCCGGCACCGAGTGCCAGTAGGCTCATTATCCCGCATCGGCGCATCGGGTCAACCTTCGCTGGGTCTTGACACCCTCCTCCAGAAAGCGCTCTGCGATCTGGTTGATCAGCCAGCGCCGCTCTCTCGCCACCACCAGCAATGGACCCTGCCAAAAGAGCCAGCCCTCTTCCACCGCCCACCGGGTCGCCTCTGGGAATGCCTCTCGCCAGGGCTGTCCGAAGTCGGCCGAAAAGCGCTCGGTGTCGATCGCCAGCATGCGCAGGCTAAGGTACACCCACTCGCCCATCGCCACCTCCGACACGTCCTCCTCGCCGGCCACCACACCCTCGCCCGCCGTGAGCCGGCGGCTGTACAGCAGAGGGGAGGCCACGTTCCAGAAGCGGCGCTCGCCAAGAAAGGAGTGGGCGCCCGCTCCAAAACCCCGGTAGCGGCCGCGCCGCCAGACCGCCAGATTATGTCGACTCTCCTGGCCGGCCTTGGCGTAGTTCGACACCTCGTAGCGGTGGAATCCGGCCGCGACGAGCGTGCGCTCGACCAGATCGCCCATCTCGACCACCGCCTCGTCTTCGGGCAGCACGAGCTCGCCGCGGGCCGCTCGTCGGCCGAAGACGGTCGCCGGCTCAAGCTCCAAGGCGTAGGCCGAGACATGGCCGACACCAAGGGCGATGGTCCGATCGAGCGCCTCTATGAGATCGGCCAGAGACTGTCCGGGCAGGCCGTACATCAGGTCGAGGTTGATCCGTGGGATGCCGGCTGTTCGGGCCAGTGCGACCGCCCGTTCGATGTCGGAGGCCTGATGGAGCCGGCCGATCGCCTTCAGCAGCGGATCTGAGAAGGTCTGGGCGCCGATCGACAGCCGATCGACTCCGGCCTGGGCGAGGCAGGTCAGCTCCGAGAGCTCAAGGTCCTGGGGGTTGGCCTCGACCGTCACCTCGGCATCGGGCCTAAGGCCCGCCTGCCGTAGCGCCCTGAGCACCGCGACCAGCTGGGCGGCCGGGAACATGGTCGGCGTG
>JAKAUI010000032.1 GCA_021827745.1 Bacillota bacterium | reverse complement strand
TACCTCCGCCGTGGTGTGGCCCTTGATAAGCACATGCTTATGTGATTATCTATGGGCGACAGGAGGTGTCCCGATGGACGCCGATCAGATGTCTTCCGCCCTGAAGGCCTTGGCCGATCCGACCCGCCTGCGCATCGTCTCCTTGCTGACACGACGCGACTTCTGCGGCTGCGAGCTGGTGCCGCTGTTCGGAGTTTCGCAGCCTGCGGTCTCCCAGCACCTTGGGCGGCTAAAGGCGGCGGGATTGGTCCATGAGTCCCGCCACGGCCAGTGGGTCTTCTACCACCTCGATGCCGCCGCCATGGCCGAGCTGACTCAGGCCCTCGACGCTGTGGCGACGATCAGCGCACCCTTGATCGCTCAGCTCGGCTCGGGACCGGAGGGCTGCCCCACGCCGGCTCTCCCGGCCCGATGAGCCAGCCTCTTCTGGTCGGGCGCAGACTCAGTCTCCTGGACCGCTTTCTGACTGTGTGGATTTTTTTGGCCATGGCCTTGGGCCTTTTGATCGGCCGCACGCTGCCCGCGGTGGTGGCGGCTCTGGGCCACCTCGACAGCGGGACTGTGTCCTGGCCAATCGCCGCAGGATTGATCGTGATGCTCTACCCGCCGCTGGCTAAGGTTCGCTACGGCGAGCTCGGGCGCGTCTTTGCCGACCTGCGGGTGCTTCTTGTCTCGCTGATCCAGAACTGGGTGGTCGGGCCGGTGCTGATGGCGGTCCTGGCCGTCCTCTTCCTGCGTCAGCACCCCGCCTTCATGACCGGCGTGATGCTGATTGGGCTCGCCCGCTGCATCGCCATGGTGCTGGTCTGGAACGACTTGGCCGGCGGCCAGCCCGAGTACGCCGCTGGTCTCGTGGCCTTCAACTCGCTGTTTCAGATGCTGTTCTACGCGGCCTACGCCTATCTGTTTTTGACCGTCTTGCCGCCGCTGGTCGGCCTGGCGGCGGTCGCCGTCCACGTCAGCTTCGGCCAGGTGGCCCGCACGGTGGCGCTCTACCTGGGGGTGCCGCTTGTGGCCGGGGCGCTGACCCGGCTGTGGCTTGGCCGCAGGATCGGACAGGAGGCCTACGAGCACCGCTTCCTGCCGAAGATCGCCCCCCTGACCCTGATGGCGCTGCTTTCGACTATCGTGGTCATGTTCACGCTCCAGGGCCAGGCCATCTTGCAGCTCCCCGCCGACGCCGGGTTGGTGGCACTGCCGCTTGTCGCTTACTTCGTCCTGATGTTCGCCTTCTCGGTCGTGCTCAGCCGGCGGGCCGGGGCCCGCCCCGAGGTGGTGACCGCCCTCGCCTTCACTGCGGCCAGCAACAACTTCGAACTCGCCATCGCCGTGGCGATCGGCGTCTTTGGCATCTCCTCCGCCGTCGCCTTCGCCACCGTGATCGGCCCCCTGGTCGAGGTGCCGGTGATGATCGGCCTGGTGACGGTGGCCGGGCGCCTGCACCTCGGCCAGGCCAAGGGTCCCTTTCTGCTGGCGGACGAGGCGAAGGAGGGCTAGGGGCGTGCAGGAGTTGCCGCTGGTCTACTTTCTCTGCACCGGAAACGCCTGTCGCAGCCAGATGGCCGAAGGGTGGGCATCGGCCTTGTTCGGCGACCGCCTGCAGGCGAAAAGCGCCGGCGTGGAGCCAACCGCCCTCGACCCGAGGGCCACGGCCGCCATGGCCGAGGCTGGGGTCGACATCTCGGCCCAGGTGGCGAAGGCGATCGACCCGCTGACGCTCCATCAGGCAGCCTTGGTGATCACGCTCTGCGACGACGCTGACCAGCGCTGTCCTCTGACGCCGCCCGAGGTCCGCCGCCTGCACTGGCCGCTTCCCGACCCGGCGTCCGCCGAGGGCGGCGGCGGTGAGGCTCTCGAGGCCTTTCGCCAGGTGCGCGATGAACTCAAGCGAAAGATCCTGACCCTGCCCCAGCTCCTGGAGCTGCCCTAGCGGCTTTGCCACTTCCCGACAGGTGCGCTCGGACGATACGGGGAACTGATTGTGCGCACGGGCGCGTCTTATCGTCCAAAGGGGGATGTCGTTGTCCACCACGCTGCCGGCGCACATCTTTCGGGCCTATGACATCCGCGGCCTGGTCGATCAGGAGCTGACCGCCGACACCTACTATCGGCTCGGTCTGGCCTTCGGCCACAGCTGCCGCCTGCAGGGGCTGCGCGGCGTGGCTGTCGGCGGCGACAACCGGCCGTCCACCCCTGGCTTCGCCCAATCCCTGTCGGACGGGATCCAGGCGAGCGGTCTCGACACCTTCGAGATCGGCATTCAGCCGACGCCGCTCGGCTATTTCGCCCGCGAGATGGTCGACCGCGTCGGGATGGCGATGGTCACCGCCTCGCACAATCCCAAGGAATTCAACGGCTTGAAGCTCGGGTTCAGACACGCTGCCCTGAGTGAAGAGGAGATCCAGGCCCTCCGCCCCCTGACCGACTCGGCACAGCCCGCGGTGGTGCGGGGCCACCGCCGGGAGATCGACGTCCGCACCGCCTATCTCGAGGACTACGACATCCGGGTGGGCGGCCCGCTCGGACTGCGGGTGGTGGCCGACTGCGGCAACGGCACGGCCGGCCTCTACGAGCCCGCCCTCTCCCAGCAGGCGGCAGGCGCCTGCCAGGGGCTGTTCGTGGAGCCCAACGCCTCTTACCCCAACCACCACCCCGATCCCAGCGTAGCGGCCAACCTGGCGGCGCTGGCAGCGGCTGTCGTCGACTCGGGGGCCGACCTCGGCGTGGGCTACGACGGCGATGCCGACCGCCTGGGCGTCGTCGACCACCGCGGCAGCTTCGTGATGGCCGACCGGCTGATGGCGCTGTGGTGGCAGCGGATCCTAGAGGACCACCCCGGTGTTGAGGTGCCCGTCGAGGTCAAGTGTTCGAAGATCCTCTACGACCTGGCCACCAAGTGGGGCGGAAGGCCGTTTTACTGCCGAAGTGGGCACGCCCCGATGAAGATCATGCTCCGCCAGCGCCGCCTGCTCTTTGCCGGCGAGCTGTCCGGCCACCTCTTCTTCGCCGACGACTACTACGGCTTCGACGACGCCTTTTATGCGGCCGGCCGTCTGTACCGGATGGTGGCGGCGGCCGGCCGCCCGCTCGCCGACCTCCTGGCCGAGCTGCCGCAGACGGTCAGCACAGATGAGATCCGCTTCGCCACTCCGGACGCCGACAAATTCCGTCTGGTGCAGGCCTTGAGCCAGCACTATGCGGCCCGTCTTCCGGTCGTGACGGTGGACGGCGTGCGCGTCGAGTTCCCAGACGGCTGGTGCCTGGTCCGGGCCTCGAACACCCAGCCGGTCGCCGTGTTTCGGGCCGAGGCCGACGATCAGGCCGGGTTGGAGCGCATCCTGAAAGATGTCGCACGAAGCGCCGATGAGGTGGGCTGGCCGGCCCTGACGTCGGCCGCCGAGCAGGCCAGCGCTCAGTAGGGCGGAGTCTCACACCAGGCGGCAGGGCAAGAACGCCGCACATCCTCGCCCAAGAAGAAGGCCGTTGCCAGCTCGACCAGCCGGCCTGTGCCGTCTTTGTCGGCGTGAAGCCACAAGATGTCATGCTCTGTCCGCCACCAGGTCATCTGCCGTTTGGCCAGACGGCGCGACCGGGTCAAGAAGGTCTGGATCGCCTGCTCTCGACTGACCTCGCCGGCCAGCATGGCGGCCGCCTCCCGATAGCCCAGGCTGCCGAGCGGCGGTCGGTCTCTTTCCAGTCCGAGCGCCAGGAGCCGGCTCGTCTCCTCGACCATGCCGCCCTCCCACAGGATCTTGGCCCGCGCCTCCAGCCGGGATGCGATCTCGGAGCGGCTGCGCCACCAGCCGACCTTCAGCAGCCGGTACGGGCTGGGCTGGGCGCTGCCCTGCCGTCCCTCCACCTCCAGCACCCTAAGCAGCCTGATCACATCTTGGCTTGAGATCTCTTCTGCCCGCTCGGGGTAGCGGCGGGCCACCTCCTGCCAGAGCGCCCCTGTCCCCTCAACCCTGATCCGCTCTTGCCACGCAGAGCGCAGTGTGCGGTCGGGTGGGGCGCGCACCACCTGCCATTCGCCAAGGGCCGCCCTCAGATAGAGGCCGGTGCCGCCGGTGACCAAGGGCCGCTTTCCCCGCCCCACCACAGCGGCGATCGCCGCTGCGGCGAGATCGGCGAAACGGGCGACGCTCATCGCCTCGCCCGGCTCCACGACGTCGATCAGATGGTGGGGAACTCCCTGCCGCTCAGCCAGTGTCGGCTTGGCCGTTCCGACGTCGAGGCCGCGGTAGACCTGCACCGAGTCGGCGGAGATGATCTCGGCCGAAACGCTGCGCGCCACCGCCACCGCCGCCTCCGTCTTGCCAGCTGCGGTCGGGCCTAAGAGCGCCAGGACAGAGGCCTTGTCAGCTGCGGCCAAGCTGATGCTCCACGGATCCAAAGGGCAACTTGATCCACACCGGACGGCCGTGCGGGCACTGGCGCGGCTCTGTGCACTGCCACAGCGCATCGATCAGGGCCTGCTGCGCTGCGCTGCCGAGGCTCTCGCCGCGCTTCACGCTGGCCCGGCAGGCGGCCATCGCCGTCCGCATCCCTCGTGCCCGCTCAGACGCCTCCGCAACCGAGGCGCAGCCCGCCACATCGACCAGGAGGTCATGGAGAGACGCGGCCTGGTCGCTTCCGGCCAGCGCTGTGGGCAGGCTGCGCACGATCACCTCGCCGCTCGGCCCCAGGGCGTCCACCTCGCAGCCCACCGCCGCCAGCTCGGCCTTGAGGGCGAGCACCTGTTCCGCCTCCTGTGGCAGCAGCCGGACGGGCGTCGGCGCCAGAAGCAGCTGGGATGGGGCGCTCTGCGTCTTTGACAGGGCCTCAAACGTGATCCGCTCGTGGGCGGCGTGCTGGTCGATCAGATAGAGGCCCTGGTCGTCTGCGGCCACCAAGTAGAGGGAGCGCACCTGGCACAGGGCCCGCGGCGTTGGGCCAAGCACAGCCGTCCCAGACGCCAGCTGCATGGCCCCAAGACCGATCTGCTCCCCCGCTTGCAAAGCGCCTTTCGAGTGGCTGAAAAACGGCGCAGGGTCGGGGAGCTCGGTTCCGGCCACCACCCTCCGCTCCAGGCCGAGCGCCTGGCGGCTGGCCTGATAGACGTGGGCGGCCAACTCGTCTTCGCTCCTAAGCCGCACTTCCCACTTGCTGGGGTGGACGTTCGGGTCGACGCTGCGGGCGGGCAGCGTCAGGCACAGCACCAGGTACGGAAAGCGCCCGCGCATCAGGTGATCGCGATAGGCCTGCTCTGCGGCGTAGCGCAGGCGCGGGTTGTTCACCGCCCGGCCGTTGACCACCGCCACCTGGGCGGCACGGGAGCTGCGCGAGCGATGCGGGCGCGAGATGAGGCCGCTGATCGTCACCTCCGCGTATTGGTCAAAGATAGGCACAAGATCCTCTGCCACCTCGAGCCCCCAGATCGAGGCTGCGGCGGCCCGAAGGTCGCCGTTCCCGTCTGTCGCCAGCACCAAGCGCTCATCGGTGCTGACCCGAAATCCGACCTCTGGTGCGGCCAGGGCCAGCCGGCTCACCTCCTGGACCAGGCGGGAGCCCTCGACGTCGGCGCTGCGCAGGTGGGCCTGGCGGGCCGGGGTGTTGAAGAAGAGATCGCGCACCGTGACCGTGGTGCCGAGTGCGGCCGCCACCCGCTCGCGCAAGAGAAGGCGCCCGCCGTCGACCAGGATGCGGGTGGCGGTCTGGTCGCTGGGAGAACGGGTCAGCAGCTCGAGGCGGCTGACCTGGGCGATGGCCGGCAGGGCCTCCCCCCGAAAGCCCAGGCTCCTGATCTGATCGAGGTCGGAGAAGTCGGCGAGCTTGCTGGTGGCATGGCGCTCGAGCGCCAGGAGCACCTCTGCGCCGGGGATGCCCTGGCCGTCGTCTGCCACGGCGATCTCGGCCATACCGCCCTGCCGGTAGGTGAGGTCGATCCAGGAGCACTGGGCGTCTAAGCTGTTCTCGACCAGTTCCTTGGCACACGACGCCGGCCTCTCCACCACCTCGCCGGCGGCGATGGCGTTGATCAGGTCGTCTGGCAAGGTGCGGATGGCGGCCATCAGGACTCCTCCTCGGCCAGGCGGCGCAGTTCGGCCAGCAGTTCGAGCGCTTGAAGCGGCGTGGTGGTATTGGGGTCCAAGGCCAGAAGCCGCGCCACCACCGCCGAGCGCTCCTTGGCCACTGGTTCGTGCAGGGCGAAGGAGAGCTGGGCCCGATCCCACCTCTGCCGCTCCAGAGAGCTGACCTCAAGCTCCTCAAGGATCCGGCGGGCCCGGCTCAGCACCGTCTCCGGCACCCCGGCCAGCCCGGCCACGTGCACGCCGTAGGAGCGGTCTGCGGCACCGGCCACCACCTTGCGCAAAAAGACGACCCGATCGCCCTGTTCGATGGCGGTGACGGCGGCGTTGCCGATGCCGGGCAGCTGCTCGGAGAGGCTGGTCAGCTCCAAGAAGTGGGTCGCCACCAGCGCCCGGCAGCGATTGTGCACATGCAGCCGCTCGACCACCGCCTGGGCCACGGCGATGCCGTCGTAGGTGGAGGTCCCCCGCCCCACCTCGTCCAGAAGCACCAGGCTGCGCTCGGTCGCCCGCCTTAGGATGTGGGCCACCTCCTCCATCTCCATGAAGAAGGTGGAGCGCCCGCCGGCCAGGTCGTCTCCCGACCCGATCCGGGAAAACAGCCGGTCGACCACTCCGACCGTCGCCTCCCGGGCCGGCACGAACGATCCGATCTGGGCCATCAGCACGATCAGCGCTGCCTGGCGCAGATAGGTGCTCTTCCCGCCCATGTTGGGACCGGTCAGGACGACAAGGCGCGTCGCCTCGTCCAGCACGAGGTCGTTTGGGACAAAGGAGGTCTGGCTGGCCTCCACCACCGGATGGCGGCCAGCCACGATCGAGAGTGTCGGCTCTTCGACCAGGCTGGGGGGCCGGTAGCGGCGGCGCACGGCCACCTCGGCCAGAGACTGCAGGGCGTCGACGCTGCCCAGGGCGCGCCCCAGGATGCGCAGGGCCTCGGCTGCGGCCAAGACAGCGTCACTCAGCTCCTCAAAGATCGCAAACTCCACGGCCAGGGCGCTTTGGCGGGCACCCAGGATCGACTCCTCGAGCGCCTTCAGCTCTGCGTTCACGTAGCGCTCGCCGCTGGCCACCGTCTGCCGGCGCTGCCAGGTGGGCGGCACCAGCGCCTGCTGGGAGCGGGCCACCTCCAGGTAGTAGCCGAAGATGCGATTGTACCCGACCTTCAGGTTTCTGATCCCGGTCTCAGCCCGCTCGCGCTGCTCCAGCTCCATCATCAGTCGGTGGCTGCCCTGCTGCAGGCCGCGCAGCCGGTCGAGCTCTGCGGACACCCCGTCTTTGATGAACCCGCCCTCTCGCCACTGCGCCGGCGCGCTCTCGACCACCGTCTGGCCAATTCGCTCCGCGAGGCCGACGGGGCCGGCGAGCGATGCGCCCAGCTCGGCCAAGAGCCCGCTCTGGGAGCGCAGGCGCTCTTGGACCCTGGCGGAGGCCGCAAGGGTGCTCTCAAGTCGTCTCAGGTCGGTGGGCGTGAGCAGACCGATCGCCGCTCGGGCGGCGATCCGCTCGGCATCTTTGGCCCCGGCCAGGTCGCGGCGCAGACCGGCACGGAGCATGGTGTCTGAGACCAGCGCTGCCACCGCCTCCTGGCGATGTCGGATCGGCCCGATCTCAGTCAGGGGCCCTTCCAGCCACTGGGCGAGCACGCGGCGGCCTCCCGCGCTCAGCGTGTCGTCCAGGACATGGAGCAGAGTCCCCGCACCAAGAGCCCCATCCTGGCGGCGGGTGACCTCGAGGTGCCGCCAGGTGCTGGGATCGATCTCCATCTGGCCGGTGCGCGCTGACAGGTGTGCCGCCTCCATCGCCTGACCGGCCCTAGGATGCGTGCGCAAGAGGTAGTCGGCCGCTCGCTTGGCGGCGCGCCGCACCGCCGGCGCTGCCTCCTCGACCAATCGGACAAGAAGGGCGACCTCGGCCGCGTCAGCCGGCGGCAGGCCGCCGCTTTCGACCGGGCTTAGTCCAGCCACCAGGTCGATGCCGACCCCGTCCTCGGTCAGCCACTCGTCCGGAGCGAGCCGCTCCAGGAATCGGCGCGCCTCGTCTCGGTGCTGGGGGCCCTCGAACAGAGTGACCTCGAAGCGGCCGGCACCAGGCTCCACCCAGGCCACCGCCGACTGGTCTGAGTCTGTCGCCACCGCCGCCAGCCCGGCGCGCTTGTCGTCTTGGCCCTCGATCCAGGTAGCCGGCGTGACCAGGCGGACCACCTCGCGACGGACTAGGCCCTTCGCCTGCTCGGCGCTTTCCATCTGGTCGGCCAGCGCCACCCGGTAGCCCTTTTCCATCAGCCGCCCCAGGTAGGTGTCGAGCGCATGGTGCGGCACGCCGCACATCGGGATCTGGCCGTCGCGGCTGGTCAGCACCAGGTCGAGCTCGCGCGCTGCGAGCGCGGCGTCCTCGCCGAACAGCTCGAAGAAGTCGCCGAGCCGGAAGAAGAGCAGCGCCCCCGGATAGCGCTCCTTCAGCGCCTGGTACTGGCGCATGACAGGAGTGGGGGCGCTGGCGTTCGCCCCGCTGGCCCCTCCCCTCGTGCCGCCGCCTGTCCGGCTAGTAGTGGCCAATGATGCCCCGTCGCCTGGCCAGGCGGTCGGCTGCGCGAAACAGCCACAGCCCGCCGACAAACCAGACCACCATGTCGGCTGCGCTCTCCCACCACAGGGCGGCTGAGGCGCCGGGGCCCGCTGCCAGCGCCGCATGCAGCACGGCGACCTGCACCGTGAGCGGGGCGAGCACCCCCAGCACCTGGCCAAAGAGACCGGAGATGGACGCCACCGGTGCGATGATCACGAACAAGAGGGCGAACTGGACCATCAGCTGCATCTGGGCCATCCGCTTGAAGACAAGGGCCAGCGCCGCCATGATCAGCCCGATCCCCCACGACGTGACGATGGTCATGGCGGCCGGAACAAGCGCCAGCGGCCGCCAGTCGAATCTGGCGCCGCTCAAGGCGATCAGGGCCGCCAGCACCGCCAGAACCGGGAGCAGCATCTCCAAGATGTCCATCATGCCGCGCACCAGAAAGATCTGGGCCGTGCGCCACGGCGCCAGCATCACCTGCTCGAGCGTGCCGTTTTGGGTCTCGTTCTGGATGCTGTAGCCCATGAAGCCGGAGGCGTTCATCACCAGTGTCCAAACCGTATAGCCGATCACCACGCCAGAGAGACTGGGCCCGCTGATCGGCGCCGCCGTCAGGTAGTGGGCACCGAAGAACATGGCGGCGAAGACGGCGAACATCACGACCATCATCGACACGGTCTCCAGTGGGTAGCGGACGAGGTCGATCAGCATCCGCCGCCACTCGGCCACCAGCAGAGAGCTCACAGCGCCGCCTCCTCTTCGGCCACCACCTGCTGGAAGACCTCGGCCAAATCGGCCTGGTGGCGCTCAACCAGGCGGATGGCCGCCGGCCTCAAGGCGTCCAAAAGCTGGTAGATGGCCGCCGGGTCATTCTCGGGCGGCGTGACCAGGAAGTCCTTTTGGGTCGGCTGCTCGATCGGCCAGCCCAGCGCACGGGCCGCCGCCTGCTGGCTGGCCGAAAACGGCTCGACAGCGGTGATCCGCCACACCGGGCGGCTGTAGCGGGCCAAGACCTCTTGGGTGTTTCCGGTCAACACGAGCTGGCCCGAGCGGATGATGGCCAGCCGGTCGGCCAGCTGCTGGGCCACATCCATCTGGTGGGTGGTGAGCAAGATCGCCACCCCGTCCTGGCACAGCTGGCGGACGGTGGTCTTGATCGCCTCGGCTGAGGCGAAGTCGAGCCCCAGGGTCGGCTCGTCCAGAAGCACGAGGCGCGGCCGGTGCATCAGGGCCTGGCATAAGGCCAGCTTCTGCTGCATGCCGCGGGAGAGCGTCTGGACGGTGTTGTGCTGGCGGTCTTCTAAGTCGACGAGGCGCAAGAGCTCAAGCGCCCGACTTCTCGCCGCCCTCGGCGTGAGCCGGCGCAGCGTGCCCCAGTAGATCAGGTTCTCGAGGCAGGTGAGCCGCCAGTACAGGTTGCGGCTGCCCTCCAGCACCGCTCCCAGCCTGGCGGCGGCCTGGGCCGGACGGCCGGTCACGTCGACGCCGTCCAGCATCACCTGCCCCGCATCCGGCCGGATCAGTCCGGCCACCATCTTGATCGTGGTCGTCTTGCCGGCGCCGTTTGGGCCCAAAAAGGCCAGAACCTCGCCTGCGGCCACCGAGATCGAAATGCGGTCCACCGCCGTGATCAGCCCGGTGCGGCTGTGAAAGCGCTTGACCAATTCCTCGGCCGCCAGCATGACAATCCCCCCACCGTTTCTCAGCCGCTCATCTTCCGCCAAGAAGGCGGCCGATCCTCTGTCCGGTCCGAAGAGGATGGATCGGGACCCTGTCGAAGCCGGACAAGCGGTTCTCCGTTGTCGGGCCGCTGCGAATGAGAAAGGTTGTGACGCATTGTCTCTTTCCGAGGTGGACTTCGGTGCCATGGCGGAGGTGGCGGTTTCGGTCGGGGTGAATGTGCAGCCAGGACAGCGCCTGGTGATCATGGCCCCGATCGAGGCGGCGCCTTTGGTCCGCAAGGTGGCGGAGGCGGCGTACGGAGCGGGCGCCAAGAGTGTGCGCACCTGGTTCGGTGACGACCTCCTGCAGAAGATTACCCTGGAGCGGGCCCCGGAAGAGGGTCTCAAGGAATTCCCGGCGTGGCTGGCCGACGGCTTTGCCCAGGAGGCTGCCGAGGGCTGCTGCTTCTTGTCGGTCCTCGGCTCCGACCCCGATCTTCTGGCCGGCATCCCGCCGGAGCGGACGGCGATAGCCACGAACGCCGCCCAGGCGGCGATGGCACCCTTTCGAAACTACATCATGACCGGCCAGGTGGCCTGGTCGATCATCTCGCTGCCCACCTGGCCGTGGGCGAAGCGGGTCTTTCCCGGACTTCCCGAGGACGAGGCGGTCGATCGGCTGTGGCAGGCGATTAGGCAGGCGAGCCGGATCGAGGGAGAAGACCCCGTCGCCAGCTGGAAGGCGCACGTCGCCCAGTTGCAACGGCGCGCCGACTGGCTGAACGATTTGGAGATCGACCGGCTGCACTATCGGGCAAAGGGCACCGACCTGACGGTCGGGCTGCCCCCGACCCATCTCTGGGCGGCCGCCGGTCAAACCAACGCTGCGGGCACCGTCTACGTCGCCAACATCCCGACCGAAGAGGTGTTCACCCTGCCGGACCGCTCCCGCGTCGACGGCACGGTGCAGAGCACCATGCCGCTCTCGCATTCGGGACAGGTGATCGAGGGCATCCGGCTCACCTTCAAGGAGGGCAGGATCGTCTCGTACTCAGCGGACCGGGCGGCTGGCAATCTGAAAGAGCTGATCGAGACGGACGAGGGCTCGCACTACCTGGGCGAGGTGGCGCTGGTGCCGGTGGACTCTCCGATCTCGCGGTCCGAGACGCTCTTTTACAACACGCTGTTCGACGAGAACGCCTCGTGCCACCTGGCCATCGGCCGCGCCTATCCCTTCACCCTGAAAGACGCCCAAGAGGTCAGTTCGGACGAGGTGTTCATGGAAAAGGGCGGCAATGTCAGCCTGACCCACGTCGACTTCATGGTCGGGGCCGCAGACCTGGACATCGATGCCATCACGAAAGGCGGACAGAGCGTTCCGATCTTTCGCTCCGGCAACTGGGCCAAACCGGCCTGAAGTCCGCTTCGGATCTGCCGATGCAGAAAGGTTGGGATCCCTTCATGGCGCTCACGGAACAGGATTTTTCGGCCATCGCCGACGTTGGGGTCCGGGTCGGGGTCAATCTGCAGCCAGGACAGCGGCTGTGGGTCAACGCCTCGACCGCGCACGCGCCGGTGGTGCGGGCGATCGCACGGGCCGCCTATCGAGCCGGCGCCAAAGATGTGCGCTCCGACTTCCACGACGACCTCGTGACCAAGATCCGCCTGTCCGAGGCCCCGGAGGAGGGGCTGCGCACCTTTCCGCAGTGGCTGGCCGACGGGCTGGAGGCAGAGGCCAAGGGTGGCACCGCCTTCTTGTCGGTGATCGGATCCGACCCCGACCTGATGGCAGGCGTCCCGGCCGAGCGGATTGGGATGTCCGCCAAGGCAGCCCACCAGGCGCTGGCCAAGTTTCAGCCCCTCCTGATGAGCCATAAGGCCGCCTGGTCCATCATTTCGGCCCCGACCGAGGCCTGGGCGGCCAAGGTGTTCCCTGGACGGTCAGAAGACAGCGCCATGCATCTGCTCTGGCAGGCCATCCAGCAGGCGAGCCGGGTCACGGGGCCGGACCCGATCGAAAACTGGCACGCGCATATCGCCGGACTGCAGGCCCGGGTGCGCTGGCTGAATGACCTTGAGATCGCGTCTCTCACCTACCGTAGCCAGAGCATGGACCTTCGAATCGCCCTGCCGGCCACCCACCGGTGGGTGGCGTCCGGCCAGGCCCGGGCCGTCGGCTACGCCACCTCCCCCAACATCCCGACAGAAGAGGTGTTCACCCTGCCCGAGCGTGGCGGCGTGAACGGCACGGTGCAGAGCACCAGGCCGCTCTCGCACTCAGGCCAGCTGATCGAGGGCATCGCCCTCAGCTTCAAAGACGGCCGCATCGTCTCCTATTCGGCCAGCCGCGGGCAAGAAGCCCTGCGCGAGGTGATTGAGACAGACGAGGGCTCGCACTACCTTGGAGAGGTGGCCCTTGTACCGGTCGACTCTCCGATCTCCCGCTCCGGCATCCTCTTCTACAACACCCTGTTTGACGAAAACGCCTCCTGCCACCTGGCGATCGGCGCTGCCTACCCCACCACCCTGACCGACGGAGACGAGGTCGAGGGCGACGAAGACCTGCTGAAAAAGGGCGCCAATGCGAGTATGGCCCACGTCGACTTCATGGTCGGGAGCGATGATCTCTCGATCGACGCCACCACCAAAGACGGACGCACGGTACCGGTCTTTCGATCCGGAACCTGGGCCAAGCGCCTCTAGCCGCCCGCTGCCCCTTAGGCGTCTTGGGAGCCGGCAGCCGGCGTCTTCCACAGCTGGACGCCGAGCACGGCCAGCATGATCAAGGCAGCCCCCAGCCAGCCGATCGGCTCAAGCACGCTGCCCTGGAGCAGATAGGCGAAGAGGGCTGCGAAGGCCGGCTCAGCGCTCATGATGATCGCCGTGCGCGACGCCGAGATCGTGCGCTGCGCCCAGCCCTGGACCAACCCGCCGATCACGCTCGCAAAGATGGCCGTGATGCCGAGCGCCACCCAGGTCGAGGCCAGGTGTGGGACCGGCAGGCTGTGCTCAGCACCGGCCCAGATCAGGCAGATCAGCGCCGTGGTCGCCATCTCCACCACGACAAGCCCGCCCACCGGCACCTGGCGGACCGCCGACTCGGTGCCGAGGATCTGGGCGGCAAAGGCGAGCGCCGACCCGACGACGAGGAGGTCGCCGATGCTCCAGGCCGCTCCGGCCCCGGTCAGGAGCCAGAGCCCAAGCGTGGACAAGACGACGCCCGCCCAGACCACAGGATGCGGGCGATGGCGGAGCACGATCAGGGCCAAGACCGGCGTGAACACGACGACCAGCCCGGTGATGAAGCCGACGGTCGGCACCGAGACCAGGGTCAGGCCGACCGTCTGCAGCACGAAGCCGATGGCCAAAAAGACGCCGATCCAGGCCCCGGTCAAAAGTCCAGACCAGCCGAGCCGGCCGAAATCTCTCCAGGCGAAGGGAAGCAGCAGCAGGGCAGCCGCCCCGAATCTCCAGCCCAGAAAGGCCATCACCGGAAAGGTGCGCACCGCCTCCTGAACGGTGACGAAGGTCAGACCCCACACCGCCGTCACGGCGAGCAGAGCCCCGATCAGCACCGCCTGGCGGGGGTCAGATCTCAACGCGCTGGCCACCCTTGGCTGGCCGTCTGTTCAGCGGTCCGCAGGGCCGAAACAGCCTGGCCCAGCTCCCGATACGGCGCCAGGCGCGCGTGATAGGACTGGCCGGCGAGTCCGCTCGGCGAGCAGAGCACCATGCCGCGCACCCCTGGCACCACCTCGTCTCGAAGCCAGCCGTGCGCCGCCCGCTGACCGATCACGGCGGCGGCGACCCCTTTGCCGGTGAAGGCAGCGATCCTTGGCCGGACCTCTCTCAGCTGGCGGCGGACCTCTTCGCCGCCTTCTTTCAGTTCGTCGGCATGGAGGTCTTGGCTGCTGCGGCTCATCCGCCGGACCAGATCGGTGAAGCCGTAGCCCAGGCCAAGCAAGAGCCCGTCCTCTTCCGGACGATAGCGCCGCTCTGTCAGCTTGGCGTCCGCCAGAAGCTGCCAGAACCGATTAGACGGGTGGGCATAGTAGTGGCCGATGCGCCCGGAGGTGAGCCCCGGGTTGTAGCCGACGAACACCACGAGCAGACCTGGCTGGAGATAAAGCGGCAGCTCCCCGCGTTCCGGCTCGCTCAGCTGGCTCGCTCCCCCAGCATGGTCCAGGTGTGGGCGTCGACCAGCCGGACCGGCACCAGGGAGCCGGTCAGAGACGGCTCACCTGGGAACAAGACGGTGCGGTTGTCCCGGGAGCGGCCGGTCAGCACCTCCGGCCGCTTGGGCGAGGGCCCCTCGACCAGCACCTCCACCGTCCGCCCGACCAGGCGCTGGTTCTTTTCCAAAGAGATGCGGTCTTGTGCCTCCATCAGACGGGCCAGCCGCTCTTGCTTGACCGAGAGCGGCACCTGGTCCGGGAAGTCGGCGGCGGGGGTGCCGCGGCGGGGCGAGTACATGAACATGTACGAGCGGTCAAAGCGCAGCTCTTCGACCAGCTGCAGCGTCTCCAAGAAGTCGGACTCGCGCTCGCCCGGGAAGCCGACGATCAGGTCGGTGGTCAAGGTGGCCTCCGGAATGGCCGCTCGCACCCGCCGGACCAGGTCCAGATAGCGGTCGATCAGATAGCCGCGGGCCATTCTTTTCAGCATGGCGTTGGCCCCGGACTGAACCGGCAGGTGGAAGTGGTCGGAGACCTTTTTCGAGGCAGCGATGGTGTCGATCATCTCCTGGGTGAAGTCGCGGGGGTGCGACGTGGTGTAGCGGATCCGCCACAGCCCGTCCACCTCCTCCAGCCGGCGCAAGAGCCCGCTGAAGGTAACCCCGTCGGCGGGGCGGTCCTTGCCGTAGGCGTTGACGTTCTGGCCGAGCAGGCTGACTTCGCGCACGCCCTGGGAGACGAGTGTTCTGACCTCGGCTACGATCTCAT
Organism: Bacillota bacterium; assembly: GCA_021827745.1. GTDB lineage: Bacteria > Bacillota > Sulfobacillia > JAJZYS01 > JAJZLH01 > JAJZLH01. Next base: position 2,563 of record JAKAUI010000032.1, on the reverse strand, counting down.
CGACCGGGCGGCTCATCTCCCGCCCGCGCACATACGGCACGATGCAGTAGGTGCAGCGCTTGTCGCAGCCGCGCAAGATGGTGACCCAGGCGCTCACCCGCTCCCCCGGAGCCTGGCCGCGGGGAAAGGCCGGCAGCTGATCGGGCTCCGGCGCGATCTCCACCAGCGGGGTGGCGCGGTCCTTGGCCAAAAGCGCCAGCTCCGGAAAACGGGCCAGGTTGTGCGTGCCCATGACCAGATTCAGGTGGGGCGCCTGACGGGCGATCTCCTCCGCCCGCCCCGGCTGCTGGGGCATGCAGCCGGTCAGGCCGATGAACATGGTCGGCCGCTGGTCCTTGACCCGCTTCAGCTCGCCGACCCGGCCCATGGCCCGGTCTTCGGCCGACTTTCTAACGCAGCAGCTGTTGACCATCACCAGATCGGCGTCTTCGGGCTCAGGGCACCACTCGTATCCCATCTCCTCGAGATAGGCGAGCATCACCTCGGAGTCGTTGGCGTTCATCTGGCAGCCATAGGTCACGATATGGGCGGTCGGTCTTAACGCCACCTGTCCCCCACCTCCGATCGCCCTTCTAGGATCCTGATCCGCACAGCCGGAGCATGACGTCGGCAAGGCGCCAGGCTTCCACAATGGAGGCTCCGGACACCTCCAAGGTGCGGTCGTCGATCCGCCTGGCATCTGGCAGCAATGCCGCCAGGTCGGCGAAGCCGGATCGGCTGAACTCGACCCGGATCGTGGCCGGCCGGACCGCTGCGATCGGGGCGATCTTGCGGTAATTGCGCACCGCTTCCGTTACCTCGGAGGTGATCAGGCTCAGCACCTCGCCCCGGGGCAGGCTGCGGGCGGCCTCCCGGTGCAAGGACTCCTTGACCACGATCGAGCGAGTTCCTGGCAGGCTGGATTGGACCTGGGCCGCCAGCTTGTCGTCGCCGCTGACGGCGACCACCGGCACCTTGAAGTAGCCGCAGAGGGCGGCGTTCAGCTGGGCCTCGCCGACCCTGATGCCATTCAGATACCAGTTGTGGGTCTGGGCGCCGGAGATGGTGTGGTCCAACACGGCTCTCGCCGTCCCGGCCATGGCGTGATAGCCGATGAAGACCGCCGCCTGGGCGTCGGAAACTCCCTCCACCATGCACAGCGCCTTGTCGTATCCGGAGATCAGCTCGGCCCGGGGATCGAGCTCCTCGTAGAGGATGTTGCGCATGCCGTCGTGGGAGTCATTGACCACCACCGACGTGGCACCCCCCGAAAAGGCGCCCGCCACGGCGGCGTTCGCCTCGTCCGTCATCAGCCGACGAAAGCGCCCGTAGGGCACAGAGCCCGGCCACACGTCCTCGTGGCCGGTGACGCCGGCGATCCCTTCCATATCGACCGAGATCAGCACTCTCATTCGATCAGCTCCTCATCGTGGCGTCTGGGCCGAGTCAGAGACGGCGCCCACCTCGGCCAGCAGCATGGCGACGGCCACCCGCCCCCGCTTGAGGTCGGTGAGGCGAAAGAACTCGTCGGCGGCATGGATCCCTTCGTCTGCCTGGGCAAAGCCAAAGGCGATCGAGTCGATGCCAAGCGCCTCCTTGAGCAGGGCCGTCGCCGGCACCGATCCGCCGCCGCCCACCTGGACGGGAGGGCGTCCATAGAGACGCTCGAGCACCCGACCGGCGGCCTTCGCCACCGGATGGCCGTCCGGCACCCGGTAGGGGGTCGCCCGGCCGGAGGTCTCGGTCATGGTGACCTCAGCATAGGCCGGCACGCTGCGCTCGATGTGCCGCTGGACGAGGTTGAGGACCACGGCCGGATCTTGGTCGGCGACGAGCCGGCAGGTGATCTTGGCAAAGGCGGTGGCCGGGATCACCGTCTTGCCGCCAGCGCCCTGAAAGCCAGCGCCGATCCCGTTCACCTCCAAGGTTGGCCTCAGCCAGTTGCGGGCGATCGGGGAAAAGGCGGGATCGCCCCAAAGTCCCATGGCGCCCACACCGTCTGCGAGCCGCCGGGCCAGGGGCTCCTGCGCCTGAAGCTCGGCCGCCGCTCTTTCGGGGATGGGCCGCACCTGATCGTAGAAGCCATCGACCAAAACCCGGCCACTAGAGTCTTGGAGCCTGTCCAGAATGTGGGCCAGCACCATCGCCGGATTGGCGATCAGGCCGCCCAGGCCGCCGGAGTGGGCGTCTCGCCGGGCGGTGCGCACCTCGAGGTGAAAGCCGATCAGCCCCCGATAGGAGGTGGTCAGGCTGGGCTGGTCGTCTGACTGCTGGCCGGCGTCTAGGTTCACCACGGCGTCGGCGAAAAAGCGCTCCCGGTTCTCCGCAACGAAGGCGGCCAGGGACGGACTGCCCACCTCCTCCTCGCACTCCAGGAGAAAGCGCACGTTCACCGGCAGCTCCCCCACCGTCTTGAGGTAGGCCTCACAGGCCCAGATCCCGGACAGCACGTTGGCCTTGGTGTCGGCGGCACCCCGCCCGTACAGCCGGCCGGCGCGCACCTCGGGCAAAAAGGGTGGAGAGCTCCAGGTGGACTCCGGATCGGCCGGCTGCACGTCTAGGTGGCCGTAGAGCAGGAGGGTGG
>JAKAUI010000038.1 GCA_021827745.1 Bacillota bacterium | reverse complement strand
AACGAGGCCCTGGCCGCAGAAGAGACTGCCGATCGATCTGCCCCTAAGAAGCGCGCCGGCAAGGCGTCCGCCAAGTCCGGCGCCAAGGCCAAGCAGACGCCGCCTGCCGGGGACCAGGAAGATCAGCTGGCGCTTGAGGCCGAGGTGCCGACCATTTCGCCCGGCGACCTGATCGAGGGCAAGGTGGTCGAGCTGCACGCCGATCACGCCCTGGTCGACGTCGGCTACAAGTCTGAGGGCTATTTGCCGCTGGACGAGATCACCCATCAGCCGATCGCCCATCCGAAGGACGCACTGAAGGTCGGCGATCTGATCCAGGTGCTGGTCTTGCGCAACGACGGCGAAGAGGACGTGCTGCGCCTGTCCAAGCGGCGGGCCGACGAACGGGCCGTCTACGAGCAGCTGCAAGACGCCATGGCCCAAAAGACCATCCTGGAGGCTGCGGTCACAGAGGTGGTGAAGGGCGGACTGGTCGTCGATGTCGGCGTGCGCGGCTTCATTCCGGCCTCGCAGGTGGACCGCGGCTTCGTCGAGGATCTGAGCGGCTACGCCGGTCAGACGCTTCGCCTGCAGGTGATCGAGGTGGACCGCCGCAAGCGGCGGGTCATCCTCTCGCACCGCAAGGTGGTAGAGGCCGAGCGGGCCCAGGTCAAGGGCCAACTCTGGGACACCCTGGCCGAGGGACAGCGGCTGAGCGGTCGGGTGAAGAGCCTGACCGACTTCGGCGCCTTCATCGACCTGGGCGGCGTGGACGGACTCCTGCACATCTCGGAGATGAGCTGGAGCCGAGTTCGGCACCCCTCTGAGGTGCTGAAGGAAGGGGAGACGGTCGAGGTTCTGGTGCTCCGCCTCGACCGCGCCAAGGGCCGGGTCTCACTCGGTCTGAAGCAGGTGCAGGCCAATCCCTGGCAGGACATCGACCGCCGCTTTCCGGAGGGGTCGATCGTCAAGGGCGAGGTGGCCCGGCTCACCCCGTTCGGGGCCTTCATCAGCCTGGAGCCGGGCGTCGACGGATTGGTCCACATCAGCCATCTCAGTGACGAAAAGATCGAACGCCCGGAGCAGGCGGTCTCGATCGGCGACCAGATCCGGGTCAAGGTGCTGCGCGTCGACCCCGACCTGCAGCGCATCTCGCTCAGCCTGAAAGAGGTGAGGGGGAGCGCTTCGCCCGCTGGTGCCAGCCGGACGGCAGGAGAGCCCTCGGCCACCATCGCCGACCTCTTGGACGATGCCACCAAGAAGAGCCTGGAGTCAGACGAAGAGCCAGCGTAGGGTCTAGGACTCCCGATCGGTCCCCCGTGCCTGGGGTGTCTTCGGAAAACGGTCGGGTCGCAGCAATGGGGCCTCGACCGTTTCTGGCTGGTGGCCCAAGGCTGCCCGTTGCAGCTGGCCGTAGACCGAGGGCGAAAATGCCTCGTAGAGGTCGAACACCTTGGCGATCAGCACGGGAGGTCCGACCTTGGCCCGCACCGACCGGGTCAGCCCCCACTCGCGCAGGGTGACCAATCGGCGGCCGTCTTGGTCTACGAAGTCGAAGTGGACCACGGTCCGATCGGCCACGGGCGACCTCCTCTGCCGGCATGGAGCGCTCCCATAGACGATAGCCAATTGCACCGAACGAGACCAGCGCGAAGGGGGACCTCAAGGTGGCGCTGCCGATGGTGTCGATCGTCGGCCGGCCAAACGTCGGCAAGTCCACCTTGTTCAACCGGCTGATCCGCCAGCAGGCGGCCCTGGTCGAGGACCTGCCCGGCGTCACCAGGGACCGTCTGATCAAAGAGGCGAGCTGGCTGGAGCGTCCGTTCCTGTTGGCCGACACCGGCGGGCTGGCCGGGGAGGATCTGGGACCGTGGACGGCCGCAGTGCGCCAGCAGGTGCAAGGTGCGATCGCCGAGAGCGCCTTGGTCGTGATGGTGATCGATGCCCGAACCGGTGTCTTGGCAGAGGATCTGGAGGTGGCCGAGCTCGTGCGGCGCACCGCCCGCTCGGTGCTGCTCGTGGCGAACAAGGTGGAGTCGTTGAAGGTCGACGTCTCGGACGGATACCGGCTGGGACTGGGCGAGCCGCTGCCCGTCTCCGCCGCCCATGGGCTCGGCGTCGGCGACCTCCTAGACGCCATCGTCGACCGTCTGCCGCTGACCGAGGAGCAGGCAGCGGAAGAGGCCAGCCTGCGTCTTGCCATCTTGGGCCGGCCGAACACCGGGAAGTCGACACTGCTGAACCGGCTTTTGGGCGAGGAGCGCTCGGTGGTCAGCACGGCTCCGGGCACGACCGTCGACCCGGTCGACGCCCCCTTTCGCTATCACGATCAGACCTGGGTGCTGGTCGACACGGCCGGGGTGCGCCGCCGCAGCCGGATCGGCGCCCATCTGGAGAGCCGGATGGTGACGAGAAGTCTGGAGGCTGTGGAGCGTGCGGACCTGGCGGTGCTGGTGCTTGAAGCGGCAGCCGGCCTGACCGAGCAAGACGCCCGGCTGGCCCATCGGGTGATCGAGCGGGGGAGGGGGCTTCTGATCGCCCTCAACAAGTGGGACCTCGTGACCGAAGACGGGCTGACCGAGCGCGAGGCCACTGACCGTATCCGAGAGGGCCTCCCCGACATTCCCTTTGCACCGGTGCGGGCCATCTCGGCCGCAACCGGCTGGCATCTGGGCCGGCTCCTGGCCACCGTCGAGTCGATGCGCCAGCAGCTGACCCGCCGGGTCTCGACACCGGACCTGACGCGGCTGGTCCAGCGCCTCTTGCAGGAGGACCCGCCGCCGGCGATCGGCGGCAAGCGCCTGAAGATCTTCTACGCCACCCAGGTCGGGGTGAGGCCGCCCGGCTTCGCCTTTTTCTGCAACCATCCGCAGGCATACTCCCAGAGCTATCTGCGCCACCTGGAGCGACGGCTCAGGGAGGAGGCGGGGATGAGGGACATTCCGCTTCGGATCACCTTTCGCCGCCGCACCGGCGGGCACCGCGACGAGGTCTGAGCGCTGGCCGGCTCCTGGCCGATCGGCTATACTGACGCTGTCACGGGCTGTGGCGCAGATTGGTAGCGCGCTACCTTGGGGTGGTAGAGGTCGTGGGTTCGAATCCCGCCAGTCCGACCAGTTTCGCCCTCGCCGCACGGCGAGGGCTTTTTCATTCCCGCTGGAGGCGTGCTTCCAGCCGCTTCAGCTTGTCGAGGTCACGATCGTAGGCGATCACGACGCGGTCGGCGTAGAAGGCCGCCACATCGACAGCACGCCCCAGCGCCGCCTCGGCCACGTCCAGCCCGTATAGCTCGAGCAGCCAGGGAGTTGGCGCCAGCCGGTCCACAAAGCCGCGGGCGAGGACTTCCAGCCAGTAGGTGGTGGAGTAGGCGAGATCGTAGATCGGGAGGACGAAGGCATCCACCACACCCTTCAGGCGGTCGATGTCGAGACCAAACCGCTCCTCGAGGTGCCCGGGGTAGGGATCGGGGTAGAGGGTCAGGTAGAGCCGGCCAGAGACGAGCGGCCGCACCGCTCTGACGAATTCGGTCAGCGTGTCCTGCCGATAGAGCGACCAATCCGAGCCGCTTTCTTTCATAGCGGAAACGCAGGCGGGACAGCGGCAGTAGCCGTCGCGGGCGAAGCTCACATCGTCGAGCCGCAGGTCCTGTCCTCCGCTCTGCTCAAGCGCCTTCTGCACCCAGCTCTGGGCCTGTGCGCGCACTGGCTCCTGGCTCGGGCAGATGGCGGTCCAGTCGAAATAGCGGCTCTCTCTTGTGGCCAGGGTGCCCTCTTGGTCGACCTGGATCCAGTCTGGATGCGCCCTGCCCAGGCGGTTGTCGCCGAAGCAGGAGACCATCGGGATGGCGCCGGGCGGCGGGTCGATCCAAGCGCCGCCCACGTCCTTCACCTCCCAGAAGGCAGGCGAGAAGGCCGCCGCGTGCTCTCGGTAGCGGGTGACGACGCCCAGCCGCCGTGCCCGAGAGGGAGCCTCGCTCATGGGCGGAGCCTGGCCAAGAGCCCGGCCTGGACGGCCGGCCACTGCTCGTCTGTGATCGAAAAGAGTGTCGTGTCGCGAGACGAGCCGTCCGGGCGCACCTGATAGGCGCGCAGCGTTCCCTCGTAGACCGCTCCCAGCTTGCGGATGCCAGCCTGGGAATGGAGGTTGAGGGCATCGGTCTTCAGCTGGACGCGCCTCGCCTGCCAGTTCTCGAAGGCGTAGCGCAAGAGCAGAAGCTTCGCCTCCGGGTTGACCCGGCTGCCCCAGACCCGCGGGTGGTACCAGGTGCCGCCGATCTCCAACCGGTGGTTTGGTCGGCTGATCTCCAGATAGCGGCTCGATCCGACCACCTGTCCGTCCGCTTGCAGGCGGACCGCAAACGCCACCTCGCTGCCCGCGCTCTGGCTGGCGAGTGCCGCTTCGATGTAGTGCGACACGGCGGCCAGGCTGTCCAGTCGGACGAGCATCAGGGGCCAGATCTCGGGGGATTGGGCCGCAGCCCACAGCCCGGCACGGTGCTCTTCTGTGAGCGGCTCTAGCCGGACGACCTCGCCCTCCAGGACGCCGGGGGCAGGACAGTCTGTCGCCATGGCGCAACCCCTCCAGGGTGAGGACCTGTGGTGCGGATCAGGACTTCACCTCTTCAGCCAGCGCTCCTCTCAAAGCGCTTGACGAGCGGGGCGTCTTGGGGTCCGATGAAGAGGCTATGCCGCGGCGAAAGGGGATCGCACGTGCAGCCGACAGACGACACCATCCTCGATCTGATGGCGAGCTTCATGAACCCGGGCCTGGCCAGGAGCTTTCGCTTCATGGGCCTCACCGCCTACGAGGTCTCGGCGGAAGGAGCCTGGATCACCGCCTCAGACGGTGCGCGCTATCTCGACTTCTCGAGCGGCTACGGCGTGATGGTGCACGGCTACCGCCACCCCAGACTGGTGGCGGCCGCCAAACGGCAGCTCGACCAGCTGGCGCTCTCATCCCGGGTGCTGCCGTCTCGCCAGGCATCAGAGCTGGCGGCTCTTCTGGCCGAGGTGACGCCGGGCGATCTCACCTATTCGTTTTTCTCCAACTCCGGGGCGGAGGCGATCGAGGGGGCGATCAAGTTCGCCCGCCTGGCCACCGGCCGCAGCCACATGGTCTCAACCATCGGCGCCTTCCACGGCAAGACGATGGGCGCCCTGACCGCTAGCGGCCGCGACCTCTACCAGCGGCCGTTTCGGCCGCTCGTTCCGGACTTCACCCATGTCCCCTACGGCGACCTCGCGGCGGCCGAGGCGGCGATCGGCCCCGGCACCGCAGCCGTGATCGTGGAGCCGATCCAGGGCGAGGGCGGCGTGGTGGTGCCCCCGGCCGGCTATCTGAGGGGCCTAGAGCAGGCCTGCCGCAGGCATGGCGCCCTCTTGATCGTGGACGAGGTGCAGACCGGCATGGGCCGCACCGGGAAGCTCTGGGCCTGCGTGCATGACGAGATCGAGCCGGACCTGATGGTGATGGCCAAGGGACTGGGCGGCGGCATCCTGCCGATCGGCGCCACCATCGGCACGCCACAGGCGATGGCCTTTTGGGACGAGATGCCCCTGATCCACACCTCGACCTTCGGCGGCAACCCGCTGGCGACGGCGGTGGCGGCGGAGGCGATTCGGGTGGTCGTGGAGGAGGGCCTCTGCCAGCGGGCGGCCGCCTTGGGCGAAAGGCTGGCCGCCGTTGGCACAGAGCTGGCCAAGGCCCACCCGGATGTGGTCAAAGAGGTGCGCGGCCGTGGCTTGATGGCCGGGCTGGAAGTGGCCCACGAAGGATTGGGCGGAGCCCTCATGTTCGAGCTGTTTCAGCGCCACATGCTGGCCGTCTACACGCTGAACAACCCGCTCGTGATCCGGCTGATGCCGCCCTTGGTCATCTCCGACCACGACTTTGAAGACGGCCTCGCCCGGCTTCAAGAGGCCGTAGAGGCGGTGTCTTCGGTGGCGGCCGAACTGACGGGGGGTGCCTAGGATGCCGCACGTCGAAAAGAGCCGCCTGCTCCCTGTGCCCTACGAGCGCGTCTGGCAGGCGGTTTCAAACGTCGAGGCCTTTTCCAGCTTCATGAAGAGCGTGGATTCGATCACGATCGTGGAAAAGCGGCCGAACTACTCGCGCGAAAAATGGGTCGCCCGGCTGCGGGGGGCGCCCTTTCGCTGGGAGGAGGAAGACCTTCACTATCCGGAGGAGGGCCGGATCGCCTATCGCCAGACCGCGGGCGACCTCAAGCAGTTCGAGGGCGAGTGGCGGCTTCAGCGCACGGAGGAGGGGACTAGGGTCACCTTCACCTGCGACTTCGACTTCGGCATCCCGATGATCTCCACCTTGCTCAACCCGGTTGCCAGTCTCCTGATCGGTGAGAACATCGACGCCATGCTCGACGGCATCGCCGTCGCTGCCCAGGCATGAGGGTGCTGATGGTGCTCCGGCCGATGGCTGGGGGCATGCGCACCGTGACCGACCAGTACATCGAGCTCCTCTCAGCGGGCGGCGTCGAGGTGATCGCAGCCGGTCCGCTGCGCACCCTGCCGCACTCGGTTCCGGGCCAGCCGCTCGAGATGTTCCCCTATGGGCGCTCCACCCGCCAGCTCCAAGAGATCAGTCGCTCGCTTCGCCCCGATCTCCTGCACGCCCATGGCCTGCAGGCCGGGGTGGCCAGCCGCGGGCTGAGCGTGCCGGTGGTCTACACCTGTCACGGCTCGGCGCCGAGCGGCCCGGCAGGCGGCCTGTTCCGGATCCTGGAGGCAGGCGTGATGCGGCAGGCGGCGGCGCTCTCTGCCACCTCTCTAGCCCTGGCCAAAGACGCTGCCAAGCGCAGCGGCAGACCGGTTGCTGCCTTGCCGGTGGCGCTGTTCGTTCCAGCAGATGAGCAGATCGCCAGCCGCCCAAGAGGTCCGGTGATCGGCACCCTGGCTCGGCTGACGCCCGAAAAGGGACTCAACGTCCTGCTCGAGGCCTTTTTCGTCTTTCTCAGGGCCCATCCCGGGGCCCGTCTCCTGGTCGGCGGCGATGGTCCGCTGGCCCCGGCGCTCGCCCAGGAGGTGAGCGCCGCCGGACTCGGAGAGCGGGTGCGGCTTCTGGGCTGGGTCGAGCCGGCCGCCTTCTACCCTCAGCTCGACCTCTACACCCAGCCGTCACTGCGCGAGGGTTTGGGGCTGGCCGCCCGCCAGGCGGTGGCCTGGGGCCTGCCAGTGGTGGCGAGCGAGGTCGGCGGTCTGATGGAGGCCTGCGGCGATGGACCGTGGGTCCGCTACGTGCCGCCAGGGGACGCCTCCGCCCTGGCCCAGGCCTGGCAGGAGACGTACGCCCAGGATCCCGCCAAGATCGCCCGCTCTGGGCGGCTGTGGGCGCGCTCGGTGTCCGGTCCGGACGCCGTCCGCCAGGCGCTGCTCCAACTTTACGAACAGGCTCTGAACGCCCCTGTAAACGAGCGAGCAAGGCAGAGATTTCCGGCCTGAGCGGAAGCAAGCATCGGTCTCAGGGAGTTTTTGCCGCAATCCGTCTGCTCAGTCCGCCTCAGCGCAGAATTTCCCCACCTGCGTTGACATGTGGGGGACGTTTGCTACCATGAATACTGATCTTGAACCGGGAGGGGGCTGGGACGGGGGATGGACGCACTCGGCCGCCACATCCTGGTAGAGGCCGATGGCTGCGACAGCCAACTGCTGAATGATCCCGACGAAGTGGAAAACATCATGGTTGCCGCTGCTCTTAAGGCCGGCGCTGAGGTGCGAGAAGTCACCTTTCACCGGTTCAGCCCGCAGGGCGTGAGCGGCGTCGTTGTCATCTCAGAGTCCCATCTGGCGATCCACACCTGGCCCGAGTTCGGCTACGCGGCGGTGGACGTCTTCACCTGCGGCGACCGCGTGGATCCCTGGGAGGCGGTCGGGTACATCCTGGAACGCTTCGGCGCAACTGAGCACACGACCCAAGAGGTCGCTCGGGGCAAGATCCGGACGATCCGGGCCATCGCCAAGTAGACAACGGGCTCCGGCCGACGGCCGGAGCCCGTTTCCCGAGAGTAGGAGGGAGCGCGTGCAGCGAACGTTCGTGATGATCAAGCCAGACGGCGTCGGGCGCGGACTCATTGGCACCGTGATCGGCCGCCTCGAGGGCCGCGGCCTGCGCTTGGTCGGGTTGAAGCTGCTGTCCATCTCTCCGGAGCTTGCGGCCAAGCACTACGCGGCGCATCAGGCCAAGCCCTTTTATCCCGGCCTGATCCGCTTCATCACATCCGGGCCGGTGGTGGCCATGGTCTGGGAGGGGGCCGACGCCGTGGCCCAGGTGCGGGCCATGATGGGTCCGACCGATCCGCACCAGGCGCCGCCCGGAACGATCCGCGGCGATTTCGCCCTGGCCATCGACTGCAACGTGATCCACGGCTCAGACGGCGAGGCGGCGGCCGAGAGCGAGATCGGCCTCTACTTCACGCCAGACGAGCTGGTGTCTGTGCCTAGGCCGGAGGAGTCATGGATCTATCCCCGGACCTAGCGCTGATCGCCGGCACCGGCATCGAAGCCTGGCCCTTTGAGCAGGCCCGCTCCTATGTGCTGCCCACCCCCTATGGGGACGTCGGGCTGCAGGTGGCGCGCTTTGCCGGAGAAGACCTGGTGGTGATCGCAAGACACGGTCCCGGCCACAGCCTGCCGCCGCACCGGGTGAACAGCCGGGGCATGATCTGGGCCCTGAAGAGCCTGGGCGTGACCAAGGTGGTGGCATCGTCGGCGGTGGGGGCAGTCGACCCGGCCCTGCACCCCGGCGATCTTCGGGTGATCGACGACCTGATCGACTTTACCCGCCAGCGGCCGCTGACCTTTTTCGACGCCCCAGGCCAGGTGCGGCACGTCGACATGACGGCCGCTTATTGCCCCATGCTCTCTCGCCTGCTCAAAAAGGCGATCGGCCAGCCCGCCGCCGCCGCTCCCTTGGTCTACGCCGCCATGGAGGGGCCCCGCTTTGAGACCCCGGCCGAGATCCGGGCCCTCGCCCAGCTCGGGGCGCATGTGGTCGGCATGACCCAGGCGCCCGAGGTGACCTTGGCCCGGGAGGCCGGCCTCTGCTACAGCGCCGTGGCGGTGGTCACCAATCCGGCGGCCGGCTTGGCCAAAGAGCCGATCGAGGAATCCGCCATCTATGCCGTCTTGGCCAAGGCGCTGGACCGTTTTCAGCAGTCCTTCGCAGCCTTCTTAGGTGAGCTTTCGCGGGTGGCTGCCTGTCAGAGCTGCCCGGATGCCGAAGCCGGGCTCTTTCCACTGCTGAATCTGGACGGGACGATCCAGAAGGGGGTCTAAGCATGAGCGAAGGAGACCTCAGGATCGACTGGGCGGCCGCGCGCATGCCCGTATTGGCCGAGCTCCGGAAGGGGTTTGTCAGGAGCCGACCGCTTTTGGGCGAGCGGGTGGCGATGTGCATCCACCTGGAGGCCAAGACGGCGGTGCTGGCGCTGGCCCTGGCCGAGGCGGGGGCGGCCGTCACCGTCTGCGGCTCAAACCCGCTCTCGACCCAGGACCAGGTGGCCTCAGCCCTCGCCGAGCGAGGTGTCTCCGTGTTCGCCCGCCGCGGCATCGACCATGCCACCTACCAGGGCTTTTTGGACCAGGCCCTCGGTCGGCGCCCGACGTTGATCCTGGACGATGGCGGAGACCTGGTCGAACGGGCGCTCAACACCGGGCACGCTTCTGAGATCAAGGGCGGGACCGAGGAGACCACAACCGGCGTGCTCCGCCTCCGCCAGCTGGCCAGGCGGCGCAATCTGCCCTTTCCGATGGTGGCCGTCAACGACGGCGCCATGAAGCATCTGTTCGACAATCGCTTTGGCACCGGCCAGAGCGCGCTGGAGGCCGTGATGCGCGCCACCAACATCACGCTCGCCGGCATCCGCCTGGTGGTGGTGGGTTTTGGCGACTGCGGCGTCGGTGTGGCCGAGCGCGGCCGCGGCCTCGGTGCCGAGGTGGCCGTGGTCGAGGTCGATCCGGTGCGCGCCAATGTGGCCCACTTCGACGGCTTTTCCGTTCTCTCCATGGACCAGGCCGCCGCCTGGGGCCAGCTCTTCATCACCGTCACCGGCAACCGTCAGGTGATCCGCGGCCGCCACCTGGACAAGATGCAAGACGGCGCCATCTTGGCCAACGCCGGCCACTTCGACGTGGAGGTGGACAAGCCGGCGCTGTTGCGGCGCGCCATTGCGATCGAGGAGGTGCGGCCAAACGTCCAGGCCTTTCGGCTCAAGGGCGGGCGCAGTCTCTACCTCCTGGCCGATGGCCGTCTCGTCAACCTGGTCGCGGGCGACGGCCACCCGATCGAGATCATGGACCTGTCGTTTGCGGTGCAGGCGCTTTGCCTGACCTACCTGGCAGCGACGCCGCCTGCGCCCGGGCTGCATCCGGTGCCTGCTTCCATCGACCAGGAGGTGGCCGAGCGCTCGCTCGCGGCGCGCCACATCTCGCTGGAGCGTCTGACGGCCAGTCAGCGCCGCTACATGGACCGAGGTGCGAGGTGAGCAGCCCTACACTGTGGGTGAAGAGCGCTGCGACATTGACCCCAGATGGGTTCGTCGAGGGCGCCACCGTTCAGGTGGCCGCCGGACAAGTGGTTCGGGTCTGGGCGAGCGGAGAGGCGCCGACACCAAAACCAGCCGACGAGATTCTGGACCTGGGCCCCCAGCTGCTCTTGCCCGGGTTCGTCAACAGCCACACCCACGCCGCCATGAACCTGCTGCGCGGCTTTTCAGACGATCTGCCGCTCGATCCCTGGCTGCACCAGCACGTCTACCCGGCCGAGGCCCGCCTCAAGCCCGGCGACATCCTGTGGGGGACCAGGGCAGCGCTCTTAGAGATGATCGCCTCTGGGATCACCACCTTCGTCGACATGTACTTCGCCCTGGATGAAGTGGCCCAGGCGGTGCGGGAGTCAGGCACCAGGGCGGTGCTTGGCCGCGGGCTGATCACGGTCAGCGGCCGCGGCGAAGAGGCTCTGGCCGAGGCGTCTGACTTTCATCGCCGCACTCAAGGCTCGGCCGACGGCCGGATCACCACCTGGCTTGCCCCGCACGCCCCCTACACCACGACGCCCGACTATCTGCAGGCGGTGGGGGAGGCAGCGCGCGCCCTCGGCACCGGCGTGCACATCCACCTCTCCGAGACGCGGCGCGAGGTGGAGGACTGCCTGGCCGCCTACGGGGTGACGCCCTTTGGCCTGATGCGCAAGGTCGGCCTTGACCGCCAGCCGCTGCTTGCGGCCCACGCCGTCCACCTCACGGCGGACGATCTGGAGAGCTTTTCCGACTGGCGGCCTGGCATCGCCCACAACCCGATCTCCAATTTGAAGATGGGCTGCGGGATGGCGCCGGTGGCCCGCCTGCTCGAGCTCGCCATGCCGCTCGGACTGGGCACTGATGGCGTGGCCTCGGCCAACAGTCTCGACTTCTTCCTGACGATGAAGGCCTCGATCTGGGGGGCGCGGGGGGCGACCGGCGATCCCTGCTGGCCAAACGCCGCTCAGATCCTGCACGCCGCCAGTGCCGGCGGAGCCAGGGCCGTCGAGCTGCACAAGAAGACCGGCGCCATCGCCCCCGGCCTGGCCGCCGATCTGATCGGGGTCAGCCTTCAGGGAGTCGGCCTCGAGCCCGTTCATGACCGCATCTCGACCCTGGTCTATTCGGCCACGGCGGCAGCGGTGAAGACGGTTTTGGTGGACGGGAAACTGCTTTACCAGGACGGTGCCTTTCTGACGCTCGACCAGGAGGCGATCTTGGCGCATGCCGCCGAGATCGGCCGCCGCCTGGTGGCTAAGAACTGAGCTCCTTCGGCTATACTGGGGAAAAGCGTGACAGCAGAGATGGGGAACGCATGCAGATTCTCCTGATCCGACACGGCCAGACCGAGTGGAACGCCAGCAACATCCTGCAGGGACAAACCGATGTGCCGCTCTCTGATCTGGGCGTCAGCCAGGTCGAACGGCTGCGTCCCACGGTCCGGGCCTGGGGCCCTGACCTGGCCTGGATCTCTCCACTGATTAGGGCCCGCCAGACGGCAGAGATCCTCTTAGACGGGCTGGCGCCCCTTGAGATTGAACACCTGCCGGCCCTGATGGAGCGGGCCAACGGCTGCCTCGAGGGGCTGACCCGCGATCAGCAGGCGGCGCAGTTTCCGCAAGTGCTCCACGCCCTGCGTCAGGACCCGGTGCACGCCCCCATCCCTGGCGGCGAATCACTGAGCGACTTCTGGCAGCGGGTCGTTCCGGTGATGGATCATCCGGTCTCCGCCAGGCGTCTCGCGATCATCGCCCACGGCGGGTCGATCCGGGTCCTGATCAGCCACTTCCTGGGACTCGGCGTCTCTCACCCGGTGCGCGCCCGCTTCGACAACGCCTGCTACTCCTTGGCGCAGCGCCTGGGCGTGCCGCCGGCAGAGGTGCGCTATCGGGTGCACAGCATCAATGTCCAACCCAACTGAGGACCTGGTCGCCTTCGACCTGGAGACGAGCGGCTCCCGGCCGGGCCAAGACGCCATCATCGAGATCGGCGCCGCCAGAAGACGAGACGGAGAGGTCGAGACCTTCCAGACCTTCGTCAATCCGCTGCGGCCGCTCACACCGTTCATCCGCCACCTGACCGGCATCCGCGACCAGGACGTCAAGGGTGCCCCCACGCAGGAGGCGGCACTGGCCGCCTTTTCGGCCTTCGCCGGCTCCGCCACCCTGATCGCCCACAACGCCCCCTTTGACCTCTCCTTTTTGGAGGCCGGCGGCCTGCACCCCAAGGGGCGGGTGGTCGACTCACTGTTTTTGGCCCAGATCCTCTTGCCAAAGCTGCCCAGCCACGGGCTGGCGGCACATGCGGAGCGCCTGGGGCTGGACTTTCGCCACCACCGGGCGGGAGCGGACGCCACCGTCACCCTGCAGCTGATGGAAGACCTGCTGAGCCACCTTGCGGATGTAGACCCGGGCTGGGCGTCACTTGCCATGCAGCTGGCAGCCACCCAGGCCGATGCCGACCTGGCCTTCTTTGCAGAGGCGCTCTTGCCCGTTGCCGGTGAGAGCACCTGGGCCGGCCCCAGCGCGCCGCCCACGCCACCGCCGCCGCCTAAGTGGCAGCAGGTCGGTTTTTCGGAACTGGTCGGCCGGCTCGGCCTTGACGCCCGGCCCAGCCAGGAGCGCTTCGCCGAAGAGGCGAGGGAGCTGCTCGCCTCCGGCCAGATCGCCCTGATCGAGGCCGGCACCGGCACGGGCAAGACCATCGCCTACCTGCACGCCGCCCTGAGCGCCGCCGGAGAAGGCGGGCGGGCGGTGATCTCAACCCACACCCGCACCCTGCAGGACCAATTGATCGCTAAGGACATCCCGCAGCTGGAGGCAGCCTCCAGCCCGACTGGGGCCGTGGTGCTGAAGGGGCAGTCGAACTACCTGTGCCTCTTGCGCTGGAACCAGGCCCTGGCCGAGATGACCGCCCGCGGAGACGGCCCTTCTCGCAAGGACCACCTGCGCCTTTTGTCTTGGCTTCGGGTGACCGAGCGGGGAGAAGAGGAGGAGCTGCGCGGTCTGCACGTGCCGGACGAGGTCTGGCAGACAGTCAACGTGCGCCCTGAGATCTGCACCAGAGAAGCGTGTCCCTTCTTCCAGCCCTGCTTCTACTACAGCCAGCGCCGGGCGGCCGATCAGGCGCGGCTGGTCGTGGTCAACCATGCGCTCTTGATGGCGGACGCCATGCTCGATGGCGCCCTGTTGCCCGAGACGTCGGTCCTGGTGATCGACGAGGCGCACCACCTGGAAGAAGCGGCGATGCACGCCATCGGCGTCCATGTCGAAGAGACGGCCATCAACCGCACCCTGACCGAGATCGGAACCCAGCACCTGGTCCCGGGTGCGCACCAAGAACTCGTCCGCCGCCTGCTCGACATCACCCGCCGCAGCTGGCAGCAGCTCTGGGAGCTGGTGTTCACGGTGGCAGGTCCTCGCCGCGAGATCCGGCTGCCGCTGGCCGAAGAGCCCTGGACCGCCTTGCAGACGTTGGCCGGCGAGGCGATCCTGCCCACCCAGGAACTGATCGCAACCGTGCTCTTGGCCACCGCCCAGCTCAGAGAGGACGACGCCCGCCGCGCCATCGGCCAAGGATTGGCCGAGCGGCTCCGGATGACCGTATCCGGCCTGCAGCAGGTGCTGGGAGAGGAATTTCCGGTGCGCTGGCTGGAGACCGGCCGCGGCCCCGGACAGAGCCGGCTCAGGGCGAGCCCGCTCTACGCCGGAGACGCCCTGCAAGAGCTCCTCTACGACCGCCAGCAGGCGATCGCCATGACCTCGGCCACCTTGGCCATCGGAGACGACTTCTCGCATCAGGCCGGCCTGCTCGGCCTGACCGGCCACGACCGGCTGGCCACCCTGCTCCTGCCCAGCCCGTTTTTGTTCCGGGACCAGGCCCTGGTCGCCGGCGTGGACGATCTGCCCGACCCGCGCACCGACTCCTTCGATCAGGCGTCGGTGCCGCTTCTGGCCCGCCTGGCACCCTTGGCGCCGGCCGGGTCGCTCGTGCTCTGCACGTCGCACCGCCAGATCAGGGCGCTCGCCGACCCATTGCAGGACGCCCTGTCCGAGGCCGGCATCACAGTGCTGGCCCAGGGTCGCCACGGGTCGCGCTCCGCCTTGCTGGAGCGCCTGCGCAAGGGGGAGCGGGTCGTGGTGCTGGGGGCGCAGAGCTTTTGGGAGGGGATCGACGTGGTCGGCCCGGCCCTGTCGCTGTTGGTGCTCACCCGGCTGCCTTTTTCGCCTCCGGACACGCCGCTGCGCCAGGCCCGGGCCGAGGCGATCGAGGCCGAGGGCGGCTCGTCGTTTCAGATGCTCAGCCTGCCGGAGGCGGTGCTCCTCTTCAAGCAGGGCTTTGGCCGCCTGATTCGCTCGATGGATGACCACGGCGCCGTCGTCATCCTCGACCCGCGCTTTGTCCGCCAGCGGTACGGCGCCGCCTTTCGCCGGGCCCTGCCCGACCCCACCGTCGTGATGGGGCCAAAGGAGACCGTGGTCGAAAACGTCAGGTCGTGGCTTGCGGATCCAACGGTTCGGCCGTGAGTCGGCGCACCACGGCCACAGGATCGGTCAGCATCTCGCTGTTCACCGCCACGACATCGACGCCAAGCCGCCTGCAAGCGGCGAGACGCGGTGCCATCGAGTGCGGGCCAAAGGCGATCACCCGCACACTGTTGGCCTGGGCCCGGCGGATCGCCTTCTCCCAGCCCAAGGCGGCCATCGGTCCCACATCCACCACGAGAAGCGCTCCCGGCATCTCTTCCAGTTCGGCCGCCGCCGTCGCAAAGGCGTGGCGGAGTCGGGAGTAGGACATCAGATCGGGGACCAAGAGCTCAATTTGCACTGACTTCACCTCCCCGTGATCGTAGCAGGATTGGACGCGAGCGGTAGACTAGAGAACAGATGGGGAGGGACAGCGATGCCCAAGGTGCCATACTGGCCGGTGCTGGCCGAGGAGACGCTGCCGCAGACCACCTCCTTGCACCGCTGGGTCACGTTTCTGAACCGGACCCTGAAGCGGGAGGGCTTCACCTTCGGGCTGGCCGAACGGGACCAAACCTACCGGCTGACCGTCTATCGGACCGAGCCCTGGCCCGCACCGGAGGACCAGCCGACGAAGGGAGCAGCGACGTGAGCACACCGTACAGGGTCCAGAACTACATCGGCGGCATCTGGCAAGACAGCGCCTCCGGCAAGACGACAGAGGACCTAAACCCGGCCAGCGGCGAGGTGCTGGCACTCGTTCCGGACTCGGCCGCAGCCGACGTCGACCAGGCGGTCGCCGCAGCCGCCCTCGCCTATCAGAGCTGGCGGCTCACACCTCCGCCGAAGCGGGGCGAGATCGTGGCCCGGGCTGGCCAGATCCTGGCCCGGCGCAAAGAGGAACTGGCCCGGATGATGACCCGAGAGATGGGCAAGGTGCTGGAAGAGGCCAAGGGCGACGTCCAAGAGGGCATCGACATGGCGGCCTACATGAGCGGCGAGGGCCGGCGCAGCTTTGGCTACACCACGACGAGCGAGCTTCCGGACAAGTTTGCGATGGCCATTCGAGACCCGATCGGCGTCGGGGCCCTGATCACACCCTGGAACTTTCCGATGGCGATTCCGACCTGGAAGACGTTTCCGGCGCTGGTGGCCGGCAACACGCTCGTCTTCAAGCCGGCCACCGACACGCCGCTTTTGGCCATGGAGCTGGTGCGGGCCTTGGAAGAGGCCGGGCTGCCCAAGGGGGTTCTGAACCTGGTCTGCGGCTCTGGCGGCACGGTGGGGGAGCGCCTGATCTCCCATCCCCAGATTCAGTTCATCTCCTTCACCGGCTCCGGAGAGGTCGGCCGCCACGTGGCATCGGTCGGCGGCGAAGGCCTGAAGCGGATCTCCTTGGAGCTCGGCGGCAAGAACGCCGTGATCGTGATGGACGACGCCAACCTGGATCTGGCGGTGGACGGCATCATCTGGTCCGCCTACGGCACGGCCGGTCAGCGCTGCACAGCCTGCAGCCGGGTGATCGTCGATCGACCCATCCACCACCAGCTGGTCGAGCGCCTGGTGGGTCGGGTCAGGGCCCTGAACCTCGGCGACGGGCTCGACCCCGCCGTCCAGGTCGGCCCGGTGATCAGCCGGACGGCCAGAGACCGCATCCACGGCTATGTAGAGGTCGGGGTGCAGGAGGGGGCGCGGCTCATCGCCGGCGGTGATGTGGCTGAAGACGGTGCCCTGGCCCGTGGGCACTTCTATCAGCCCACCCTGTTCGATCAGGTGACACCCGACATGCGCATTGCCAAAGAGGAGATCTTCGGCCCGGTGCTCTCGGTGATCGAGGCCGATGGCCTCGAGGATGCGCTGACCAAGGCCAACTCGGTTGCCTACGGCCTCAGTGCCTCCATCTTTTCTCAAGACGTGAACCGGGTGTTCCGGGCGGTCCGTGATCTCGCCACCGGCATCGTCTATGTCAACGCCGGCACCACCGGCGCCGAGATCCACCTGCCGTTTGGCGGCCAGAAGGGAACCGGCAATGGACACCGCGAGGCGGGCACGGCGGCGATTGACTTCTTTACCGAGTGGAAGGCGGTGTACGTCGACTACAGCGGCCGCCTGCAGAGGGCTCAGATTGACACCTAAGCCTGTGACTCAGGGCGACCTCGACCTCATGCAGAGCCTGGCCGGCCTGCCGCTGTTTGGCCAGGAGACAGGCGACCAGCAGCCCTTTTCGATCACGGCCGAGCCGATCCGGCTGCCAGACGCCATGGCGGCTGAGATCGCCACCTTGGGCAGCGATCTCGCCGCCTTTCAGTCGGCGCTGAACGAGCTGTACTGGCGCTCTCTGCACCAGGAAGACCTCGGTTTCGTCCGGGCCTATCTGGACCAGGGCAAGGACGAGACGCTGCGCCTACTCGGACAGATGAAGCGGCTGAGGGGCGCGCTCCCGATCATGATCCGGCCGGACCTCTTGTGGACCGAAGACGGGCTGAAGGCGACCGAACTCGACTCCGTTCCCGGTGGATTCGGCCTGGTGGCGTCTTTGCAGGCCGCCTACGCCAGAGCCGGGCACGCCCCCTGGGGCGGTGCCTTCGGCATGGTCGACGCCGTGGGCAAAACCCTTGCGTCTTTGGTCACCGGCAAGGATCCGCTGACGGCCATCGTAGTCTCAGACGAGTCGGGCGACTACCGCTCGGAGATGGAGGCCCTGGCCGACCTGGCCGCTGGTCGGGGCTTTTCGATCGAGGTGCTTGCGCCAAAGGACCTTTCCTTCTCAGACGATGGTCTCTTCTGCCCGGACGGCCGGCGCATCGATGTGCTCTATCGCTTCTTCGAGCTGTTCGACTGGCGCAATGTCCCGAAGGCGGAGATCATCTTCTACCTGGCCAAAAAGCGCAGGCTGGTCCTGACGCCGCCGGTC
>JAKAUI010000015.1 GCA_021827745.1 Bacillota bacterium | reverse complement strand
GAGGCTCGAGCGCGCCGACGCCCTGATCGTTGGCAAGACCAACCTCGATGAGTTCGCCATGGGCTCTTCCACCGAGCACTCGGCGTTTCAGCGCACCCACAATCCCTATGACCCAAGCGTCGTACCGGGGGGCAGCTCGGGCGGATCGGCGGCGGCGGTGGCGGCTGGTCTCGTGCCGCTGGCGCTCGGATCGGAGACCGGCGGGTCGGTGCGCCAGCCGGCGGCCTACTGCGGTGTGGTTGGGCTAAAGCCGACCTACGGCCGGGTCAGCCGCTACGGTCTGATCGCCTTCGCCTCTTCGCTGGATCAGGTCGGACCGATCGGCCGAACAATCGGCGATGTGGCCGATGCGCTCGGCGTGATCGCCGGTGTGGACCAAGACGACCCCTCGACCTGCCCAGTGCCGGTCCCGGACTATCGGGCGGCGCTGCGAGACGGGGTGCACGGACGGCGGGTGGCGATGCCGGAGGAGCTCCTGGCGGTCGCTGAGCCTGCCCTGCAGGCACGGGCCGAGCAGGCCTTCTCTGCCTTGGTGGCCGCCGGCGCTCGGCCGGTGTCGGTGCATCTTCCGCACCTCACGGCCGCCCTTGCCACCTACTATGTGATCGCTCCCGCCGAGGCCTCGTCCAACCTGTCCCGCTTCGATGGCGTCCGCTTCGGCGTGCGCCCGGAGGGAAACGACGAGCTGAGCGAGATGTACAGCGCGACTCGGGGCCGCGGCTTTGGCGCCGAGGTGAAGCGGCGGATCATGATCGGCACCTATGTGCTGTCTGCCGGCTACGTGGACGCCTTCTACGTTCAGGCGCAGCGCCTGCGCCAGCTCTTGTCCTTAGACTTCGCGGCTGCCTTTTCGACGGCCGACATCCTGGTCACGCCGACCACGCCCAGCCTGCCCTTTCGCTTCGGCGCCCACGATCAGGACCCGCTCGCCATGTACGCCAACGATGCCATCACCTTGCCGGCCAATTTGGTCGGGGTGCCGGCGATCAGCGTGCCGGCCGGATTTGAGCACCACCTGCCGGTCGGGGTCCAGCTGATGGCTCCGGCCTTTCAGGAGCTCTCTCTGTTTCAGGCCGCCCAGGTGGTCGAGGACCACTTCGGCCCGATGCCGTCCGTCACGCCGCGGACTGGTGGTGGGCAGGCATGATTGAAGCCGTGATCGGGCTTGAGGTGCACATCGAACTCGGGACTAAGACGAAGATGTTCTGCCGCTGCGAAAACCGCTTCGGCGCACCGCCGAACACGCTCACCTGCCCGGTCTGTCTGGGCCTGCCCGGTGCGCTGCCCCGGCCCAACCAGGACGCCGTGGAGCGGGTGGTGCGGCTGGCGCTGGCCCTGGGCGCCGAGCTGGCGCCGGTGCTGGAGTTTGACCGCAAGCACTATTTCTACCCGGATCTGCCCAAGGGCTACCAGATCAGCCAGTCGCGCACCATCTTGGCGACGGGCGGGTCGGTCCCGGTCGGAGACCGAAGCATCGGGCTGCACCACCTGCATCTGGAAGAGGACGCCGGCAAGCTGGCGCACCTGGGCGGTCGGGCCAGCGTCGATCTGAACCGGGCCGGTGTGCCGCTCGTGGAGATCGTCTCTCTGCCCGAGATGCATAGCGGCGCAGAAGCCAGGGCCTTTATGGAGGAGATCCGCCTTTGGGCGGAGCACCTCGGGCTGGCCGAGGTGCGGATGGAGCAGGGGGTGCTGCGGGCCGACCTCAACGTCTCGGTCCGTCGGGCGGGAGACGAAACCCTTCATCCCCGGACCGAGGTCAAGAACATGAACTCCTTTCGGGCTCTGGAGCGCGCCGTCACCTACGAGGTGGACCGCCAGTCGCGGGCCATCCAAGCTGGCGAGCCGCTGCTCCAGGAGACCCGCGGCTGGGATGACCAGGCCGGCCGGACCTATCTGCAGCGGCGCAAGGAGACGGCAGACGACTACCGCTACATGCCGGAGCCGGACCTGCCGAGCTATCCCTTGAACGAGGCCTGGGTGGTGGAGATCGCCGCCCACCTGCCGCCCGGGCCGGCGGCGCTTCGCAAGAAGCTGGCCGAGCTTGGCCTCACACCAGAGGCGCTGTCCGTGGTCATGGAGTCGCGCGCCCGCAGCCAGCTCCTGCTCGAGGCGGCGGAACTGGGAGCAGATCCGGTGGCGGCCGCCCAGTGGATCGTCGGGGACCTGGCCCGAGTGGAGCGGGAGAGCGGAATGAGCCTCGCTGAGCGCACCTATCCGGCCTCAGACCTGGTCGAGCTGATCAGGCGGGTGGACCAGGGCACGCTGGCCGGACCAGGCGCCAAGCGGGCGCTTGAGTTGAGCTACCGGGACCGGCGCACGCTCTCCGCCGTGGTGGACGAGGAGGGGCTTGCTGCCCTCAGCGACCAGCGGGAGCTCGATCGTCTGATCGACCAGGTGCTGGCCGCCAACCCGGTGGCGGTGCAAGACCTCCTGGCGGGCCAGGAGAAGGCGCTCGGCTTCCTCTTGGGCCAGCTGATGCGCCAGGCCCGCAATGTCGACCCCAAGTCGGCGGCGGGACGAATTCGGGAACGAGCCAAGGCGTGCAGCGCCGGGTCCTGATCGAAGACCTCGGCCAGCACGGGGAGGGCGTTGGCCGGGTCGACGGCCGGGTGGTGTTCATCCCCGGCGCCACCTTGGGAGATGAGGTCCTGATGGCCTTCAATCCGTCGCGCAAGCGGATGGCCCAGGGCCGGCTGCTCGAGATGGTCACGCCGTCAGCGGACCGGGTGCCGGCGGCCTGTGCGGTGGCGAAAGAGTGCGGCGGCTGCCAGACCATGGAGCTTTCCTACCCGGCGGAGCTGGCCTGGAAGCGGCGCCGAGTGGAGCAAACACTCTTAAGGATCGGCGGCGTCGCAGCCGAGGTGGAGCCCACCCGGCCGTCCAAGAGCCCGCTCGGCTATCGCCACAAGGCGACCATGCCGGCGGGCGGGCTGGCCGGCAAGATCCGCCTCGGCTACTACGCCCCCTTCAGCCACACGCTGGTGGCGGCTGAGACCTGTCCCGTGCTGCACCCGGACCTGAACCGGGCCGCCCTGGCCGTGCGGCAGGCGGCAGATCAGATGGGGGTCGGCCCCGAGCGCGGAGAAAGCGGCCTGCGCAGCTTGATGGCCCGGCGCTCGTCTCTGACCGGAGACCTGCAGCTGGTGCTGACCGGCCACCGGCTCTCTCGGTTCCCGTGGGACACGGTGCTGCCACCGCTTCTGCCCGGCCTTGCCGGCATCACGCTCGCCTGGCCGACCGACTCGGCCAACCGGCTGGTGGGCGTCAAAGGGGAACTGGTCTGGGGCGAAGCGCGGATCAAGGAGCAGCTGCTCGACGCCCAGTTCGAGGTTTCCGCCTTCTCCTTCTTCCAGGCCAACCCGGCGCTTGCCGCCGAGGTGGCTCTGACCCTGAGGCAAACGCTTGGCTCAGTTCCGGGCATGCTGGTGGACCTCTACGCCGGAGTCGGCACCTTCGCGCTCACCCTGGCCGATCTGGCCGACTCCACGGTGGCGGTGGAGGCGGTGACCGACGCCGTTGAGGACGGAAGGCTGAACGCCCGAATCAATGCCCAGCCCGCCGTCCGCTTCCTGCACGCTCCGGCCGAGGCGGGACTGGCCAAGCTGGTGGCGGGCGGCGAAGCGATCGGGGCGGTCGTGATCGACCCGCCGCGGCGGGGGGCGCCGGAGCTGATGGCGCCGCTCCTGGACGCCAAGATCCCGCGCATCGCCTATGTCTCCTGCGATGTCGCCACCTTGGCCCGCGACCTGGCCGAACTCACAGCTGGCTACCGCCTGGAGCGGGTGGTGCCCTATGACTTCTTTCCCCGCACCGTCCATGTCGAGACGCTGGCGGTGTTGGAGCGACGCTGAAACAGGAGCGCTCAGTTCGAGACGGCGCCGGCGTCCGGACGAAGGGTCAGGGGCTTAGGGCTACGACGGCCCGACCACATAGCGGCCGGCGAGCTCGATGGCGGCCTCGAGCAGCGGGGTGCGCAGGGCGTTTCGGCGATGGATCAGCACCACGCTGCGCCCCGGCAGCTCGGCGGGCAGGGTCAGCCGCTGCAGGGTGCCGGCCGCCAGCTCGGCGCTAACGACCGGCCAGGGCAGAAGTGCCGTGCCAGCGCCGCACAGGGCCAGCGCCTTCACCACCTCCAGGCTGTCTGCCCTTAGCCGCCCGTCCTGCACCACGCCGTGGCTGGCCAGCACCTCGGCCTGATCGCGCCAGAAAGGGGAGTCCGAGTCGTAGGTGATCAGAGGCGGCGGAAGATCGAGTCCGGCGAGCCAGACCACGACCATGGTCTCCCGGCACAGAAAGTGGCTCTCGAGAGCGATCTGATCGACGGGACCGCGCACCACGCCGAGGTCCATCCGCCCGGCCAGGACCTCTTTGATCACCGCATGCGAGCGCAGGACACGGACGCTGACCGGCACGTCCGGGAAGGCCAGGAGCAAGGCGGCCAAGAGCGGTGCCAGCCGATATCCGGCGATGGTCGGTGCCGCTCCGAAGGTGAACTCGGCGCCATCGCTCTTTGGCCCGCTGATGGCCCGATCTCCGGCGGCCAGGGCCTCGAGCGCCCGGCGGGCGTGGGGCAAGAGACGCTGGCCAGCGTCGGTCAGCGTGACGCTGTGGGCATCGCGGGCGAACAGCGCCACCCCCAAGCCCTCCTCCAGCCGACGGACGCGGTGGCTGACGCCGGGCTGTCCGAGCGCTAGGCGCTCGGCGGCCCGGGAGAAGGATTTGCACTCCGCTACTGCCAAAAAGGTCTCCAGGTCCTTGATCTCCATGCTCCACCCCGTTCCTGTCGCCGCCCAAAGGAGTACGCCGTCGGCAGGGAGGCTCCCTGTGGAGGTGTCCGGTGCACATCGTCCTGGTAGAACCAGAGATCCACATGAACGCCGGAAACGTCGGCCGGACCTGCGCCGTGACCGGCACCACCCTGCATCTTGTCAAGCCGCTCGGCTTTTCTCTGGCCGATCGCTACCTGAAGCGGGCGGGGCTCGACTACTGGCCGCTGATCGACCTCCAGGTCCATGACAGCTGGGACGAGGTGGCGGCCCTGGCGCCGGTCGAGCGCATGCACCTGTTCACCACCAGGAGCGCCTGCTCCTATACGGCTGTCCACTACCAGCGGGACGACTGGCTGATCTTCGGCCGGGAGTCGATCGGCCTGCCCCCCTCCCTGCTCGACGCCTTCTTGGACCGCACGAGGAGAATTCCGATGCGGCCGGTGACCGGAGCGAGGTCGCTCAACCTCTCTAATGCGGTGGTGATTGTCCTCTACGAGGCATTGCGCCAGCAGGACTTTCCCGGACTGAGCTGAGCGGCAGTCAAGTCAGAGAGGGCTCGCGACTGGCCAGAAGCCATCAGACTTGCTAGGGTGGATAGCATCGTGGTGCGCTGAAGCTCAAGGGCGGGATGAGGGTGCGCTGTCCGATCTGTGCGTACGAGGACACCCGGGTGCTGGATTCACGGCCGACCGAGGACGACCAGGCGATTCGCCGCCGGCGGGAATGTCCGACCTGCCTGCATCGCTTCACCACCTACGAACGGATCGAGCAAGGCCCGCTGGTCGTGGTCAAGAAAGACGGTCGGCGCGAGGTGTTCGATCGGCAAAAGGTGCTGAAGGGTGTGCTCACCGCCTTGCAGAAGCGGCCGATTCCCTTGGCCAAGGCCGAGGAGATGGTGGCCGCCTTAGAGCGCGACCTGCGGCAGGGCGGCGGCGGAGAGGTGCCGTCTGCCGCCATCGGCGAGCGGGTGATGGACAGCCTGCGCCAGATCGATCAGGTGGCCTATATCCGATTTGCGTCGGTCTACCGGGCCTTTGAGCACCCAGGCGGCTTTCGGGAGATGCTAGAACACCTGGAGGGGGACAGCGAGGATGAAGGCCGCGATCTTTGATCTGGACGGCACCCTGGCCGAGACGGTGCCGGCCTTTGTGATGGCGACCACCCAGGCGATCTCTGAGGTGAGCGGGCAGACGCTCTCGCTCGAGGATCTGCGCAGCCGCTTTGGCCCGACCGAGGAGGAGATGCTGGCTGGCCTGGTCCCAAAGGACCAGTTGGCGGCTGTCCTGGCCGCCTACTATCAGCACTACGCCGAGAACCTGGCCGGCCTCTCTGTGTACCCCGGGGTGAAGGAGATGTTGGAGGGGCTGCGCGCCGGAGGCTTCCGGCTCGGACTCTTGACCAACAAGGGACGGATCTCGACCCTGCTCACCCTCGAGGCGCTCGGTCTGGGTGCCTATCTGGACGATGTCCAGACCGGGACGGAGGCGCCGGCGAAGCCGGATCCCAAGGGAGCCCTGATGCTGCTCGGACGGCTTTCGGCAGACGCCAAGGACGCCTGGATGGTCGGCGACACCGCAGCCGACGTGGCCGTCGGCAAGGCGGCCGGAATGCGCACGGCGGCGGCGCTGTGGGGCCGGTCCAAGGCCGAGGCGCAGTTCGGCCAACAGGCGCCCGATCTGCTAGCAGCCACACCCCAGGAGGTCCTCCGGACCTTGACATTGCCCCAAGCCCAGGCGGGAGCAGGCCACGCCCACCGCTTTACGGTGGAGCGGCTGTGGCGGATGGAAGAGCGCAGGCGGACCATGCTCCCGGCCGAGCTGGTGCTGACCGACCTCGCTCCTCGGGCCGACTGGCAGGTGGCGGACATCGGCTGCGGCATCGGGTTTTTGTCCCTTCCCCTGGCCCAGGCCCTCTCCGCCGGCCAGGTCTGGGCCGTGGACCGCGAGCAGGAGCTCCTGGATGAGACCAAGCGCCGGGCGAAGGCGGCCGGACTGACGAACCTGTCACCGATCCTGGCCGACGCCACCAAGACCGGCCTCACAGGTGGCAGTGTCGATGCCGTCGTCATCTCCCAGGTGCTGCACGACCTCTCGGACGCCGAGGCGGCCCTGGCGGAGGCTGTCCGCATCCTGAGGCCCCAGGGAGTGCTCTACATCCTGGAGTGGCAGCCAGACGGCACAGAGTTCGGGCCGCCGGCTGAGATCCGGATTCCGGCCGAGCGCCTGGTCAGGTGGCTGAGCGCGGCCCACTGCACGCTGCTCTGGCTCAGGTCCGAGCCGGCTCCCTTCTATCGGCTGCTGGCCCAGGCGCCGGGAGGCGCCGTTCCAAGCCACTGAGCGAGCCAGGCTCCTGGCGAAAAGGCGCCAGCGATTGTGTGCGCGCCTCTGGCACCGTGGTGCCTGAAGCAAGGCGCTAGGCTAAGATGGAGGCCGGGGGAGAGATCTGCAGATGGCCAATCCGAGGTTCAATCGGGAGATCAAGGAGCGGGTGGAGGTCAGCCTGCCGCTTGCCTTTCGGCGCGTGGAGGACCCACTGCTCGGGGCCAGCCTGTTCTCGGCCCTCTTAGACGGCGAGGGGGCGGTGATGGACGAAGGGCTGCTCCATGGCCGCAGCGACATCGAAAAGGGCATCCGCTGGAAGGCGAAGAGCCGCGACGAGCTTCCAGACGCCCACCACTATCGGGTGGCCTGGATCGCCGTGCGGGGAGCGGGAGCGGACAGCGCCTATCTCGGCGTGACCGTCTCCGAGTTCTTCATCGACCGGCCGAAGCGACTGGGCGCCAAGGACCTTCCGGCGCAGGTGAATGCGATGAGCAGGGCGCTTTCTGGCCATGTCGAGGTGGACGGCCTGCCCGACGCGCAGCGCAGAGCGCTCGGCGCTCTGCTCAGAGAGCGCGGGGCCCACAGCTGGGCAAACAGCCGAGAGCCGCTGCGAGCGGCCTTTGCCTGAAGACACCGCCATCTGGCCGGCAGCCCGCATCCTGGACAGACTGCTTTCCGCCTACGGAGACCAGCACTGGTGGCCGGCTGAGAGCGCGCTCGAGGTGCTGGTCGGGGCCATCCTCACCCAGGCGGTGCGCTGGCAGAACGTGGTCATCGCCATCGAGCGGCTGAAGGCAGCCGGGCCGCTCAGCGAAGAGGGCCTGCTCGAGATGCCCCGGGAGCAGCTGAACGCCTGCCTGCGGCCGACCCGCTTTCCCAACCAGAAGGCGAGCCGACTGCTGGCGGTGCTCACGTTGATCACAGCAGGCAAGGGTAGGACGCTCGGAGGCTTCTTCGCCACAAGCGGCATCGATCACCGGCAGGCCCTACTGTCCGTGCCCGGAGTGGGGGCCGAGACGGCGGACGCCATCTTGCTCTACGCCGGGGACAGGCGGGCCTTTCCGGTCGACGCCTACACCCGGCGGATCGCCGAACGCCTGGCGGGAAACATCATTACCGACCAGACCCTGCGGGACGCGACGCTCTCTGAGCTTGGGTCCGCGCCGCAGCTTGCGCAGTTGCACGGCCTCTTGGTCGTCCACGGCCAGCGCCACTGTCAGGCCGTGCCGCGCTGCTCTGGGTGCCCGCTCTTTGACATTTGCAAGAGCAGAGCAGGGGAGGAGGACGCATGATCCGGCTGCTCGTGCTGGATGTCGACGGCACGCTCCTCACCTACGACCAGAGTCCGGGACCCGGACTGCACGGCGCCCTGGCCAGCCTTCCGCCCAAGCTCGCCGTCTGGATCGCCACCGGCCGCCGGCTGGCTGAACTGCTGTCCGTCGTGGAGCGCTTGGGCTGGCGGCGCGACCTGGCCGTCTGCATGAACGGAGCGCTGACCGTGGACCTGAAGCGGCGGCACGTGGTGGCCGCCCACCAGCTGTCGGTCGATCTGGAGCCGCTGTGGGAGAAGGCGGAGAAGGCCGGCCTCCAAGCCGGCGCTGTTTTTCCGACGGCGACCCTGCCCGACCTCTTCGGGTCGCCCGGCCTGGTCAACCATGGGCTTGCTGGGTATGGCGGCCTGCGCCGCCGGCCGCTGCAGGAGGCCTGCTACATGTCCGTGTACGGTCCAAGGCCGGCCGTCTTGGAGTGGGCTGCCGCCGCCACCGAGGTGCAGGGAGTCCAGGTCTATTCGGACTGGGAGCGCTCGGGTCTGTTTCACGCCGAGCTGACGCCGGTCGGCGTGACGAAGCGGCTGGCGGTCAGCCAGGCCAGCGCCCGCATCGGCGTGGGCCAAAAGGAGGTGGTGGCGGTCGGAGACGCCTCGAACGACATCGCGCTCTTGAAATGGGCCTCCCTGGGTGTGGCCATGGGCAACGCCACCGATGACGTCAAGGCCTGTGCCGATTTGGTGATCGGCCGGGTGGAGGAGGGCGGCCTTGCCGCCTTCTTGCGCCAAGTTGCCAGCGGCGACCTGAGCGATCTGGGCCGGCCGTGAGGGCGACACTCTTCACCAAGCCCGCATGCCTGCTCTGCGATCAGATGCGCCAGGTGGTCTCGGATGCGGCAAAACGCTACGATCTGGACGTAGAGGAGCTCGATGTGACAGCGGACCCAGAGATCGCCCATCTCGAGATGAGCGTGCCGCTGCTCTCGATCGGCGGCATCCCGCAGTTTCGCTTCACGGTGAGCGCCCAGGCACTGAGTCGCGTGCTTGAAGAGAGGGGTTGTCCAAGACGCCAAGCCTAGCCCGGCGCACGAAGAGCTTTCAGGCCTCGCCGACTGCAGCGTTGGATGCCGCCGCCAAGCGGCTTGCGGCCGAGGGTCACACCGTCTGCAACCTCGCCTCCGGAGAGCCGGACATGGAGCCTGTCGCCGCCATCAGGGAGGCGGCGGCCAAGGCGGCGATGGGTGGATACAGCAAGTACACCCAGGTCTCGGGCACGCTTTCTCTGCGTCAGGCCGTGTCCAGAGCGCTGCTGCGCGACCAGGGGCTCTCTTACCAGCCGGACCAGATCGTGGTCTCGGCCGGGGCGAAGCAGGCGTTGTTCAACGCCTTCAGCTGCCTGCTCGACCCGGATGACGAGGCGATCTTACCGGCACCGTACTGGGTGTCCTACCCGGAGCAGATCAAGCTGGCGGGCGGACGACCGGTGATCGTGCCAGCGGACGCCGCCGGTGGATACAAGCTCACACCTGAGGCGCTCAGCCAGGCGCTCAGCCCGAAAAGCCGCCTGCTCGTCCTGAACAGCCCGAACAATCCGAGCGGCGCCGTCTACACCGACTCCGAGCTCAGCGCCTTGGTCGAGGTGGCGCTTGACCACGGACTCACCATCGTCAGCGACGAAGTCTACCAACAGGTGCTCTATCCGCCCGCCCGCCACGTCTCTCCGGCGTCTTTGTCCGCGGCAGCCTTTTCGGCCACCGTGCTCATCTCCGGCGTATCGAAGACCTACGCCATGACCGGCTGGCGGATCGGCTATCTGGCCAGTCCGGACCCAGATCTGATCCGGGCGGCCGCAGCCCTGCAGAGCCAGACCTCAGGCAATCCGACCGCCGTCGCCCAGCGCGCCGCCGAGGTGGCCTGGGACCTGCCGCCAGAGGCCACCCGACACCAGCTGGCGGCCTTCACAGCACGCCGCAGGCTGGTGCTGGACGCGTTGGCTGAGGTGACCGGCACGGAGCTTGTGCCGCCAAACGGCGCCTTCTACGGATTTCTCTCCATCGCCGGCTGCCTTCGCCGCTGGCGCGAAGAGGCCGCAGACGCTTTCTGCGAGCGGCTGCTGGCCGAGGACAAGGTGGCGGTGGTGCCCGGATCCGCCTTCGGGGCGCCGGACGCCATCCGTTTCTCCTTCGCCGTGGCAGACGACGTACTGAAAGAGGCCCTGGTCCGCCTGACACAGGCGCTCCGCCGGTGAGCGCGCCCCTATTGGGCGCCAAGGTGGCCCTGGTCGGCTGGGGTGTCAGCCACCAGGCGCTGGGCCGCCACCTGAGGGGCCAGGGCTGCACACTCATCGTCTACGACCAGCGACCCCGCACCGCCCTCGATCCCGCCGCGGCCAGCCTGCTGGACGAGCTCTCGGCAGGCTACGTGGGCGGAGCCGGATATCTGGATCAGGTGAGCGGGGCGGACACCATCTTCCTCACACCCGGTCTGCCCCAGCATCTGCCGCAGGCGCAGAGCTGGCGCAGGGCAGGGATCTCGATCCGCGGCGAGGCCGAATACGCCGTCTCGCTGCTCGGGGCGCGAGCGGTGGGCATCACCGGCTCGAGCGGCAAGAGCACCACCACCACCCTGACCGCACACCTCCTGCGGGCCGGAGGCGTTCCGGCGGTGGCGGCCGGAAATCTGGGCACGCCCCTGATCGATGTGGTCGAGTCGGCCACCAAGGGGACGGTCGTCTGCGAGCTCTCGAGCTTCCAGCTGGCGCTCTTCGACCAGCCGATCGCACTGGCCGCCATCTTGAACGTGCGCCCGAACCACCTCGATGTGCACCTGACCTTTGCGGCCTACCGCCAGGCCAAGCTGAATCTCGCCCGCCACCAGCGGCCGGATCAGGTCCTGCTCCTGCCGGCCGAGGATAGAGATCTGTGGCAGGCAGCGGCGCGCTTTGGCGGACAGAAGGTGGCGATCGGCGACGCTGCGGCCAACGAGGGCGCCTTCGTCAAGGACGGGCAGTTCGTGGTCCGCCTGGCCGGAAAAGAGCAGGCCATCGCTCCGGTTCGGGAGTGGCGTCTGGAAGGGGCGCACAACCAGCAAAACGCCCTCTTTGCCCTCTATCTGGCGATGGCCCGGGGCGCAGACCCGACGCGCCTTTCGCTCGCCCTGGCCACCTTTCAGGGACTGCCCCATCGCCTGGAGACGGTGGCCGAGGTGGACGGCGTGCGCTTTGTGAACGACTCGATCGCCACCACCCCGGATCGGACCGTGGCTGCTCTGGCTGCGATCGAGGGACCGGTCTGGCTCCTGGCCGGCGGCTATGACAAGCATCTGGACTACGCGCCGCTGGCCGAGGCGAAACGTCCGCGCGGCGTCTTCTGCTACGGCGCCACTGGGCCCAAGGTGGCCGAGGTCTTCTCGGCGGCCGGTGTCGACACATGGGTGGGCGCCGATCTGGCCTGGGCCTTTTCGCAGGCCACGCTTCGGGCGAACTTTGGGGACACGGTGCTGTTATCTCCGGCGTCGGCCAGTTATGATCAGTACTCGGACTTCAAAGAACGGGGGCAGGCCTTCGTGGGCCTGGTAAAACACTATGCCGACGCGCGCTGACCTCAGGAATCTCGCCATCATTGCCCATGTCGACCATGGCAAGACCACCTTGGTCGATGCCCTCCTCCGCCAGTCTGGCACCTTTCGCGACAACCAGCGGGTGGCGGAGCGGGTGATGGACAGCTTTGACCTAGAACGCGAGCGCGGCATCACCATCCTGGCCAAGAACACATCCGTGCATTACCAGGGCGTGAAGATCAACATCGTCGACACGCCCGGGCACGCCGACTTCGGCGGCGAGGTAGAGCGGGCGCTCTCGATGGTGGATGGCGTGCTCTTGGTGGTGGACGCCGCCGAGGGCCCGATGCCGCAGACGCGCTATGTGCTGAGAAAGGCGCTCGAGGCGAGGCTGCCGGCCGTGGTCTTCGTCAACAAGATCGACCGCAGGGATGCCCGGCCCAAAGAGGTGCAAGACGCCGTCTTGGACCTTTTCATCGCACTGGGCGCCGATGACCACCTACTCGACTTTCCGGTGCTGTTCGGCTCCGGCCGAGCCGGTGTGGCCGGCCTGGAACCTGGCCAGGGCCAGGACCTGCGGCCGCTGTTTGACACCCTGATCGCCCACCTGCCGCCGCCTGAGGTGGAGGAGGGGGAGGGGCTGCGCATGATGGTGTCGTCGATCGACGCCGACGCCTATCAGGGCCGGGTGGTGGTCGGCCGCATCCACAGCGGGCGGCTCGAGCCCGGGAAAGAGCTGCGCTTTGGCCGCGATCCGCTGACGTTGAAGACGGGTAAGACGCTGAAGGTCTACATCTACGAAGGGTTGGATCGGGTCGAGGTGGCGAGCGCCCTGGCCGGCGAGGTGGTGGCCGTGACCGGGCTGGAGGCCACCATCGGTGACACTCTGCTCGGCGAGGGCATGGACCAGCCGCTCTTGGCCCCCTCGGTGGACGAGCCGACGCTGCAGATGGTGTTTTCGGTCAACGACTCGCCGTTCGCCGGCCGCGACGGCCGCTACCTGACCTCGCGCCACGTCCGACAGCGCCTGTTTCGGGAGATGGAGAAAAACGTGGCGCTTCGGGTTGAGGAGACCGACTCGCCGGACGCCTTCTTGGTGGCCGGCCGCGGCGAACTGCACCTGTCCATCCTGATCGAGACCATGCGCCGGGAGGGATACGAGTTTTCGGTCGGCAAGCCTGAGGTGATCCGCCGTGAGGTCGGCGGCGAGTGGCAGGAGCCCTATGAGGAACTGGTGGTCGATGTGCCGGAGGAGGCGCTCGGCGCCGTGATGGAAGAGACCGGGCGGCGGCGGGGCGAGCTCAGCCTGGTCGAAAACGGCCCGGTTGGAAGCCGCCGGCTGGTCTTTTCGATCCCGGCCCGCGGCCTGATCGGCCTGCGCCAGGAGCTCCTGATGCAGACCCGGGGCCTGGCCGTGCTCAACCACGTGTTCGCCGGCTACGGCAAAGAGGCCGGCCCGATCGTCGGCCGGCGGGCCGGCAGCCTGGTGGCAGTGGAGACCGGAGAGGCCAGCACCTACGCCCTGCACCACCTGGCGGACCGCGGCGTCTTCTTCGTTCTGCCCCAGACCGAGGTCTACCCGGGCATGGTGGTCGGCGAGCACATCCGGGAGAAGGACCTTGAGGTGAACGTCTGCAAGACCCGCCAGGCCACCAACGTGCGCTCGCCGACCGCGGACGAGACGCTCCGTCCCGGACCCAGCCGCATCCTCAGTCTGGAGGAGGCGATCGAGTTTCTGGCCGACGACGAGCTGCTCGAGGTCACGCCGAAGGCGCTGCGCCTGCGCAAGC
The DNA here is from genome assembly GCA_021827745.1 of Bacillota bacterium. Lineage (GTDB taxonomy): Bacteria > Bacillota > Sulfobacillia > JAJZYS01 > JAJZLH01 > JAJZLH01. The sequence continues at coordinate 4,180 of JAKAUI010000015.1, read as the reverse complement.
AGGTGCTCGACCCGCACGCCCGGATGCGGATGGAGAAGGCGAAGAGCCGACCGAGCTGAGCAGGACCTCGCTTCCAACTCGGCCAAGCACTCAGGCAGCGAGGAGGGCCAGCTTGGACTTTTGCCACCTGCACTGCCACAGCGAGATGAGCCTGCTCGACGGTATGAGCCGGGTGAGCGAACTGCCGCGCCGGGCGAGGGAACTCGGCATGTCCGCACTGGCCCTGACCGACCACGGCGTGCTGAGCGGTGCCGTCGAGTTCACGGCCGCCTGCCGGGAAGAGGGCGTCAAGCCGATCCTGGGGGCGGAGGGCTATCTCGCCCGGCGCGGCCATCTGGACAAGGAGCCGAAGCTCGACGATGCCCCCTATCACCTTCTGATGCTGGCCGAGAGCCAGATCGGCTACCGCAACCTGGTTGAGCTCGTCTCCACCGCCTGGACGGAGGGCTTCTACTACCGACCACGGGTGGACAAAGAGCTCTTGTCCGCCCATCAGGAGGGGCTGATCGTCAGCTCCGGGTGCCTGTCCGGCGAGATTCCGAGCCTGATCCTGGCCGGGCGGCTGGAGCAGGCCTGGGAGAGCGCCCGCTGGTATCGCGAGGTCTTTGGCCCCGATCGCTTTCTGATCGAGCTGATGGACCACGGGCTCGAAGACGAGATGCGGCTGCGGCCGCACCTCTTGGAGATGGCGAGTCGGCTCGATCTCAAGCTGGTGGCGACCCAAGACGCCCACTACCTGTCTCCCGACGACGCCCGTTCGCACGACATCCTGCTCTGCATCCAGACCGCAAAGACGGTCAACCAGCCGGACCGGATGCGCTATCCAAACGGCAGCTTCTACCTGAAGAGCCCGGACGAGATGGGACAGCTTTTTTCGGAGCTTCCCCAGGCGCTGACCAACACGCTTGAGATCGCCGAGCGCTGTGCGGCCTCTGTGGAGTGGAGCGGGCCGCATGCGCCCGAATTCACGCTGCCAGCGGGCGAGACGGCGAAGACCCATCTGCGCGCCCTGGTGACCTCCCGCCTTTCTGAGCGCTACCCGAACCCCAGTCCAGAGGTGCTGCGCAGGCTGGAGAACGAGCTGGCCGTGATCTCGGGCACCGGCTTTGAGAGCTACTTTTTGATCACGGCCGACTTCGTGGACTTCGCCCGCCGCCAGCAGATCGCGGTCGGGCCCGGCCGCGGCTCGGCGCCGGGCAGCGTGGTGGCCTATGTGCTCGGCATCACGGACGTCGATCCGATCGCCTACCACCTCTTGTTCGAGCGGTTTTTGAACCCGGAGCGGATCAGCCCGCCCGACATCGACATCGACTTCGACTACACCCGGCGCGACGAGGTCATCCGCTACGTGCGCGACCGCTACGGCGAGGACAGGGTGGCGCACATCATTACCTTTGGCACCTTGGCGGCCAGGGCGGCCATCCGGGATGTGGCCCGGGCGCTTGAGGTGCCCTACGGCGAGGCCGACCGCATGGCGAAGCTCGTCCCGGCCGAGATCGGCATCACCCTGGAGCGGGCGCTCGAGCTCTCCCCGGAGCTCGCCGCCATGGCCCGGCTCAGCCCGCAGCTCCAAGAGCTGTTCACGATCGCCCGCAAGCTGGAGGGCATGCCGAGGCACGCCTCGGTCCACGCCGCCGGCATCGTGATCGCCCCCGGACCGCTCAACCAGCTGGTGCCGCTGCAGAAGATGGCGGACGGCACCGTCGTCACCCAGTTCACGATGACGGCCTTGGAAGAGGTCGGTCTGCTCAAGATGGACTTTTTGGGCCTGCGCACCCTGACCGTGATCGACAATGCCGTCTCCCAGCTTCAGGCCAGCGGTGAGACCGTCCCCGACCGCCACCAGATGCCGCTCGACGACCAGGCGACCTTGCGCCTGCTTGCCGAGGCGGACACCTACGGCGTCTTCCAGATGGAGTCGGACGGGATGCGCCAGCTTCTGCGCGACCTGAGGCCGTCCGGGATCGAAGACGTGATCGCCGCCGTCAGCCTGTACCGGCCCGGCCCGATGGAGAACATCAAGCTGTTTTTAGCCCAAAAGCACTCCGGTGATGTCCGCTACCTGCATCCTGATCTGAAGCCGATCCTGGCCGACACCTACGGCGTGATCGTGTACCAGGAGCAGGTGATGGAGGTGGCGGCCGTGATGGCCGGCTACTCTCTGGCCGAGGCCGACCTGCTCAGGCGGGCGATGGGCAAGAAGAAGGCCGAGATCCTGATCGCCGAGCGGGCCAAGTTCATCCAGGGCTGCCTGGCCAAGGGCCACCCGATGGCGTTGGCCGAGAGCCTGTACGATCTGATCTTCCGCTTCGCCAACTATGGCTTCAACCGGGCGCACGGCGCCTCCTACGGCCTTCTGGCGTACCAGACAGCCTACTTGAAGGCGCACCACCCGGCCGCCTATCTGGCCGCCCACCTGACCAGCCTGGTCGGAAACGAGGGCAAGGTCGCCGAGGGGTTGGCCGACCTGAGCGCCCACCAGGTGGCGGTGCTGGCGCCGGACGTGAACAAGAGCCAGGTGGCCTTCACGATGGAGGGCAAGGCGGTGCGGGTCGGGCTTCTGGCCGTGAAGAACCTGGGCGAGCAGGCGGCAGAGGAGCTGGTTTTGGCCCGCGCTGGCGGATACAGCTCCTTGTTCGATCTGCTCTCCCGGCTGCCCACCCTGAACCGGCGGGCGGTGGAGAGCCTGATCCGGGCCGGAGCGCTTGACGGCCTGGGCGAGCGCAGCCAGCATCTGGCTGTCCTGGCCCCCTATCTGGACGAGGTGGCGCGCCGGCGCCGCCGGCAGATCAGCGGCCAGATCAGCCTGTTTGAGGAGGCAGCGGAACTGGAGCCAAGCCTGCCCCAGGTCGCACCGCAGTCGGACCGCGAGCGGCTGGCTGGAGAACAGGAGGCGCTCGGCTTCTTCCTGAGCGGCCACCCGCTGGATGCCTTTGGCCAGGAGATCGCGTCGGGACGGCTGACCATGCCATCGCGGCTCGCCGACCACCGCGACGGCGAACGGGTCAGCGTGGCCGCCGTGATCGACCGGGTGCGCCTTCTGACCACGCGAAAAGGCGAGCCGATGGCCCGGCTCGTGCTTTCCGACCGCGTCGGTCAGGCCCAGGCCGTCATCTTTCCCCAGGCCATGGCCCAGGCGGCCGGCTTTTTGGAGAGCGGTCTCGCCGTGCAGATCAGCGGCCGGCTGGAGCACCAGGAAGAGGGTTCGACCATCTTGGTCGAACAGGTCGAGGCCTTGGCCAAGGAGCCAGAGCTGGTCGTCACCTGGGATCCCGGGGTCCCCCGCCAACCCTTGCTCCAGGTGCTGGCAGCCTGCGCCGGCCGATCGCCGGTGGTGCTGAGCTGGCAGGGCCAGGAGACGCGCCTGCCCGATCTCCGGGTGGACGTCTCACTCAGCCTGCTCGAATCCGCGCTCCTCCAGCTGACCGGAGAGGGGGGATTTTCGATCCGCAGACCCGGTCCTGCCGGTGGAAGGACGGGCGGCCAGGCTTAGGCAGGTTTGGAAGATGGTCTCGATCGCAACAAGGGGGCATTTTGGTGGACGAGGTATTGAGCCTGATCCAAGAGCTTTGCGACGCCTCTGGACCGAGCGGCTACGAGGGGAAGATCCGGGAGATCTTTGTCAGGCGGGCGACGCCGTTGGCCGACTCGATCAGCCAAGACCGCCTGGGGTCGGCCATTGCCACCAAGGTCGGACAAAAGGACGGTCCCAAGGTGCTGCTCGCCGGGCACATGGACGAGGTCGGCTTTCTGGTCACCCGCATCACCGACGACGGCTTCATCAAGTTCCAGCAGCTGGGCGGCTGGTGGGACCAGGTGATGCTGGCCCAGCGCTTCCGGGTGGTCACCGGCCACGGCGAGGTCATCGGCGTGATCGGCTCCAAGGCGCCGCACGTGCTGACCCCAGAAGACCGGGCCAAGGTCTATGTCCGAAAGGACATGTTCTTGGACGTGGGGGCGTCTTCAAAAGAGGAGGCTCAGTCCTTCGGCATCCGTCCCGGGGACCCGATCGTGCCGGACTCCTACCTCGTCCAGATGGCGAACCCCAAGCTCTTGATGGCCAAGGCCTGGGACGACCGCTACGGCGTGGCGGCGGTGCTGCGCGTCCTGGAGGAGCTTCAGGGGGTCAGCCACCCCAACGTGGTGCTGGGTGCCGCCACCGTTCAGGAGGAGGTGGGGC
>JAKAUI010000059.1 GCA_021827745.1 Bacillota bacterium | reverse complement strand
CCGGACCGGGCAGCGCGCCATCCACCTGCCGGCGGGCCTCGCGGTCGGCGGCGGTCAGCTGAGAGGCGGTGGGTGGATCGGAGCTGAGAAAGATCCGCCCGAGCGTCACCGAGCCGAGCGGCATGCTGATCGATCTGAGGCGTCTTTGGTCCTGAAACGAACTGATCTCGGTGCTGGCCCCGCCTAGGTCGACCAGATGGCCGGTGGCCACATCCAAGGAGCGAGTGGCCCCTAAGAAGCCAAGTCGGGCCTCTTCCTCGGCGTCCACGATCCGGATGCGGACGCCGCTCGCCTGCTCCAGGGCCCGGGTGAAGGCGACGCCATCAGGGGCGGCCCTGAGCGCGGCCGTGGCGACGGCCACGATGTCGGTGACGCCCGCCTGGCGGGCGCGCTGTACCCACGAGCTCATCACCCAGCTGGTCGTCGGCAAAAGCGGCGCCAAGAGCCCGTGCTCAAGCAGACAGTCTCCGAGCCGAAGCAGGGACCGGGCCTCGTCGACCACCCGCCACTGCCCGCTGGCGCTTGCCTCCACAACCAGCATGCGCACCGAGTTCGAGCCGAGGTCAATCATGGCGTGCCGACGCAGCCGGCTCACGATCGGCTCACCGCAAAGCGCAGGTCTTTGCCGAGCAGCTCGGCGAGCAGGCGGGACTTTTTTTCAAGCGCACGGTCAAAGCGGCTTTGGTCGACGCCGGACACGGAGAGCACATACGCGCTGCCGTGGCGACGGACGGAGGAGAACTTGGCCCGTTGGTCGTGGGCGCGGTCTAGGGCGTCTGCCGTTCTGAGCAGGGCCGAGAGCCAGCAAAGGGTGATTTGGCGTCGTTTCGGCCAGTTGTGAGGGGCGGGGCGAGGCCGCTTGCGGTGGTTTCGCACCAGGCGGGCCAGAAGGTCGCGCTCAGCCGCCGGATAGCTGTCCAGCAGAGCCTCCGAGCGCACGATATAGGCGCTGTGCCGGTGATGGTCCTTGGCGCTGATCCACATCCCGCTGTCATGGAGCAGTCCGGCGTGGTGGAGCAGCGTTCGATCACACGCCGTGAGTCGGTGGCGGGCGGCGAGGAGGTCGAACAGCAAGATCGCCTGATCGGCCACATGCGCCACATGGCGCGGGTCGGCAGGGTACTTGGCGGCGACGTCTGCCACCGCCAGATCGATGGCCGGCTGATGGCTGATGCGCGTGCTCACAACAGAGATCCGCTCTGCTCGCCCATAGCCGGCAGCACCGTCGACACGAGCTGCCGAAGGACCGTCTGGGCCCGCTCTGGGCGATGCCCGGTGCTCACCCTAGGCACCTGCCGGGGATCGGTGTGGGCCAGGTACTGACGGGCCAGGCGGCGCTGATAGCGCAGGGCCTGGGAGAGGATGGGGGAGCCTGGCGTGGTCGGCCAGCCGGTCTCACGCGGCTGCAGGAAGCGGCGGTGGCCAAGCAGGCGGGCGAGGCGCTGGGTGGCCGGGGCACACAACAACACGGTCAGGGTCGGCGCCGGCAGGAAGGAGAGTGCCTGCTCGGCCCAGTCGCCGTCGATGCCGCGCATCTTGGCGCGCATCAGCGGTGTCAAGAGGTAGCGATCGCAGAGCACGACATGGCCAAGCTCCAGGGCCGGAGCGATCTGGCTCCTGAGCAGGTCCGCCAGATCGGCGGCGTAGAGCAAAAACAGCGCCCGATCGGACACGTCGGCCCGCTGCTGAAGGGTCTGCAGTGGCCGACGCATCAGGTCCGATCCCTTGAGCCGACAGGACACCACGCGATGGCCCGAAGCGACAAGCGCATCGCGAAGGCGCCTTGCCTGTTCGGTGCAGCCGGCCCCATCTGCCCCCTCGAGAGCGATCAGCACGCCGGCCATCAGACGGCGGCCACCGTCGGCCTCGGGCTGACGGTCAGCAGCTCCAGCGCCTGGCGGCGCAGTTCGGCCTGCTGCGCCCGCAGGCCGGCCGTGGCGTCGATCAGGCGGTAGTCAAGGTCCGGAGCGAGGCGCAAGTAGTGGTCGAGCACAGCGCCCTGAAACTGTACGAAGCTGGCCAGGGGGTCGGAGTTTTGGGCGAGATCCAAACCGGCCTCGTAGTAGCCAAACCGCTTGCGTCCAGCCAGCACCCGGTATGCGGCGACCTCCGGAGGCAGCCGGAACAGGAAGGTGAGGTCCGCTGGCCGGGCATAGGCATACAACGACTTTGTCCAGAGCGGATCCAGGCCGCGGGCGCCGTCCCTGGCCAGGGCCGTGCCCACATAGCGGTCGCAGAGGACGATCTGCCCGAGATCCAGCCGGGGCAAGATCTCCCGTTCATAGCGGTCGGCGAAGTCGGCGGCGTTGAACAGGGCGTAGGAGAGACCGAACAGACGGCGGCTGCGCTTGCCGCTCTGGCTGATCGGGTGGACGACCGGACTGGAGTTCCACGAGCTGAGATGAACCGGAAGGCCGAGCCGCAGCAGGTAACGGTGGAGCAGGCGAAGCTGGGTGCTCTTGCCGGAGCCGTCGCAGCCCTCGACCGCGATCAGTCGGCCAGCGGCCGGGCCCTCTTGTCGACGGATAGGCACCTTCGAAAATCCTCCTCTAGGCGTCGGGTGCTGGCCAAGTGAGAACGGCTGGCATGTCCATTGTACGCATACCGCACGCCGCCTGAGGCAGGGACCGTGCCCCCGCCCGGAGCGCTCAAACTTGCCATCTCGGCTCCAGGAGCGGTCACGACGGGTTCTGGGTCGGGCCTCTGTCGGCGCTCAATCGCCGAAAGGCCGATCGGCCAGAGCGGCGGGCCACCAGCGACGGATGAGCGCCCGCTCGGCCGGACGGGCCAGGCTCCAGAGGGTCGGCCACATCAGCTGGCGGAAGTCAGCCACCCGCAGCGGATCCTCAAACCGCCCGTCTCGGTGCGCCAAGAGCGCCTGGTAGACGGTGGCGCCCTGATCGGCCGGGAGGCGGGAGAGGGACCAGCGACCGGCCTCTTCCTTGGCGAGCAGGCGCGTGTCGGTTAAGAACGCCCAGCTGCGGCACAGGTTCAATACCTCATAGCCCTCCCTTGGCGGGCTTTCGGAACTGTCTTTGAGATCGCAGAAGACGCTGTCGACAAAGTGCAGCCGCGGCACGGCAGGGAGCACTGCTGCAGCCGGCTTGCCGCACAGGGTCAGCCCAGAGGCCCGCGCCATCGTGACGTGGACGGCGAGATCCCGGTCGCGGGCCGTGGAGCCGGAATCGCTGCCCGGCGCCGGGGCGCCGGCGGCAAGCCGTGCCCGCCAAGCCTCGCTGTAGTGGAAGCGAAAGGGGGTCGGGTGCACCCAGGGAGCAAGATCGCGCGCCGCCAAGGCGTGGAGTTCCAGGTCGGCCGGATGGACAGAGAGATCGAGGCACAAAGACGTCATCACGGGCCGGTCGCCATGCTGCCACGAGCTGACGACGAGCACGAGGTCGAGATCGCTGGCCTGGGCCGAAAAGCCGCCGCTCGCAGCCGAGCCGTGCAGATAGAGGCCGCTGAGGCGGGCAGAAAAGTGCGCCTGACAGGCCGTCACCAGCCGCCGAAGCTGATGGCGGATGTCCGTCGGCAGGTGGGCCAGCGGGTCAGGCGCGCTCGGCATCAACTGCGTAACTCATGAGGGCGCTTTCCTGTCCAGCCGATCGGCGCAGGCCGTGACCACGCCTTGCAGCACCTGCAGTTGGGCCAAGAGCGCCGCCTGGCCCGGGTCGGTCAGGCGGTAGGGACGGCGCCGACCCTCGGTCGCCAAGGCCTCGATCAGGCCGCGCGCCTCAAGGTCGCTGATGGCGGCGTAGAGGGTGCCTGGGCCGAGGCGGACACCACAGATCGCCAAAACGTCGTTCATGATCGCCCAGCCGTGGCTTGGCCCGCCGCTCAGGCTGGCCATGATCAGGACAGACGCATTGGTGGCAGCGGCTGGACGCATGGCGGCACCTCTTGGAATATATCGACTGCCGATATAATGGAGCGTCATGCCAGAACCGTCAAGGCAGGGAGGTTCTGGTCGCACTCTGGGATCGACCAGCATGCCGCCGCACTGAACACAGGGCATACCTGCGCCATGGCGAAGTCTTGGGATCAAGGGATGCGATGGCGACCGTCATGGCATAGGCGAACTCAGGCAGCAGGGCCCAAAACGGTGGGTCGGGCTGCCTGCCGCTCGGCGGATGTTCGCTCTTGGCGGCAGGCGGTGCTTGGGATCCAGGAGATTTGGCCGTCTTTTGGCTTCGGCGGCCATCGGCCGCCGCCACAGCCGCATGGCTGGGTGCAAGCACCAGATTCGCCAACATGGGGGAGGTGGCCGAGATGAGTCGGCTGGTCATGGTTTCAAATCGCCTGCCCGTCACCGTCCGCCACCAGCGGTCGGGGATCGGCCTGATCGAGAGCTCGGGCGGGCTGGCCAGCGGCCTGCACAGCTATCTGGCCAAGAACCCGGGGGCCTGGGTGGGCTGGCCCGGCTTGGCGTCCGAGCTGCTCAGCTCAAGCCAGCGCCAGCAGGTGATCGACGAGCTGGCTAAGCGGGACTACCACCCGGTGTTCTTGACCCGTCGGCTGGTCACAGACTTCTATCTGGGCTTTGCCAACCGGGCGCTTTGGCCGCTGGCCCACTACTTCACGCAGTACCCGGTCTACAGCCAGCGGCAGTGGCAGGCCTATCAGCAGGGCAACGAACTCTTCACCGAGCAGACCTTGCACCAGGCGAAGCCAGACGATCTGATCTGGGTCCACGACTACCACCTGCTTCTGGCGCCGGAGATGCTGCGCCGGGAGCGGCCGGGGCAGAAGATCGGCTTTTTCCTGCACATCCCGTTCCCGGAGTTCGAGGTCTTTCGCCAGCTGCCGTGGCGCACGGAAGTCCTGGCTGGGCTCTTGGGCGCCGATGTGATCGGATTTCACACCGAAGGCGACCGCCAGCACTTCGCCGACTGCCTGGCCCGATTGCTCGGACTGGGTGGAAACGGCCGCCAGGTGCTGGTGGACGGACGGGTCGTGACGCTCGGCGTCTACCCGATGGGCATCGACAGCGGCCGCTTCGCCTCAGCCGGGAGCCTGCCGGCGGTCCGCCGCCAGATTGCGCACCTGCGCCGGCAGATGGGCGAGCGCCACTTGATCTTGTCCCTAGACCGCCTGGACTATTCCAAGGGCATTCCCAGACGGCTTGAGGCATACGGGCGCTTTTTGAAGAGCCATCGCGAGTGGCATGGCAAGGTGACGCTGGTGGCGGTCACGGTGCCGTCGCGGCAGGAGGTGACCGAATACGAGAGCCTGCGCCGAAACGTGGCCGAGCGGGTGGGGGAGATCAATGGCCAGTTTGGGACCCTGGGATGGGTGCCGATCTGGTACCTGCATCGCTCGGTGCCCTTCGAGCTGCTCTGCGCCCTGTACCGGACGGCAGAGGTGGCGCTCGTGACACCGCTGCGCGACGGCATGAATCTGGTGGCCAAGGAGTACGTGGCGAGCCAGGAGAACGGCCAGGGCGTGCTCATCCTGAGCGAGACGGCGGGAGCGGCGGCCGAGCTGGATCAGGCCCTGATCGTCAACCCGTTCGATCTGGACCAGGTGGCCGCGGCCCTGGCCACGGCGCTTGCCATGCCGGAAGAAGAGCGCCGGAGCAAAAACGCCAAGATGCAGCGTCACCTGGCCGGTGCCACCGTGGAGAGCTGGGCTGAAAGCTTCCTCGCTGACCTGAAACGAGACTAAGCGGCGCGGGGTCGCAGCCGTGGCGCCTCGTCAGGCGCTGGCGGCCAGGCGCTTAGCCTTGCAGGGGCACGCGGTGCAACCCATCATGCGGCCGGCGGCGGGTGTCGCGTCGCAGCCGGCGCAGTGGCGTCGGCCGGACCACAGAGATCGTCCTCTAGCCGCCTTACAGGCCAGGTTGGGCCGCTGGAAGGTGTGGTCAGCGGTCCTTGGGCTGATCCGGGCGCTCCAGGCTGAACGGGAACGGCAAAAGATCCGCCGCCGTCACCTGTCGGCTCGCACCCCCCGTGTTGCACAGCCAGACCAGGGCGTCTTTTGCCAGTTCGTAGATCACCTGACGGCAGGCACCGCACGGGCTGACCACGTCTGGCACGTCAGCCACCACGCAGATCTCGACCGGCTCCTTTCGTGCCGCCGCCACCATGTCAAAGAGCGCCACCCGCTCGGCGCAGCAGCAAAGCCCGTACGAGGCGTTTTCCACATTGCAGCCGATGGTGATCGCCCCGCCACGGTCGCGTACAGCCGCCCCCACCTGAAAGTGCGAGTACGGTGCATACGCCCGGCGCCTGGCCTCCAGTGCGGCTTCGAACAAGTCTTGGGGCACGCTCATGGGTTCATCCCTCCTTGGCTCAAGGTCCCAAGCAGCAAGGGCTCGTCGTCGGGAGGGCCATCGGCCACCTGAAAGGCGCTGGCGCCGAGGTGCTGCGCCTGAGCGAGCCGATCTGGGTCAGAGGCGTGCACTCGGGCGAGCGTCTCCCCCGACCGCACGGCCTGACCAAGCTCGGCGACCAGCGTGATGCCGGCCCTAGGATCGACCGCATCTTCCTTCCGGCTGCGTCCGGCACCGGCCAGCGCTGCCGCCTGGCCGATCTTGAGCGCCGAGACAGAGGCCAGAAACCCGGAGCGATCGGCCAGGATTCTGCCCTCGGCCTGGGCCGGCTGGCGCAGACGGGCGGCAAGCCCGCCGAGCTGCCCTCCCTGGGCCGTGATCCAGCGCTCGAAATGCTCCATGGCCTGCCCCCCGCCCAGGGTTGCCGCGGCCTGCTTCGCTCCGTCGCCGGCCGCTTGAGATCCCCCGGCCATCTCGACCAGATTGGCCGCCAAGGTCACGGCCACGGTCGCCACATCTCTTGGCCCATGGCCAGACAAGACGTCCATGGCCTCGGCCACCTCGCGGCCGTTTCCGACCTCTTTGCCGAGCGGGCGGCTCATCTGGGTCAAGACCGCCCGCACCTGGCGTCCCAAGCCTGCGCCGATTGCCAGGGCGGCCCGTGCGAAGGCCTCGCCCTCCGATCGGGTGGCGAAGAAGGCGCCGTCTCCGACCTTGACGTCAAGGACCAGGGCGTCTGTCTCCACCGCCAGCTTCTTGCTCATGATCGAGGCCGCGATCAGTCCGGACTGATTAACCGTTCCGGTGGCATCGCGCAGGGCGTACAGCCGGCGGTCGGCGGGAGCGAGCTCCTGGCTGGCGGCGGCCACCGCCACTCCGACGGCGCGCACCTGGTCGATCAGCTGCCTCGGATCAAGGTCGACCCGGTATCCCGGGATGGCCGCGAGCTTGTCCAGGGTGCCGCCGGTGTGGCCAAGGCCGCGGCCCGAGAGCTTGGCCATGGCGAGCCCGAGGGCGGAGACGATCGGAGCCAGCACCAGCGTCACCTTGTCCCCGACGCCACCGGTCGAGTGCTTGTCGACGAGCGGGCGGCCCAGATCGGGCAGGCGCAGGACGTCGCCGCTGTCCCGCATGGCGAGCGTGAGGGCCAGCGTCTCGGTGGCGGTAAGGCCTCGAAACCAGGTCGCCATCAGAAAGGCACTCATCTGCTCTTCGGCCACGTCTCCGCGGCTGTATGCCGAAATCAGCCAGCTCCACTCAGCGGCGGTGAGGACACCGCCGTCTCGCTTTCTGGCGATCAGGTCAAGGGCGCGCAGCGCCGGTGCCTCCGTGGGTGGCGGCGAATTCGGTGCACAGGGCGTGGCCGCGGCTGGTCCCGATCCGGGTGGCGCCCGCCGCCACCATGGCGAACAGCTCGGAGAGGGAGCGGATCCCTCCTGAGGCCTTGACCCCGACCTCGGGCCCGACCATGGCGCGCAGGATGCGCACGCTCTCCACGCTGGCGCCGCCCTGGGCGAAGCCGGTGGAGGTCTTGACAAAGTCCGCCCCGGCCCGCTCTGCCACCATCGCTCCCATCGCCGTCTCAAGGGGAGAGAGTAGAGAGGTCTCCAAAATCACCTTCAGCGTCGCGCTCGGAGCGGCCTCACGCACCGCCAGGATGTCGGCCAACAGCCCGGGGAGGTCATGGGACTTCAGGGTGCCGATCGGGATCACCATGTCCAGTTCCCTGGCCCCGGCCTCGGCTGCCAGGCCAGCTTCGGCTGCCTTGGCGGCGCTGGGCGCCGCGCCGTGCGGAAAGCCGACGACGGCGGCCACCAGCACCTGGGTTCCGGCCATCGCCGAAACCGCCCGCGCCACATGACAGCCGTGCAGGCAGACGCTGCGAAACGGAAAGGCACGGGCCTGGGCCAAAAAGGCGTCCACCTCCGAGAAGGTGGCATCGGGGCGGAGCAGCGTCTCGTCGATCAACTGGGCGAGCTCGCCCACCGTGCGCGGCGGAGAGAGCGGAGCCACCTGGGGCCGCCTGGCCAAAAGTCCGCCAATCCCCTGCTGCTCGAGCTGCAGACGGGCCTGCGCCCACAGCTGGTTCAGGTCTTCTGACACGCCGATACCACCCTCTTTGGTCGATGCCTTCCAAGTGGGAGGCGGCGGTTCCTGCCTGTGGCGGCAGGTAGGTTCTGGCGCTCGGAGAAGCACCCACTGGAACGTGTCTGGGGAGGTGCCCTAACGTGAGTGGTTTGGTGTGGATCGCCATCGTCGTGATCCTGTTGCTGATGTCGATCCGGGTGGTGCAGCAGGGGTCCCAGGGTGCGATTGAGCGCTTCGGCAAGTTCAGGCGGATCGCCGGACCCGGCATTGCCCTGATCATCCCGTTCGCCGAGCGACTGAACCGGGTTTCGGTGCGATCCCGGACGGTGCAGATGTCGCCGTCTCCGGTCTTGACCGCCGACAACGTGTCACCGATCATCGACGCCTATTTCGTCTTCCGGGTGCACAACGTGCGGGACTTTCTGTACGAGATCCAAAACCCGGTCGAGACCGTGCAGGCCATCATGTTCTCCACCATCCGGCGGGTGGTGGCGGAGATGCACCTGTCCGAGGCGATGGCCGCTCGGGACAAGATCGACGAGGAGCTGCGCAAGGAACTCGACTCCAAGACCGCCACCTGGGGGTTCAAGGTCGAGCAGGTGGCGATTCGAGACTTCCAGCTGCCGCCTGAGATGAAGACGGCCATGGAGCAGCAGAAGATCGCCGACGCCCAGCGCCACGCCGCCATCAATACGGCGGAGGGCCAGAAGCAGTCGGCCATCTTGAACGCTGAGGGCCAGCGCCAGGCGGCGATCACGGAGGCCGAGGGCCAGGGCCAGGCCATCATCACGGTGGCAGACGCCCAGGCCAAGGCGATCAAGGTGGTGTACGAGGCCTACCTGAAGGCCGGAGGGACCTCAGAGCAGTTGAAGGCCGTGCTCACGGTGAGGAGCCTGGAGGCCCTGGAGCGGGTGGCGAACGGTCAGGCGACCAAGATTCTCTTGCCGACCGAGCTGACGGGCATCGCCTCCACGCTGGCGGCGCTGACGGAGGTCACCAAGACCGCCTGAACGTGCCATTACAGAGGCTGCTTCGGTGGCGAGCCCTACATCGTCTTGGCGCATCCGCCGGCGATGGTGTGGCCTGTGTGCCCTCTTGACAAGAAAGCCCTCCGAGATCAGACTAGTCTCAGACCAGTCGGATAGAGGAGGGCCCTCACATGGAGCAGATCGGTGCCTATGAGGCGAAGACGCATTTGGCCGGCTTGCTCGACAGGGTGACCCAGGGCGAAAGTTTCCTGTTGACCCGCCATGGGCAGGTCGTTGCCCTACTGACCCAGCCTTCTGGACGAGAACGCAGACCTACTGAAGAGGTCATCAGGGAGCTACAGCGATTCAGCGAGGGGATTCGCTTGGACGGCATCTCCTTGAGGTCGTTGATCGAGGAAGGACGCAAGTGAGCGGATTCGTCGTGGACAACTCGGTGGTCATGGCGTGGTGCTTTGAGGACGGGCAGAGCGCCTACGCCCGCTCTGCCCTGGATGCCCTCGCTCACAGCGAGGCCTGGGTGCCCCCCTTGTGGGCGGTCGAGATGCTGAACGTGTTGCTTGTAGCGGAGCGCAGAGGGCGACTGCTGCCGACGCAAAGTGCCAGGTTCGTGGACCTGGTGCGGGGGCTGCCGATCCAGGTTGTCTCCGACTCATGGTCCTGGACCGCACCGAGAGTCCTTGCTCATGGGCGGGCGTTTTCCTTGTCCTCATATGATGCGACATACCTGGAGCTGGCCGAGCGACTCGGTGTTTCGCTGGCGACGGAGGACGGTCAGCTCGTGCGAGCGGCCAATGCCCTCGGAGTACAGATCTGGGCTACCTAGCCGGCCGTGCCGTCCTTGCGCTGGTGCAAGAACACGCTGTTGCCGTCGGGATCTTCCACCATGGCCATGAAGCAGGGCGGAAAGTCCTGCACCTCAGACGTGACCTTGACGCCCTTGCTCGCGAGATCGGCCACGGCCGCCTTCACATCGGAGACGCCAAGGGCCACCCCTGTCTTGGTCTGCCAGGAGCCAGACGACTGGCCGGTCCACTCGTCGGGGTCCACCCCGATCACGGCCAAGGTCACGTTGCCGGCATCGTACTCAGCCCAGGTGTCGCCAAAGGTGTGGATCATCGGCAGGCCCAGCGTCTCTCCATAGAAGGCCCTGGCCGCCGCCATGTCGCGCACCGGGATGCCAATGAAGTCCACTGCCCGCACCTTCATCGATCTGCCTCCTAAAGGGTCCTGAGCCCCCATCCTACCAGAGTGGTGTCTCAAGTCCCATCTAGCCCTGAGCGGACGGCATTGCGGGCACCGGCTCAGGGCGCGGTCCCTCGCGGCTCCCGACCCACCAGGTGGCGAGGGCGGCCAGCGCCAAGAGCCCGGCCAGTCCGACCCACATCACCGCCAGGCGGCCGGTCTGGTCGCTGACGAACCCGGCCAGCGGCGGAAAGATGGCGGCGCCTAAAAAGACGGCCGCCCCGCACCAGCTCATGGATTGGCCAGCCCGACTGGGCGGCACCCGCTCGCCGGCCCAGGTCAGCTGCAGGGCGTTCCAGCCGGCCCCGCCGGCCCCGAGCCCGAGCGCGGCAACAAACGGCAGCCAATCCGGCGTGCCCGCCCCCATGGCGGCCAGCCCTCCGGCTGAGAGGGCGGCCAAGAGCGCCGCCAGCGCCACATACGGGTAGCGATGGTCCGGCCGCCGGTCGGAGAGCCGACCCAGCCCGACTCTTGTCACCGCACCTGCCACCTGGACGACGGCCAGGGCCAGGCCGGCCCGGACCAGGGAGAAGCCGAGGCGGTCGTGGAGGTCGACGATCAGAAAGGCGACCGGCACGTACTGTCCGGCAGCCAGCACCGCGCCGAGCGCCCAGACCGGGATGGCCGGGACCAGCTCGCCCAAGCGGGCGCCAGCGGTGTGGATCATGGCTGCCCTGGGCGAGAGGAACATGAAGGGCATGGAGAACACGGCGATCACTCCGGCCATGGCCCAGAAGACGCCAAAGGGGCCGATCGCCGGGGCGAGCAGCGGAATGGCGGCCGCGCTCATGGCCGCGCCGACCGGAACGCCGGCCTGACGGATGCCCATCGCCGTGCCGCGCTGGCCGCCCGAAAAGGTCTCGAAGATGGCCCGGCTGCCGCCGCTGGGGATGGCGGCCAGCGCCACCCCCAGCACGGCGAGCCCGATCAGCAGAGGCAAGAAGGAGACGCCAAGGCCCAGGGCGAGGGCGATCAAGACGACAGCCGGCGTGCCGAGCAGCATCAGGCGGCGCGGCCCCCAGCGGTCCACGAGGCTGCCCCAGGCCAGGAGCCCAAGCATGGTGCCGACGGCCATGGCCGCAGTCAGGCCGCCCATGGCGGTGAGGGAAAGGTGCAGGATGGGGCGCAGGAACACCGCCAGCACAGACACACCCTGCAGCACGGCTGAAGAGCCGACCTGGGCCAAGGTGGCCGAAGCGAGTAGGATGAGGGCGGAACGGCTCGCTCTCAGCATCGATGACCTCTTCTCGAACCAAGCGGACGGGAGTGTGGCAACGTGGCGATTGTGGTGCCGGTGCCTGGCGACCAGTCGATCAGCCTGCAAGAGGCAGTGTTTGATTATAACGGAACCCTGGCCGATGGCGGCGTGGTGTCAGATGAGGTGGTGGCCCTGATCGGCCGCCTGAAGGGCCAGCTGACCGTGACCATTCTGTCCGCCGGCACCTTCGGCGGGCTGGACGAGGCGTCGGCCCGTCTCGGCGTGACGGCGCAGCGGGTGGAGAGCGGAGCCGACAAGGCCGCCTACGTCGCCGCCAGGTCAGGTGTCGTGGCGATCGGAAACGGCCGAAACGACGTCGGCATGTTCGGCGCGGCGGCGCTCTCCATCTGTGTGGTGGGTCCGGAGGGTGCGGCGAGAGAGGCGATCGAGGCGGCCACGGTGGTGGTGGGCTCGCCGGAGGCGGCGATTCGCCTCCTGCTCGACCCCCGCCGCCTCACTGCCACCCTGCGCCGGTGAAAACGGTCGCGCCAAGCGGTCTGCGCCCGCGCCTCGACACCGTGGCCGGCCACGCGCCGAAGGGCAGCCGGGTGGCGGACATCGGAGCCGGAGACGGCCAGCTGGCGCTTCGCCTGGCCCAAGACCGGGCCTCCTTGGTGATCGCCACCGAATGGCAGGCCGGGGCCTACCTTCGCCTGGTCCGGCGCCTGGGCGGCCTTCCTGGCTTCGACTGCCGGCGGGGGGACGGGCTTTCCTGCATCGGGGTCGGCGAGGTCGAGGTGGCGGTGGTGGCCGGCATGGGGGAGCACACGATCGGCCGCATCCTCAGCTCCGGCCTTGAGCGGGCAAAGGAGCTGCGCCGCCTTCTCCTCCAGCCGATGGGGCCGACCGCACACCTGCGCCGCCTGCTCGAGCGGCTGGGCCTGCCCCTGACCGGAGAGGATCTGGCCTGGGAAGGCGGTCGCTTTTATCAGCTGCTGATCGTGGAGCCAGGCTGTCCAGGGCTGCCCTGGGACCGCGAGCGCTCGCCGCTTGGCCCCTGGCTCAGCCACCGCCAGGACGAAGGGGCCAGAGCCTGGCGCAGGGAACTGAGAGCACTCTCGGAAAGGCGTCTGGAACTGACGCCTGCGGACAAGCGGCCTCCTCTGGCCTGCCTGCTCGACCAACTCGGCCAGCTCGATGCACCGCAAGAAGGGAGTGGCTCGCCGTGAGGCTCTACACCGACGGCGCCGCCCGCGGCAATCCGGGGCCCGCCGCCGTCGGCATCGTGATCGAAGACGATGAGGGCCAGGTGCTGTGGAAGGAGGGCCGCTACCTGGGCGAGACCACCAACAACGTGGCCGAGTACCAGGCGCTCCTGATCGGCCTCGTAACGGCGCGCACGCTCGGACCTGGCCCACTTGTCGTGCGGATGGACTCCGAGCTCGTGGTCAAGCAGCTGACCGGTGCCTACCGGGTCAAGCACCCGGCCCTGATCCCCTTGCACCGCAAGGCCCTGGCGGAACTCGGCCGCTTTTCGAGCTGGCGGGCCGAGCATGTGCGGCGCGAGAAGAACCAGATGGCCGATCATCTGGCCAATCTGGCCCTGGACCGCACGCTTGGCGTCGGCCCTGAGACAGACTAGGATACAGGGGCGAGCAGGCCAGACGATCGCGGGCTTCGGCCTGAGGAAAGTCCGAGCTGCACAGGGCAGGACGCTGGGTAACGCCCAGTGGGGGCGACCCCGAGGAAAGCGCCACAGAGAGCAGACCGCCGGCCTTGGGCCGGTCAGGGTGAAACGGTGGTGTAAGAGACCACCAGGGACCAGGTGACTGGTTCGCTCGGCAAACCCCGTCCGCAGCAAGATCGAATAGGGGAAGGTTGAGGCGGCCCGCTGACTTCCCGGGTAGATCGCATGAGCCGGCAGGCAACTGCCGGCCTCAGAGAAATGATCGTCCTCGACAGAACTCGGCTTACGGCCTGCTCGCACAGACCAGAGCAGAGGGATCCTGGGTCGGGCCGGAGTGCTCTGTCCTGCGCTCGGCGCGCCGCACCGGCCTGAGTGCAAAATGGACAGCACCCGCTTAGCGCCCTCTCAGGGACCTCTCAGACACGGCCGTCACACTTCAGGTAGCCGCTGTTTTCCCGCCGCTCGTCGCAGGCGGTGAGACCCGGCAGCGGCCCGTTCCTTCGCCCCCCTCGCTACCTCCCAGCGAGGGGGGCATCTTGATCGGCGCAACCCGGAGTGCCGGCCCAGCGCTGGAAGAAGAGGGGCGCCGCCGGTCAGCCGGGGACGGTATCCTGGGGGTGGCGCGGCGGGGCGACGCTGATGCGCTGGGCGATGGCGATCGAGATCACAAACGGGATCACGGCGATCGCCATCATGATCTGGAGCCCGATCATGCCGAGCTGCCAGACCAGAATGGCGCTGGCAGCCAGGATGATCACCCGCCCCACCCCGAACGAGATCTCGCGGGCGACCAGCGACTCGGTGCGCAGGCGGCCCAGCCCGGAGCGCTGAATGGCGTCGAAGTTCACGCTGAAGAACGGGATGTACCAGACGGTGAACGCCGAGTTGACCACGAAGCCGTAGGTCAGAAGCGATGTCACAGACAGCGTGAAGGCCATGAACAGGATCGCTCCGGCATGGAACACGAGTCCGATCCACATCGCCACGCCGCGGTGGCGGGCCTTCAGGTAGCGGCTGACCAGCCAGCTGGAGGCGATCGAGATGACGGCGAAGATGGACAGGTCTGCGCCGTAGGTCGCCGTGTTCTCCAGCCGGTAGTAGAGGGCGAGGCCGAAGGCAAAGGTGAACAGCCCGTCCCGCATGCCCTGGTAGAAGTACATGGCGAGCGCCTGGCGCCAGAGTCGGCGCTGGGCCAAAAGGGTCTGGCGCAGGGCGAAGGGACGGCGGCGCTGAACGGTGGCCAGCCGGCGCGAGGCGGCGGCCGACCAGAAGAAGAGCAAGAAGGCCCCCAGGAAGACGGCGCCATATCCGACCATGTGCAGCCCCTGGATCACCGCACCACCGATCGCCGGCGTCAGGACGGCGATGATGCCGCCATAGACCATCAATTGGCCGAAGAAGGCCTCGCGCCCGGAATCCGACACCAGGTCGTAGGTCAGAACGTTGATGGTCACAAAATAGAGGCCAAGCCCCAAGCCCTGCACCACGCCGAGCAGGGCGAGAGAGACCAGGCTGACCTGGTGGGCGAGGCCCAAGAGGAAAAGGGCAATGTAGAACACGCCGTAGGCGGCGAAGCTCCACGGCAGGTTGCGGCCGAGGTCGGTCCGGTTGAACTGGCCGCCCAGGTATGCGCCGAGCGGGCAGGCGGCGAACAGGCCGAGGTAGAGGATCACGACGCCCAAGACGCCACCCGGAGAGTCCAGCACGTAGGGCGACACGAAGGTGCCCGCCAGGGCCGTGGCGAGCGTATACAGCACCTGGATCCCGATCAGCCGGCGGGCGGCTGGTGACCATCTGGGCGTAGCGCATTCCTCCGCACCAACGGCACAATCCTACGGGATTCCCAAGTGCGGGGGAAGGCGGCGAAAGCGGGCCGGGCGACCGGTCGCACGAACGATGGGCGAGAAAGGCCCAGCGCTGCAGTTTCCTTGAGGAGGCGGCGCGCACAGTTGCGCCCTCAGGTGTACCATATCCAGCAGTGTGAAAAGATTTTGCGAGGAGGGTCCTGCGATGAGCGTGCAGACCAGGCGCCAGGAGGCCGTGACCGAACAGCTGCTCGGTCGCTACCGCCAGGAAGTGGCGTCCAGCCATGGGTTCAAGACCATCTCCAATGCGGTCAGGAAGAGCGGCATTCAAGCGGTGGCAATCGATCCGGACCGAGTGGCGGCGATGACCCACACCTATTCCCTGGACATCGAGACCTCTGCGGTCACTCACCAGAAGCAGAGCGGGCGCTGCTGGATGTTCGCCGCCCTGAACGTGCTCCGCCACCATGTCGAGCAGGACCTGAAGCTGAAGTCGTTCGAGTTTTCCCAGAACTACACCATGTTCTGGGACAAGTTCGAGAAGTCGAACGCCTTTTTGGAGAACATCCTGGAGACGGCGGCCGAACCGTACGACAGCCGGGTGGTCGCCTTTCTGCTGGAGAGCCCGGTCGGCGACGGCGGCCAGTGGGACATGTTCGTGGCGCTGGTCGAGAAGTACGGACTGGTGCCGAAAGACGCCATGCCGGAGACCTTCCAGTCCAGCCAGTCCCGGGCCATGAACATGCTGATCACGGTCAAGCTGAGAGAAGACGCCGTGAAGCTGCGCCGGCTGGTCGCAGAAAAGGCGTCCGACAGCGCGGTGCAGGCGGCGAAGGAGACCATGCTCGGCGAGATCTACCGGATTTTGGTGGCCAATCTGGGCGCACCGCCCAAGAGCTTCGACTTCGAGTACAAGGATAAGGACGGCAATTTCCACGCCGAGCGGAACCTGAACCCGAAGAGCTTCCTTGAGAAGTATGTGAAGATCAACCTCGACGACTACGTCAGCCTGATCAACGCCCCGACCGACGACAAGCCGATGAACCGCACCTACACCGTCCGCTTCCTGGCCTCGGTCAAGGATGGCCGTCCGGTGGTCTATCTGAACCTGCCGATCGACGAACTGCGCCGGGTGGCGCTCGCCCAGCTCGAGGACAAGGAGCCGGTCTGGTTCGGCTGCGACGTGGGCAAGATGCTGGACCGAGACGGCGGCATCATGGACACCGAGCTTTACGACTACGCCGGAACCCTGGGCGTGGACTTCGCCATGTCGAAGGGCGAGCGGCTGGACTACGGCGAGAGCCGGATGACCCACGCCATGGTGTTCACCGGCGTCAATCTGGTCGACGGCAAGCCCAATCGCTGGAAGGTGGAGAACAGCTGGGGCACCGAGCCCGGCAAGGACGGCTACTTCGTGATGAGCGACCCCTGGTTCGATGACCACATGTACCAGGTCGTGGTGCACAAGAAGTACCTGACTGCCGCTCAGAAGGACGCCCTGCAGCAGGCACCGATCGTGCTTCAGCCATGGGACCCGATGGGGTCTTTGGCCTAACGCTGAGCAGGAGCACACGGGGCGGGCGGGGAAATTCCCGCCCGCTCGTCGCGTCCAGAGAGCGAACCGAGGAGGCACCCATGGGCTTTCACCTAACGTACGGCGCCGTCTTGGCCAGTGTGCTGTCGTTGAGCCACAGCGCCCTAGCCCTGCTGCTGCTGGTTCCCGTGGCCTTGGTGGTGGCCTTTCTCATCGTCGGGCGGAGGCGCCCCCAGTTCCGGCGGGCCGTCCCGCTTTTGATTATCGCCGTGCTGGTGGCCTTCACCCTGCCGCTCGGGCTGGTGCCGCTGCAGGAGTCGGCCGGTGGTTGGCAGGTGAGCGGCAGCACGCTGAAAGTGGACAGCCCGCCGATCAGCGAAGCCATCCCGCTCAAAGGCGTCAGTTGGAGCATCGTGAACGAAGCCAACTACCAGCAGTCGCTGGTCAAGGAGACCGGATTCTCCGACTATGCCCTGAAGACCGGCACTTTTGACCTCGGAGCCGGTGGCCCCTCCTTGGTGGCGCTGATCTATGGGCCGCCGGCCAAAGGCGTGCTGCTCATCCCGCCAGGCCGTGCCTTGCCCCCCTGCTTCATCGCAACGCCCGACCTGCCCGCCCTGGAGAGCGCCCTGCGCCAGGACAGCGGGCCGCCGACGCCATGAGCGCCGGGCCCGGTCAAGTCGGCACCATCAGCCGGGTGGAGTTCAGATGCCACCGGCTGCGGGCTCTGCGCTCCTTCTACGGAGAGCATCTCGGCCTGCCGACCGTCGGCGACCAAGATCAGGTGACCGTCACCGCCGGCACGACCGAGATCATCTTCCGGCGCGCCGCAGACGATCAGGACGGGCGCTACCACTTCGCCTTCGAGGTGCCGGAGAGCCTAGTCGAAGATGGCCAGCAGTGGCTGGAGAGGCGAACCCCAGTTCTGCGCTATGAGGGATCGCCGCTGGTGACCGGGTCCGAAGCGTGGAACTCGCATGCGTGCTATGCATTTGACCCAGCGGGCAATGTGATCGAGCTGATCGGCCGTCATCGTCTGATCGACCCGGCGCTGCGGCCGTTTGGGCCACAGCACCTGCGGCGGCTCAGCGAGGTCGGTATCGTGGCACCGGACGTCACTGCCCTGGCGGCGCGCCTTGGCCGCCGACTTGGACTTGTGCCCTGGGCCGGTGAGAAGAGCCCGACCTTCACCGCCTGCGGCAGCGAGCTCGGGCTTCTGATCGTCGTGAAGACGGGACGGGTCTGGTTCCCGGCCGGTCCGCCGGCCGCTGTCTCACCTCTCTCGGTTCAGCTCTGGGGGGCGAAGGCAGGCCACCTGAGCGACGCCAAGCTGGGGCTCGAATTGTCCATCGTGGAGGCCCCATCTGCCGCCATGCGGTAGCATGAAGCCATGAAGGTCTCCTTGCGCTGGCTTCAGATCTTCCTTGCGCTGCTGATCGTCGCCCTCGGTGTGCACCTCTATCTTGCCAACCAAGTCCCTCCCTATCGGCCGGTGCCTCCGCTGGCCGGCGGGGCTGGCCCTGGCACCAACAAGGTGCTGCCGGTCACCAAGCTGTCCGGACATTCGGCGCCTGACTTTAGCCTGACCAACCAGTTTGGC
>JAKAUI010000011.1 GCA_021827745.1 Bacillota bacterium | reverse complement strand
TCGGCCCTGGTTGCCCTGGCCACGGCCGGCGTGCTCGTCCTGACCGTGCAGCGCGGCGGATTTGGCCTGACTGCCGGGCCGGTCGACGCCGCCATCACGCCCCTGATCTTCACCCTGCTCTTTGGCCTGTCCATGGACTACGAAGTGATCCTGCTCCACCGCATGCAAGAGCACCTGGCGGCGGGCGAGACGCCGGTTGAGGCCGCCCAGTCCGGGCTGATCGGCACCGGCGCCATGATCACCGGCGCCGGCCTGGTGATGGCCGTGGCCTTTGCGGTGCTGCTGGTCAGCCAGCTGGAAGTGATGAAGACGTTGGCGATCGGGCTCACCACCGCCATCTTGCTCGACACCTGGGTGGTGCGCTCGCTGCTGGTGCCGGGGATCAGCGCCAGTCTCGGCCGAGCGGCGTTTTGGCCGTGGAAGCCGCCGGCCCGTCCCCGGCCGGAGCCCTTCTAGCGCAGGAGCTGCTCCGGGCCGACGAGCCAGTACCAAGCCAGATAGGCGCCCGATAAGATGAAGATGGCGCCGCTAATGCGCCCCATCTGGGGCAGGGCGCGGGAAAGGGCCAACTCCACCAGGTGCCGCGCGCTGACGGTCAAGATGGCGACGAGCGTCATGACCACACCCATGCCCACGGCATAGAGCAACATGACGACAACGGGCCAGCTGCCCCCCTGGGCCAAGGCCTGGACAGAGATGGCCAAGAACACGGGCAGCGAGCAGCTGACCGACACCAGAGCGTAGACGGCGCCATAGACCAGAAGCCGCCAGGAGAGATGGCCGGTGCGAGGCACACCGCCAATCAGCCAAGCGGGCAGGCGCAGGCGGGCGACACCCAGCCAGCTGGCCACGCCGATGCCGAGCAGGCATGCGGCCACCGTCAGCGACACGATCGGCGCGGCCTTAAGCAGAGCTCCGTCCAGCTGGCGCAGAATGAGGCCGAACAGGCCGAACACGACGATGAAGCCGAGGCTGAGCGAAAAGCCGGCCACGAGACCAAACCAGGCGGAGTGGCGCCCGGGGCCGCCGTCTTGGATCAGCATGGTCAGGTAGCCTGGGAAGAGGGCCACCCCGCACGGATTGAAGGCGGCGACGCCACCGGCGACCAACGCCAGAGCGAAGAGCAGGGTGCTGGTCACAGCTCGGCCACCGACTGAAGAACGATGTCGCGATAGTCACCAACGGTCTCGGCAGCCTCCAGCTCGTCGATCAGCCCGCTTCGGGCCAGACAGGCGCGCAAATTCAACGGGTGGCCAAGACGCGTGATCCGGCTCGACAGCTCGTCCACAATCGCTGGCTCAGGACCGAGGTCAAAGCGCAGATCGAAGGCGATCGGCCGCTGCCACACCTCCTCGCTTGAGGCGTCGGGAATCTGATCACCGTATAGGCTGTCGCCAGCCGCCTCGGCCGAAAGCCGTCCGATCACGGCCAGCAGCGACTCCTCTACGGCCTTACGCAGATCGCCTGAGGCTGGCGGCCGATCCTTCGCCGGATGCTCAAGAGATAGCCAGGGGGCCGGGTCGAACACCCAGGGCCCGCCTTCCAGCTCCACGGACGCCTCCTCGCCATCGGCGATCGTCAGCTGCGGCTCTCCGTCCAGGGCCAAGGCGGCCGGCCCGAAGACGGTCTCAGCTTGGCCAAGCACTAGCGGACGGATCGCTGAGATCCCGATCTCGGCCACGAGGCCGGGAGCCAAAGGACACCAGACCCGGCGGCCTGCACCGGGATCGATCAGGACCAGGCGACCGCCGGCCAGGCGGGGCGAGAGCGGCTCGCTCTGGCCGAGCACAGAGGACAGGCCCAGCGCGTCCGGTTCGCCGCGGGTCAAAAAGAGCGAAGAGAGCAGAGCAGGGTCCCAGACCGCCTTGCCGCGCTGCTGTGACGGCAGCACCGCCACGTCGACCAGGGCGAAGAGGCGGCCAAAGGGCCCGCTGACGGCCAGACGGCTCGGCCGAAAGAGGGCAGGGGCGGCCAGTGGGCCCCTTGCCAGGGCCCGGCTGAGCGCCAGCCCGATCAGGGTCGGGTCTATGGCTAGGCCGAAGGCGTTGTTGGTGCCGGTCGAGATCGGGACCAAAGGACAGTCCCCGGCGGCCTCGGCAACCAGGCGATGCGTGCCATCGCCGCCCAGGCTGACCAGCACGTCGGCCCCAGCGTCGCAGAGCGCCCTGGTTCCGGTCACGGTGTCCTGGGGGCCGTGCTCCAAGGGATAGGAAACCGGCGTGAAGGGGATGTTTGGGCGGCGGGCCGCTCCCATCGTCTGCCAAGCGCGCTCCGGGAGGTCCTGCTCGTCACGGGCACCCAAAACGGCGAGGCCTGCACCAGGGGCGAGTCCGGCCAGAAACCGGCGCAGCATGCCCAGCTTGTCTGCAGCGCTCACCACCTGCGCCTCTGTGGCGAGGCGGCGGACGTCTTTTCCCGACTCCGGGTTGGCGATCAACCCGATCCGCCACCGTATGTCCGATGCCATCGGCGTGCCTCCCGGCCTGACCCTCGTTTGGTCATCTTATCGAAAAACCGACCTTGGTGCCGACAGGAGGCGCTTTCGCCGGGAGAGAACCCCCAGGCAATGCCAGGGGGGTGATCGGGTGCCGATCTACACCCGCCACGGGGACAAGGGAGAGACCGCCCTGTACACGCCCAAGGGGGCAGCGAGGCGCGTCCCCAAGGATGACCCGCGGGTCGATGCCTACGGCACGGTCGACGAACTGAACGCCCTGATCGGGCTTTTGCGCAGCATGCTCCAAGGCGCCTATCCGGACGAAGCCTTGGATCAGGAGCTGCGGGGGATCCAGGAGCGGCTGTTTCACGTCGGGTACGACCTCTCGACACCGATCGACCCGGCACCACAGTCTGTGACAAAAGAGGACCCCACTCAGCTGGAGGCAGCCATCGACCGCATGACCGAGCAGCTGCCGCCGCTGCGCTCCTTCATCCTGCCCTCGGGCTCGCGCACGGCGGCGATCTGCCATCTGGCCCGCACCGTCTGCCGCCGGGCAGAACGGAGGGTGGTGGCGCTTGGGCGCGAGGTGGCGATCAATCCGCAGGCACTGACCTACCTGAACCGGCTGTCCGACTATCTGTTCACCCTGGCCCGGACCCTCGCCCAAGGCGGCGAGGAGACCTTCCAGTGGCGGCTTTGACGCCTGCTGCCAAGCCGCCTGAGCCGCCGGTAGATTTGACCCGGTGGTGGTCCCGCCTGCTCGCCATGGCCGCCGTCGGCGCCATCTTGGCCGGAGCGGTCCATCTCCTGGCCTCCACGGTGTCCGACCCGCGACCTTTGGCCCTGGCCGCCACCGATCTCTGGCTGTTTGGCGGCCTGGCCGTCTGGCTCTATCTGACCGCCGCCGCCGTGGTCTCGATCAGCCATCGCCGACCGATGCCGCGATGCTCGCGGGTGCTGGCGCTGATGGCGGCCTTGGCGGTGGGGGCGCTGATGCTGGGAGCCGCCGACCGTTGGCCCGAGGTGGCCTGGCTGGGGAGACTGGGCTGGCTGATCGAGGCGGCGGTGGGCGTTGGCGCTGTCTTGTCGGTCTGGCTGACGGACGTGCCGCAGCCCGCGGCCCACGATCAGCACGACGACCTTCTGATTCCGGGCTTCAGGCTCGGTGCGGCCGAGGAGCAGAGCGACCGCCTGGCCCGGGCCATGCTGATCGTTGGCCAGGTTGACCTGATGGTCGGCAGCTTCTTTGCCATCCGCAACGGAGCGAGCTTGTGGCCGATCCACGCCGCCTTTGTGCTGCTGTGGTGGGGATGGGCGGTGTCGATCGCCATGGGCGCCGTCGTCTTCCTCTTGCCTCGGGTCACCGGCCGCCACCTGGCGCTCGACCGGGCCCTGATCGGCGGGTTTGTGCTCTGGCAGGTCGGGGTGTGGGCGGGCTTCCTGTTCGGCCCGCTCCTGCTGTGGGTGGGAACGGCAGGCGGGCTTCTCGTGATCGGCGCCATGATGCGGGCGCTTCCCGGCGCCTTTCGGCCCCGGCCCCACATCGTCGGGTCGCGGCGCCTGGGCATGGGATTGGGCCTGGGCCGCCTCCTGGTCGGAGGCCTCTGTGCCCTGGCGGTGGCGGCGGTGGCGATGCCCTGGCAGGTCACTCCGGAAATGGCTGCCGCCTGGGCATCGGGCGGGACTAGCGCCGTCGTGCTGGCCTTCTTGGTGCACATGAGTTCGGCCCGCTACGGTCAGCAGCCGGCCAGCAATTGGCTGATGACCGGTGCGGCGCTGGTGGCCTGCGGCCTGCTTTTGGTGCCGTGGGCCCCGTGGACGGAGGCGCTTGGCGGCGCCCTGACTGTGGTGGGAGGCCTGATCACGCTCTGGGTGCTTGGCCATAGCGGCCGGGATGGGGTCGAGCTGAAGGCGGTGAGTCAGGGAAACGGCGCCTGAGCCAGGGGAGAGCGGGCAGAAAGGATTGATCAAGACGGTGGCAGACCAGGAGAGACGGAGCGACCAGATCCGGAATGTGGTGCTGCTCGGGCACAGCGGCGCCGGCAAGACGACCTTGGCCGAAGCGCTTCTGCACCGTGCCGGCGCCATCGAGCGCCGGGGCAGAGTGGAAGACGGCAACACCTTTTTGGACACCGAGCCAGAAGAGGTGCACCGGCACATCTCGCTCGGCCTTGCGCTGGCCCATTTCAGCTGGAAGGGCAAGGAGATCACGCTGATCAGCACGCCGGGATATCTGGACTTTTCGGCCGACGCCCGCATCGGCGTCGAGATGGCAGACAGCGCCATTGTGGTGGTCGACGCAGCCGCTGGTGTCCAGGTCGGAACCGAGCAGGCGGTCGCCCGGCTGGAAGAGTGCCACCGGCCCTACCTCTTCTTCATCAACAAGACGGATCGGGACAACGCCGACTGCGCCCGGGTGACGGCGCAGCTGAAAGAGGCCTTCGGGCGGACGGTGATGGAGGCGATGGTGCCCGGCATGGAGCAGGACCTGTTCGACGCCGCAGACAGCGCTGGCCGTCAGGCCCTGATGGAGACGGTGCTGGAGGCGGACGACGAGCTGCTCACCCGCTACCTGGACGGGGAGGAGATCTCCGCTCCCGAGCTGCACCGGGCGATGGCCGAGGCGGTCGCACTGGGCACCGTGCGCCCGGTGCTGGTCGGGTCCGCCCTGACCGGGAAGGGCCTGGACGCCCTGTGCCAGGCCATCGTCGACTGCCTGCCGGCGCCGAAGATCGAGGACCTCGGCGGCACAGTGGTGCGGGTCCTGAAGACGATCTCGGACCCCTTTGTCGGCCACCTCAACATCTTTCGGGTGCTGAGCGGCACACTGAAGTCAGATCAGCACCTGGACAATCTGAACCGCCACCGCAGCGAGCGTTTCAGCCAGGTGTTCCGCCTCCACGGAAAGACCAAGCAGCCGGCGTCCGAGCTGGTCGCCGGCGAAATCGGCGCCGTCGCCAAGCTGCAGGACACCTCCACCTGGGACACGCTGGCCGAGAGCGGGCTGAAGGTCAGCCCCCTGCCCGCCTTGTCCTTCCCCAAGGCTCAGTACAAGATGGCGGTCCATCCGGCCACAGACGCCGACGAAGAGAAGCTCTCGCCGGCCCTCGCCCGTCTCCTCGAAGAGGACCCGTCGCTCACGATCGAACATCCGGCCCACATCCAGGCGCCGGTGATCGCCGGATACGGTGAGCTGCACCTGGACGTCCTGGTCGAGCGCCTCAAACGCAAGGTGGGGGTCGGGGTGCGTCTGGAGGCGCTCGCGGTCGCCTATCAGGAGACGCTGCGCCAGACGGTCAAGGCTGAGGGCAAGCACAAGAAGCAGACCGGCGGCCACGGCCAGTACGGCCATGTCTGGCTGGAGGTCGGGCCCAGCTCCGAGCCGTTCGAGTGGGTGGACAAGATCTTTGGCGGCAGCGTCCCCCTGCAGTACCGGCCGGCGGTGGAGAAGGGCGTGCACGAGGCGATGGCCGAAGGGGTGCTGGCCGGCTTTCCGGTAACCGGCGTCAAGGTCGCGCTGGTCGACGGCTCGGACCACCCGGTCGACTCCTCCGAGATGGCCTTCAAGCTGGCCGGCATCCTGGCCTTTCGGGCTGCCGCCGAAAAGGCCAGGCCGGTCCTGCTCGAGCCGGTGATGGATGTGACCGTGACCTGCCCGGAGCACCTGATGGGCGATGTGATCGGCGACCTCAACCGCCGGCGGGGCCGGGTGATGGGCATGGAGACGGTGGGCACGAAGGCGGTGGTCAAGGCGCACGTGCCGGCGGCCGAACTCGCGCGCTACGCCATAGACCTGCGTTCGCTGACCGGGGGCCGGGCCAGCTTCGAGCAGCAGTTTCACGACTACGAGGAGGTCCCGGACCCGGTCGCCCGGACCATCATCGCAAACAGCCGACCCAGCGCCTGACCTTGCCGCCCCCCGACCTGGGGGACCGGTCAGTCGCACCCTAAGGCGATGGCAGACAGGCCTTCTCGAGCAATTCAGACGGCGGCTCTTGCGCGCAGGGGACAATCGATGTATACAATAGATCAGGATTAGTCAACGAAGCCTGGGGGGCGACGCCATGACCCTGTCCGACGCCATCGAGACGCACCTGCGCGACCTGCTCGCCTACCAGGGCGAGGTCGAGTTGAAGCGCAGCGATCTCTCAGACTATTTTGCCTGTGCCCCCTCCCAGATCAACTACGTCCTGACCACCCGCTTTTCGGTGGAACGCGGCTACCAGGTGGAGAGTCGGCGGGGAGAGGGCGGGTACATCCGGCTGCGCCGGCTGAACTGTCCCGACCTGCCGGAGCTTTTGGAGAGTCTGGTCCGCTTCGAGGGCCAGCTCGGGCAGGCCGAGGCCGAAGCCCTGATTGGCCGACTGGAGGAGGGCGGGCTCTTGGCCGGGCGGGTGGCGCGCATGCTCAGGCGGGCGGTCGACCGCCGGGTCTTGGCTGTGCCGCTGCCAGAGCGCGACCTCCTTCGCTACCGGCTGCTCACCGAGATGCTGGCCGCCTATCTGGCCACGGTGGGAGGCGAGCGGCGATGATGCTGTGCGACGACTGCCAGCAGCGCCCAGCCAGCGTGCAGGTGACGACCCTGATCGGTCAGGAGATGCGCACCGAGCATCTGTGCGCCGAATGCGCCAAAGAGCGCGGCGCCTTCCAGTTCATGGGCAATCCGTCCCTGATGATGCACAACCTGATGAGCGCCCTGCTCGGCTTGGGCGGCGTCCAGCCGACCGTTCAGGACGGAGCGGTCTGCTCGGCCTGCGGCCTTTCTTTTCACCAGTTCCAGGCCACCGGCCGCCTGGGCTGCGCCCAGTGCTATGAGCAGTTTTCCGAGCTGCTCGACCCGGTGATCAGCCGGATGCAGTCCGGCGCCTGGCACCGCGGCAAGCTGCCCCGGCGCACCGGCTCGCGCATCGGCCGGGAGCGGGAGCTCAAAGAGCTGCGCGAGGAACTGGGCCAGCTCGTGCTCAAGGAGTCCTATGAACAGGCAGCGGTGCTGAGAGACCGGATCCGCAGCCTGGAGGCGGAGGGGGGCCAGCCGTCGTGAGCATGAACGAACATGCGACGCGGGCCCTTCCGCCGTGGATGGAGGCAGACGGCCCCCTACAGGACGTGATCTTGTCCAGCCGGGCGCGCCTGGCCCGGAACGTGTCCGGCCTCCACTTCCCGGACCGCATGACCCAGGCCGACCAGGCTGCCTTGATCGAGCAGGTGGGCAGCGCCGTCGCCAAGATGGGCGGGAGCTGGGGCTATTTCCCCGTCTCCGAGGTGGCGCCCGTCGACCTGCAGGTGCTGATGGAAAAACACCTGGTGTCGCCGCAGTTCCTGCAGGGCGAGCTGCAGCGGGCGCTGGCCATCCGTCAAGACGAGGCGGCAGCGCTGATGGTGAACGAGGAGGACCACGTGCGGATCCAGGCGTTTTCGCCCGGTCTCGACGTCGAGCCGGCGCTCGCCACCGCTCTTGAGGTCGACGACGGACTGGAGAACGAGCTGGACTGGGCGGTGGACAGCCGGCGTGGCTACCTGACGGCGTGTCCGACCAATCTCGGCACCGGGCTCCGAATTTCGGTGATGGCCCACCTGCCGGGCTTGGTCCTGTCCGAGTCGATCGGCCACCTGCTGCAGGCCCTGGCTCAGGCCGGAGTCGCGGTGCGCGGCATCTACGGCGAGGGCACGTCGGCGCTCGGCGAGCTGTTCCAGATCTCGAACCAGGTGACGCTGGGCGAGGACGAACAGGCCCTGGCCGAGGGCGTGAGAAAGGTCGCCGAGCAGGTGGTGGAGCAGGAGCGGCAGGCCAGAAAGCGGCTTGCGGCCGAGCAGATGCCCCGCATCCAGGACCGGGTCTGGCGGGCGAAGGGGATCTTGGAGAACGCCCGCCTGCTCTCCGCCGACGAGGCCATCGCCCAGATCTCGGCGCTTCGCCTGGGGGTGGAGATGGGACTTTTGAAGTCCCCCTCCTACGCCACGCTCAGCGCCCTGCAAGTAGTTTCGCTGCCCGGATTTCTGGATCGCACGGCGGCTCAGGACCTGAGCCGCGAGGGGCGACTTCAGCTGCGGGCGAGTTTGATCCGGGAACGACTGACCAGAGAGGATGGATGACATGTCGATGTACGGACGGTTTACCGAGCAGGCCCAGCGCGCCCTGATCCTGGCCCAGGAAGAGGCGAAGCGGCTCCAGTACAACTTTGTGGGCACCGAGCACCTGCTCCTGGGGCTGCTCAGCGCCGGCGACGGACTGGCGGTGAAGGTGCTCTCGCAGATGGGCGTCACCCTGGATCGGGTGCGGGCCGAGGTGGAAAAGGTGATCGGCCGCGGCTCCACACCGGCCTCGGGCGAGATCGGCCTCACCCCCAGGGCCAAGAAGGTGGTGCTCGAGTTCTCGGTGGAAGAGGCGCGTCAGCTTGGCCACAACTATGTCGGTCCGGAGCACATCCTGCTCGGGCTGATCCGCGAGGGCGAGGGCGTGGCGGCCCGGGTGCTGGTCAATTTGGGGGCTGACCTCGACAAGCTGCGCGGCCAGATGGTGCAGCAGCTGGGCGGCAGCGGGGCCACCGCCTCGGCCGGGCGGGGCAAGAACCGCTCGCAGACGCCTGTGCTCGATCAGTTCGGCCGCGACCTGAACACCTTGGCCGAGGAGGACAAGCTGGACCCAGTGATCGGCCGCGACAAGGAAGTCGAACGGGTGATCCAGATCCTCTCCCGGCGGACCAAGAACAACCCGGTGCTGATCGGAGAGCCCGGCGTCGGCAAGACGGCCATCGCCGAGGGCCTGGCCGAGCGGATCGTGCTCGGCAAGGTGCCGGAGACGCTGAAAGACCGCCGGGTGGTGGCGCTCGACCTCGGTGCCCTGGTGGCCGGATCGAAGTACCGGGGCGAGTTCGAGGACCGGCTGAAGAAGGTGATGGAGGAGATCCGCCAGAGCGGCAACATCATCTTGTTCATCGACGAACTGCACACCATCATCGGCGCCGGTGCGGCCGAAGGGGCGATCGACGCCAGCAACATCCTGAAGCCGGCCTTGGCCCGCGGCGAGCTGCAGGCGATCGGCGCCACCACCTTGGACGAGTACCGCAAGCACGTGGAAAAGGACGCCGCCTTAGAACGGCGCTTTCAGCCGATCATGGTCAGCGAGCCAACCACCGAAGAGACGATGGCAATCCTGAAGGGGCTGCGCGACCGCTATGAGGCCCACCACCGGGTGGAGATCACGGACGGCGCCCTCTCGGCGGCGGTTCGCCTCTCCGACCGCTATGTCAGCGACCGCTTCCTGCCGGACAAGGCGATCGACCTGGTCGACGAGGCGGCCAGCCGCGTGCGGCTGAAGGCCTTCGTGGTGCCGCCGGACCTGAAGCAGATGGAAGACCACCTGGAGGAGATCCGCAAGGAGAAAGAGGCGGCGATCGCCGCCCAGGAGTTCGAGAAGGCGGCGCACCTGCGCGACCAGGAGCAGAAGCTGAACGAGGAGCTGGACCACGCCAAGCAGGAGTGGGAGAAGAAGACGGCCAGCCACAAGTCGGTCGTGACCGAAGAAGACGTGGCCCAGATCGTCTCCTCGTGGACCAGCATCCCGGTCACCCGGCTGGAGATCGAGGAGTCAGAGCGCCTGCTTGGCCTGGAAGGCGAGCTGCGCCGCCGCTACGTGGGACAAGATGAGGCGGTCACCGCCGTCGCCAAGGCGATCCGGCGCACCCGGGCCGGCCTCAAGGATCCGAAGCGGCCGATCGGATCGTTCATCTTCTTAGGCCCGACCGGCGTCGGCAAGACCGAATTGGCCAGAGCCCTGGCCCAGTCGCTGTTCGGAGACGAGGACGCCATGATCACGATCGACATGTCGGAGTACATGGAGCGGCACACTGTGTCCCGGCTGGTCGGCGCGCCCCCCGGCTATGTCGGGTACGAGGAGGGCGGCCAGCTGACCGAGGCGGTCCGTCGCAAGCCGTATTCCGTCGTCTGCCTGGACGAGATCGAAAAGGCACACCCAGAGGTCTTCAACATCCTGCTCCAGGTGCTGGAGGAAGGACGGCTGACCGAGGCCAAGGGGCGGACGGTCGACTTTCGAAACACCGTGATCATCATGACGTCGAACATCGGTATGAGCCACCTGGGATCGGACAGCGGGCTCGGCTTTCGGCCCGACACCGACAAGGATCGCTACGACGCGATGAAGACCAAGGTCCTGGACGAGATGCGGCACAGCTTTCGGCCGGAGTTCCTCAACCGGGTGGACGACATCATCGTCTTCCACTCGCTGAGAAACGAGGATCTGCGCCAGATCGTGGAGATCATGCTGGACCGTCTCTCCGAGCGGCTGGCCGACCAGGCCCTGACCATCGAGCTGACCGAGGAGGCCAAGGACTTTTTGGCCAAGGTCGGCTACGACCCGAAATTCGGGGCAAGGCCGCTGCGCCGGGCCATTCAGCGCTACGTCGAAGACCCGCTGTCGGAGGCATTGCTCTCCGGAGTGGTGAAGGGCGGCCAGCGGGTGAAGGGCGAGCTGGCCGACGACAAGATCGTCTTCGCGCCGCTCAGCGAGGTCGACGCCGTCACGCCGACCGCCGAATCCTGAGCACCGGGACCGTGAGTGGGCGCCTCCACAAGGAGGTGGCCCACTCAGTCGTGAACTAAGGGCCAACCATCTCTCTGGCGAGGGAAGGGGGCGGCTTGTGAGCCGGGGCAGCGAGAGCGACATTCTGGAAATGGTCCGCATGGTGGCACCAGGAACGCCTCTGCGCGAGGGGCTGGACAACGTGTTGCACGCCCATGGCGGCGCCCTGATCGTGCTCGACGAGGGGCCGGAGGTCGGCTCAATCGTCGACTCCGGGTTCCCGCTCGACATCCCGTTTGCGCCGGCATCGCTCTACGAGCTGAGCAAGATGGACGGCGCCATCGTGCTCTCTGCCGACCTGAAGCGGATCCGCAAGGCCAACGTCCATCTGGTGCCCGACTCCTCGATCCTGTCCACCGAGACCGGCATCCGCCACCGCACCGCCGAGCGGGCGGCCAAGGCGACCGGCGCCCTCCTGATCGCCATCTCCCAGCGCCGGTCGGTCATCTCACTGTACCGGGGCCAGCTCAAGCACGTGCTGGAAGAGCCCGCCCTGCTCATCGGCAAGGCGAACCAGGCCCTGGCCACCACCGTCCGCTACCGGCACACCTTCAACGACATGGTGCGCCGGCTGACCATGCTGGAATTCGAGGAGGACGTCAGCGCCCAGGATGTGGCGCTCGTGGTGCAGCAGGCGGCGATCCTGCTCTCGGTCAAGGTTGAGATCGACCGCTACGTCGCCGAGCTGGGATCCGAGGGCAGACTGATCGGCATCCAGCTGCACGAGCTGATCGGCGGCGTGGAGGCCGAGGCCCTCCTGGTCCTGCGCGACTACGCCGAGAACGCGCTCAGCCGGGAGATGGCCGCAGAGCGTCTGGCCGAACTGGCCGACCGCGACAGCGACGACATTCTGAACACTGAGTGGCTGTGCCGTTTCCTGCATCTGGGGCCAGATCCGGACCATCCGCTGGTCGGGCGGGGCATCCGCATCCTAAGCCGGCTGCCCCGGCTGCCGGACGGCGTGATCGGCCACCTCGTCGACCACTTCGGCACCTTCAGCCGGATCCAGGCGGCCAATCTGGAGCAGCTGGACCAGGTCGAAGGAGTCGGCGAGGCCAGGGCCCGGGCCATCCAGAGCGGGCTGTCCCGCCTCCAGGAGGATGCCTTCGCGGCGAGCGGGCGCATCTAGCAGACGTGCTTCCGAAAGGAAACGAAGACGTCCCCGGACACTGTCCGGGGACGTCTTCGTGCGGCGATCTGCAGCCCTAGGCGCCGTTAAAGACGCCGAGCGCCTTCACCCGCTGCAGTTCCGTCAGCAGGCAGTCGTACAGGGACAGACCCAGGGCATTCATCAACGACGTGAGATAGTACATGGAACTGCCCAGTTCGGACTCGATGGCATCCTGGCAGCTCTCGCACAGCTGCCCGCGCACGCCTGTGTCCAAGAGATCGCGGAGCTGGCCGAGGCTGAGACCCTCAGGGATGGCGTGCTTCTCGGCGACGATCTGGATGCAGCCGCAAGAGGTGACAGACTTGGCAATCGCCCGGTTGACCCGTGATACGGACTCTTCGAGCTTGGTCATGCCGTCGATCAGGCTCTTGTGCCGGATCACATTCTCCTGAACGGTGGACTGGAACTCGGAAAACAGCAGGTCCTTCACCCGATGGCCTCCCTGCCGATCGAACCTGCACCGAGTGTAGGGAGCAGACGTCCGGCTGTCAACGAGCCAGAGATTCCCAGTTTGGGCTTGTCCGACCCTTCGACTTGACAGGAGGATCGGTTAGAATGGGCCGAAGAGAGGGTGAGGCCAGATGGCTCGCCGCGTTCTAACTGTCGTCGGACTACTGCTTGGTTTGGCCATCGGCTACTACACGGCTGTGGCCCTCAGCAACGGACACTGGAGTGTGCTCCAGCAGATCTTGGTCATGTTGGCCGGCGGCGTCGTGGTCGCTGCCCTCGGTTATATGCTGACGCCCTGGTTGCGCGGCCTGACGATCGGATTCCGCCGCCGGATCGAGACGCGGGTGGCGACCTTGACGGCCACGGAGCTGGTGTGGGGCGCCCTTGGCGCCATCATCGGCTTGGTGGCCGGCTACCTTTTGGCGCTGCCGGTTTCGTTCGTGCCCTTGGTCGGGCCGTTTTTGCCCATCTTCGTCAGCGTGATCCTGGGCTACATCGGCCTCGTGATCGGCATGAAAAAGCGCGACGAGCTGACCAGCATGCGCATCCTGCCCAGCCGCAGCCGGCCCGGGCCCAAGGCCAAGGCCGCCAAGGCGGAGGAGGGGCCGGTGCCCAAGGTGCTCGACACCTCCGCCATCATCGACGGCCGGATCAGCGACATCTTGGAGTCCGGTTTCGTGGAGGGGCCGATCATCATTCCCTCGTTCGTGTTAGAGGAGCTGCGCCACGTGGCCGACTCCTCGGACGACCAAAAGCGCCAGCGCGGCCGCCATGGCCTCGACATGCTGAAGCGGATCCGCAAGGATCACGGCTCCAAGGTCCAGGTGGTGGACGACTCGGCGGAGGATCGGTTTTCAGAGGTGGACTCCCGGCTCCTGAATCTGGCCAAGAGCCTCGGCGGCTTAGTGATCACCACCGACTACAATCTGAACAAGGTGGCGGCCGTGCACGGCGTCGGCGTGCTGAACGTCAACCTCTTGGCCAACGCCGTCCGCCCGGTCCTGCTCCCCGGCGAGGACATCGAGGTGACCGTCATCCGCGAGGGCAAGGAAGAGGGCCAGGGTGTTGCCTATCTGCCGGACGGCACCATGATCGTGGTCGAGCAGGGGCGCACGCTGATCGGGGAGACGGTGTTGGTGACCGTGACGTCTGCCCTGCAGACCGCCGCCGGCCGCATGATCTTCGCCCGACCCCGCCATCTGCAGCACCATCAGAGCGGTCCGGTGCTCTCGCGCCACTGATCAGGTGGAGCAGACCGGCCAGACCTGGGGAGTGATCGCCGCCGCTGGTCAGGGCCAGCGTTTTGGCCAGGCCAAGGCGCTGGCCCCGCTGGCTGGCAGGCCGATGCTCGCCTGGTCGGTCGCAGCCTTCGAAGCCTCCACCGTTGACGGCCTGGTGGTGGTGGCCCGAGAAGAGGACCTTCCGGCGCTCAGCGACTGGTCGTTTCGGGGCAGGCCGCTCCTCTCGGTGGCCGGCGGTCTCGCTCGTCAGGACTCGGTGGCAGCCGGTGTGCGAGCGCTCCCCCGCGATGCAACGCGGGTCTTGGTCCACGACGCCGCCCGGCCGCTTGTCACTACTGAGCTGATCGACCAGGTGGCGTCCTCGACGGCGCTCGCCACCATGCCGGTCGTCGCCGTGGCGGACACGCTGCGCCGCAGCCGGCGGATGAGCTGGGCCGCGATTGACCGCCAGGGCGCCTACCAGGTGCAGACGCCGCAGGCGTTCTTGCGTTCTGAGCTTGTGAGGAGGCTCGGTGAGAAGCGCTCTGCGCTGACCGACGAGGCAGAGCTGTTCGCCGAAAAGCCGGGGGAGCTGGTCAGCGTATCGGGCGACCCGACGAACCTCAAGATCACCGTCTTGGCCGACCTCGCCCTGGCCGAGGCGATCTTGGCCCATCGCCAGCCGGGGCCGAGCGTTCGCGTCGGGCATGGGTACGACGTGCACCGGCTACGGCTTGGTCCGGGGCCGCTCCGACTGGGCGGGGTGTCCATCTTCGCCGGCCTGGAGCTGGTCGGGCACTCGGACGGCGACGTGCTCTTGCACGCCGTGGCCGATGCGGTGCTCGGCGGAGCCGGCCTGGCCGACATCGGCCACTACTTTCCTCCGGGCCGCCCGGAGACGGCAGGCATGGACTCTGGCGAGATCGTGCGTGCGGCGGTGGCGCACGCCGCCAGCGCAGGCTTTCAGGTGGCCCAGGTCGATGTCACGGTGGCGGCGGACGCCCCTCGGCTGGCACCGCACCGCCAGGCGATCTGCCGGGAGGTGGCCCGGCTGCTCGGTATCGGCACGGAAGAGGTCGGGTTGAAGGCGACGACCGAAGAGGGACTGGTCAATGCCCCCAGCGGTCTCGGCGTGAAGGTGTGGGCCGTGGCCCTGCTCCGGGCGGCGCGTTGACACTGGGCGCTCGGCTCGGCATAATGGCGCAAACGATGAAGGGACGAGTACTCGGTGCATCGGTCCTAAGAGAGGGTCCGCCTGCTGCAAGGACCTGACCGCCACCGACGAAGTGCATCCCGGAGTGTGGCGCCGAGCCTCGGCCAGGCCCGCCGTATCCCGCGTTAAGGGCATGAGGTCGGCCCAGCCGGCGAAATCAGAGTGGAACCGCGACCCCCCTCGCCTCTGAGCGAGGGGGGTATTTGTCGGAAAAGGGGGGATTGGCGTGTTTGCACAGTGGCGAGAGGACATCCAGGTGGTGAAGGACCGGGATCCAGCGTGCCGCAGCACCTGGGAGGTCCTGCTCTGCTACCCGGGCTTTCGGGCGCTGCGCAGCCACCGCCTGGCCCATGCCCTGTGGCAGCGCCACTTGCACCTCTTGGCCAGATGGCTGTCTGAACGCAGCCGGCGGCGCACCGGGATCGAGATCCATCCCGGCGCCGTGATCGGGCGGCGCGTCTTCATCGACCACGGCACCGGCGTGGTGATCGGCGAGACGGCCGAGGTCGGAGACGACGTCACCATGTACCAGGGCGTAACGTTGGGCGGCACCGGCAAGGAAAAGGGCAAGCGACACCCGACCATTCGCTCGCACGTGATGATCTCGACCGGCGCCAAGGTTCTGGGCGCCATCGAGGTGGGCGAGGGGGCCAAGATCGGGGCCGGGGCGGTGGTGGTGCGGCCTGTGCCCGCCCACTCGACCGTGGTCGGCGTGCCGGGACGGGTGGTCCGCCGCCACGGCCAGCCGGTGGACGAGGAGAAGGACCTGGAGCATGGAAACCTGCCGGACCCGGTCCAAGAAGCGCTGGCTGAGATCACCCGGGAGCTGGCGGCTCTGACCGCCAAGGTGGCGACACTAGAGAGTCGGAAAGGGGTTTCGGATGTCGATCAGAGTGCATAACACGCAAAGCGGCCGGATCGAGACACTGACGCCGATCCATCCCGGAGAGGTGCGGATCTACGTCTGCGGCCCGACCGTCTACGATGAGCTGCACATCGGAAACTTCCGCTGCTTTGTGATCTTTGACACCCTGGCCCGCTTTCTGCGCCAGTCAGGCTACGAGGTGACCAAGGTCCAGAACTTCACCGACGTCGATGACCGCATCATCGCAAAGGCCAAGGCGGAGAAGATCAGCCTGCGCCAGGTGGCCGACCGCTACATCGACCTCTACCACCGCGACGCCAGGCGTCTTGGCATCGACGAGCAGATCGAGCCTCGGGCCACGGACCACGTGCCGCAGATGGTGGCGCACATCGAGCGGCTGATCGAGCTCGGCCATGCCTATGTCGCAGACGGCAGCGTCTACTTTTCGGTCCAGTCCTTCCCTGCCTACGGACAGCTCAGCCACCAGCCGGTCGATGAGCGCCAGGCCGGCGCCCGGGTCGAGGTGGAGGCGGGGAAGCGGGCGCCGGAAGACTTCGCGCTGTGGAAGAGCGAAGGAGACCCCGAGTTCTCCTGGCCCTCCCCCTGGGGGTGGGGACGCCCTGGCTGGCACATCGAGTGCTCTGTGATGTCCGCTGACCACCTGGGCGTGCCCTTTGACATCC
This sequence comes from Bacillota bacterium, assembly GCA_021827745.1. Lineage (GTDB taxonomy): Bacteria > Bacillota > Sulfobacillia > JAJZYS01 > JAJZLH01 > JAJZLH01. The sequence continues at coordinate 2,337 of JAKAUI010000011.1, read as the reverse complement.
ACGGCGGCGGCGTGGACCTGCTCTTTCCGCACCACGAGAACGAGATTGCCCAGAGCACGCCGCTGGTCGAGCAGAGTCCGGCCCGGATCTGGATGCACAACGGCATGCTGACCATGAGCGGCGAGAAGATGTCAAAGTCGCTGAAGAACACGTTTCGGGTCAGCGACCTCTTGGACCGCTACCCGCCGGAGGCGATCCGCCTGTTTCTCTTGTCGGCCCACTACCGCAGCCCGCTTGCCGCCGAGCTGGAGGGATTGGATCAGGCCAAGGCGGCGCTTCGGCGCATCGAGAACGTGCTGCGGCGGCTTCGCCCAATGGCGGCGCCCAGCGAAGCGAAGGAGGGCTGGGACCGCTTTCTCGGGTGCCTGGCCGACGACTTCAACACGGCGGAGGCGCAGGGTGTGCTGTTCGAGACGGTGCGCCAGGCCAACACGGCGCTCGACAACGGGGCCAAGCCAGGGGCTCTCGGCCGCTACTTGGCGGGGATCGAGGCCATGTGCGCCCTGCTCGGCGTGACGCCAAAGAGCGCCGATGAGAACGCCGACGACGGAGTCGCCGAGCTGGTTCTGGCTCGGGAGACGGCCAGAGCGAGTCGGGACTTCGCCCTGGCCGACCGCCTCCGCCAGCAGCTGAAGGACCTGGGTGTCGTCGTGGAAGACACGGCCCAGGGCTCCCGCTGGTATCGGGCGTGAGCGAGTTTCGGCCGCCGGTGCCCGGCGCCGGCCAGGACGAGGCGTGGGTCAGCGGCCGCCAGGCCGTGAAGGCGGCGCTGGCTGCCGGCCGCCTGGAGAAGATCTACCTGGCCGAGGGCCGACACCTCGAAGACGTCCACCAGCTGGCCAAGGAGAGCCGGGTGGTGGTGGAGGTGGTGCCGATGGAGGCGCTGGGTCGTTTGGTGGGAGGACACCACCAGGGCGTCGCCGGGCGGATTTCGGCCGCACCGGTGCTCAGCGTCGAGGACCTGATCGAACAGGCCTTCAGGACCAGTCCTGCCCCTCTCTTGGTGGCGCTTGACCACCTTCAGGACCCGCGCAATGTGGGGGCCATCGCCCGCACGGCCGAGGCGATGGGGGCCAAGGGGCTGATCTTGCCCCGGCACCGGGCGGCCGGGCTGACAGCCAGCGCCCAGCGGACCAGCGCCGGTGCCCTGGCCACCTTGCCCGTGGCCAGAGTGGGCAACCTCAGCCAGAGCTTCGACCACTTTCGCCGCCAGGGCGGACGGGTGGTGGCCGCCGACCCGGATGGCGATGTGCCCCTGACCGAAGCGGATCTGTCCGGCCCCCTGATGGTGGTGGTGGGGGCCGAACACGAGGGGCTGGGCCCGCTATTGCTCAAACGGGTGGACCTTAGGGTGCGGATCGTCACCAGAGGCATCACCCCTTCGCTCAACGCCTCCGTGGCGGCGGCCATCTTGCTCTACCAGGCCGCCCTCGCCCGCTGAATCTGGGAAAGCCTGGATCAGCGGCTTGACGGCGTTTGCGGCGAGTCCCTATAATGCGTCCATCTAATCGACAGGACATGCGACGGGGCAGGAGCAGAGCCGAGAGGGGCGTGCTGTCTTGAGCCTGAAGGTTTCGGATGCAGTGCTCACTGCCGAGCCCCTGACCTTTGACCTGATGGCCGACGAAGACCTCGTCGAGCTGTCGCATCAAGGATCGGCCACTGCCGAGGAATTCCTGATCAACAAGTACCGGAACTTCGTGCGGGCCAAGGCCCGCTCGTACTTTCTGATTGGGGCCGACCGAGAGGACATCATCCAAGAGGGGATGATCGGCCTCTACAAGGCGATTCGCGACTTTCGGAACGACAAGCAGTCGTCCTTTCGAGCCTTCGCCGAGCTGTGCATCACCCGCCAGATCATCACCGCCATCAAGACGGCGACGCGTCAGAAGCACATCCCGCTCAACTCCTATGTTTCGCTGAACAAGCCGATCTACGACGAAGACTCCGATCGGACGCTGCTCGATGTGATAACGGGCAACAAGGTCTCGGATCCCGAAGAGTTGGTGATCAACCGCGAAGAGTTCGGGGACATCGAGGACAAGATGGGAGAGATCCTGTCCGATCTCGAGCTGAAGGTGCTGGTCGCCTACCTGGACCGCAAGTCGTATCAGGAGATCGCGGTCGAGCTGAGCCGGCACGTGAAGTCGATCGACAACGCCCTGCAGCGCGTGAAGCGCAAGGTTGAGCGCTACCTCAAGACCCGCCAGCAGGACCTGCTCGACGTCTGATCGCACACTCGTGCTAGAATCGGTGCGTCGCTGCTGTAGCTCAGTTGGCAGAGCGGCTGATTTGTAATCAGCAGGTCGGGGGTTCGAGGCCCTCCAGCAGCTCCAG
>JAKAUI010000024.1 GCA_021827745.1 Bacillota bacterium | reverse complement strand
ATCGCCAAGGGCCAGCTGCCAGCCCAGACCGTGTTCGAGGACCAGGAGCTGATGGTGTTCCGGGACCTCAACCCGATGGGGCCGAGCCATCTCTTGGTCATCCCCAGGCGGCACATTGGCAGCCTGGCCGAGCTCGGCCAGGAAGACCGGGACCTCCTGGGCGGCCTGATGCTGCGGGCCGCTGAGGTGGCCCGCCAGGAAGGGCTGGCCAAGGGCTTTCGGACGGTGATCAACACTGGTCCCGAGGGCGGACAGACGGTCGGTCACCTGCACGTGCACGTGATCGGCGGCCGCCAGATGACCTGGCCGCCAGGCTAGAGGGAGAGATCGCCGCCCGATCGCCTGAGCGCCCCGCCGCCTGGCGGGCGGCAGGGGTCCGGGCTCGGTGAACCTCGGGTCGCTGCCCGGGGCGTGTTGCCGCGGCGGCGGTTGGGGAGCCTCTCCACCTGGCCCGCCGACAGCCGCCAGGGCCGGCCCCAGGGCGTCTTCGGGGCCCTCGCGCCGATTGACACCCCGTCCCAGCGGCGGGTATCATCGAGCCACGTATGGTAGCGGAAGGAGGGTCAGACCGTGTCCGAAATCAAGGTCGGGAAGAACGAGACCCTGGAAAGCGCCCTCCGCCGCTTCAAGAGGCAGATTCAGCGCTCCGGGGTGCTCGCCGAGGCGCGCAAGCGCGAGCACTACGAGAAGCCCAGCGTGAAGCGCAAGAAGAAGTCGCTGGCGGCCAGGCGCCGGAAGAAGGACTGACGTGGGCCTCGCCCAGCGGCTCGATCTGGACCTGAAAGAAGCGATGAAAGCCAGAGAGGCGGGCCGAGCCCGCCTCTCTGTGCTCCGCCTGCTGAAGGCGGCGGCCAAGAACGAGGAGGTGCGCCTCGGCCGCCCGCTCAGCGAGGACGAGTGGCTGGCGGCGGTCAGCCGGGAGGTGCGCCAGCGTGAGGAGGCGCGGCCGGATCTCGAGCGCTCCGGGCGGAGCGAGATCGTGGCCAAGCTGGACGAGGAGGTGCGGCTGCTCCGCCAGTATCTGCCTGAGCCCATGGGCCCGGCGGAGCTGGCGAAGGTGGTGGCCGAGGCGGCCCACGAAATGGGCGCCAGCGGCAAGGGGGATCTCGGCCGCATGATGGGCGCTCTCATCCCGCGCCTGCGCGGCCGGGTCGACGGCAACGCCCTGCGTCAGGCGGTGGAGCGGCAACTCGGCGGCTGAACGGGGCCAGCCCGTACGGCGTGATCGAGATGAGGGGACTGGGCTGTGGCAGAGCGGATTGAGCTGGAAGATCTGGTCGGGCTGCCGGAGAACGACGGCGTGGCGATCGACGACGCCGGCAGCCGCATCGCCTTCGGCTCGGACCGCAGCGGCCGTATGCAGCTCTACGTGCAGAGCCTGGCCGAAGGGGATCGGGCGGTTCAGGTCGGCGACGGCATGTTGCCCGCCATCCTGATGGTGCCGTTGGTCTGGAGCAGGGACGGAGCCCAGATCGTCTTCACCCGAGACCGGGACGGAGACGAGCAGCACAATCTGTTCATGGTCGAGGTGGCGACCGGTGCCGTCCGCCAGCTGACGGACGCCCCGGGCCAGGACTATCCAGGCCCGTTCAGCCCCGACGGCCAGGAGCTGGCGATCGCCTCATCCCGGAAGGGCCAGATGAACGTCTACGTGGTGCGGCTGGACACCCTGGGGGTGCGTCAGCTCACCGACCTGCCCAACCCGACGGAGCCAGCCGGCTGGTCGGCGGACGGACGGTTCATCTACCTGACCGGGAGCGCGTCGGACAACCCCAGAAATCAGGACATCTATCAGGTGTCCTGCCACAGCGGCGAGCTGACCCGCCTTTTCTCCTCGGCCGATGGCAGCGAGGACCGGGCCATCTGCACCTCCAGGGACGGCCGCTGGCTGGCCCTCGCCAGCGATCACTCCGGCTGGGTTCAGCCCGGCGTGGTCGACCTGGCCAGCGGCCAGGTGCGGCAGCTGGGCGACGGTGCGGTGGACGAGAGGCCGGTCGACTTCTCGCCGGACGGCCGCCGCCTCTTGACGGTGCAGAACGCCGGCACCTCGACCAGACTGGTCGAGATCGACCTCGTGAGCGGCCGCCGCCGCCTGCTCGACGCCCCCGTCGGCCTGACCTGGCCGGTCGGCTACGGCGCCGGCGGCGAGGTGGTGATGCAGCACTCAGACACCACCCACCGCCTGCGGGTGGCGGCCCTGGCCGGCGCGGAGCTGCGGGTCCTGATCGACGCCGAATACGGCCGTCTGGCCGGCCGGCAGTTCGTGAGCGGCCACACCGTCAGCATCCCGAGCGGCGGACTGACCATCCAGGGCATCCTGTACAAGCCGGAGCGGCCAGCCGGGCGGCGGCTGCCGGCGGTGGTCTGGGTGCATGGCGGCCCGACCGGCAACGACATCGAGATGTTCGACGAATTCGTCCAGATCATCTGCAACCGCGGCTTTGCCGTGCTCCAGGTCAACTATCGGGGCTCCACAGGCTACGGCCGTCAGTTCAAGGACCTCAACCTGGGCGACATCGGCGGCGGCGATGCCGCCGATGTGGCGGCCGGCGCCCGTTACCTGGGCCAGGACCCGGACATCGACCCCAGCTGCATCCTCTGCGCTGGCGGCTCCTACGGCGGCTACATGACCTACCGCCAGCTCACGCACTTCCCCGAGCTGTGGGCGGGCGGCCTCGCCATCGTCGGCATCACGGACTGGCAGCGGCTGTACGAGGACTCGATGGAAAACTACAGGTCCTACCTGAAGCTCTTGTTCGGCGGCACGCCCCAAGAGTTCCCGGAGCGCTACCGGGAGGCCTCGCCGATCCATGAGGCCCACCGGCTCCGTGCGCCCCTGATCATGGCCCAGGGCGAGAACGATCCGCGCTGCCCTCTGAACCAGGCCGAGAGCTTTCGGGAGCGCCTGCTCGAGCTGGGCAAGGAGGAGGGGCCGGACTTCGTCTACCACCGGCTGGGCGCACAGGGCCACTGGAGCGCCGAGATCGGCCAGAAGATGCAGCTGTTCCGCCTGCTCGACGATTTCCTGGCCCGCTTCGCCGACTGAGAGGCCCCGCTTCGCCGAGTTGCGGGCGGTCCACCCGGGCTTTCGAGCCGAAAGCTGAGCGGGGTGATCAGGTCACGGGCGGCAGCGCTGGCGAGCGGGGAGCGGTGGCCAGAAAGAGAGCAACGCCGCCCAGGGCGAGTACGCCGCCCGCCGCCACCACCCAGCCGGGGGTCTGGCCGAAGACCGGGATGGCGATCAGGCTGGCGCCGACCGCCTCCAGGAGGCCCATCACCGCCAGGGTGGAGGCAGGCAGCCAGCGCAGGAGATAGTTGGACAGGGTGTGGCCGAGCGTGGTCGGAACCGCGGCCAGGGCCAGCACCAGGACCCAGTTGCGCAGGCCGATGTCAAAGACCGGCTGGCCGGCGGCCAAAGCACCGACCAGCAGTAGGAGTGCCGCCAGGCCGTACACCACGGTGGTGTACGGCAGCACCTCCATCTCCTGGCGCAGGTGGCGGCCGATCAGGAAGTAGGCGGCGCCGGCCAGGGCGGCCAGGAGCGCCAGGCCGTCTCCGACGAGGTGCTGCTGGCCGCCCTCCTGGCTGAGGGCGATCAGCGCCACGCCGACGATGGCGACGGCCACCCCCGCCACCGCCCACCAGGGATGGCGGATGCCCTGGAGCCGCACC
>JAKAUI010000064.1 GCA_021827745.1 Bacillota bacterium | reverse complement strand
TCGGCCGAGACTGGCGCTGATCCCCGGCACCAGCAGCGAGCGCACCACCCAGGTGTCGAGCAAGATGGCGGTGGTGAGCCCGATCGCCAACGTCTTCATCACTTCCAGCTGGCTGACCAGCAGCACGGCAAAGGCCACGGCCATCACCAGGCCGGCGCCGGTGATCATGGCGCCGGTGCCGATCAGCCCGGACTGGGCGGCCTCAACCGGCGTCTCGCCCGCCGCTAGGTGCTCTTGCATGCGGTGGAGCAGGATCACTTCGTAGTCCATGGACAGGCCAAAGAGCAGGGTGAAGATCAGCGGCGTGATGGCGGCGTCGACCGGCCCGGCAGTCAGGCCAAATCCGCCGCGCTGCACGGTCAGGACGAGCACACCGGCCGTGGCCAGGGCAACCAGGGCCGAAAGGGCAAGGCCGAGGGCGGCCTGGACCAAGGATCCGGTCGCCCAGCCCAGCACCAGCAGCGTCACCACAGCCACCGCAGCCAAGACCCAGGGCAGACGCTGGGTGGTCAACTGGGTGAAGCTGTTGAGCAGCGGCACGAGCCCGCCCACTGCGGTGCGGGCCGAGCGCGGCACCCATCCGGGCAGGGCGGTCGCCATCCGCTGGGCGAGCTGGCGGGTCACGGCGCTGTCTGGCCCGGAGGTCGGGACCACCACCAGCAGGATCGTGTGCGAAGTCTTCTGAAAATCGGAAAAGCGCGACAGTGTCTGGTGCAGCGTCTTCGGCAGAGCAGACGGATGGGTGTAGAAGGCGGCGAGCTGGGTTGGGCTCAGGCTGTCGGTCGGCGACTCCACCGAGGCCACGCCGGTCATGTGGGCCAGATTCTGGCTGACGGTCGAGACGGTCTGCCAGGTGGTCAGCGTCGTGGTGGGCGTGGGCAGCCGCAGCACCACCAGGAGGGGCGCCACTGCCCCCTGGCCCAGCACCGTTTGTTCGACCACGCTGGCTTTGGCGAGCGGACTGGTCGTCGGGAGCAGGGAGGCGGGGTTGGCCTCAGTCCGCATGTTCAGACTGGGCCCGAACACCCCGAGGGCGATCAGGATGGCGAGACCAAGCGGCACGGCCAGCGCCCGCCGTCTCGTGGCGAAAGCGGCCAGCGCCGGCCAGAATCGTCCGCCGCGACCGATTTTGGGCAGCTTGCCCCAGTTGATCCTCGGCCCCACCGCCGACAAGATGGCCGGAAGCAGGCTGTGCGTCGCCAACAGCACCGCCAACACCGTCACCGCCCCGCCCACCGCCAGCCCCTGCCAGTAGGCGTCGCCGCCCAAAAGCAGGGTGGAGACGGCGAGGGCCACGGCTAGGCCGGAGTAGGCGACAGAGCGCCCGCTCGTCTGCATCGACTCAGCCACGGCGGCTGAGACCGGCGTCCCCGGCCGCTCCAGGGCGCGCCGAAACCTGGTCGAGATGAATAGGGCGTAGTCGATGCCTACACCGAGCGCCAGAAAGCTGACGATGTCGGTCAGATAGATCGAGAGCGTGATGTGCGTCTCCAAGATGTCCACCGCCGCCAGCCCGAGGAGGGCGCCGCAGACGGCGATCACGAGCGGCAAGAGCGCAGCCGCCACCGAGCCGTAGACGATGAGCAGCAAGACAATGAGCGCCGGGACGGCGATCATCGAACTCTCATGCAACGTGGCGCTGATGTTCTGGTCGATCTGACTGCCCATCTCCTTGGGATCGACCGGCACCAGGCTTCCGCCCTGGTGGCTCACCTTGGCGCTCAGCTGGGCTGTGCTGGCACCGGGCGGCGTGAAGATGAGGGTGCCCACCCCCCCGACCGGATGGGTCACAGCCGAGGGCATCCCGACCGCCGCCAGGTCGGACTGAGTGGCCGTCGTGCCGACCCGCTCGGCCAAAAAGATGGTCGGGGCCGCACCAGGCATGCGCGCCGCCTGGTTGTCTGCCCACACCGCCGGACTGGTTGGGTTGGAGAATCCAGACGAGGTCAGGTCGTGGGTGACCCGAGAAGCGAGGGGCGCGACGGCAACCACCAAGAGCACCCAGAACACGATCGTCCAGATCCGGTGCCGGAAGAAAAACGGGCCGCCACGGCGGGCCGCTCGTCTCGCCATCCGCGACATCCCTGGCTCCTGACTCATCGCCCAGCTCCCGACTCCAGGCGCTCCAACACTGCAGGCGCGATGTTTCCGCCCGATACGATCAGGGCCAGCGCTCCGGACCCGAGATCCGGCTGGGCGATCAGAGCGGCTAAGGGTGCTGCTCCGGACGGCTCGACCACCAGGTGCTCGACGGCCAGAAAGTGGGTCAAGGCGGGCCACAGGGCGTCGTCGGGCAGGGTGATCACCTGGTCGACGCTGGCCTGAAACAAGCGCAGCGTGCGCGCCGACACCTGACCAGGCGCCAGTCCGTCGGCGATCGTGCTGACCTGCTGAAGCGCGACGGGGTGGCCGGCCTTGAGGGCCGCCTGCATCGAGGCCGCTCCGGTCGGCTCCACGCCGATCATCTGCGGACGGCGCCGCTTTGTAGCGTACGAGGCGGCGATGCCGCCCAGAAGCCCGCCGCCGCCGACGCCGGCGATCACGGTGCCGATATCGGCCTGGGCGGCCATCTCCACACCGATCGTGCCCTGGCCGGCGATGATCTCTGGGTCGTCAAAGCCGTGGATGAACGGCCAGCCCTGCTCCTTGGCGAAGGCGATGGCCGCCGCCGCCGCCTGGTCGTATCCGGCTCCCCCGAGATGGATCTGTCCTCCGTAGAGGCGGATGGCATCCAGCTTGGCTGGGTTGGCGCCCTCTGGCGCAAAGACGTGAACTGGGTAACCCCACCTGTCCCCGCACCAGGCGACAGCCAAGCCGTGGTTCCCGGCAGACGCCGTCACCACCGGGCCATGGTGCCCGCTTCTGGCCAGGCCGCTGAAGCGGGACACGGCGCCTCGGATCTTGAAGGTGCGAATCGGCTGAAAGACCTCGAGCTTGAGATAGATCGGCCGGCCATAGGCCCGGCTCAGATGCCGGGACAGCTCAAGAGGGGTCGGCTGCAGCACCGCCCGCACGTCTTTGGCGGCACGGGCGATCTGCTCTGCCGTGATCTCGATCGTGCGTCCCTTCCTCTGCGTGAATCTTGGTGTCTTTCCACATCTAGTCTAGCCGATTGGCGCCCGTATCCCACACCTGCTGGCGATAGGAATGTAGAGGCCAAAGGCGAATCTATGGCCAGCGACGAGGGGGGGTGAACGTGTGCTTCATATTGTCGCCTTCATAGTCATCGGGCTGGTGGTCGGATACTTCGTCGGCCAGGGCAGTCAAAAAGGCATGACGGTGATTGTGATCCTGGGTCTCATCGGCGGTCTGGCCGGCGGCTACGCCCTGCTTGGACCCTTCGCCTACACCACGGCCATCAAGTATGGAAGTCTTGTGACCTCCATCATCGGCGCGCTGGTCCTGGGCTATATCGGCAAGGCCCTCTCCGGCAAGCAGGCCTGAGCGGCCGCCATCTCAGATCATCTAAGGCAGGCAGCGGCATCGATCGCTGCCTGCTTTTCGTTTGCCCAAAGCTCCTTAAGGCGCCTTGAGACCAGAGACAGGGTCGCCTTCTGGACGCGCCAAGGGGGCGGCTTGCGCCGCCCCCTTGAGCGAAATGAATTCCGGCGACGGCCTACTCTCCCGGTCCCCTGCGGGATCAGTACCATCGGCGCTGGAGGGCTTAACTTCCGTGTTCGGGATGGGAACGGGTGTGACCCCTCCGC
>JAKAUI010000004.1 GCA_021827745.1 Bacillota bacterium | reverse complement strand
CCTGGCGCTGCTGTCAGGTAGTCTTGGAGGGCGAGCGTGCGCGGACGGCGGTCCCAGCTCAGGGCATGGAGCACAGCCCGCACCGTGTCAAGCGAGGTGATGCAGGGGACGCCGTGCTCGACGGCCGCCCGCCGGATCCGAAATCCGTCCCGCTCCGGCTTGTGGCCTCTCGTGATCGTGTTCACGACGAGAGAGACCTTTTGGCTTCCGATCAGATCCAAGATGTCGGGATGGCCGTCTCCGATCTTGGCCACCCGCTCCACCTCCACGCCGCGCCGTTCCAGGGCGCTGGCCGTCCCGGCGGTGGCGAGCAGCCGGAACCTGCGGGCAGCGAGTGCTTCGGCCAGCGCCACCACCTCCTCCTTGTCCCGGTCCGAAACGGTGAGCAAAATCGCCGCTCCCTCCGGGACAGCGAAGCCCGATGCCTCAAAGGCCTTGACCAGCGCCCCCTCGAAGGTGGCGTCCAAGCCCAGCACCTCGCCGGTCGACTTCATCTCGGGGCCAAGGGCGGCGTCCACCTCACCCAGTTTGGCCCATGAGAAGACCGGCACCTTCACCCCGACGTGCAGCGGCTCGGTCCAGATGCCAGCGGGCACCCCATGGTCGGAGAGCCGATCGCCCATCATCAGGTGGGTGGCGAGTTCGGCCAGTTTGATGCCGGCCACCTTCTCCAGAAAGGGAATGGTCCGGCTGGCCCGCGGGTTGGCCTCGATCACCAAGATCTCGCCGTCCGAGACCACAAACTGGACGTTCAGGAGTCCCCTGACCCCCAGGCCCAGGGCGATGCGGCGGGTGATGTCCGCCACCTGCTCCTTTTGTGCCTGGTCCAGAGAATGGGCCGGATAGACGGCCATCGAGTCTCCGGAGTGCACCCCTGCCCGCTCGATGTGCTCCATGATGCCGGCGACCAGCACCTCTTCGCCGTCGGAGAGGGCATCGACCTCGACCTCGACGCCAGCGCAGTACTGGTCGACGAGAAGCGCCGTCAGCGGGCCGCTCTGTCCCATGGCGTCCAGATAGGCAGAAAGCTCCTCTCGGTCGTAGGCGATCTGCATCGCCCGCCCGCCGAGCACGAAGGAGGGCCGGATCAGGACCGGATAGCCGATCGCCTCGGCGGCAGCCAGCGCCTGATCGGCGCTGTCCACAGCCCGCCCCCGCGGGCGGCGGACGTCCAGCCGAGAGAGCAGGGCGTCGAACTGACCGCGGTCTTCGGCCGCCCAGAGGCCAGCCAGCGGCGTCCCGAGGATCGGGATGCCGGCCCGCTCCAGATGGGGCGCCATGTTCAGCGCCGTCTGGCCGCCGAACTGAACCAAGACACCCGAGATCTGTTCGTGGTGCGAGACCTCCAGCACGTCCTCCAGGGTGACCGGCTCGAAGAACAGGCGGTCTGACTCCGAGAAGTCGGTCGACACCGTCTCTGGGTTGGAGTTCACGATCAGGCCGCGCACCGCACGCTGGCGCAGGGCGCTTAAGGCATGCACCGTCGAGAAGTCGAACTCGATGCCCTGGCCGATGCGGATCGGCCCCGACCCGATCACGAGCACCCGCTCGCCGTCCAGCATCTCCGCTTCGTCCTGCTGGTCGTAGCAGGCGTAGAAGTAGGGCGTCTTGGCCAAGAACTCGCCGGCACAGGTGTCGACCATCTTGTAGACCGGGTGGACCCCGGCTGCCCAGCGGGCGGCCCGCACCGTGTCCTCGTCTGTCTGCCAGCACTCGGCCAGGCGGCGGTCTGAGAAGCCCTGGCGCTTGAGCGTCTGCCAGCCTGTCGCCGACATGTCCGAAAGCGCAGGCAGCGTCTGCTCGTCGTCGACCAGGGCCCTGACCTCTTCCAGAAAGTAGGGCCGGATCCGGCTCAGCTGCGCCACCTGGTCGATGTCCCACTTGCGGCGAAAGGCCGCCCCCAGGGCGAACAGGCGCTGATGGTCCGGCTTGGCCAGGGCTTGGGCCAGGCCCTCGTCGTCTAGGGCCTCCACCTGCTCGGCAAGCAGGCCGCACTGTCCTGCCTCAAGCGCCCGGATCGCCTTGTGCAGGGCGCCGCCAAAACTGCGGTCGATGGCCATCACCTCGCCGGTGGCCTTCATCTGGGTGCCGAGCCGGCGATCCGCCTGCACGAATTTGTCAAAGGGCCAGCGCGGGATCTTCAGCACCACGTAGTCGAGCGCCGGCTCAAAGCAGGCGGTCGTCTCGCCGGTCACCGGGTTGGTCAGTTCGGGTAGGGTATGGCCGACGGCGATCTTGGCCGCCATCCGGGCGATCGGATAGCCGGTCGCCTTGGAGGCAAGGGCGCTGGAGCGGCTGACCCTGGGGTTGACCTCGATCACCCGGTAGTCGGAGCTCTTGGGGTCGAGGCCGAACTGCACGTTGCAGCCGCCCTCCACCTTGAGGGCGTGGACGATGGAAAGCGCCGCCGTGCGCAGGATCTGATAGTGGTGGTCGGTCAGAGTCAAACTGGGGGCGACCACGATCGAGTCTCCGGTGTGCACCCCCACCGGATCGATGTTCTCCATGTTGCAGACGGTGATGGCGTTGCCGGCGCCATCGCGCATCACCTCGTACTCGACCTCGACCCAGCCGGCGATCGACTCCTCGATCAGGCACTGATGGATTGGACTCATGGCGAGCCCGCGGCCGAGCACCTCGGCCAACTCGTTGGGCCCGTCGGCAAAGCCGCCGCCGGTGCCGCCGAGCGTGTAGGCTGGACGGACGATCACCGGATAGCCGATGGTGGCGGCAAAGCGCTGGCCCTCTTGAACCGACTCCACGACCAGGCTGGGCGGGATCGGCTGGCCGAGCGCCAGCATCAGCTCCCGAAACGCCTGGCGGTCCTCCGCCTGACGGATGGAATCGAGCTGGGTGCCAAGCAGCCGGATGCCCAGCTGATCGAGCACGCCGCTCTCGGCCAGGCCGACGGCCAGATTCAGCCCCATCTGCCCGCCCAAGGTGGCGATCAGGCCGTCTGGCCGCTCCCGTTCCAACACCCGGCTGACCGACGGCACGGTCAGGGGCTCCAGATAGACCCGTGCGGCCATCTCCGGGTCGGTCATGATCGTGGCCGGGTTGGAGTTGATCAAGACCACCTCGACGCCCTCTTCGGCCAGGGCGCGACAGGCCTGGGTGCCGGCGTAGTCAAACTCGGCGGCCTGGCCGATCACGATCGGCCCCGACCCGATCACCGCCACCTTGCGCAGTGCGGGGTCACGCACGGCGCTCACCGACCAGCTCGGCCAGGATGCGGTCGAAGGCCCCCCGCTCGTCGCGGGGGCCCGGTGCAGCCTCGGGGTGATACTGCAGGGAGCGGATCGGAAGCTCCCGATGGCGCAATCCCTCGACCGTGTGGTCGTTGGCGTTTCTGTGCGTCACCTCGAGGGCGCCATGTCCGAGGCTTTGCTCGTCGACGGCGTAGCCGTGGTTTTGGGCTGTGATCCTGACCAGGCCGCTCGCCTCGTCGCGCACCGGGTGGTTGGCGCCGCGATGGCCAAAGCGCAGCTTGTAGGTGCTGCCGCCGAAGGCGGTGGCCAAGAGCTGATGGCCAAGGCAGATGCCAAACACCGGCACCCGCTCCGCCACCATGGCCACCACCTCGGTCCACTCCGGGAGATCGGCCGGGTCGCCGGGGCCCGGCGAGAGCACCACCAGGTCTGGTCGCTCGGCCAGGACCGCCTGGGCACTGGAGGTGGGCGGCAAGAGGCGGACCTTGACCTTCCGGCTTGCCAACTCGGTCAGGATCTGCCGTTTCACCCCGTAATCCACGACCACCACCCTAAGCCCCCCCGCCTCTGCCACCGTGGTCGGAGCAGTGCAGGCCGCGGCCAGGATCATCTGCCGCGTGTTCAGTCGGGAAAATGGTTTACCGTTCATCTCTCCGATGGCGCCCAGCATGCTGCCCTCAGTACGCAGGTGGCGGACCAGGGCTCTCGTGTCGATGCCGCTCAGGATCGGCCGGTCGTGGGCCAGCAGGTAGGACAGAAGGGAGCTGTCTCCCTCCGTCCGGTCGACTAAGTCGTGGACGATCATGCCCCCGACATGCGGCTCGTGCGACTGGTGCTCCGCCTCCCGCTGCCCGTAGATGCCGATCAAGGGAAAGCACATCACCACCAGCTGGTCGCGAAAGGACGGATCGGTCGCCACCTCCGGGTATCCGGTCATGGCGGTGGTGAAGACCACCTCGCCGGCCCGGGCAGGACCGTGCAAGATGCCCTCGAAGACCGCCCCGTCCTCCAGCACCAGCCGCCCTGGCCGGCCGTCTAGCACGGCACCCACCTCCCTTCAACCACCACGCCGTGCACCTTGCCTAATCCCCTTGAACCCAAGAACGGGCAGTTCTTGCCCAGGGTGGCCAGGGTGTCAGCGGTGAACACGACTTCGGCCGAGAGGTCGACCAGGGTCAGATTGGCGCGTCTGCCAACGGCGAGGGTGCGCTCAGGCAGGCCGAGGATCGATGCCGGCACTGCCGACAGGGCAGAGATCAGGCGGCCGAGCGGAATCAGGCCCGGCTCCACCAACCCCGCCACCAGCATGGGCAGGGCTGTCTCCATGCCGGTGACCCCAAACGGGGCCGCCAGCCAGCCTCTGGCCTTCTCCGCCGCCGTGTGCGGGGCGTGGTCGGTCGCCACGGCATCGATCGTGCCGTCGGCCAGGGCGGAGATCAGGGCCTGGCGGTCGCGCTCTTGGCGCAGCGGCGGATTCATCTTGGCGAGCGTGCCCAGTCGTTCGAGATCGGCTGAGGTCAGAAGCAGGTGGTGCGGCGTCACCTCGGCACTGACCGGCACTCCGGTGGCCTTGGCGTTTCGGATCAGCTGAACGGTTGCAGCGCTCGAGACGTGGGCCACATGCAGCCGCCCACCCGTCTCTTCGGCCAGCACCAGGTCGCGGGCCACCATCGCAGCCTCGGCCGAGGCGGGCTGGGTGGGCAACCCCAATCTCCAGGCGTCTTGTCCGTCGTCTGCCACGCCGTCTTGGGCCAAGCCGAGATCCTCCGAGTGGGCGATGACCAACAGCCCATGGGCCCGCCCATGCTGCAGCGCCCGCTTCATCAGGCCGCTTGAGACAACCGGCCGCCCGTCATCGCTGACTGCCCGGATCCCGGCCTGGGCGTACCCGGAGAAGTCGGCCAAGAGCTCGCCGGAGCTCCCCCGGCTGATCGCTCCCACCTGGTGCAGGCGGGCGAGGTTGAGGCCACTGCCCGCCGCTTCGACCTCTTGGGCGATCTGTGGCTGGTCGACCACCGGTGCGGTGTTGGGCATGGCCGCCACCGCCGTGAAGCCGCCCCGCACCGCGGCCAAGAGCCCGCTCCGAAGCGTCTCCTTGGCCGACTGCCCGGGCTGGCGGAGGTGGACGTGCATGTCGACCAGGCCGGGCAGCACCACCTGGCCTCTGGCCTCGACCACCCGATCGGCGCCTGCCGTCTCTTGGCCGCCGACCTTCGTGATCACGCCGTCTTCGATCAGGACATCGCCGACCTGATCCAGTCCCAACTGTGGGTCGAGCAGGCGGCCGCCTGTGATCACAAGCCGCATCAGGCCACCTCCTCGCCGATCAGGCTGAGGACGGCGGCCCGCACCTGGGTGCCGCAGGTGACCTGGATGCGGATCAATGACCGGCTGGCGTCAGCCAGTTCGGGGTCGATCTCGACGCCCAGATTGGCCGGCCCGGGATGCATCAGCCACGGCGGGTGGCCCAGTGAAAAGTAGCGCTCGGCGGTAATCCCCCACTGCCGACGGTAGGCGGCGAGGTCGGCGACGACCGTCTGGCCCATCCGCTCCTGCTGGATGCGAAGCGCCATCACCACATCCACCTCGGCCAGCGCCTGATCAAGGTCCACACAGCGCCGTGCGCCCAGCATCTCGGCGAAGCCCTCAGGCAAGAGATCTGGCGGGCCGGCCAGCTCAACTTCGGCCCCCTGCCGGCTGAGCAGGGCGACCGTGGAGCGGCTGACCCGGCTGTGCAGGTGGTCGCCCACCACCAGCACCTTAAGCCCCCGAACCTCGCCGACCGTTCGGCGCAGGGCAACCAGGTCGGCCAAGGCCTGTGTTGGGTGCTCGTGGCAGCCGTCTCCGGCGTTGACCACGGCCATGCCCAGTTCAGACAGCCGATGCGGCAGGAGCGGCTCTGCAGTCCGCATCACCAGCACTCTCGCCCCGATGGCGCCCAGGGTGCGCACTGTCTCGTCGGGTCCCTCGCCCTTCAGCACAGACGCCCGCTCCGGCAACAGGCGCAGCACAGGCGCGCCCACCATCTGACAGGCCCGGACGAAGGACATCTCGGTGCGGGTCGATGGCTCGTAGAAGACAAGGGCCACCGGCTGGGCAAAAGAAAAGATCGCCCCCTGGGCGATCTGATCGGTGCGTTCCAATAGGCAAGACAACTCGGTTGCGCTCAACTCGGCGATTCCTAGAAGGTGTCTCACCAATGCCCCTCCTGCCCGGGGTGCTCGCCTAGGGCAGGGCTGGCCACGGTGGCCCTCCCTTCCTGGCTTCGCTGAACCAGATTAAAGGTTGGTTGCCGCACTTCCGACACTATGGCCCACGACCAGGACCTCGTCAACTCCGTCCACCTCCTCAAGATGGACCGCCACCTCGTCCTCCCTTGCGGTCGGAATATTTTTGCCCACGAAGTCGGGCCGAATCGGCAGCTCCCGGTGGCCGCGGTCGACCAGCACCAAAAGCCGGATCACCTGCGGCCGGCCAGCGGCCAGCACGGCGGCGATGGCGGCCCTGGCCGTGCGACCCGTGAACAGCACGTCGTCCACGATCACAACCTGGCACCCGGCCGTCTGCACCGAAGGCGGCGTCTCTGTGCCCTGGCGCCGTTCATCGTCCCTAAAGGGTGTGGTGTCGAGGGCCGCCACCTCAGGCTGAGCGTCCCCGACCTGACCGATCAAGGCCGCCAGTCGATTCGCCAGCTGGCTCCCCCGCCGCTCGATGCCGACCAGGACCAAGGGATGGACATCGTCTGTCCGTTCCAGCACTTCATGCGCCAGTCGCCACAGCGACCGGCGCATTGCCTCGGCATCAAGCACTACGCGTCTGTCCGCGACCGCCACGTCAGTTGCCTCCCACGACCTGGGCTTGCATCTCCTCCGCCCACCGTTCGGCATCCTGACGGGCTTCCCTCTCGGCCATCTCGCACTGGTCGCCCAGCACCTGCCTGAGGTCCCACGGCAATTCTGCCAAGAACAGCATGGGCCGATCCGTGACCGGATGGCGCAATCCGAGGGCATAGGCATGCAGCATCTGGCGGCTGGCGGGCGGTCCGCCGTAGACCCGATCGCCTAAGAGCGGACAGCCCAGCGCCTGCATGTGTACCCGAATCTGGTGGGTGCGCCCCGTCTCCAGCCGAAGCAGCAAGATGGCGCCCCCGCCTGTCAGCTGGCCGATCGTTCGGTACTGGGTGACCGCCGGCCGACCGGCCGGCGTCACCGCCATCTTCTTGCGCTGGGTGGGATGGCGGCCGATCGGCGCCGCAACCGTTCCGTCCGCTGGCTTGGGGGTGCGGCTGGCGACCGCCAGGTAGCGGCGGCTCATCGAATGGTCGGCCAGCTGCCGGATCAGCGCCTGGCGGGCGAGCTCCGTCCGGGCTACGACCAGCAGGCCGGACGTGTCCTTGTCCAGCCGATGGACGATGCCCGGACGGCTGGGGTCGTCGCCGGGCAGACTGTCCAGCCGGGCCAAGAGGGCGTTGACCAGCGTCTGGCCCGCGTGACCGGCGCCGGGGTGGACGACCATCCCGGCGGCCTTGTCCACCACCACCAAGTCGTCATCCTGATAGACCACGCAAAGCGGCAGCGCCTCGGCCAGCGGCAGGGCGGCGGGCTCCGGCCAGTCGATGGCGATCCACTCGCCCCCCGCAAGCAGGTGGGCGGGCTTGGTGACCAGGCGGCCATCGACCGTCACGAGGCCGCGGCGGATCAGCCCAGCCAGGCGGTTTCTGGCGACGCCCAAGGACTCGGCGACCTCCTTGTCCAGGCGGCCGCCTCCTGACGCTTGAAGGCGCTGGCGGCCTCGCTCAGCGATGGGAGTGGGCCCCTTTGCTCCGCGCCTGCAGCAGCGACTCCACGACTAAGACCACCGCCCCCACCGTGATCGCCATGTCGGCGACGTTGAAGGCCGGCCAGTGCGGCAGCTTGATGAAGTCGAGCACCTGGCGGCCAGCCAGACGGTCGATCAGGTTGCCCAAGGTCCCGCCGAGGAGCAACCCGAGCGTGACGGCGAGCCAGGTCTCGGTCGTCCGCCAGGCGATGACCGCCACCACCGCCGCCGCCACCACGCCGAACACGCCCAGCCACAGTGCCTGGTGCGGCAGCAGGCTGAAGGCGGCGCCGGTGTTGTCATAGGGCGTCAGAGAGAGCCACGGTTGAACCAGCCAGGTTCGGGAGCCCAGGGCCAGATGCGCCGCCACCCAGGCCTTGGTGGTCTGATCGGCGGCCAGCACCAAGACCGCCGGGATCAGCCACCAGCCGATGCGTCGCAGGGATCCTGGCCGACTGGTCACGGCTGGGCGCCTTCCAGTCGGGCGAGCACATCGGCGCAGCGCTGACAGACCGGGCCCTGTCCGCCGGCGGCCACTTCTAGCAGCACACGCCAGCAGCGCTGGCACTTTTGTCCGGCGGCCACCTCGACCGCGATCCCGATCTCCTCTTCTGAGCCGTCGGAAACGGTCACCTGAGAGACCACGAACAAGGTGGCCAGGAGCGGCTCAGCGTCGTGCAGCTGGGCCCAGGCGCTGCCGGACGCCGTCAGATGCACGCTCGCCTCAAGCGAGGAGCGAACCTGCCCCTTGGCCCGAAGCGCCTCGATCTCGCGCAGCACCCGCTGGCGCAGGCGGTCCAACTCGAGGTGGCGAGCTTCCAGAGGCTCGTCGTAGTACAGACCGGCAGACGGAAAGGATGCCAGCTGCACCGTCTCGGGGTCGCCAGCCGGATGCGGCAGGTAGCGCCAGGCCTCTTCTGCGCTGAAGGTCAGGATCGGAGCCAGCATCAGGATCAGGCTGCGGGCCAGATGCTCGCAGACGGCGACCGCAGCTAGGCGTTGTGGGTCCTTGGGGTGGGCGGTGTAGAGCAGATCCTTTCGCACGTCCAAATAAAAGCTGGAAAGGTCGACCGCTGCGAAGTTCACCAGCTGCTGGGTGACGATGTGAAAGTCAAAACGGCCGTAGGCGCCCTCGACCCGTTCGATCACCCGGTCTAGGCGGGAGAGGATCAGCCGTTCCAGCTCCGGCAGCTGGTCGACTGGCGGCAGGGGCTGCGAATCCGCGGCCAGGTTGCCCAGCAGGAATCGGATCGTGTTGCGCAGCTTGCGGTAGGCTTCTGCGCTCTGGGCCAAGATCGTGTCCGACACCGAGATGTCGGCCCGGTAGTCGGAAGAGGCCACCCACAGCCTCAGGATGTCCGCTCCGTAGGTGGCCATCAGCTCGCTCGGGCTGACGACGTTGCCGCGGCTCTTCGACATCTTGTCGCCAAGCTGGTCGTTGATGAAGCCATGCGAGAGCACCTGGCGGTACGGAGGCGCACCCCAGATCGCCACCGCTGTGGTCAGAGACGAGTTGAACCAGCCCCGGTACTGGTCGGGGCCCTCGAAATAGAGATCGGCTGGCCAGCCGAGGCCGTCTTCACCGGCTAGCACCGAGGCGTGTGAGGATCCGGAGTCAAACCAGACGTCCAGGGTGTCGGTCTCTTTGGAAAAGGCCGTGCCGTGGCAGTCGGGGCAGGAAAAGCCCTTCGGCAAGAAGGCTTCGGCCGGCTCGACAAACCAGACGTCCGAACCCTGTTCCAAAAACGCCTGAGCGATCGTCTCGGCCGCCTCGCTGACCACGATCCGCCCGCAGCTCTCACAGTACAGGGCCGGAATCGGCAGCCCCCACACCCGCTGTCGGGAGATGCACCACTCGCCGCGCTCCTCGGTCATCTGGCGCATGCGGGCCTGACCCCAGGCCGGGCTCCAGGACACCTCGGCGATGGCAGAAAGCAGCTGCGGGCGGATCTTTGAGATCGAGCCGA
Source organism: Bacillota bacterium (assembly GCA_021827745.1). GTDB lineage: Bacteria > Bacillota > Sulfobacillia > JAJZYS01 > JAJZLH01 > JAJZLH01. The sequence goes on along the minus strand of JAKAUI010000004.1, from coordinate 9,884 downwards.
ACCACTGCTCGGTGGCCCGAAACAGGATCTGATTGTGACAGCGCCAGCAGTGCGGATAGCTGTGCCGCCAGGCGAGCTCGTAGACAACACGCTGGCGGGCGCGCAACCGCTCGACGATCAACGGGTAGGCGGCCGAGTAGTGCGTGCCAGCGAGACTGCCCGCCTGGGCGGTGAACACCCCGCGCCCATCGATCGGCACCGCCACCTCGAGCTTGGCAGAGCGGCCCAGCTCGAAGTCCTCCTCACCGTGTCCGGGAGCGGTATGGACGACGCCGGTTCCCTCCGTGTCGGTGACGTGCCCACCGGCCAGGATCGGCACGGTCTGCGCCCAAAGCGGGTGATCGACCCCGCCTCCGACCATGCTCTGGCCGCTGAACTCGGCCTCGACGGCGCCCAGCTTCAGCATCTCCCGCAGGCGGTGGTGGGCGCTCTTGGCCAGCACCAGGGTGCCAGTGGGACTGTTCGTCCGCACATAGATCAGCTCCGGGTGCACGGCGAGCGCCCGGTTGGCCGGCAGGGTCCAGGCGGTCGTGGTCCAGGCCAGCAGTTGATCCCCCGGGCGCAGGCTGCCCTTTGCCTCCACCACCGGAAAGGCGACGAACAGGGAAGGGGACGTGATGTCCTGGTATTCGATCTCGGCCTCGGCCAGTGCGGTCTCACAGTCCGGGCACCAATTGACCGATTTGAAGTCCTTGCCGATCAGCCCCAGCTCGTACATGCGGGCGAAGACCCGCACCTCCGCGGCCTCAAAGCCCGGGGTCAAGGTGGCGTAGGGGTGGTCCCAGTCGGCCCTAACCCCCAGCCGCTTGAACTCCTCGGTCATGATGCCGATGTACTCTTGGGCATAGGCCCGACAGGCCCGGCGCAACCGCACCGGATCGAGCCGGATCTCGTTGCCCTCCCTAAGTTGCACCGCCCGTTCGATCGGCAGGCCGTGGGTGTCCCATCCCGGGACGTAGCGGGCGTCTTTGCCCTGCATCGTCCAGTACTTGTTGATCGTGTCCTTCAGCGTCTTGTTGAGCAGGGTGCCAAGGTGGATGTGGCCGTTCGCGTAGGGCGGACCGTCGTGCAGGACAAAGGGCGGTGCGCCTGCCCTCGCCTGACGCACCTTGGCCACGACGTCCATCTGCTGCCAGCGGACCAGCTGCTCTGGCTCGCGGCTGCCGAGGTCGGCGCGCATCGGAAAGTCGGTGTGCGGCAGATTCAAGGTCGCCTTCAGGTCGTCAGCCACCGTCTCACATTCCTCTCCCAGCCGACCGATCGAAAACAAAGCGGCCCGCACGCCAAAGGGCGGACGGACCGCGGTACCACCTTCGTTGGAGTTGCCCCCACTCGAACCCGCTAACGGGGGGGTCCGGCCCAGGCTACTTCCTTCGCCTGTGCCCTCTCGAGGGATACCGCCCGAATCGTCGCCCCGCCTTCGCACCGACGGCGGGTCTCTTTGGCGACGTGGCCCGGACGGCCTGTCTCGATCATCGGTTGGCCAAATTCTAGCACGGGCCCGGCCGGCGGTCAAAGACGGCGATCGGCCGCCCAAGCCGCCGCAGCCCTCTGATCGCGCACACCCTCGGTTGTCGGCCGGCTGGTGCTCAGGTACGATGACCGTGTGACCACCACCAAGCCGGACTTTATTCCCCTTTTCCTGCCCTCGTCAGAGGCCCTGACGGGCGGGTCTGGCGCGCTGAAGACTGCGACTCGCCAGGCACTGGCGGCGCTGGCCGCCTCTCAAGTGCGCACCGTGGTGATGGTCGACTCGACCTGGCGCAGCCCAACCTTGGACCTTGGTACCCGGACCGAAGGGGCCAGTCGTCTCCTGGTGGGGGCCCTGAAGAGAGAGCTTGCCGAACGCGACTTTTGGCCCCGATCGGCGGCCCCAGCATGGGAACAGTCGGGCCGGGCCTACCTCGGCCTTCTCGGCGCTGCGGCGCCAGAGGCCGTGATCGCAATTGGCGTCCCGCCGCACGCCCCTGAACGGACGATGGCGGTCGGCGAAGCGATCGCTGCCGCCTGTGCCGAAGAGCAGGCCAGCACGGCCCTGGTGGTGACTGGGGCGCTGACCCGCGGCGGCGCGCCGTCAGACCCAGCGCCGCTCGCCTTTGCTCAAACCCTTCGCCAGCTGCTGGAGCAGGGGGCCGGATCGGAGATTTTGAACGCCGGTGGGGATCTCTGGATCGCGGGCCGTCCGGACGCTGAGTTGGCGCACCTCTTTGTCCTACTCGGCGCCGCGCCCGCTCATTTGGCCACCTTCTTGGCCGAAGAACGCTCGTCAGACGCCAGCTATGCCGTGATCTCCTTCGCGCCAGCGCCAACGCCGCCGCCGGCGCCTGAGCGGCCGGCGCCGACCGTCTTCCCCCTGACCCTGAAGGGAGCGTCGCCTCGTGCCTGAGTCTTTTCCTTCCGTTTCGTCCGAGCCACCGATCCTTCCCGCCGCCGAGCCCTCCGAGCGGGCAGCCGCCACCGACCTGCTGGCCAATGTGGTGGCCTGTGTGCTGGATGAGGCGCTCTTGCGCCGGATCGGCGAGTTTCAGTGGCGCGACTCGGACGTGCTGGTTGCGCCCCGCTACGATGCAGCGGTGCCGGTGAACCGCTGGGAGCGTGCGGCCTGTCACTTCTGGGACACGCTCTTCACCGGTCAGGTCTCGGTCGGTCCGGCCGATCGAGGCCGCCTGATCTACCTGCTAGGCGACGCCTTCAAGGCGGCGGAGCGTTGCCGGGCCGGCGATGTGTGCATGATGATGGGCCACTCCCTCTGGCAGCGCCTGCTCACGGCGCTCACGGCGGAGGCAGGGGGGCAGGAGTCGTGACCGACCGTCAGATCGGGCGGTTTTCCTGGTTCATCTTCTTTCTGTTCTTCGCCGTGATGGTGCTGTTCAGCGCACTGGCCCACAGCTTCGGCGCCGCCACGTTGAGCCGGCTGTCGACCATGGTCAGCCATGGCTTTCAGCGCAGCCTCTTTGCGTCGCTGCTCGCCTCGCCGTCGCCGCTCTTGCGGGCACTTGGCATCTTTTTGAACAACCTCAAGGTACTGGCCCTGGTCCTGGCAGCGGCGGCGCTGTTCCGGGTGAAAAGCCGACCAGCCCGACTTCTCGCCTACATCGGCCTCGTCCTGTTCATCGTGCTGCTCATCGTCAACGCCGTGATCGGCGGACTGGTCGTCACCGCCATCGCCCGCGCCCACAACGCGGCCTGGCCGCTCGTGATGCTGGCCGGCATCCTGCCCCATGGCGTGTTCGAGGTCGGCGCCTATGCGGCCGGCACCGGACTGGCCGTCGCCGCCTCGCGCCCGGCCGGCGTGCGCAGCCGGGTCCTCTACCACAGCCTGGCCCCAGTCTTCCTGCTCTTGGTTGCCGCCCTGGTCGAGAGCTTCGTGACGCCGCTTTTGCTCCGCCTCGTCACCTGACGGCGGCTCGCTGCGCTCCCTTAAGGAGCCCAGTCCCAGGCGGCCGCCTGCCAGGGTGCGAGGCGCCTGGCGGCGAGGTCGCAGGCAGCCTTCGAATTGTCGACGCCCAGATAGCGCCGGCCTAAGCTCGCCGCTGCGAGAAGGGTGGTGCCCGATCCCATGAACAGATCGACCACCACGTCGTTCGGGTTCGAGGTAGCGGCAATCAGGCGGCTGAGCAGAGCCTGAGGCTTTTGGGTCGGGTAGCCCAGCCGCTCCGGCGACCAGCCGGTCACGGTCGGGATGTCCGCCCACCAATCGGTTTGAGGCGTGCCCCAATCCAAATCGATCGCCGTCTCTTTCGCCCGGGTGGAGTGACGGCCGACAGCTTGGGTGTTCGCCTTGTAGGGACGGCGGATGGCGTGAAATGTCCAGTCGCCCTTCTTTACATAACGCAGGAGCAGGTCATGCTTGCGCGGAAAGTCCCGCCGCGGCACGCCGCCACCGTTGTAGCACCAGACCACCTCGTTGCGACAGGTGCCATCGACCAGGACCCGATCCAGGGCGAGGCGCAGGTGGTGGACGGAACGGGCATCAAGGTGCAGCCAGAGCGTCCCGCCCGCCCGCAAGGCCGGCCAGAGTCGCTCACAGCACTCGGCGAGCCAGCTGACGTGCTGGCCTGATCCCTTCCACTGGTCGGCATAGGCGCCGGCCTGGCCCTCCCGGCGGCGTCCGGTGCCAAACGGCGGGTCCAGATAGACCAGGTCAACGCCCGAAGCAGGCAACAAGGAGGCCGCCACTTGGGCGTCCCCCTGCCAGATTCCCGGTGCGGTGCGCCTCACGTCACTCGCCTTCGCTGATCGCCTCCAGGATCTTCAGTTGCGATTCGAGCAGAGAGCGGGTTTTGGCCCGAAACACTTCCAGGTCGCTGCGCAGGCGCGCCGCCTGTTCCTCGACCGCCCGCACCGAGCTGCGCGCCTGCTCTGCGATCTTCTGGCCCTCTGCCTCCGCCCGGTCGGTGATCAATCCTGCCTCCTTGTGGGCGGTCTCGACCACCTCCTGGGCCGTCTGCTGCGCCACCAGAAGCGCCTTCTGCAGCTGCTCCTCCAGGGTGCGGTACTGCTGCACCTGGTGCTGGACCTCCGCCACCTGGGCCTTGAGGTCGTCGCGCTCCTTCAGCGCCAGCTCGAAGTCGCGCACCACCTCGTCCAGGTAGGCGTCAACCTCCTGTTCGTCGTAGCCGCGAAAGCCCTTCTTGAACTCCTTGTTCTGAATGTCAAGCGGCGTCAGCACGACTCCACCACCTCCTTAAGGCCCTACAGGACCCAGACCAAAACCGCCATCACCAAGTAGACGACCACGATGCCGATCAGCGGCGCCCAGTCGAATCCGCCCCAGGTGGGCAGGCGACGCCGAATCGGACCGATCACCGGTTCGGTCAGGCGATCGAGGCCATGGGCCACCATCCAGTAGGTGCCGCCTGGCCGCACTGGCGCGAACCAACTCATCAGGGCCCGCGCCAAGATCGCCACGATCAGGATCTTGCCGACCAACTCGACCAGGAAGATCAGAAGAGACAGCAGTCGGCGTCAGTCCTTTCCGGTTTAGGGAACTCTCAGGCGCCGAAGTAGTTCGCTTCGCGCTTGGGCGTCTCCTCGGCAGGAGCCGCTTCGTCCATCTGCACTTCCACGTTGGCCGGGGTGACCAGGAAGATGCCGGTCCCAACCCGCTCCAAGCGGCCGTCTAAGGCGTACACGGCACCGGCCAGAAAGTCCAGGATCGGCTGCGCCTCGCTCTTGGTGATGCCTTCTAGGTTGACGATCACCGGACGCCGGCCCTTCAACTGGTCGGCGATCTCCTGGACGTCCCTGCCGTCTGTGGGGTAGGCGACGACCACGTGCAGGCCGCCCTTTTGCGCCTGGTTGCCCGGAAGGCTGACCAGAGGCACCCGGCGCACCTTGTCCTTCAGCTCCTTGCGCTCCGTCGTCACCGGGGCCTCCTCGGCGCCCTCTTCCTCTTCGAACCCGATCATGTTCAGGAACTTGTCCATCACCTTCATCATCGATCCTCCTCTAGATGGTTGGAGCGGCCCCGAACAGGGCTCGCCCGATCCGAATCATGGTCGACCCTTCTGCGATCGCCAGCGGAAAGTCGTCGCTCATTCCCATCGACAGCTCCCGGAGACTGGGGAAGCGTCCCACCCACTGCTCCCTCAACATCCGGAGCTGGGCGAAGTCTTGCTGCGGGTGATCGCGCGAAGCCACGGTCATCAGTCCGACGAGCTCCAGGTGCCCGCTTTCAGCAACAACCTCCAGCAACCACGGCAGTCGTTTCGGCTCCACCCCTCCCTTGGTCGCCTGGTCTCCGATCACAACCTCGACCAGCACCTGTGGTCGACGCCCGAACTGCGCTGCGGCTCGGCTCAGCTGCCTGGCCAGATCCTCACGATCCACGGAGTGGATCCAGGGGAACAGCCTCACCGCCCAGTTCGCCTTGTTCGTCTGCAAGCGCCCGATCCCGTGCCAGATGGCGCTCGGGACCTCTCCAACCTTCCCTCTGGCCTCCTGGACCCGACTTTCGCCGAAGTCCACGAGACCCAGTCGGGAGGCCGCCTGCACCCGATCCAGCGGGACCCCCTTCGTAACGGCGATCACGCGCACTTCGGACGCCTTCCGGTTCGCCTCAAGCGCACTTTCTGCCACTTGCCGGCTGACCTTCTGAAAACGGTTCCGAAGTTCTGTCAACCCGTTACCATCGCCTTGGTTCGCCGCGACCCCTGTCATTCCTGCTTCTTCAGGCCAATTAAGGCCGCCATCCTTCCACTTCTCTGCCCGTCGCGGCGGTAGGAAAAAAGGAGGTGCTCCTGGCAGCTGGTGCAGAGCCTAGAAGTGACTATGGAGGCGGGTTTCAGTCCCTCTCTCCGCAGAATCTCCGCCTGGAGAGAGGCCAGATCGACCCGTCCGTCTGCCGTTTCAGCGAGCGCCCACGCGTGATTTCTCAAGATTTCCTGCCGCACTTCAGCTCCCACCGGATAGCACTCCGGGCCAATTGCTGGGCCGATCGCGGCCTCGATCTGATCCGGGCGCACCGAGCATAGACGACATAATTCCTGGACTGCCGCCTCGGTGACTCCCGCAGCGCTGCCGCGCCACCCAGCGTGGATGACCGCCACCCCCTGGCCGCTCTTGGCCCAGAGCAGAATCGGCACGCAGTCCGCCACCACGATGGCGAGGAGCACGCCGGTCCGGTTCGTGACCTGGGCGTCTGCCTGCTCTCGGCTCTTTAGCGGCCAGCCCACCTCGGACAGCTCTGAGACGACGGCCACCTTCGCTCCGTGCACCTGCTGCACAACCGCGACCGGCCAGTCGGCGGCGCCTGTGGCCAAGAGCAGCCGCCTGCGGTTTTCGGCCACGAGGAGCGGATCGTCTCCGCTGGACAAAGACGGGTTCATCGCCCGATAGGTGCCATCGGAGACGCCGCCCAGCCGGGTCGAGAAGACAGCCGTCAGCTGCGCCTCGTCCCATCCGGGCGGCTTGAGCAGCGCCACAGCTCCGTGCCAGCTGAGCTGGAGCGGTTCGCCCTTTGGCAGGAGGGTGGCCCCTTGGCTCACGAATGCCTGGCCAGTGGAGAAGTCGGGGGGATTTCGATGCGCATCGCTGAGCTCACCTCAAAGCAGTTTTCGGCGCTGGTCAAGGGGCGGCCTCTGGCCCTCCTGCCAATCGGGACGCTGGAGGCCCACGGCATGCATGCGTCCTTGGCCACAGACACGCTGATCCCGGTCGAGATCGGACGGCGGGTGGAACAGGCGGATCCAGCCAGATTTCTGCTTCTTCCGGAGATCCCCTACGGCCACTCCTGGGACCTCGCCGTCTTCGACGGCACGGTGGACGTCCCGGCTAGGGCCTTCATCGGCTACGTCACAGCCGTCGGCCTCGGTCTGCTCAAGGCCGGCCTTGGCCGCCAGATCTGGCTGAACGGCCACGGCGGGAACACGGGTGCCCTCACTCTGGCTGCCGAGGCGGTGGCCGAGGGCGGCGGCGAAGTCGTCGTCGTGAACTGGTGGACCGACTTTCGGGCCGAGATCGACGCCATCACGCCTGGGGCCGGCCACGCCGGCGCGGACGAGACGGCGGCGGTGATGGCCATCAATGCCGCCTGGGTGCACCTTGAGGATACGCCGGAGCACGCGCCGCCACGCACGGCCAAGGTGACCTACAAAGAGCTCTCCGGCCGGGCCAAACGCTTTCCCGGTGCCGTCAACGGTGCGCCTAGGCAGGCCACGGCAGAAAAGGGCGAGACCCTCTTGGCCATGTGCGCCAGACGGGTTTTAGAGATCTCGGCCGAGCTTTTCCCAAACTAGAGGGATCGGCTAGAGACCCTCTTTCAGTCCTTCCTGCGCAGGAAGGACGGGATGTCCAGTTCGTCTCTGGCCGGCAGCTCTTCGGCTGCGAGCGGCGTGAAGGTGGCCGTGTCGAAGCGGCGGCTGATCGGCTCCAGGTTGGTGTGCTCCCCGCCGCCGAATCCGGTGGCGATCAGGGTGAGCCGGATCTCGTCGCCCATCCGCTCGTCGATCACGGCGCCGAAGATGATGTTGGCGTCTTCGTGCGCCTCTTGGCGGATCAAGGTGGCAGCCTCGCTGATCTCGGCCATCGCCAGGTCGGCGCTGCCCGTGATGTTGAGCAAGATGCCCTTCGCTCCGTGGATCGAGGTCTCCAATAGCGGGCTCTCGACCGCCGACTTGGCAGCCTCGAAGGCCCGATTCTCGCCGCGGGCGACGCCGATGCCCATCAGGGCTGACCCGGCCTCGCGCATGATCGTCCGCACATCGGCAAAGTCGACGTTGATCACGCCAGGCACGGTGATCAGGTCGGAGATGCCCTGCACGCCCTGGCGCAGGACGTCGTCCACCCGCTGGAAGGCGTCGAGCATCGTGGTCTTGCGATCCACCACCTCCAGCAGGCGGTCGTTCGGGATCACGATCAGGGTGTCGACCTTCTCCTTGAGGCTGGCCACGCCCATCTCGGCGTAGGCGCCGCGTCGCTTGCCCTCAAAGCTGAAGGGCTTGGTGACGACGCCGACCACCAGGGCCCCGGTCTCGCGCGCCATCTCCGCCACCACCGGCGCCGCCCCCGTGCCCGTGCCGCCGCCGAGGCCGGCCGTCACGAACACCATGTCGGCGCCCTGGACGTACTCTGAGATCTTTTCCCGGGACTCTTCGGCCGCCTTCTTGCCAACCTCCGGGTTGGCGCCGGCGCCCAGCCCCTTGGTCAGCTTGTCTCCGATCTGAATCTGGACCGGGGCCTGCGACATGCGCAGGGCCTGGAGATCCGTGTTGATGCAGATGAACTCCACGCCCTGGATCCCCACCGCGATCATGCGGTTCACCGCATTGCTACCGCCGCCGCCCACCCCCACGACCTTGATGACGGCACTGCGGTCGGCATGGTTCGGAGCCGACTCAAACTCAAACATAGCGTCCTCCTCGGGGGACGGATGGCTCTATAGGCTTCAAGGCAACGCACTTCTCTTCCCCCATCGGTTTCCCTTCTGTCACGGCATGGCCGTCACGAGCGGTGCCGCCGGGTGGCTCAGGTCGACGCGGGTCACGATCAGTCCCTTGGCCTGGGCTTGGGCCAGAATCTGGACCAAGAGGCCGGCCTTCTGGCTGAGCGAGGTCGGCGGCCCAAGCGCCACCTCGGTTCCGGCCAGGAGGTAGACGGTGACGTCGCCCTGGGCCACGACCAGTTCAGACACCCGAGCGCGCAAAGACGCCGGCAGGTCGACCAAGAAGGCGATCGCCCCCAGCCCAGCGCTCGAGGTGAGCTTCTGGTACGGACTTGCCGGCACCGCTACGCCGGTGAGGTAGGGGTAGGAGGCCTGCTCCTTGGCCGTGGCCGGCAGTGTCACGCCGCTTTCGTCCAACCCGACCAGCTCGCCTGCTCCGACGAAGGCCAGCGCCACCGGCTGGCGGGCCGTGACCGAGATCACGAGCCGGTCGGGCAGGGCCGTGCTGAAGGTGGCACTGGCCAGCCAAGGCGCCCGAGCCAAAAGCGTCGCACGCGCCCGGCCGAGCGGCGCGCTGAGCAGCGGCTGGCCCATCTTCAGCCCGCTGTCCTGGAACAGCTGGGCGGGACCGCCTCTGACCTGCACCTGGCGGATGGTGAACCACGGCCCGGCCCAGACCAGCCAGCCCAGAGCGGCTACGGCCGCCAGGGCGAGCGCCGCGGTGAGCGCCCGGCGCCGGATCAGTCGTCGGCTCGCCACACTCTGACCTCCAGTTCAAGTTCCTGGCCAGACGTCCTGGCCACCTGCCGCTTCGCCCACTCGATCAGAGCCAGGACGTCTTGGGCCGTGCCTGCGCCCAGGTTGAGAAAGAAGTTGGCATGCAGGTCTGAGATCCTGACGCCTCCGATCTGATGCCCCTTCCCGCCCGCCGCCTCGATCAGCTGCCCAGCACTCGTCTCGGGCGGATTCTTGAACATGCTGCCGGCATTCTTACCCTGGG
>JAKAUI010000030.1 GCA_021827745.1 Bacillota bacterium | reverse complement strand
GAGCTGCGCCAAGGCGGAGCCGTCGCCACGGTGGTGAGCGGGGCCCAAAACCTGCGCCTGGGGGGTGTCTACGCCTGGGCGCCAGCCGGCACCATCCTGCCCGGGAACCGACCGATCGCCGTCGCCACCTTTGGCGGCCAGCAATCAGAGGGCATGCTGCTCTCGGCGGCCGAGGCCGGCCTTGGGCCAGAGGCGGATCGGCTGCTCGAATTGCCGCTAGAGGCGGTCGGGAAGACGCTGACCAGCGCCTGCGGACTACCGGACACCCTCTTTGAGATCGACCTGACGCCGAATTTGGCCGCCTTCTGTCAGCATGTGGTGGGCGTCGCAGCGGAGCTTCAAGCCGGGCTAGGCCAGCGGCCGCAGATCGCTGAACCGCGGCTTTCGGCCGGAGCTGCCCGCCAGGCGGCGACCGTCAGCCCCAAGGAGCTTGCGCCAACCTATCTGTTGGCCCGCTTGACGGGCCCAGCGGGGCTGATGGCGCCGCTTTGGCTGCGCAGGCGGCTGTGGGACAGCGGGCTGCGTTCGCACGACCTGTACGTCGATGTCACCAACTACATCGCCCTGGAGTGGGGCCAGCCGATGCACGCCTTTGACGCAGCGGCGATCCGCGGGCCGATCGAGGTGCGCCTGGCGAGAGCAGGGGAGCGGCTGGAGACGCTGGACCAGGTGAAGCGAGAGCTTGGGCCAGACGACATCGTGATCGCCGATCAAGAGGGCGTGCTGAACATTGCCGGCATCCTGGGCGGAAAGAGGACGGCGGTGACAGAGGAAAGCACCGACATTGTGCTGGAGGTGGCCGCCTTTGACCCGCGGCGTATCCGCCGCACCCGAAGGCGCCTGGGGCTGGGCACCGATGCCGCCCTGCGCTTCGAGCGCGGGGTGGACCGCTCGCGCAGCCAGGCTGCCCTGGCCCAGGCGCTCGCCATCTTAGGGGCAGCTGGGGCAGGCGAAGCTGAGCTGATCTGCTCCCATCACCTGCCTCTGCCGCCGGAGCGCCACCTTTCGGTCCGGCCAGATCGGGTCAGCGCCCTGCTTGGCTACCCGCTCCGGCCGACAGAGATCACCGAGGGCCTGCAGCGCCTTGGGTTCGGCTGCGAAGCGGCAGGGCACGATCTCTTGGTCACGGTGCCAGGGCGCCGCCCAGACGTGGCCGATGAGGCCGATGTGGCAGAAGAGGTGGGCCGGCTCTTCGGATACGACCGGATCCCGGAGACCATCTTGGAAAGTGCCCAGGTCGGAGATGCCGGCGCCAACTGGCAGCTGACCCAGGAGCTCAGACGCGGCCTGCTCGGCCTGGGCCTCAGCGAGCACGTGGGTCACTCCCTGCTCTCGGCCGAGGAGGTGGCGCCGTTTGGGGCGGCGGTGGAGATCGCCAATCCGCTCACCGTGGCCGAGACCTACCTGCGCCCTGCGCTTTCGCCCAGTCTGCTGCAGGCGCTTTCCCTGAACGTCGCCCACCAGGTCTCGGACCTCCGTCTGTTCGAGGTGGGGCGGGTGTTCTTGCCGGCAGGCGCTGGCGTCAAGGAACAGGACCGCCTGGGGGGCGTGCTCAGCGGCAGTCCCCGTCCCTCCTGGACCGGGCGTAAGCGCCAGGCCGACGTCTTTACGGCAAAGGGACTGCTGGCCGCCCTGTTCGCCTCCCTGCATGAGACGGTTGACCTCAGTGCGACCGCCAGCCACCCCTTCTTGCACCCGCACCGCCAGCTCAGTGTGCAGCTGAACGGCCAGGCGATCGGCTATCTGGGCGAATTGCATCCGACCTTGGTGCCAGACCGGCTGCACCAGCCGGTCGTGCTGTGGGAAGTTGAGCTGGAGCCGCTGATCGGCCGCCGCCAGGTGACGTCGGCCCGCATGCCCTCCCGCCAGCCCACGGTCCAGCGCGACCTGGCCGTCGTGGTGGCAGAGGAGACCTCCTACGCTGAGGTGGAGCGGGCGATTGCCAACGCTGGAGCCAGCTGGCTCGAGGACGTGGCGCTGTTCGATCTCTACCGCGGCCAGCAGATCGGCGTGGGCAAGAAGAGCTTCGCCCTGCGGCTCACCTTCACCGATCCGGGGCGCACGCTCACCGACGCCGAGGTCGACCGAGACAGCGCCGTGCTGGAGGCCGCCCTGCACGAGATCGGGGGGGATCTGCGGCGCCAGTGAAGAAATGAAGGCCACAGGCTCGATCAGGAGGGACCACCGTGGCTGATGAGACCAACCCCTTTTTCATCGTCCAGGGCCAGCTGAGGCGGGCAGTCGACAACCTCGATCTGGGCGAAGGCGTGTACAACCTGCTCAAGGATCCGATGCGGGTGATCGAGGTGGCGGTGCCGGTGCGGATGGACGACGACCGCATCGAGACCTTCATCGGCTATCGATCCCAGCACACGGACGCCACCGGGCCGACCAAGGGCGGCATTCGCTTCCATCCCTCGGTCAGCGTCGACGAGGTCAAGGGATTGTCGATGTGGATGACCTTCAAAACGGCCGTGATGGGCCTGCCCTATGGCGGGGCCAAGGGGGGCGTGATCTGCGACCCCCAGCAGATGAGCGAGCGCGAGCTGGAGGAGCTGTCCCGGGGCTACATCCGGCGCCTGGCGCCGATGATGGGGCCGGAAGTCGACATCCCGGCTCCGGACGTCAACACCTCTTCGCAGATCATGGGCTGGATGCTCGATGAGTTCGACCGGGTCAGGGGCCAGCATCTGCCCGGCTTCATCACCGGCAAGCCGCTGGTTCTGGGCGGGAGCGAGGGACGCAACTCCGCCACCGGCCGCGGCGTCGTCTTCACCATCGCCGCCGCCGCCCGCCGCATCGGCCTTGATCTCAAGGAGGCGACCGCCGCCATCCAGGGATTTGGAAACGTGGGCTCTTACACCGCCCACTATCTCGACCAGGCCGGCACCAAGGTGGTCGCCGTCGAGGATGTGCGGGGCGGGGCGTACAACCCGAAGGGGCTCGACGTGCCCAAGCTGCTCCAGTATGTGGCCGAGCACCGCACGGTGAGCGGCTTTCCGGGTAGCGAGCCGATCGACACCAAACAGCTGTTCGGTCTGGACGTGGACATCCTGGTGCCAGCGGCCCTCGAGAATCAGATCGACGAGGCAAACGCCCGCCTGGTCAAGGCCAAGATCATCGCCGAGGCCGCCAACGGCCCGACCACGCCGGAAGGAGACCACCTATTGGCCTCCCGCGGCGTGTTCATCATCCCGGACATCTTGTGCAACGCCGGCGGCGTGACCGTGTCCTACTTCGAGTGGGTGCAGAACACCATGGGCTACTACTGGCCGCCGCAAGAGGTGGATCGCAAGCTGAGGGCGATGATGACCAAGGCCTTTGACACCGTCTACAAGATGAAGCAGACCCATCAGGTGTCGATGCGCGAGGCCGCCTATCTGGTGGCCGTGCACCGGGTAGCCGAGGCGGCGGAGGCCCGGGGCTGGGTGCACCGCAAGCGTGCCCCCGAGATTCCCTCCGACCAGCTCCAGGCCATGGCCACAACGATGCCTGAAGCTCCTGCCTCAGCACCCGTCGCGAACGGTCCCTGACCTTGATCGAAGAGCGGTTTTCGGCCCGTCTGGCGGACTGGGATGCGCGCACCTTGGAACTCCTGGAATACGAAGCGGCCCTCAACCTGATCGCTGGGCACTGTCGGACGCACGCGGGAGCGGCTCTGGCCCGTCTGCAGGGACCGACGTCCGATCCTTGGCTGGTGGCGGAGATGGGAGAGCAGACGGCGGAGGCGCGCCGGCTCCTGGCCCAAGAGGGCGTGCTGCTGGGAGGCGTCACGGACGGCCGGACTCTGGTCGACCGGGCCAGAAGCGGCGGCACGCTCAGCCCTGGTGAACTCTTTTCGCTGGCGGAGTCCGTGCGCGGGCTCCGCCTGACTAGGCGCGCCATCGACCAGGTGCGTCCACCTCTTGCCCGCCTAGGCGAGCTGGCGATCCGTCTGCCCCTGCTGGCCGAGCTCGAGGCAGCCATCAGGGCAGCGGTGGACGAGACAGGCGTGCTGGACCGAGCGTCTGCGACGCTGGCGCGGCTTCGGGCCCAGATCCAGCACGTCGAATCCGAGATCCGCAGGCGTCTCGAGGCCCTGACGCGTTCCGCCGAAACTGCCAAGATGCTGCAGGACCCGATCGTCACCCAGCGCCGCGGCCGCTGGGTGATTCCGGTGCGGGCCGAGTTTCGCAGCCAGGTGCCCGGCATCGTCCACGATCTGTCCCAGTCCGGATCGACCGTTTTCATCGAGCCGCAGTGGGCGGTGGAGATGGCCAACCGGCTGGAGGACGTGCGTCGGGCGGAGCAGGACGAGGTGGAGAGGATCTGCCGGGCCCTGGCCACAGAGGTCGCAGCCGAGCACGCCCTGCTCCAAGACGGATTCGAGGCGGCCCTGGAGCTTGATCTGGCACTGGCTAGGGGCGAGCTGGCCGAGGCCTGGCATGCCAATGCCGCGACCGTGGCCGAAGATGGGAGCCTCTATCTCTCGGACGCCCGCCACCCGCTCTTGTCTGGCTCAGTGGTGCCGATCACCGTTCGTCTGGACACGGCCACCCGGATGGTGGTGATCACCGGACCGAACACCGGCGGCAAGACGGTGACCCTGAAGACGACCGGCCTACTCGCCCTGCTCTTTCAGACCGGCTGTCAGCTGCCGGTTTCCGAGGGGTCGCACCTTCCGGTGTTTCGCCAGGTGCTGGCCGACATCGGAGACGACCAGTCGATTGCCCAGAACCTGTCCACCTTTTCCTCGCATATGCGCCGCATCATCCAGATCCTGGGACGGGTGGAGCCGCTGTCCCTGGTCCTTTTGGACGAGCTGGGCGCCGGCACCGATCCGCAGGAGGGGGCGGCCTTGGCCGGGGCGGTGGTCCAGGAGCTCCTGGACCAGCCAATGCTCGGCTTGGCCACCACCCACTATCCGGAGCTGAAGGCGATGGCCCTGACCACCCCTGGGCTCGTCAATGCTTCGGTCGCCTTCGATCTCGAAACCCTGTCGCCGACCTATCAGCTGCAGATCGGAGTTCCGGGCCGCTCCCAGGCCTTTGCCATCGCCGCCCGACTGGGACTGGACCCACAGGTGGTGGAGCGGGCCAGAGAACGGGTGGCGGCCGATCAGGTGCACATGGAAGATGTGCTGGCCGAGTTGGATCGAGAGCGTCTGCGCCAGGCGGCGCTACGGACTGAGGCGGAGGAGAGCGTGCGCCGGGCCAGGAGCGACGAGCAAAAGGCCAAGGCGGCGAGCGAGGAGGCGCGGCAGCGGGCGGGAGAGAGCCGGGACAAGGCGCGCCAGGAGGCGCAGCAGCTCTTGAGCCAGGCCCGCCGGGAGTTCAGCGAGGCGCTGCGCGAAATTCGCAAAGTGCAGCAGGAAAAGGGCGCCGCCGAGGCGCTGGAGGACGTGCGCAAGCGGCTTACGGCCTGGGATCAGCGGCTCGCCGACACAGCCGAGGCGCCGCCGGCAACGGTGCCGTTGCAGGGCACCCTGCAGGTCGGCGATCTGGTGGTGGTGCAAAGGCTGGCCCGTCAGGGGCAGCTGGTGGAGATCGACGGCGAGCGGGGCGAGGCAGTGGTCGAGGTGGGGGCGCTGCGGCTTAGGGTTCCCTTGGCCAGTCTGCAGCCAGGCGGGCGGGACGAGGTGGCCGAGCGGGCGGCGTGGAGCCAGCTGGCCGCCGCCAAGGCGGCCACCGTCTCGCCTGAGCTGCACCTGATCGGGCTGCGGGTGGACGAGGCGCTGCCGCTGCTTGACAAGTATCTGGACGACGCCGTCCTGGCCGGACTGCAGCGGGTGCGCGTCGTGCACGGGAAGGGCAGCGGCAGCCTGAGACGGGCCATCCACGAGGCGCTGGCCAACCAGGGCTCTGTCCGGCACTTCGCCCTAGCCGACGCCCAGTCCGGAGGCAGCGGCGTGACCGTGATCGACCTGTGAAGGTGCCATCGCCTAGGGTGGAGAAGGCCAAGGCGTAGCCCTGGAAAGGGCGCCTGATGAGGAGGATCGATGGTGGCGAAAACCGATCGCGATGTCTCCGCCATGGCGGCCTCACTGCCGCGCTCGGGGATCCGGGCGGCCGCGTCCTTGGCCGCCGGCAAAGAAGGGCTGATCCACCTCGAGTTTGGCGAGCCGAGCGTGATGGCGCCACTGGCTGTGCGCCAGGCGGCGGCCGAGGCTCTCTTGAAGCAGCGGATGGTCTACACCCCAACCGAGGGTCCCCCTGCCCTGCGACAGGCGCTTTCGGACAAGCTGTGGCGGGTGAACGGTGTTGAGGCGTCGCCGGATGAGGTGTTCGTCACCCACGGCGGGATCGGCGCCCTCTATCTGGCGCTTGCCACGCTGCTCGAAACGGGCGACGAGGTGCTGCTGCCGGATCCGGGCTGGCCGAACGTGGTCAGCCAGGTGCTGGCTCTTGGCGGCGTGCCCCGCTTTTATCCGCTTGCATCCGAGGACGGCTACCTGCCCGATCCGGACAGCTGGTCGATTGGCCCCCGCACCCGGGCGGTGGTGGTGAACAGCCCATCCAATCCCACCGGATCGGTTTTTTCAGGAGCCCTGATGGAGCGGGTGGCGGCGGTGGCGAGCCATCACGGCCTGTTCGTCATTTCGGACGAGGTCTACGACCAGATCGCCTACGACGCTCGGCCAGTAGCGATGCGGCCGCTCTATCCGGAGCGGACGCTGGCCGTGTACAGCTTCTCGAAGACCTATGCCATGACCGGCTGGAGACTGGGCTACCTGGTGACGCCTAAAAATCGAGTGGACGCCACAAAGCGGGTGGCCGAGGCCGTGTACAGCTCGACCTCGATGGTGGCTCAAGAGGCCGCCAAAGCGGCACTCACCGTTCCGGAAGCGGAGATCCAGTCGGTCGTGGCCACCTACCACCGGCGCAGAGACCTCGCTCTCGATCGGCTTAGGGAGTGGGGGCTCTACCGCTACACGCCCGGCGGCGCCTTCTACCTGATGGTCGACGTCTCGGCAGCGGGAGACACAGCGGGCGTCCACCGGCGGCTGATCGAAGAACACGGTGTGGTCACCGTCCCGGGCAGCGCCTTCGGAGCGTCGGCCGCGGGAGAGTTGCGGCTGTCTTTGGCTGCCAAAGACGAGGATATCGGCCGGGCGCTGGACGCAGTGGCCGAGGTCCTCGGCCTGCGCTAAACCCTAAGTCGAGGGAGGCTCTCATGTCGAAAGCGGTGGACGCCAGCCGACTTCGCGGGTCGATCGTGCCCTTGGTCACGCCCTTTACGCCTGAAGACGAAATCGATGAGCAGGCCGTCCGCTCCTTGATCGACTGGCAGCTGGACTGCGGCAGCCACGGCATCTCGGTGACCGGGACCACGGGCGAGCCAAGCGCCCTCACGCTCGGCGAGCGCGAGACGATGATCCGGTTGGCAGTGGATGCGACCGCCGGCCGTGCGCCGGTGCTGGCCGGCTGCGGCACAAACAATCTGAAGGAGACGCTGCACCTGACCCGGGTCGCCGAGCGCGCAGGGGCAGACGCCGCCCTAGTCATCGTCCCCTACTACAACCGACCGACGCAAAAGGGGCTCGAGGCCTACCTTTGCCGGGTGGCGGACAGCACGTCCTTGCCGGTCGTCGTCTACAACATCCCCGGCCGCACCGCCGTCAATCTCCTGCCAGAGACGCTGGCCCGGATCCGAGAGGCGTCTCCGAACGTGGTCGGCGTCAAGGAGGCCTACACCGACCTGCAGCAGGTGAGCGAGATCCTGCAGGTCGTGGGCCGCGACTTTCTGGTCTTCTCCGGCATCGAAGCGCTTTGCTTCCCGATGCTGGCGCTGGGCGGAGCCGGCCATGTGTCTGCGACCGCCAACGTGCTGCCGCACGAGGTGGCGCACCTGTACGACCTGGCCCAGGCCGGGCGGTGGGACGAGGCCCGCGATCTGCACTATCGGCTCTTGCCGCTCAACCTGGCGCTGTTTTTGGAGACCAACCCGGGCCCGGTGAAGTGCGTGCTCGGCTGGATGGGCAAGATCCATTCTGCGCTTAGGCTGCCGCTCGTCCCGCCGCAGCCGGCGGTAGAGCAGAGGCTCGCCGCCGCACTCAAGGACTGGGCGATTCAGACGCCAGCCCTGAGCGGGGGGCCAGGGGCATGAAGCGGGCTCGCTTTCTCGCCGACGGCCATGTCCGCAATGGACACCTGAACGCGGCCGAAGACCGGCTGGTGGATGACCTTGGACGAGCCTTCGCATTGGATGCGGTCAGCTTCCTGCCGCCGGTGACGCCGCGCACAGTGGTCGGACTGGCCCTCAACTTCGCCGACCATGCCAAGGAGCTGGCTCTCGACCAGCCGGCGGAGCCGACGCTGTTCTTGAAGCCGGTGTCCTCCCTGATCGGCCATTTGGCGCCCATCCACTACCCCGATCAAGCGGCCTTTCTCCACTACGAGGCGGAGCTGGCGGTGGTGATCGGCCGGCCGGCCCGGCGGGTTGACGCCAAAAGGGCGCTGGACGTGGTTGGCGGCTACACGGTGGCCAACGACGTGACGGTGCGCGACTACATCACAAACCTGTTCCGACCGCCAGTTCGAGCCAAGGGCTGGGACACCTTTGGGCCGCTTGGGCCCTATCTGGTCGACCGCGACGACATCGCAGACTGCGGGGCGCTCGAGGTGCGCACCTGGGTGAACGGAGAGCTGCGCCAGCAGGGCAACACCGACCAGCTGGTGCACAGCGTGCCCAAGCTCATCGAGTTCATCACCTCGTTTATGACCCTTCAGCCAGGGGACGTGATCCTGACCGGAACGCCCAAGGGCATCTCGCCAGTGAAGGTCGGAGACGTCATCTGCTGCGAGGTTGCGGGGGTTGGACGACTGGAGAATCCGGTGCTGGCCGCACCGGTCGGCGGGCCGGAGTGAGAAAGGCACAGCACCTGATCGGCGGCAGGTGGGCGGACAGCCGCGACAAAAGGACCTTCGAGACGGTGAATCCGGCCACTGGAGCCGCTCTGGCCGAGGTGGCCCGGGGCAGTGCCGCAGACGTCGACCTTGCCGTTGCGGCAGCGGAGCGGGCCTTTTCGGAGTCACGCTGGGCCAAAGACCCTGAGCTTCGGGCCGCCTGCCTGCGCCGGGTGGCAGAGGGACTCCTCCGCCGCCAGGCCGACTTCGTTCAGATCGAAGTGCTAGACACCGGGCTGCCGATCACGCAGGCCCAGGGCCAGGCGGCGAGAGCGGCCGCCAACTTCACCTTTTTCGCCGAGATGGCGACGCAGATGACCGGAGAGACCTACCCTCAGCCCGGCCGCTTCTTGAACTACACGGTGCGCAAACCGGTCGGAGTGGCCGGCCTGATCACCCCCTGGAACACGCCCTTGATGCTGGAGAGCTGGAAGGTGGCGCCCTGTCTCGCAGCTGGCAACAGCTGCGTGCTGAAGCCGGCCGAGTGGTCGCCGCTTTCGGCGGTGCTGCTGGGCGAGGCGATCGCCGAGGCAGGCGTTCCAGAGGGTATCTTCAACATCGTGCAGGGCTTGGGGGAGGAGGCGGGCGCGCCTTTGGTCGCCCATCCCAGAGTCCCGCTCATCTCCTTCACCGGCGAGACCACCACCGGCCAGACCATCATCCGCTCCGGCGCCGAGCACCTGAAGCGGGTCTCGATGGAGCTGGGCGGCAAGTCGCCAGTGGTGGTGTTCGCCGATGCCGATCTCAACCGGGCTCTCGACGCGGTCGTGTTCGGCGTCTATTCGCTAAACGGCGAGCGCTGCACGGCCGGATCGAGGTTGCTGGTCGAAGACAGCATCTACCCGGCGTTCATCGAGCGCCTGGCGAGACGAGTGGCCGCCATCTCGGTCGGCGACCCGACCGATCCAGGAACCGAGGTCGGGCCGCTCATCCACAAAGAGCATCTGAAGCGGGTGCAGGCCTATCTGAAGCAGGCCAGAGACGAGGGGGCGACGGTGCTGGTCGGGGGTGAGCGGCCGCCCGGACTGAAGTCGGGAAACTTCCTCGCGCCGGCGCTCGTCACCGATGTGCAGCCAGAGATGCGCATCGTACAGGAAGAGGTGTTCGGCCCGGTGCTGGTGGCGATGCCCTTTCACGGCGAAGCAGAGGCCCTCTCCCTCGCCAACGGGGTGCGCTACGGCTTGGCCGGCTATGTCTGGACGAACGAGCTGACCCGGGCCCATCGCTTCGCTCATGCCCTCGAGGCCGGCATGGTGTGGGTCAACTCGCAGAACGTGCGCGATCTGAGGACGCCCTTTGGCGGCGCCAAGGACAGCGGCATCGGACGCGAAGGGGGCCGCTACAGCTTCGACTTCTACACGGAGACCACCACGGTGCAGGTGGCCATCGGCAGCCATGCCATCCCCAAGTTCGGCGTGCACCCAGACTGACGAGGAGGGCGAACCATGCCAGCGTGCCGCGGTCAGGACTTTCGGAGCCGTCTGGATGCGAGGCCCCGCGACGTGTGGATTTCGGGCGAGCACGTCACGACCGACATCAGCCGCCACCCGGCCTTTGCCAATCTGGTCGACACCATCTCCCAGCTCTACGAGATGCAGCATGATCCGGCCCTGGCCTCAACCATGACCTACACCTCTCCCAAGACCGGCCAGCCGGTGGGGATGAGCTTCCTGCAGCCCCGGGCTGACGAGGACCTGGTCCGACGCCGCGACATGATGCTGACCTGGGCCCGTGTTTCCGGAGGGATGTTGGGACGCACCCCCGACTATCTGAACGCATCTCTGATGGCGTTTGCCGCCGCCCAGTCCTTCTTCGAAGATGCTCGGCCAGGCTTTGGCAAGAACGTTCAGGCCTACTACGAACAGGTACGGGAAGAGGACCTCTGCCTGACCCACACCCTGATCAACCCGCAGGCCAACCGGGCGGTGGGCGCAGCCCAGCAGAAGGACCCCTATCTGGCCGCCCGCATCGTCAAGGAGACGGACCAGGGCGTTGTGATCAAGGGAGCGCGCATGCTGGCCACCTTGGGCCCGGTGGCGGACGAGATCATGGTCTTCCCGTCGACTGTGCTGAAGGGTCAGGACGAGGACCGGCCCTATGCCTTCGCCTTCGCCATCCCGTCCGCGACCAAGGGGCTGACCTATCTCTGCCGGGAGAGCTTCGACTACCAGAAGAGCCACTTCGACCATCCACTGGCCTCGCGCTTTGAAGAGATGGACGCCATGGTGGTGTTCGACGACGTGCTGGTGCCGTGGGAGCGCGTCTTTCTGCTGGCCGATCTCAAGCGCTGCAACGAGGTGTTTTCAGCCACCGGTGCCGTGGTGCACATGACCCACCAGGTGGTGGTCAAGAATGTGGCCAAGGCCGAGTTCGTGCTGGGCGTCATCTTGTCGGTGATCGACGCCATCGGCATCGAGGTCTTTCAGCACGTCCAGGAGAAGGCGGCCGAGGCGATCGTGGCGCTGGAGACGATGCGCGCCTTTCTGCGCACGGCCGAGGCCGACAGCGCCATAGACGAGTTCGGGCTGCTGCGGCCGGCCTGGGCGCCATTGAACGCCGCCCGAAACGTGTTCCCCAAGATCTATCCCAGACTGATCGAGATCATCCAGCAGCTGGGCGCCTCCGGTCTGATGGCGCTGCCCGGGGCAGCAGATCTGGCCAGCCCGATCGGCCCGGTGGTCGAGCGCTATCTGGCGGCGGCCCGGGTCGACGCCCGCGAGCGGCTGGGCATCTTCCATCTGGCCTGGGATCTGTCCTCGAGCTCCTTTGGCAGCCGCCAGGTGCTCTACGAGCGCTTCTTCTTCGGCGACCCGGTGCGGATGGCCGGTGCCCTGGTCCAGGGCTACGACCGCCAGCGCTACATCGATCTTGCCCACCGGATGCTGGATGCATCCGTCGTGCACCCGACCGACCATGCCTGAGGTCACCGTCGGGGCCTTTCGCCGTCAGGCCGGGCTGTTCGCCACCGGCGTGTGTGTCGTGACGGTGCAGCACGAGCATCGGATCTTTGGCATGACGGCCAACGCCTTCACATCAGTGTCGCTCGCCCCGCTCCTCGTGCTGGTCGCCTTTTCCGACCAGGCGCACACCCTAACCGTGCTCGAGGAAAGCGGGCAGTTCGCCATCAACCTGCTCAGCAGAGAGCAGGAGAACGTCTCCCGCCACTTCGCAGGCTCGGCCCGGAGCCTGCCCGAAATCCACTTCGAGCCGTTTTCTGGCGGTCCCCGTCTGGTCGGATCCCTGGCCGCCATCGGCTGTGCTGTCGACCAGATGGTCACGGCCGGAGACCACCGGCTCGTGATCGGCCGGGTGATCGCCCTGTCTGAGCCGCCCGCCGAGGGCGAGCGGCCGCTCGTGTTCTGGCGCGGTGCCTACTGGCGGCTTCCGGCTGGCGCCGTAGGCCCGGCACCGGCCCTGGAAGGAGAGCAGATCTTCTTTGACTAACGAAAGTGCAGGCCTCTCCCCGGCTCAGGCCCCGTTTGACATCGTCCGTTTCGGCCATGCCGAGCTGGTGGTCGAAGACCTCGATCGGTCGCTTCAGTTCTACTGCGAGAGCCTCGGCTTCGTCCTGACCGAGCGGACGGATGGCCATGCCTTTCTGCGCGGTCTGGAAGAGCGCGTCCACCACTCGCTCGCCCTGAGGCAGGGCGCGGTGCCGGCGGTCTCCCATGTGGCCTTCCGGGTGCGCACAGAGGAAGATCTGGAGCGGGCGGCGGCCTTCTGCCATGCCGCCAAGCTGGCCAGCCGGCGCCTTGAGGCCGGGGAGGAGCGCGGGCAGGGCCCGGCACTGCGCTTTCAAGATCCGCTCGGATTTACGGTCGAGCTCTTTTACGCCATGGATTCGGCCGAGCGCTTCTTGCAGCGCTTTGACCTGTACCGTGGAGCGGCCCCGATGCGCGTCGACCACCTCAATCTGTTCGTCCCGGATGTGGCGATGGCGCATCGGTACTACACGGAACAATTGGGCTTTCGCTGCTCGGAGTACACGGAGACGGCGAGCGTTCCGCCCCAGGTGTGGGCGTCTTGGCTCTATCGCAAGCCGAGCGTGCACGACGTGGCGCTGATGAACGGGGCGGGACCGCGGGTCCACCACCTCGGCTTTTGGGTGCCGGACCAGCAGTCGGTGCTGCGCGCCTGCGACATCCTGGCGGCGAAGGGCGAGGTGGCGGCTCTGGAACGGGGACCCGGCCGCCACGGCATCTCGAACGCCTTTTTTCTCTACCTGAGGGATCCGGATGGTCATCGCATCGAACTCTACACGGGCGACTATTTGACCGCCGATCCGGACTTCGCGCCGATCCGCTGGCGGTTGGACGACCCGCGTCGGCAGACCTTCTGGGGGCACAGCGCGCCGGAGCGCTGGTTCGAAGAGGCGAGTCCTGTGCTCAACCTTGACGGCTCGCGGACGATCAGTACGGTGGCGCCGTCGCTCAGCGACCGACCGGACACGATGACCTAAAAGAGGCAACCAGACGAGCGGACGAGACCGGCTCCGAGGTGTACGGTGCGACGCGCCTGAGACGCGGTGATCTGCTCCGCAGGCCGCGCCGCGTGCCGGGTCTTTAGCTGCCAGTGACGGCGCGTGGCGTCCACGAGCGATGGAGTCGACGTGATCGTGGGACTGCTGTTAGAACGGATCGTCCGGGGCATTTGGCTACCCCTCCAGACGAACGCGCGGGCCCGCGCTTTGGCCGCGGTGCCCTTGGCCAACGGCAGAATTTGGGACCGGGGCAGGAGATATGGGATCGGCGGCATAAGAAGTGCCGCAGGGCAGTGTTACAGGAACGGACAATAGGGAGGCTGGTCGATGTCGGGAGAACCGGACGACCTATCGGCCGCTGGGCCGCGGACCCAGGCCGACACAGGCGGTGCCTGGGGTCAACGCTCGGATGAGCGCCTGTTACGCCTTGCCCTTCTTGAACAGATGGACCGTATGGCGGAGCACAGCGGCGCTGGTTTCTGGCTCATTGCGCCCGATTTCACAACCGCCGATGTGAACCCGGCCTTCCTCCGCCTGACAGGCTATGCCAAAGCGGACCTGGTCGGGCAGGCGGCGGTCGCACCGTGTGCGGAGGAATACCGCGCGACCCTTGAAGGTTGCCTGCACGGCGTCCTTATGACTGAGCGGCCAGTCTGTGAGATTGCCCTCCGTCGCAAGGACGGCAGCCTGCTGCCCTGTCGCCTTGAGTTCTCCAGTGTGCTCGGCGAGGACGGGCAGGGCAGCGGCGCACTGGCGCTGGTCCAGGACCTGACCCTTCGCCACGAGGCCGCCAAGGCGCGCCAGACCCTGCAGCAGATGGCGGACATTATCGACTTTCTCCCAGATGCCACCTTCGTCATCGACCCACAAGGCAGGGTCACCGCCTGGAATCGGGCGATGGAGGAACTGACCGGAGTCAAGGCGGCGGACGTCGTGGGAAAGGGCGAATGGGCGTACGCCGTGCCGCTCTATGGCGAGGCTCGGCCCATCTTGATCGACTACGCCATGAACCCGAAAGAGAAATTGCCGGAGACCTACCGCCTCTTGCGCCGCGAGCAGCGGACGCTGGCCGCCGAGACGGTGGTGCCGGCTGTCCCCGGCGGCGGCAAGATGGTGTTTGCCACCGCCACTCCGATCTACGGTGCCGACGGCCAGATCGCCGGCGCCATTGAGTCGATCCGTGACATCTCAGAGCGTGCGGAACAGGAGCACGCCCTGAGCGCGACCCAGCAGCGTCTGGCCGATATCATCGACTTTCTCCCCGATGCCACCTTCGTCATCGATCCCCAAGGCCGAGTGACTTCCTGGAATCGGGCGATGGAGGAACTGACCGGAGTCAAGGCGGCCGATATGGTCGGAAAGGGAGAGTGGGCGTACGCTGTCCCCCTCTATGGCGAGGCGCGCCCCATCCTGATCGATTACGCCATGAATCCGAACCAGAAGCTGCCACAGACGTACCGCCTCTTGCGCCGCGAGCAGCGGACGCTGGCCGCCGAGACGGTGGTGCCGGCTGTCCCCGGCGGCGGCAAGATGGTCTTTGCCACCGCCACTCCGATCTACGACACCGACGGCCAGATCGCCGGTGCCGTCGAGTCGATCCGCGACATCTCCGATCGGGCCGAACAGGAGCACGCTCTGAGCACAACACAGCAACGGCTGGCCGATATCATCGACTTCCTCCCGGACGCCACCGTCGTCATCAACCGGGAGGGAGTTGTGATCTCCTGGAATCGGGCGATGGAGGAATTGACCGGGGTCAAGGCGGCAGACATGATCGGCAAGGGAGAGTGGGCGTACGCCGCCCCGTTCTACGGCGAGGCGCGGCCCATCTTGATCGACTACGCCATGCACCCTGAAAGGGAGATCCCGGAAAGCTACAGCCTGCTCCGCCGCGAGCAGCGGACACTGGCCGTCGAGGCGGTCGTGCCGGCCCTTCCCGGCGGCGGCAGGATGGTTTTTGCCACCGCCACCTCGATCTACGATGCAGACGGCGAAATCGCCGGCGCCATCGAGTCGATCCGCGACATCACAGAGCGCAAGCTGGCAGAGGAGGCCCTTGCCGAGAGCGAAGTCCGCTTCCGTACCATGATCGAGCAGTCTCCCATGGCCACTGAGCTCTTCTCTCTCGACGGCGTGCTCAGGGATGCGAACAAGGCGGCAGAAAGCCTCTTCGGGTACAGCGCCAAGGATCTGGTCGGCCGGCGCAACATCCTGGAAGACCCCCAGGTGCGGCGGGTGGGTGCCGCGGCGATGATCGAGCATCTGCTGAAGGCGCTGCGCGGAGAGTCGCTGCAGGCGGAAAGCGTCTCGTACGGCCAGATGCGGGCACTCGAGGATGATGCCGGGAGGCTGCAGGCCGCCGAGGTGCTGAGAAAGATCATCGCCGGCGAACGGGTGCCGGCGCTTGAGCTGGAATTCGATCCCGCTGTGAGCTTTGGCACTGCGGCGAAGCCAGTGTCCCTGCACAGCCACTTCTATCTGTTGCGCGACGCTGCCGGACAACCGAAGAACTTCGTCATCGTCCACGAGGACGTGACCGAGCTCAAACGCTACCAGCAGCATCTCGAGGAGATGATCGAGGAGCGCACCCAGGAACTCTGGGCGGCCAAGAGCGAGGCTGAGGCGGCGACCCAGGCCAAGAGCGAGTTTTTGGCCAACATGAGCCATGAGATCCGGACCCCGATGAACGCCATCATCGGTATGAGCTACCTGGCGCTGCAGACCGACCTCGACGCCCGCCAGAGGGACTACCTCGGGAAGATCCAGAGCTCGTCCGAGTCCCTGCTGGCGATCATCAACGACATCCTGGACTTCTCGAAGATCGAAGCCGGCCGGATGGATGTCGAGAAGGTCGACTTCCCGCTGGACGAGGTGCTGAACAATGTGGCGGACGTCTGCGGCTACAAGGCCTTTGACAAGGGCGTCGAGCTCTTGTTCGAGTATTCGGACAGCCTGCCGCAGATCCTGACCGGTGATCCGCTGCGCCTGCGCCAGGTGCTGATCAACCTGACGAACAATGCCGTCAAGTTCACCGAGCAGGGCGAGGTCGTGGTCCGGATCGAGGTCCTGGACCAGGGCGCCGACGAGGTCACCGTGCGGTTCGCCGTCAGCGATACCGGCATCGGCATGACCAAGGAGCAGATGGGGCGGCTTTTCCAGGCGTTCACACAGGCCGACGCCTCTACCACGCGCCGCTATGGTGGCACCGGGCTCGGGCTGACCATCTCCGACCGGCTGATCCGGCTGATGGGCGGCAGCCTCTCAGTCGAGAGCGAACCGGGCCACGGCAGCACCTTCGCCTTCGAATTAACGCTTGGCTGCAAGAAGTCGGGGCAGGGGCGCCATGTGCTCTCGCGGCTGAACGCAGAGCACAGGCGCGTGCTCGTGATCGACGACAATTCGGTGGCGCTCGAGATCCTCCGCCACATGCTGGAGTCGGTTCACTTTTCCGTCGTTGGCGTGACCTCGGGAGAAGAGGGCCTGCAGGCGCTGGCCAAGGCGGGCAACGACCCGTTCGACCTGGCGCTGGTGGACTGGCAGATGCCCGGGCTGGACGGACTCGAGACCGCCCGCAGGATCAGGAACCTTCCTGGTCTCGTCCATCGGCCGGAGGTGATCATGGTCTCGGCCTTCGATCTCTCGGATGTCGCTGAAGAGGCCCGCCTCGCCGGCGTGCAGCGGCGGCTGACGAAACCGGTCACCGAGTCCCAGCTGCTTGACGCCGTGATGGACGTCTTGGATGGCGCAGACAGGGAGATGTCCGGGTCGGCCCGAGGTGCAGCCGGAATGGCGCTCAGCGAGCGGTTCTCCGATTTGGGGGGGCATCGGATCCTGGTCGTCGAGGACAACGAGATCAACCAGCAGGTGGCCAGGGAGATCCTGCAGGGAGCCGGCTTGGTGGTGGACGTCGCCGCAAACGGCGAAGAGGCGGTGCGGGCCACGGCCGAAGGCGGCTACGAGGCCGTGCTGATGGACGTCCAGATGCCGGTGATGGACGGCTACGAGGCCACCAAGAAGATTCGGGCCGACGCCCGCCTGGGAAGCCTGCCGATCATCGCCATGACGGCGCACGCCCTGAGCAGCGACCGCGAAAAGAGTCTTGAGGCCGGGATGAATGACCACGTGACGAAGCCGATCGACCCGGCGGAGGTCATGTCGGTCCTGCGCAAGTGGCTGACCATAGACAAGGACCCCGCAGCGGCTCCGCGCAAGACAGGGGGTGAGCACGCCCCTGAAGAGACAGCAGACTGGCCGCCGACCGTCGAGATCGACCCTGCTGACGGCCTGGCCCGCCTGGGCGGCAACAGGACCCTCTACGTCAAGCTGCTTTCGTCATTCAGAGAGGGCCAAGCGGACGCACCCGCCCGCATCCGAGATGCCCTGGCCGAAGGCGATCGGGCGAGCGCGACCAGGATCGCCCACACGGTCCACGGGGTGGCGGCCAACCTTGGTGCCCAGCATCTCGCCGTCGCCGCCGCCGACCTAGAGCAGGCGCTGTCGGCCGCGGGGTCGGCCGCGGCCGACCAGATGGCGCACTTTGCACAGGCGCTGGAAGGCGCCCTGGCGGACATGGCGCTGCTCATCCCCGAGGCTCAGGAGGAAACGGGCGAGGTTGTGGCGGCTGCGGCCAGCGAGGACCGAGGAGCTGTCACGGCCCTGCTCAGGGAGCTTTCCGAGATGCTCTCAAGCGGGCTGGTGGACGTCGGCGACCAGATCGAGGCGCTCTCAGCCCAAATCGGTCGAGTCGGCGCCGTGGCACCTCAGTTGAAACGGTTGCGCCGGGCGCTTGACGCCTTTGATGCCGATGCGGCCCTTGAGCAGCTGGGCGCCATCGCCTCCGCACTTCACCTCGAGCTGGAGGGGGACTGAGAGGGATGGCCGCAGACGGGCGGCCCCGGGTGCTGATCGTGGACGACACGCCGGAGAATCTGCACATTCTGAACGGCATCTTGAAGGACGACTACGTCGTGCTCGCCGCAGTCAATGGCGAGAAGGCGCTGGCCCTGACCGGCAGGGATCCTCCGCCGGACATCGTCCTGCTCGACGTAATGATGCCCGGAACTGACGGCTACGAGGTCTGTCGCCGGCTGAAGGCCGATCAGAGGACCAGTGCGATCCCGGTCCTGTTCGTGACGGCGCTGGCCTCAGAGGAGAGCGAGGCCAAAGGGCTGGCGCTCGGCGCCGCCGACTACATCACAAAGCCCTTCAAGCCTGACCTGGTCAAGGCCCGGGTCCAAAACCACCTGCAGCTGAAGATGTACCGGGACCACCTAGAGCACCTGGTGCAGGAGCGGACGAGCGAACTCGAGGCCACCCGCGATGTCGCCATCGAGACGCTCGGCTCCATCTCGGAATTCCGCGACACCGACACCGGCGGCCATGTCCGCCGCACGATGCGCTATATCCGCATCCTGGCCGAGCGCCTGCAGCGCCAGCCCAAGTACGCCGATGAGCTCGACGCCCGGGTGATCGACAGCCTTTCGCGCTCGGCGGCGCTGCATGACATCGGCAAGGTGGGCATTCCGGACGGCATCCTGCACAAGCCGGCCAGGCTCGACCCCGACGAGATGGCCGAAATGAAAGAGCACACGACCAAGGGGTGGCTCGCCCTGAACTATGGCACCGAGCGGCTCGGCCCCGACTCCTTCCTGCACATGGCGCAGGAGATGGCCTTGAGCCACCATGAGCGCTGGGACGGGAAAGGGTATCCGAAGGGACTGAAGGGCGAGGAGATCCCGCTTTCGGGGCGCCTGATGGCGATCGCCGATGTCTACGACGCCCTGATCAGTCATCGTGTCTACAAGCCGTCTTTGAGCCATGCCACGGCCGTGGGGATGTTGTACGAGGGCAGGGGCACTGCGTTCGATCCTGAGATTCTGGATGTCTTCCTGGAGATGCAGGAGAGTTTTCGCCTGGCCGCTCTGGAGTTTGCCGACACAGACGAGGAGCGCGCCAATCTGCAGCCGATCACGACCTAAGAGGAGCCCGGCCAGAAGCCGGAGGATGGCAGACAGGGTGTCGAATAGCAGGGACCAGACCGCTTACGGCACCATGGTGCTGGCAAATCGGGCGGCCTGCCAGCCGTTCGCGTAGAGGGAATACCAGGCGCTGCCCAGGCGGAAGATGGCGATCGATGGGCCGTCCGAACCGAAGGTGAAGACGATCTTGCCGTCTTCGCCCGGAAGCTTCATGCCCTCGGCCCAAGAGGCAAGAGACGTGGCCGCCCGAACCGGGCTGCCTCCGATGCCCATGGTCGACGGGATGACGAAGGTCCAGCCGTCCTCCTGCCAGGTCATGCTGTAGGCGGTCCCGCCGTTGAGCGGACCGGTGACGAGAGTGCCGGTGATGCCATGGCCCAAGGAGACGGCCTCGCTCGTTCCGGAGGCGATGGTCGACTCCGTAGGCCCAAAGCTGGTGGCGACCTTGAGGTCCGCCTCGGTGGGCGCACCCCTGACCTCCATCAAGAAGCCGGCGTTGCCGCTTTCTCCGACCTTGGGCGAATTCACCGGAAGCGGGACACCGTAGAAGAGGCTGAGCCGGTAGCCTTGATGGCTGGCCCGATACGAGGCGTCGATCACCGTCTTGGCGCCGTGCACCACACCATTTCGGGGAATGGAGGCGGGAAGCAGGACCGGCAGTGCGGTTCCATGGCGGATGAGCGGCAGCAGTGCCGAGCGCACGGCCGAATACGAGGAAAAGCCTGGCGGCAGCTTTGGCGCCGCCGTGCTGGATGTGGCCTTGAGCGTGGTGCCGCAGGCGGAGAGAGCCATTAGGCCGAGGGCCAACCCCGCGCCGACAAGATAGCGGCGCCAAGCCCCAGGGCATGGCGAGGCGGCTGTGGCCAAAGGCGGCCGGCCAGGCGTGCG
>JAKAUI010000022.1 GCA_021827745.1 Bacillota bacterium | reverse complement strand
GCGGGAGGACCTCGACTAGGCTTCGGGCCAGGGACCGCCGGCCGCTCCGGCGAATGGACCCAGCGACCTGAGGCGCCCAGATGGAGGCAGCAGGATGTCTGTGACCTACATCGTCAACCTGACCGCCGGCCGCGGCCTGACCGAGCGGGTGTGGCCGACGCTGGCCCGATCGGTGGCCAAGGACGATCGCATCCTTGTGACAGAGCGCTCTGGCCACGCCACGGATCTGGCCAGGGCGGCGGTGACGTCCGGCGCCAGCACGGTCGTGGCGGTGGGCGGCGACGGCACGGTGGCAGAAGTGGCGCGCGGCCTGCTCGGCTCATCCGCCGTGATGGGCCACGTTCCGACCGGGGCCGGCTGCGACCTGGCCCGGGCGCTCGGTCTGCCCCGGTCTCCGGCCGCCGCCATGGCGGCACTGGACCAACTGCGACCGACCGTTCTCGACGTCGGCCTGGCCGGGGACGAGGTCTTCCTCACCGTCTCCGGCGTTGGCTTTGATGCCGTGGTGGCGGCGGAGGACAGCCGGACCCGGGCCACTGGCATGACCGGCACCCTGCCCTATCTCTTGGCCACGTTCAAGGTGTTGCGCACCTATCGACCGCGACTCGTGAAGCTGACTTTGGACGGCAAGGAGCTGCCGACACAGAGAGCGCTCTTGGTGGCGGTCGCCAACAGCCAGTATTATGCTGGCGGTATGCGCATCGCCCCCTATGCCCGGCTCGACGACGGCCTGCTGGACGTGGTCGTGGTCGGCGACCTTAGCGTCCCAGACACCCTGCTCACCCTGCCCAAGGTGTTCAGCGGCGCGCACCGCACGCATTCCAAGGTCCGGTTCTACCAGGCCAAGGAGGTCGTGGTGGACGCACCGACACCGCTCGCCGCCCACCTGGGCGGTGAGCCGGCCGGCACCACCCCGCTCACCTTCCGACTGATGCCCCGGGCGCTCACCGTGCTGAGCGGCACCGGCGCGCCGGCGCTGGTGCGGCCATGAGCGGGCGCCGTCCAGAGCGCAGGCAGACCCAGGTGTCCTTGGTGGACGGTGACTGGCAGAGCGCCGCCAAGGGGGCCGAACGCCGCGGCGACCGGGATCAGGCCGAGCGCATCTATCGGACGGCGATGGCGGCTGCTCCCTCCGACCCGGAGCCCTGTAACCAGTTGGGGATCCTGGTGGTGCGCCAGGGGCAGCTGGATCGAGCCGAAGGACTGTTTCGCGAGGCGGTGCGGAGGGATTCCGGTTTTGCCCGCGGACTCAGCAATCTGGGCAACGTGCTCCTGGAGAAGGGCGACCTGGATGGGGCCGAGGCCGCCTTTCGGCGGGCGCTTGAGCTGAACAACGACCTGGCCGCCGCCCACCGCGGTCTGGCGGCGATGGCCAAGCGGCGCGGAGACACCGGAGGGATGGCCCGCGAACTGAAGAGGGCCGACCGGCTGCTGCGCCGCCAGCTGGTCGGACCAGGCCTGTTCGGGATGGGCGGAACCCCCCCTGGCCAGCCTCGCCCGGCCAGAAAGGCGGGCCGCCCTCTGTGGCCGTGGCTGGTGGCGATTGTGGTGGTGCTGGTCGTCCTGGTGGTGGCTCGTGGCTGACGGCAGGCTACGGCTGATCGGCTGGCTTGGTACAATCATCGTGGCGCTGGCCATCGGGCCGGTGCTGGCTCGCCATTGGCCCCTCTTTGCGGCCTGTGTGGCCCTGCTGGCGGTGATCAGCCTGGCCCAGGGCATCCTGCGGGCCGTGCTTCTGCGGAGCGGGCGGTGGGCGATCAGCGACTTCGGCACCGAGGTGCTGGAGGGAATGGCCATCGGCGGTGCGCTTGCCCTGGTGCTGACCTTCTCGCACCTCTTGCTCGGGGTGACGCCGTCTCCCGTGATCCCGGCGCTGGTGTGGCCGACGGTGTCCTTTTGGCCGGAGTCAGCCGGTCGGATCCAATTGCAGCGGTTTGGCCAGCGAACATTGTGGCGAGGGGGGATTGGGCAGTGAATGCGGTCGACATCGGAATCCTGCTGTTTGTGCTGTTCGGTCTGTGGCGCGGCTGGAGGAGCGGGCTGATTGCGCTCGTGGTCGGCATCGTGAGCTTCATCATCGCCTATCTGGTGGCCCTGGCCGTGAACCAGCCGGTGGCCGCCTTCTTTCAGGCCAAGTTGGTGCCTCTGTTCTTCGGCGGCCATCCGCCCGCCATTGCGCCGCAAGACTATCGGGTGGTCGCCCTGTTGCTGGTGCTGGTGGTTGGGGAGGGACTGCTCGGGTCCGTCACCGGACTGTTTCGGTCCAACTGGGGCAAGGTTCCGGTGGTCGGCCTGCTCAACCGGGTTGGGGGCGCGGTGCTCGGAGCCGCCGAGTATGCGCTGTTCGCCAGCGTGCTGCTGCTCATCCTCGGCCCGCTGTTCGGCGTGCATTCCACCTTCGGTGCGCAGGTCACCCATTCGGCCGTGTTCCAGCAGGTGGTCCAGCGCTGGGAGCCCGCCTGGCTGAAGCCGGCGGCGTGAGCCGGCCCAGTCGGCCGCTCGCCTTTCAGGTCGGCGATGTCTTGGAGCTGAAGAAGGCCCACCCCTGTGGCACCAACAGCTGGCAGGTGGTGCGGCTCGGCGCCGACATCGGGCTGATGTGCACCGGCTGCGGCCATCGCCTCTTGATCGACCGGGTGAAGCTCGAGAAGGCGATGAAGCGGTGCTTGAACCGGGAGATACCGACCATCTAGGGTGAAGGCGCCTGTTCCCAGCGTCTTGCCCTATGCTATACTCCCACTCACGCCCCCCGCTCCCTCCCGGGAGCCCAGCCCAGCTGGTCCGTGGGGAGGAGGTGAAATGATGCGCGAGTACGAGCTCGCCCTGGTGATCGACGCCGCCCTCGACGAAGAGGCGGTTGCGGCACTGGTGGCGCAGATGACAGACCTGATCGTCAAGGAAAGCGGCACCACCGAAGCCCCCAAGCTGTGGGGCAAGAAGCCGCTGGCCTACCCCGTGAACGAAAAGACCGAAGGCTCCTACGTGTTTTTGCCGTTCTCGGCTGAAGCACCGGTGCTGAACGAGATCTACCGCGTCCTTAGGTACAACCAGCAGGTGCTTCGCCACCTGGTGGTTCACGCCGTGCCCGAATCTCCTGAGATGGCGCCGAGGGTCGTCACCCGGAAGGTCGAGACCTTCGTGCCGCCCGGGAAGCTTCGGCAAAACGCCGAGCAGCCTGTGGCCGTGACCACGACCGTGAGGTCGGACATTACGCTCCCCGGCGACAGGTCGGCGGAGACGGAGACCCCTGTTGTGGCAGAGGCGGAAGGCGCTGAGGCCGTTATGCCTGTGGAAGTGCCGGAGGCGAAGGAAGAGGCGAAGCCGAGGGCAGCGACCAAGGCCAAGGCAGCCCCGAAGGAAAAGGCGGAGCCGAAGGCCAAGGCGGCAGCCAAGGCCAAGGCCGAGAGCAAGACCAAGCCGGCGGCCAAGCCAAAGGCAGAAGCGAAGCCGAAGGCAGCCGCTAAGCCCAAGCAAGCGCCGAAGGAAAAGCCTGCAGCCAAGACCCGTCGAGCCAAGACCGCCCAAGGGGAAGAGCAGCCAACCGCCGAACCTCCAGCGCAAGAGGACTCCACAGTCGCCACGAGCGACTAAGAGACCCGCGGAAGGGTAGGCGCCAGGCATGCTCAATCGAGTGATCCTGATCGGACGACTGACCCGTGATCCTGAGCTCCGCTACACCACCACCGGCAAGCCGGTGGTCAGGTTCTCCCTGGCGGTCGACCGCCAGCGGGCGCCGCAGGCGGAACGGTCGACGGACTTCATCGACATCGTGGCCTGGGAGAAGCTGGCCGAGACGGTGCACAGCTACCTGACCAAGGGCCGGCTGGCGGCCGTCCAGGGTCGGCTGCAGGTGCGCAGCTACGAGGCCAAGGACGGACAGCGGCGGCGGGCCTGGGAGGTTGTAGCCGACCAGGTCAGCTTCCTGGACCGTCCCCAGACCGAAGAAACCAGCCACGACCCGTTTCTGGCTCCGGACCCGGCTCCTGAGGACGGTCAGGACGAGGACGTCCCATTCTAGGTCGGCCGAGCAGGCCCCAGTGAGGAGAGTGAATGCATGCGACGTGAGCGAGGCCGCAAGCCAAAAAGGCGGATCTGCAGCTTCTGCGTCGACCACATCATCGCCGTGGACTACAAGGATGCCCAGCGGCTGCGCCGGTTTCTGTCGGACCGCGGCAAGATTCTGCCGCGCAGGGTCAGCGGCAACTGCGCTGGCCATCAGCGCCAGCTGACCGGGGCGATCAAGCGGGCGCGGCACCTGGCCCTTCTGCCGTTCAGCATCGACTGACGCCTTCTCCTGGGCCCCAGGGGGCAATCGGGAGGAGGGCTGTGACGTGCCACCAGACGACGAGACGAACGGGCGGTCGCGATCGCCTCTGGGCGCCGCGCTGAAGCTGGCCGCGGCCCGCAGCCCGGCTGTCGACGCTGGCCTGGCCCTTGTTGCGGCTCTTGTGCTTGGGGGCATCGGCCTCTTGTTCGGACCGTGGGGCGCCCTGCTCTTTGTGAGCTGGCCGCCGCTTGCGGTGTTGACCTACCGCCACGGCTGGGGCTGGGGCGGCGGCCTTGCCGGCGTGCTCTCGCTCGGGCTGGGGCTGATCTCTCCCGGCCTCTTGCCCTATGCGCTCGTGGTCTGGCTGCTCGGACCGGTGTGGTGCGGCTGGCGGCTGCACCAGGAGGTGGCCGTCGGGCAGGTGCTGGCTGAGTCGGTGCTGGGCCAGGCGGCAGCGCTGCTGGTGATTGGCGCCGTGACGCTGGTGGCGACCGCTCCAGGAGGTGGTCTGGCCGCCGCTGCCGCCCTCGTGCTGCGAGATTACGGGAATTTTGCCCAGAGCACGGCTGAGGCCGCCCGCAGCGCCGCCTTGGCCGGGGGGTCGACTGCCAGCCAGGCAGCGGCTCAGGGTCAGCTCTACCTGCAGCAGCTGCACGCCTTCTTGCCGATTGCACCGGCCCTGGCCGCCACACTCCTGCTGTGCAACACCGGCCTTGGGGTGCTGTGGAGCCAGGGTGCCCTGAGGATTGTCCGCGACGAGCCAAAGCCGCTGCCGGCCTTTGGCACCTGGTCGTCACCGCCGTGGCTGGCGGTCGCCTACCTGGTGGGGCTGGGGCTGTTCTTTCTCTGGCCGCAGAACACGGCCCAGGGCGTAATCGGCGCCAATCTGCTCACGGTCAGCCAGGCGGTGCTGCTCGTGCACGGCGGCGCCCTGCTCTATTTTGCGGCGGCCCGGCTGGGATTGGGCAGAGGATTTAGGATGGTGGGGCTGGCGCTGTTGCTCTTGATTCCGATTTCGGCAGAGGTGCTGGCGGTGCTGGGTGTGGTCGACTCCGCCCTCGACATGAGGCGGCTGCGCACCCAGAAGACCTAGGAGGGGATCAGGTGCAGGTGGTGCTCAGGGCCGACGTGAAGGGGCTCGGCCGAAAAGGGGACCTGGCCGAGGTGTCGGACGGCTATGCCCGAAACTACCTCTTTCCGCGTCGTCTGGCCGAGGAAGCGACCATGGGCGCGCTGAAAAAGATGGAGGAGGTCCATCGGGCCGAGGCCCTCCGTCAGCAGCGGGAGGAGCAGGCGGCTCGGGCCCAGGCCGATCGGCTGAGGGACCAGGTGGTGACGATCCGGATGAAGGCTGGCGACCAGGGCCGGCTGTTCGGCGCCGTAACCGCCGCCGACATTGCGGCTGCGATCAAGAAGACGCTCGGCGTGCAGGTGGACAGGCGGCGGCTGGAGATAGGGGATCCGATCAAGCATCTGGGCGAGGTGGCGGTGGAGGTCCGGCTGGCGGCGGATGTGCGGACTTCGGTCCGGGTCCTGGTGGAGGCCGAGAAGGGGGGCTAGGGTGTGACGCTGACAGGTGCGCAACCGATCGATCGAGTCCCTCCGCAGAGCCTGGAGGCGGAGCGCTCGGTGCTTGGCTCGATGCTGATCGAAAAAGAGGCCCTCGCCCGCGGCATGGAGGAGCTGCGCGACGAGGACTTCTACTGGGAGTCGCACCGCCTGATCTTTCGCACCATGCAGGAGCTCTACGACCAGGACCAGGTGGTGGACCTGGTCACGCTGACAGAGGGGCTGCGCAACGGGAAGCACTTAGAGCAGTGCGGGGGCGCCACCTATCTGGCCGAGCTGACCACGGCCGTGCCGACGGCCAGCCACATCGCCCACTACGCCAAGATCGTGCGCCAGCGCGCCCTGCTCCGGGGCGTGATCCGGGTCGGAACGCACATGGCGCAGGCGGCCTACGAGGCCGACACCGATGCCGAAGTCGTGCTAGACGGCGCCGAGCGGGATCTCTACCAGCTGTCCCAACGCCAGGGCGACACCGCCACTGCCATTCGAGACGTGCTCCTGAACACGGTCAGCCATATCGACCAGTACTACGCCAAGGGCCTGACCGGCGTCACGACCGGCTTTTCGATGTTCGACAAGCTGACCTCGGGACTGCAGAAGTCGGAGCTGATCGTGATCGCAGCCCGGCCCAGCGTCGGCAAGACGGCGCTGGCGCTCAATCTGGCCCGAAACGCCGCCGAGGCCAAGGTCCCGGTCGCCCTATTTTCTCTGGAGATGGCGCGCGAGCAGCTGGCGATCCGCCTGATCTGCGCCCACGGCGGCATCGACTCGCAGAAGCTGCGCCAGGGCCTGATGGAGGAGGAGGACTGGAAGCGGTTTTCCTGGGCGGTCAGCCAGCTCTCCACCATGCCGATGTTCATCGACGACGCCGCTTCGCTCAACGTCCTGGAGCTTCGGGCCAAGTGCCGTCGGATGAAGCACGAGCACGGGCTGGGGCTGGTGATCGTCGACTACCTGCAGCTTCTGGAGTCACGGACGCAGATGGAAAACCGCCAGCAGGAGATCTCGGCCATCTCCCGGGCGCTCAAGTCGCTGGCCCGGGAGCTCGAGGTGCCCGTGGTCACCCTCTCCCAGCTGTCCCGGGCGGTGGAGCAGCGCTCGGACCACCGGCCGATGCTGTCCGATCTGCGCGAGTCCGGGGCGATCGAGCAGGATGCCGATCTGGTGGCCTTCATCTACCGCGAGCAGTACTACCAGAAGACGCCAGGCGCCTCCGACGTGGCGGAGATCGTGATCGCGAAGCAGCGGAACGGGCCGATCGGCACGGTGCGGCTGCTCTTTCGGGAGGACATCGGCCGCTTCTTCACCCTGGACGAGCAGGCGGAGGCCGCCGAGTGAGGGGTCGGCTGTGGTGGGCCCTTCTCATCCAGGTGGCGGTGGGCGGAGTGGGCCTGGCCCTGATCGGTTCGAGCGGCCTCTTGGCCGGGGCGCCGGTCGCCGCTCTCCTGGTGCCTCTTGGCCGGCGCACCTGGTGGGCGGTCCTGCTTGGGGCGACGATCCTGACCGTGGCCGCCATCGGAGTGTCGGCGCGCATCTCGGGACACCTGAACCTGACGCCCGTGGGAGTTGCCGGCGGACTTGTGACGATGGTGCTGGTGGCAGGATCCTCGCTCCTGCTGGCCATGGCAGCCGCCCGAATCCGCCCGGCCCTCTTGCTCCGGGTGCGCCGCCGCCCGACTGCGGCCAGCGGGGATCCAACCTGGCCGAAGTGGGACCAGCCAGCGGCTGAGTGGCAGGATTCAGGCGAGATCGCGAAGCCGCAGGAGGAGAGCGCGGACCACGAGGAGGCCCCCCTCCCCGCTCCGCCGGAGCGGTCGGCCGATCCGTCCGAAGAGGGAGGGATGGACTGATGCCGTCTGTGGCTGTGATCGGCGCCCAGTGGGGCGACGAGGGCAAGGGCAAGGTCACCCACTATCTCGCCCAGCAGGCGGACATGGTGGTGCGCTCCCAGGGCGGGAACAACGCCGGGCACACCGTGGTCGTCGGGGATCAGGTCTTCAAGCTGCACCTGCTCCCGTCTGGCATCTTGTACCCAGGCTGCCAGGCGGTGATCGGAAACGGCGTCGTGCTCGACCCCGAGGTGCTCCTGGCCGAGATCGACTACCTGGAAGGTCGCAACATCGATACATCCGCTCTCGTGATCAGCGACCGGGCGCACCTGATCCTGCCCTACCACCGCCTGCTCGACGCCCTGGAGGAAGACGGCCGGGCCGAGCGCAAGATCGGCACCACCCGGCGCGGCGTCGGACCGGCCTACATGGATAAAAACGCCCGTTACGGCATCCGCACCGTCGACCTGTTTGAGCCGTCCAGGCTGAGAGAGCTGGTCATCTGGAACGTGGAGCGGGTGAACCGGGTGCTGGAGCGGGTGTACAGCGTCGAGCCGGTCTCGGCGGACGAGATGCTTTCGATCTGCACGACCGCCGCCAAGCGGCTCGCCGGATTGGTGGCCGACACCTCGGTCCTGGTCAACGCCGCCTTGGACCAGGGGCAACGGGTCGTGTTCGAGGGATCGCAGGGCACCTTCTTGGACATCGACCACGGAACCTATCCCTATGTGACATCGTCGCATCCGGTTGCCGGCGGGGTGACCATCGGCTCCGGCGTGGGGCCAAGTCGGATCGACCGGGTGCTGGGCGTGGTCAAGGCCTATACCACTCGAGTCGGAGACGGGCCGATGGTCACGGAGCTTTCAGACGAAACCGGCGAGCGCATCCGCCAGGTGGGCCACGAATTCGGCACCACGACCGGCCGGCCCCGCCGAGTGGGCTGGCTAGACGGGGTCATGCTGCGCTACGCCGCCCGGGTGAACGGACTGGACGCCCTCGCCCTCAACCACCTGGACGTGCTATCGGGGATGGACACGGTGCGTCTGTGCGTCGCATACGAACTGGACGGGTCGCGCCTCGTGCACTACCCGGCATCCCTGAGCGCGCTGGAAAGGGCCAAGCCGGTCTATCTAGACCTGCCCGGCTGGCCCGCCTTCTCGCCGGAGATCAGCCGGCGCCAGGAGCTGCCTGGTGCCGCCGAGACCTTCTTGCAGGCGATCGAGCAGGAGGTGGGGCTGCCCTTGGCCGTCATCTCGACCGGCCGCGAGCGCGGACACACCCTGATCCTGGACGATCTCTTCTCGCCCGTGCAGCACTCGTCCACCTGAGGGCGGCAGCGGGCGCCGCGCACTGACCGACGGGGAGGACAAACCATGACATCCGCACCGCATGACGGCCTCTGGCAGGCGGTTCACGATCGGAGCACGGTCTATCATTTCAAGTCAGATCCGCTGCCAGACGGCACCATCGACCAGCTGATCGAAGCGGCCACCTGGGCGCCCAATCACCGCCTGACCGAGCCGTGGCGGTTTCTCGTGGTCGAGGGAGAGAGCAAGCAGGCCCTGGCCGAGCTGCGCGGCGAGCTGGCGCGCAGGCGGGCGGAGCAGGAGGGGCGCGGGCTCGACCGGGTGGCGGCCCAGGTGGCGGAATTTTCGGAGCCGCCCGCCTACCTGTACGTCGTGCAGCAGCTTTCTGGCGACGAGGTCCGCCGCGAAGAGGACTATGCGGCATGCGCCATCGCTGCCTACATCGTCCAGCTGACGGCACACGCTCTTGGCATCGGGGCGCGCTGGGGCACCGGGCTGATGGCGAAGGACCCGGAGGTGTACCGCTTCTTGGGCCTATCCGAAGAGCAGCGCATCGTCTGCTTCCTCGGGTTAGGCTATGAGCGGCCGACCGATCAGCGGGCACGCTCCAGGCGCCCACCGTCCGAGCTGACCCGCCGCCTGGGCGCTCTCCCAGGCCGCTGAGCGAAGATTTGAGGTAGCCGCAACAGGAGCAGGCAGGTACACTGAGCGAGACCCCCAGCCGACGGAGAAGCCCTAAGACGGACCGCCTACTTGGAGGTTGAAGATGCTTCAACTGGTCGCCCTGGCCATGCACAGCGCTGTCGTCACGGTCACCGCCCCGGTGTTCGCTCTCTTGTTCTTGATCCTCTTGGTGGACGAGGCAGGCTGGCTCTCGCCTGAAAAATTGTTCAAGAAGGCAGGCAAGGCGCAGCCGG
Organism: Bacillota bacterium; assembly: GCA_021827745.1. Lineage (GTDB taxonomy): Bacteria > Bacillota > Sulfobacillia > JAJZYS01 > JAJZLH01 > JAJZLH01. The sequence continues at coordinate 10,476 of JAKAUI010000022.1, read as the reverse complement.
CGATGGGCGCCATGCTCTCAGCGGTGCCTGGGTGCGCCGGGAGCCTGACCTTGACCCGGCTGTACACGGCCGGCGCCGTCTCCGGCGCCACGCTCCTGGCCGGCCACCTGGCGACCATGGGCGATGCCTCCTTCGTGCTCTGGACCGGACGGCCGCTTGCGACGCTCGGCCTGCTCGGCATCGTGCTGGTGATCGGGATCGGAGCCGGCCTGCTCTCCCAGCGCTTCAATCTCTCTCAGACCCCACCCGTGCCGAAGACCGAGGGGCCGGAGGCCAGCACCGAGACGCTGCCCTGGCTGGCCGCGGTTTGGGTGCTTCTCGCCCTAGCGGTGGGGCTGGACACCGTGGTCGGGCTCCCCGCTCTGGCCGGCCTGGTGCTGGGAGTCGCCCTGGCCGGCGTGAGCCTGTGGTCATTGCGCGCCATGAGCCAGCAGAGGGCCAAGCAGGCGGGCGTGCGCGCCATCCTGACCACGGTGCGCGACGCCGCCGAGATCACGCTCTGGGTGATGGCGGCCGACGTCGTGTTCACGGTGGCGGCCCATGGCGGCGGGGCTGGAATCATTCAGCTGCTGCACGGAAATTTGATGCTGGACGTGGCCATCGGCGCCCTGGTCGGACTGATCCCGGGCTGTGGGCCCCAGATTGTGGTCGCCACCTTGTTCGTGACCGGCAACCTGCCGTTCGCCGCCGTTTTGGCCAACACGCTCAGCCAGCACGGCGACGCCATCTTCCCGCTCCTAAGCTCCGCCCGGCGCACGGCCTGGCGGCTTTCGGTGACTGGCGGAGCCGTGGGCGCGGCCGCCGGGCTGCTCTGGGCGGTGGCCTTCCGCTGAGCTGGCGGCAGAGAGAGTCTTTTTGCCCCTAAGTCTGAAGCAGACGAGGTAGGGGGCACCCGCCCCGTTGACCCCTAGAAAAAATACGCGACCGGTGACCGTTGCCTCAAAAAAGAAAGGTACTCAAGGACTGACTCCGGCGGGTGCATCGGCGCAGGGGCTGATCTTGCGAGGCTGGCCGGGTCTGCGCTGGGGCAGCGGGGCGAAAGGCCCGCTTGAGCCAGCGCCGTTCGGTGCGTATACTGACCCTGGTGCGGGAGTAGTTCAGCGGTAGAATATCGGCTTCCCAAGCCGCAGGTCGCGGGTTCGAATCCCGTCTCCCGCTCCAAGGTTTTGCTGGTGTAGCTCAGTTGGTAGAGCGGCGCATTCGTAATGCGCAGGTCGACGGTTCGAACCCGCCCACCAGCTCCATCTGCAACCCGCTTCCCGAAAGGGATGGCGGGTTGTCTTATTTCTTGGAGTCTGCAGCCAGGCTGCGCCAGATGGGCCGCTCAGATCGGGCCACGGGATTCGCCACTGGCAGGGAATGCCTGTCCAGACCGGAAGTGGCCCATGTGGGCCCAGATCCAATCGGATGGAGCGGGAGGGATTCTTGTGAGCGAGTTGCGACGCGGCCTCAGCCGGAGCCAGCTGATTGTGCTGGGCATTGCCGGTGCCGTGGGAACCGGGGCCCTGTTTTCGACGGCCGGCATGGCCGCCCTGGCTGGGCCAGGGGTCGTGCTGAGCTGGCTGATCGGCGCCATCATGTATACCTTCATCGGCCTCACCTATGTCGATCTGGCCCTGCTCTACCCGGAGGCGGGCGGGCCATCGCGCTACAGCCTCTATACCCACGGCGCCACCGCCAACATGATCGGCGCCTTTTCGGACCTGATCTGGTATCTGTTCATCCCCCCGATCGAGGCGCTGGCCACGGTCGAGGGCGCCAACTACTTCTACCCGCACCTGGTCGCTGCCACCGGCGCCCCCACGGTGCTCGGAGCCGTGCTCGGCGTGGTCGTCATGCTGCTCTTCGTGCCGTTCAACTACTACGGCGTGAAGGCGTTTGGCCAGAGCACGAACGGGCTCGGCATCATCAAGCTGGTGCTCTATGTGCTGGTGGCGATCGGCTTCGTGTCCTTCGCCCGCTTCGCCAACTTCTCCACCTATGGCGGGTTGGTGCCGTTTGGTGCGAGCGGGGTGATCGGGGCCATCCCGCTGGCCATGTTCGCCTTCGGAGGCATCCGGGTCATCCCCGACTATGCCGAAGAAGCCCATCAGCACCAGGACATGCGATCGTCGATCATCTGGGCCGTGATCGGCCAGTCCATCATCTATCTGCTCTTCGCCGTCGCCTTTGTGGCCAGCATCAACTGGGCGGCAGACGGTCTGAAGAGCGGAGCCTGGGCCTCTGTGGCGACCCTGCCCGGGAATCCCTTCCTCGTCATCGCCCAGCACGGCAACATCGCCTGGCTGGTGGTGCTGACCGTCATCATCGCCATCGTCGGACCGTTCGTCACCGGCTACATCTACCAGGGGGCCGGAACCCGGGTGCTCTTCGCCATGGGCCGAAGCGGCATCGTGCCCAGTCGGATGAAGGCGCTCAGCGAGCAGTACAAGATCCCCTTGGCCGCCCTGATCGTTTTTACGGTGGTGGGCGCTATCGTCGCCTACATCGCAGCGCCCCTGCCGTCCATCTACAGCCTGATCACCGACGCCGTGGTGGCCGGCTATATCGGCTTCGCCATCAACCCGGTGTCGATGCTGGCGCTGCGCAAGCAGGGCGATCAGGGCCGGATCAAGGGATCTGGCCTGGTCGGGTACATCGCCTTTGCCTCGGCCTCTCTGATCGTCTACTGGAGCGGCTGGCCGTCTGTGCCCTATGCTGTCGTGCTGCTGGCCATCGCCGCCATCATCTTCGGCCTGATCTACAAGGTGGGGGGCGGCTTTTCAAACGCCCTCTGGTACATCGTCTACATCCTGTTCCTGACTGTGATGACCTACATCGGAAGCGTCGGCATGCTGAGCGTGGTGTCCTTCTTCCTCGGCAGCGCCATCGTGATCGTGGGCTCTTTGCTGATCTTCCTGCCTTGGGGCGTGGCGTCGCGCCAGGCGAGCATCCCGACCAGCTCGGAGTTCGCCGGGTCCTGATCCTGACGCCGATACCGTCTTTGGCAGTCGCAAACTGCTGACAAGAGCGCGGATCGCCCGCCTTCAAGGGGCCTCTGGGGCCCAGGGGCGGGCGAAAGCGACCTGTTTCCGGGCGGCTCGGCTCGGTTCAGTTGGCGCGCTCGAAGACCTGCAAGGAGGCTTCCAACCAACCTGCAAATCCCGCCTCTGTGACATTTTTTGCGGCCAAGTCGAGCATGCGAACGTACAGTTCCTCTTCTGGCACGTGAAGCCGCCACCCATTCAAGTCCAAGAAGAGCAGGAGGGTCACGAGGGCCACCCGCCTGTTGCCGTCTGGGAAGGGGTGATCGGCTGTGAGAGAAGACGCATAGGCCGCGGCAAGCCCAGGTATGGTTGCACTCTCCTCGTATTGCCACAGATGGCGAGGATGGGCGAGAGCCGATTCGAGCAGGTCCCGGTCACGAATGCCAGGACGACCGCCGTGCTCGGCAATTTGTCGGCTGTGGACGGCCCGGACCACGAACCCGTAAACCCAGACGGGTTCACGCATTTAGGTGGCAAGCCTCCGGAGCACCTCTTTGTGCTCCTTCATGATCACGTCGGCGCGATCCAGCTGCGCGGCCACCTCGGGGTCGTACGGCGTCAGCAGAATCCCATCGGGCGACTCGCTGACGTACAGACGATCCCCCTTTTCGACTCGAAGCCTGACCAGCAGCTCCCTTGGGAGGACGACACCGGCTGAGTTGCCGACGGTCGTGATCCGAAGAACAGGCACATGACCGCCCCCTCTGCCCGCTCATTATAACATGTGTAGATACACGATCGACCTGGAAGCGACCGTCAGGCCGAAGGAACTGACCACCGCGGGGGATTCTGAACAGCCGGAAGGCGTCCGTCAGCCTGCTGGACTTCGAAGCCAGAGGCCATCGGTCGCTGTCCCCGACTTCGGGTGGGGACGTCGTGTGGCCATGGTCTTGCCCCGCCTAGGCGGACAGGTAGCGCTGCAGCGTTGGTGCCAGCCAGAAAACGACCGACTCCACGTCGAGAGAGGCCAGCGGTTCCATCCGGATGATGTAGCGGACGATCGCCAGCCCGATCAGCTGCGATCCGGCCAGCGTGGCGCGCAGTCGAGGCTCCGGCAGGTCCAGGGTGGCTGCCAGCGGGCCGAGCAGCGCATCGGAGATGAAGGCGCGCAGCGAGTCTGCCGCCTGCGGCTGGGAGACGGCGGAGCGGAAGACGGCCAGGAGGGACTGACGGGTCGCTTCGTTCTCCCACAGCGCCAGAAAGAAGCGGACCACCCGCTCCCCCCTGTCGGCGCTCGGTGCGGCGGCCAGGGCAGCGACCTGGGATGCGAGATTGTCCGGAAGGCGCATCAGGGTGGCGAAGAGCTGATCCTTGGTTCCGAAGTAGTGTGTGACCAGCGCCGGGTCGACCTTGGCCAGGCGGGCGATCGCCCGCAGCGAGGTCTTGTCGTACCCTTGCTCGGAAAAGGCGGTGCCGGCCTTCTTTAGGATCAGCTGGCGGGTGTCGCTGCCAGCCGGCCGGCGACCGGTGCGCGGGCTCACGGCGTGCGCCGGCGGAGCGTGAGCGCACCCAGCCCCAGAGACAGCGGGATGCAGGCGGCCACCACCAGCACGTCTGTTGCGAGCGTGGACGTCCAGACATGGGAGGCGGCCGCCCGGGTGGCGGCGTCCACGGCATAGGAGAGCGGCATCAGGTCGGACAGCCAGTTGAGGACGGGAAGCATCTCCGAGCGCGGCGCGAACAGCCCGCCCAGCACCAGCTGAGGCAGGACGAAGGCCGGCAGGAACTGCACCGCCTGGAACTCCGTCTTGGCGAAGGCGCTGAGAAAGAGGCCGAGGGCAGTGCCGAGCAGGGCGTCGAGCAAGGCCACCAGACCGAGCACGCTCAAGCTGCCGCCAATCTTGAGGCCAAGCGGCCCCACCACCAGGACCATGACCAGCCCGACCTGGATTAGGGCGGCGGTGCTGAAGGCGAGGGCGTATCCGGCCAGCAGGTCGCCTTTGGCCATCGGCGTCGTGAGCAGCCGCTCTAAGGTGCCGGACGAACGCTCGCGCAGCATCGCCACCGAGGTGACGACGAACATGACCGTGAACGGGAACAAGACCACCAGCACGGGAGCCACGTGGTCGAAGACCTGCACCTTGCCGTCGTACACGTAGCGAAGGAGCGTCATCAAGAGGCAGGGTACGACCAGCATCAGGGCGACGGTCCGAGGGTCGTGCCGCAGCTGGCGAAGGACGCGGCCGCAGGTGGCCAGGGTGCGCCGGGCGGTCATGCGCTCGCCTGAAGCGCGATCAGGCGCAAGAAGGCCCCCTCCAGGTCGTCGGCCTGGGTTCTCTGGCGCAGATCCTCAGGTGTGGCGTCGGCCAAGATCGCACCCTCGCGCATCAGGAGCAGCCGCCCACAGCGGTCCGCCTCGTCCATCACGTGGCTTGAGATGAGGAAGGAGACACCCTGGGCCGCCAGCTGATGAAAGAGAGCCCACAGCTCCTGGCGCAAGAGCGGGTCCAGCCCGACCGTCGGCTCGTCGAGGACCAGAAGCTGGGGCGAGGGGAGAAGGGCGGCGGCCAGAGAGACCCTGGCCCGCTCACCGCCGGACAGCTGGCCGACCTGGGTCCTACTGAGCGCGGTCAGCGATACGGTCTCAATCACCCTGGCGACGGCGGATGTGGCCACGCCGGCCATGGTTGCGAAGTAGGCCAGGTTCTCTCTGACAGTCAGATCTGCGTAGACGGACGGCGTTTGGGTCACATAGCCGACTTGCCGGCGAAGCTCGGGCGAGCCTGCCGGCTGGCCGAGCACGGTCAGCTGACCTGCCGCCACCTCCTGCACCCCGACGATGGCGCGGATCAAGGTGGTTTTGCCAGAGCCGCTCGGCCCCAAGAGCCCGGTGACGGTGCCAGACGCCACCGTGCAGGAGAGGTCCGCAAGTACCACCCGCCGGCCCCGGATCACGCGCAGATGAGAGACCTCAATCGCATTCATCATGTGTTGAATTCTACGGGTGAGGAAATCAGGCTGTCAACAGGTTCCCTGGCCCTTGATGTCAGCGGTGGCGATGTCGCCGCGCCGGTCAGGCGATCTGCTCGGCCAGCTCCGTGAGGCGAGAGGCGGTCAGTGGCGCCAAAAGGATGCCGTTTCGGTAGTGGCCGACGGCAGCCAGGGCGTTTTGGGAAATAGCCTCGATCACAGGCAGGCCGTCCCGGCCTGGACGCAACCCGGCCCAGGTGCGCTGGATCGTCCAGTCCGCCACCGCCGCAAGAAGCCTGCTTGCCCGCCGGACCAGGTCGGCCACCGCCTCTTCACTGACCGTGAGGTCGAAGCCAACCCGCTCGCTGGTGGCGCCGAGCAGGACGCGGCCGTCGTTCTTCTGGGAGAGATAAACGCCCGGCCCGAACAAGATCGCGCCGAGGGCGTCGTGGGGTGCCGTAAGTTCCGCCATCTGACCCTTGACCGGGAAGATGCCGAGATCGACGTCGAGCTCAGGGGTCAAATTGGCGGTCCAGGCACCGGTGGCCAGAAGGTAGTGGCCGCCGACCAGCCGCTCTCCTCCGGCCGTGATGCCAAGCCAGCGGTCTGCCACCCGTCTGATTTCGGTCACCGGTGCGTTCTCGCGCAGGCTGACGCCTACCGTGCGGCAGGCCGCCGCAAGGGCCGCCATCAGCCGCGGCGGGTCGACCTGGGCGCCTTCTGGCAGGTAGCAGCCGGCGAGATCGGACGAAAGGCCGCTCTGCACCCGGGAGAGGTCCGCGAACGGCACCTGGGCCAGCCCTGGCCAGGTCTTAGCGAAGCTCGCTTCCTCCGAAAGCGCCAGACAGCCGATCGGACCGTAGCCAACATCCTGGCCGGTCAGCTCCTCAAGGGTCTTAACCCAGGAGGGGTACATGGCAAGGCTTTCCCTTGCCATGGGCGCGAGCTCGGGATGGTGGACAGACTCGACCTCGGGAAGCAGCATGCCGGCGGCCTTGGGCGAGGTGCCCTCGCCGATCCGTCCTGCTTCCACCACCGCGACCCGCTGTCCGGCCTGGGCAAGCGCCCAGGCAGCGGATAGGCCGATCACGCCCGAGCCGATCACGATCCAGTCTGGCCGGCTCACGATGATGCCGGCACCCCCTGAACCGGGCTGGACGGCTCGGCGAATGGGAGCTTCGGGATGCGGCCGGCCAAGAACGCCGCCCGTCCCGCCTCGACGCCAAGGCGCATGGCGGTGGCCATGCCGACGGGGTCCTGGGCTCTGGCGATCGCCGTGTTGACTAAGACCGCGTCCGCCCCCAGCTCCATCGCCAGACAGGCGTCAGACGGCACCCCGATCCCGGCGTCCACCACCAAAGTGGCCTGGATCCGCTGGCGCAGGCGGCTGATTCCGGACCAGTCCTGCAGCCCCTGGCCCGACCCGATCGGGGCCGCAAGCGGCATCACGGCAGATGCCCCGGCGTCTTCCAGGCGCAGGGCGCTGACGAGATCCGGGCTGGTGTAGGCGAGCACCACGAAGCCCTCTGCAACCAGCGTCTTTGTGGCGGCGACGGTCTCTGTCACGTCTGGCCACAAGGTTTGATCGTCGCCGATCACCTCCAGCTTGACCCAGGGGTGACCGATCAGCTCCCGTCCCAGACGGGCGATGTGCACCGCCTGCTCAGCGCTGTGGGCGCCGGCCGTGTTCGGCAGGATGCGAAAGCGGTCGAGCTCGAGCTCGGGCAAAATCGGCGGACCGCTCTGGTCTCTGAGTAGCCGCACCGCCACCGTCACCAGCTGAGAGCCGCTGGCGGCAAGCGCCTGGCGCATCACGGCTGCCGTGGCGTACTTGCCGGTGCCGCAGAACAGGCGAGACGAGAAGTGCTCACCTGCGATCTCCAGCTGGTCCGCCCCGCCGGCCATCGCCGTCACGATCTCGACCCGCTGGCCAGGGTGCAGATGCACCGCGTCCCAGGAGTCTCGCGCCACGACCGTGCCGTCCACGGCGACGGCCAGCCACTTGGCGGTGAGCCCCTCGGTCGCGAGCAGCTCGGCCAGACTCAGCCCTTCTAAAACCACCCTGGGGGCACCATTGACCTCGATTTCCATCAGAGAACGCCTCCTTTGACCAGGACCGGATCGGGGTGGCGCGGATCGGGAGCGGCGTCGAGCGCCCTTCGAAGCTGCCGAGCCGCCTCGCCCACATCCTGGGCGCCGAGGAGTGAGGAGATCACGACCACTCCGCTCGCTCCGGCCCGGATGACGTCTTCGGCGTTCTTCGGTCCGATGCCGCCGATGGCCAGAACCGGGCAGGGCACTGCCTTCACCACGTCAGCCAGCGCCTGAAGACCCGCCTCCGGCTGCTTTGGGTGCGATTGGGTGGGATAGATCGACCCGAAGGTCAGATAGTCGACCCAGGGAGCGATCGCCTCGGCTTCTTTCACGCTGTGCACGCTGGCCCCAAGTACCAGCCCGGCGGCGAGCGGTCGGGCCAGCTGCGGGGCGAGGCTGCGTCCGGCCAGATGCACCCCGCTTGCTGCCACCACCTGGGCGACGTCTAGGCGGTCGTTGATGATCAGCCCAGCCTGGGCCACCCTAAGCGCCGGCAGGAGGTCCTGGGCCAGCTGCCACAGATCTTTGGCCGCAGCCGAGCGGTCGCGCAGCTGGACCACGTCCACGCCAGAGGCCAGCGCCGCACGCACGGAGCTGAGCGAGGTGCGTCCGTCCACGATCAGGTGCAGGCTCGCCTTCATCTTGGCCACATCTCCCCTCATCGGAACAGGGCGGGGCCGGGCCCGGGGTGGGCACGGCCCCGCCTAATTCGCGGTCGGCTAACGTGCAGGAACTGGTTCAGAGCATGAGGGCGCTTGCCTCCTTGGTCGGATCGGGAGCGTCGGCCAGGGCTCCGATCACCGCCACCCCCGAGGCTCCGGTGCGCCGGATGCCTTCGATCTGGGCTGGCGAGATGCCGCCGATCGCCACCACCGGCACGGTCGCCTGGCGCACCACCTCGGCCAGGGCGCCAAGACCGGTCGCCGCAGCGGGCGCCTCCTTGGAGCGGGTCGGGAAGATGGGGCCAAAGGCCACATAGTCGATCGGCTGGGCGCAGGCGGCGACCGCCTCGGCCAAGGTGTGGCTGGACAGCCCGATCGTGATGGTGGGCCCCACCAGCCGCCGCACCTCAGAGGCCGGCAGATCGGTCTGTCCCAGGTGGATGCCGTCTGCCTCCAAGAGGAGCGCCAGGTCGGGCCGATCGTTCACCACCAAGGACACGTCCAGGCGGTCCGTCAGCTGGCGCAGCCTTCGTCCCAGGTCGAGGGCGGTGCGGTCGTCCGCGTCCTTGGCCCGGAGCTGGACGACGGTGACGCCGCCTTCAATCGCCTGTTCCACCCTGGGCAGCCAGGCCAGATCGGCCGGAACCAGGAAATGCAGCCTGAGATCCAAGCGACATCCCCCCAAGATGCGGGCCCAAGACCACCCTGCCTGGCATCGCCGGAAGCGGGGATGAAGGCGGACCGCGTGCGGACCTTCGGCCACTTTGGTGCCCTCGATTCCCGTCTCACTCTATCATACCCGCCTTGAGCGCCGATCATCGCCGCTGCGCTGTCGGTTCTGCGTAACGGGGCGCCCCGATTCGGACCAGCAGGCGGTGCTCCAGGGTCAGGCGACGGGACCAGTAGCCGTGAAGTCCGAATCCTAGGGCCTCGGGTTTGCCCGAGCCCTGGTTTCCTGACCTCTCGATGACGTTGATCAGCCTGTTGATCCGACCAAGCACTCGTTGATCCTGGGTCTGCCACCAGAGGTAGTCAGCCCAGGCCTCCTCATCCCAGACCAGTTTCACTCGACAAGGTCATGGACGGTCCCGTGTCCCTGCTCGAGCCGCTCCACGGAAGCGAGCAGACGTCTCGCATTGGCAGGACTCTTCAGAAGATCAGCGGTCGCCTTAAGCGATTCGTAGTCGTCGAGCGCCACCATGACCACAGGTTCGTGCCCCGCTCGGGTGATAATGATCTCTTCTCGATCCTCGACGACCGGATCCAGCGTTTCTGCATACTTGGCCCGTGACTCGGTGTAACTGATCGTTCTCACGAGATCCCCTCCTGGAACGTACCGAATACTGTACGTTTGCGGTGTCCGTCAATCAGCCGATGATCCTTTGGTGTGCTGGGCTGTCAGCGATGTTGAAAGGCCGACCCGTGGAGCATGCAGCCGTGAAGCGGCGACTCATGGCAGATCGGCCGGACGGCGTAGCGCTGTCGACCAGCCGGGTACGATTGGGGCGCCTTGGGGACTGAGATATGCGCCCAAGAAGCGCCTCTCCCCAGACCGGCGGGAAGTCCGCAGCTATAGCGCCAGCCGAAGCTCATCTCTCAGCGGTCGTCAGCGCATCGCAACGACAGTGGCGGTCTAGGACGGCGGCGCCAGCAGCAACGCAGTCGGCCCTTCGTTCGCCGACGGGCCGATCGCTGTGGTGGCCGAGGGCTCCTCGTGCCGGTGCTCCATCGCCGCCATGAAGGCATCGGCGTTGTCAAGAAAGCTGATCGCCGGCGTGCGGTAG
>JAKAUI010000031.1 GCA_021827745.1 Bacillota bacterium | reverse complement strand
GCCGAGGATCTTCCGCCGCCGCCGGTGAAGGGGCCTCTTTCGGACGACGACCCGGCCTTGATCATCTTCACCTCGGGAACGACCGGTACGTCCAAGGGGGCGGTGCTCAGCCGGGGTGCGCTCTTGGCCAGCGCCGTCCAGCACCTCTCCCTGATCGGCATCGAGCCGCAGGACCGCTGGCTTGGGTCTTTGCCGCTGTTCCACGTCGGGGGCCTCGGCATCCTAATCCGATCGGCCCTGGCAGGCATCCCGGTCGCCCTGCCCGAGGACTTTTCGGCGGCGGCGATGAGCGACGCAGTCCTGCGCCATCGCCTGACGCACGTCTCTTTGGTCGCGACCACCCTGCAGCGGCTGCTTGAGGCGCCGCACGCCCTGCCCACCGGCCTGCGCCTGGCCATGGTCGGCGGCGGGCCCACTCCCCTCGCCATGCTGGAGGAGGCGCGCGGGCGCGGCCTGCCCGTGGCCACCACCTATGGACTGACCGAGACGGCCTCACAGGTCGCCGTTCTTCCACCGAACTCGCCTGCCGAGCTGATGGGAAGCGCCGGCTGGCCGCTCGCCAAGAGCCAGGTCCGAATCGAGGGAGACCAGGACGAGGGTGAGATCTTGGTGGCCGGCAAGAGCCTCTTTTCCGGCTACTGGCAGGACGAGGAGGCCACAAGGCAGGTGCTGAAAGACGGCTGGCTGCACACGGGGGACGTGGGGCGGCTGGGCCGCCGGGGGGAGCTGTGGGTTCAAGCAAGGCGCCAGGACCTGATCGTCTCCGGCGGCGAAAAGGTGACGCCGCAGGAGGTGGAGGCGGTGCTGGAACGCCACCCGGCGCTGAAGGAGGCAGCCGTGTTTGGCCACCTGGACCCGACCTGGGGCGAGGTGCCCTGGGCGCTGGTCGTGGCGCCCGACCCAGCCGTCTCTGCCAAGGACCTGATCGCCTACTGCCGGACCCGCCTGGCGCCGCACCAGGTGCCTCAGGTGGTCCGCTTTGTGCCGAAGCTGCCGAGGAGCGCGCTCGGAAAGGTGCTGCGCGCAGAGCTCCTCGCGCTCTGCGAGCGGGCCGAGGTGCGGCCGTGAGCTGGCGCCAGCTCCTGCGCCTGACCCGTCCTCCCACCTTGGCCGCCACCGCGGCGCCAGTGCTGGTGGGCGGCGCGCTGGCCAGCGGCCCGCACTTCTCCTTTTCGCTCTGGCTGGTGATGGTGGCGGTGGCGGTGCTGCTGCAGATCGGGGCCAACGTGATCAACGAATACGCCGACTTTCACCACGGATTGGACAGCCAGGAGTCGACCGGCATCGCCGGCGTGCTGGTCAGCGGTGAGATGGCCGTCGGGCGGGTGGCCGAGCTCGCCGTCGGTGTCTTCGTGCTGGCCCTGTGCGGCGGGTTGGTGCTGGTGGCGGCCAGAGGCTGGCCGCTCTTGGTGATGGGGCTTTTGGCCACAGCCGGAAACGCCCTGTACAGTCTGGGGCCGAGGCCGCTTTCTGCCACCGTCGTGGGCGAGGCCTGGGTCTTCTGGCTGATGGGCCCGCTCGAGGTTATCGCCGTGCAGCTGGCGGCCGGCGGAGAGGTGACGGTCGGCGGCCTGATGGCCGGAGTGGCGGTCGGCCTGCTCACAGCAGCCATCTTGGTGGCGAACCATCTGCGCGATCGGGAAGGAGACCTGGCCCGGGGTCGAAGCACACTGGTCGGCCGCCTCGGCGCCCAGCGGGGCAAGGTGCTCCTCATAGCGCTGGCCGCAGCCGGGAGCATGTTGCCGGCCCTCTTCTCGGTGCTCGGGATCTTGCCGCCCTGGTCCGCCCTGACGCTTCTTTCTATGGTCCTTGTTGCCGGACTGACCCGAGAGGTGCCGTTGCCGCGACTCTTGCCGCTTGCGGCCCGCATCGACCTGGTGGCCGGCGGGCTGCTCTCCCTTGGCATTTTGATCGGGCGCTGACCAAGAAAACGGACGGCATCAAGGCGCTGCCTAGCCGCCCTGATGCTATGTTTTTTGTAGCATTGGCCGCCTGGCTCTGGTACACTGATCCCAGCCCAAGGTTTGCACATGAAGGTTAGGGATCCGGCGCCGGCACCTCTCTGGGCGCCAGGGTCCGAGAAGGAGTATCAGATTGATTCAGATTGTGGTGGCCGACGAACTGTGGCCATCTAGCGGCAACACGGTCACCGCTCAGCGGATGGCGCACGCCGTGGCCCGGATGGGGCTCGTGGCCCAGCCGGTCCGGCGCTCGGATCTTCTGGAGAGTGGGCATCTTGACGGCGTGCGGCTCCTGCACGGCATGCATGCCCGGCGCACCGGCTTGGTCGTGCGCGAGATGGCGCAGCGGCACGGCCTTCCCTATGTGATCACCCTGACCGGGACCGATCTTTCCTCGGACCTGGCCGATCCCAGGAGCCGTGAGACGCTGATGCCCGTGCTGGCAGAGGCGGAGGCGGTGGTCGTCTTCGACCGCTCCGAGGGCACCTGGCTTGCCGAACTGATCCCCGATCTTGGCACGCCGGTGCACGTGGTCCCTCCAGGCGCCACCAGGCCACCGGGTGCCAGCTGGCGCCGACGGCTGGGACTTTCGGAGCAGGATCTGGTGTTCTTCCTGCCGGCCGGGATCCGGGCCGTCAAGCGGCCGCTGGCCGCCGTCGAGATCGTGGAGCGGCTCCTGCCGAGCGTGCCCCAGGCCCGTCTCCTAGTGGCTGGCGCCGAGATGGACAAGGCGCTGGTGCAGGAGGTGGCGGCCGCAGCCGATCTGCGTCCCTGGATGCAGTGGCTGGGCGCCGTGCCCTACTGTGAGGTCGGGGGGCTTTATCGGGCCGCAGATGTGGTGCTGAACACCTCGGAGGCGGAGGGATTGGCCAACAGCCTGCTCGAGGCGATGGCGTTCGGAAAGCCGACGCTGGTGCAGGACAACATGGGAAACCGCGCCGCCCTGGGCCATGTCCTTGGCCAGGAGGCTGTCGGGCTGGTCTTTGCCGACTTGGATCAGGCGGTGGCCCAGGCCCGACAGCTGGCAACAAACCGCCCGCTTCGGGCGGCGCTCGGTCGGGCGGCGAAGCGGCGGGCGTCTGAGGTGTACAGCGCCGATCGGGAGGCCGAGCTCTATGCCGACCTTTACCGCGAGGTGCTGGAGAGCGCCATGCCCGAGGGGGCGCAAGCCTCCAGGTGAGCGATGCCGTGCGCGTGCTGCTGCGCTTTGACACGGAGGACATCTTGACCGCGCAGAGCGACGACGCTGCCCTGGCCCTGGCCCAGCTGCTGACTCGCCACGGTGTGCGGGCCACCTTCCCGATCACCGCCGCCAAGGTGGACGCTCTCCTGTCGCGGGGGCGTCAGGACGTGCTGACGGCTCTCGGTCGCCACCAGATCGGGTTTCACTCCACCAGCCACAGCTTCCACCCGACCATCTCAGAAGAGCTGGAGGCTCTTTCCGGCTTAGAGGCGGTGGCGGCCTTCTCGGTGCGCGAAGAGGCCGGCTTCAACCGGGTGGCCGAGGTGTTCGGCGAGGCGCCGACCGTCTACACCCAGCCAGGCGGCAACTGGACGGCGGAGGCGATCCCGTCGCTGCTCAGCTGGGGTGTGCGCTGCTTCTATTCGGAGTCCTGGAACGGCTACATCGACATCGACGGCCGACCGATGATTCTCGCCGGCATCTGCCACTGGGCCGCCCCGGTGTCGGTGCCGAAGCCATGGCTCAGCCGGCTGCCGGAGATGCACGACGATGCCCTAAAGATGGTGCGGCAGGCGATCCTAGAGCAGTCTCGGGGAGGGCGCCTCGGACTGGTCAATGCCGTGACCCATCCCACCGAGCTCGTGACGAAGCGCTTCTGGGACGCGAAGCCGTTTGGGGGCGGCGTGAACGCTGGCCGAGGGAGCCGAAAGCCGCCGCCGCTACGGGACCGCCTGGTCGTGGCAAAGGCCCTTCAATCCTTGTCCGACTGGCTGACGGCAGTGCGGACCGACGGTGCCGAGATTGATTTCTGGACGGCCGACGACCTGGCTTCCGCCTTCTCCGACCGGGCGCCAGAGCTCAAGGTGAAGGAAGAGGCCCAGGTGGCTCTGCTCCGGCTGGTGGCCGGCGGACAGCTCGGCTCCGTGGCGATTGGGACGGTGACGCTGACCCCGGCCGAGGCGCTCGCCGTCGCGGTCAAGACGGCGCTGGCGGTCGACCGTGGGCAGGCCTTGAGCCCGCTTTCCGTGCCAAGACAGGCTGTGCCCTGGGACGAAGATGCCGGCGATGTCTTGCGCCAGGCCAGCCGGATCGATCGCCCGGTCCTGCAAGACGCCCTCTCGGCTCTGGCCCGCTCCACCCAGGCCGGGCAGCTGCCGGCTCGGCTGTGGGCGGGTGGACAGGCCCTCTCGCCCCTGGCGGTGGCGGCGGCAGCCTCTCTGGCCGCCTTGGAGCGGCTTCAGAGCGGTCAGGCAGCCCAGTGGGTGCCGCTGCCCGAGGTGAAGCTCCTGACCCGGCGCTTTGTCAAGCCGGCGTCGGCGCTACACTGGGACTGGCCGATCTTTGCACCTGGATTCAAGGCGCCCGGCCTTCGTCAGCGGGCAGAGGCCGCCTGCTGGTGCCTGAAGCCCGTGGAGGCCGAGTTCGCCGACCATGCCCTGAGTCAGCACTGAGAGACTGGAGGCAAGGTAATGGACAGCCAATCGCTGCGTGACCCAGTCGAGCTGATCTACGATCAGAGGATTCGTGGTGCCCTGCTCATCTCCGTCGCAGACCAAGAGAGCTGCCACATCCATGGCGGCTGCTGGCTGGCCATCTGCGGCCTGAGACCTGCGCGCCTGATGGCGGCCATCCCCAAGGAATTTGCGGCGGCTGAGATGATCGAACGGCTCGGGCGGTTCACAGTGAGCGTCAGCTCCGAACAGGACTTCGTCTGGCAGGGGCGCTTCTACCGCGGAGACACCTCCGTGGTGGGAGATCCGGCCCTCTTCGTCCGCTCCCCGGATGGCGCCCCGGTGCCGCTGGCATCGGTCGGGTACGTCGACTTCACGCTGCTGAACGCCCGCGACCTCGGCGACTTCCTGTTGGTGGTCGGGGCGGCCCGCCACGGCGCCGTGCTGAACGAGACGGGTCAGAACATTACGGTCAACTCGATCGTGGCCAAGAGCGATCCGCGGGCAGACACCGAGACGGTGCTGCCCTACGACGCCTTCCCCTACGACCCGGAGCGCCTCGCCCCGGCGCCAGCCGACACCTCTCCGCTGACCGACCAAGATTTCCTGGCCGTCTTCGGCCGCCGCCACTTCGGCCTCTATCTGGCCAGCACCTTGGCCGACGACCAAAGCCACCTGATGGTGAGCGCCTGGGGCATTCAGGTGTCGCATCGGCCGGCCCGCATGGCCCTGGCGGCAAGACGGGAGAGCGCGGTCTGCGATCTGTGGCAGAAGCCCGGGGCGAGCGTGCTGATCAGTCTGCTCTCGGACCAGGACGAAGCACTCGTCTCCGAGGTGGCAGACGGCGGCGACCCGGCCGTCCTGACCGGCCTGATCGCCCGCCAGCCTGGGCTCTACAGCAGCCAGAGCGCGATCGCCACCTTCCTCGGACACGTCACGGAGCGGGTCGATGTCGGTGACACCACGATCGCCGTGGTCAGCGTCGATCTGGCCGAGGACACCTTGGACCAGGGGGCGAATCTGATGGCAGAAGAGGTGGCGGAGGCTGCCGGGCCAGGGGGGCATCTCGACCCGGGGACCAGTCACCAGGTGCCGGCGTAGGGGGTGAGCAGGCGATGCAGATGGCAGGGGAGATGCGCCTTGACACAGACCCGGAGCGCGCCTTTGACGCCCTGCTCGACCCCGGGGTGCTCGAGCGGTCCATTCCCGGCTGCAGGGCCTTCGAGTCGGCAGGAGACAGTCAGTGGCGGCTTGCGGCCGAACTGGGCGTGGCTGGGGTGGGCGGGCGCTATCAGGGGACGCTCGCCGTCTTAGACGCCGATCGACCCCACACCATGCGCCTAGAGCTGGAGCTGACCGGCGGCCCGGGCTCCGTTTCGGCCGCCATCTCGGTTCGGCTCACAGCCCAAGACTCTGGCACGCGCGTCAGCTATCAGGGGGAGAGCGAGGTCGGCGGCCGCCTGGCAGGCATCGGTCAGCGCATGCTGGACTCGGTGGCCAAGATGCTCGAGCGCCAGTTCATGACCCGATTGGCCAAGGAAGTGGCAGATCATGTTCGGTCCCCGGAGCAAGGGAGGACAACACCGTGAAGCCAGCGCCGTTTTCGTACGAGCGTCCGAGCACAGAGGCCGCCGTCTTGGAGCGCCTGGCTGGCCACGGCCAGCGGGCGAAGCTATTGGCCGGGGGCCAGAGCCTCATGCCGATGCTGGCCCTTCGCCTGGTGCGGCCGGACGTGGTGATCGATCTCGGCGGCCTGCCGGACGCCGATCGGCTGGAGGAACATGACCAAGAGCTGAAGATCGGACCCCTGGTCCGACACCAAGCGGTGGTCGACTCGGCCCTCGTCCGATCGAAGATTCCGGGCCTGGCCCAAGCGGCTGGCTGGATCGGCCATCGCGAGATTCGAAACCGCGGCACGGTGTTGGGCAGCCTGGCCCACGCCGACCCGGCCGCTGAGCTGCCTGCCCTGGCGGTGGCGCTGGGCGCCACCCTGGTCTGCCGGAGCCAGAAGGGAGAGCGGCTTCTGCCGGCCGCAGAGTTCTTTCTGGGGCTCTTTCAGACGGCGCTTGCCGAAGGGGAGATGCTGGTCTCTTGCCATCTGCCCCTGAACGACCTTACGGCTGCCAGCGTCTTCACCGAGTTTGCGCTGCGCGACGGGGACTTCGCCCTGGCAGCGGTGGCGGCAAGCCTGCTCACCACCGCAGATGGGAAGGTGGCCTCAGTGCGCTGTGCCGTGGCCGGAATGGGGCCGATGCCGGTCTCCGACCCGTCGGCCGAGCAGCAGTTGATCGGGGAGACTGCGTCAGAAGCCGTCTTTACAGACTTCGCCCACGACCTGCTCAGCCACGCGGAGCCGCAGGACGACCTGCGGGCCAGCGCCGACTACCGGCTCAAGCTGGCTGCGTCCCTGATCGTCGAGGCCCTGACCGAGTCGATGGCTGCTGGCCGAAAGGGAGGCAACGCCCGTGTCTGAGATGCCGGGTCGGGTCGCGGTTCGCTTCGTTGTCAACGGCCGGCCGGTCGAGCGTGAGGTCGAAGGACGGCAGTCCCTGGCCGACTGCCTGCGCGACGGACTGTCCCTGACCGGAACACACCTCGGCTGCGAGCAGGGCGTGTGCGGCGCCTGCAACGTGCTGGTCGACGGCCAGGTGGTGCGGTCCTGCCTGATGCTCGCCGCCCAGGCCGAAGGGTGCCAGGTGACGACGGTGGAGGGCATCGGCGAAGGGGACAGGCGGCTCAACCCCCTGCAGCAGGCCTTCTTGGACAACCACGGACTGCAGTGTGGATTTTGCACGCCGGGCATGCTGATCGCAGCCACAGCCCTGCTCAAGGAGAACCCCCACCCCAGCCGCGAAGAGGTGACCGCCGCCATCTCCGGGGTGGTCTGCCGCTGCACGGGCTACACCGACATCGTGGACAGCATTCTGGCCGCCGCTGATGCGATGGCGCGATGACCAAGAAAGCGGCCGGCGATCCGGTCGGCACCGTGATGGAGGGCCTGGGCGCAGCCGGCTACGTGGCTGGGCCACAGCTGGCGACAGCCGTGCACCTGGCCCTGACGCTGCCCAGGCCGCTTCTGGTCGAGGGACCGGCCGGGGTGGGCAAGACGGCGCTTGGCTCCGCTCTCTCCGCCATGCTCGGCAGGCGGCTTATCCGCCTGCAGTGCTTCGAAGGCCTCGACTTCAGCCAGGCCCTCTACGAGTGGGACTATGCGCGCCAGCTGTTGGCCCTGCGCGCGGCCGAAGGCGGGAAGGACGACCCGGATCTGTTCTCGACCCGCTTTTTGCTTGAGCGCCCGCTGCTTTCGGCGCTGCTCGCCGCAGACGGTCCGGTGGTGCTCTTGATCGATGAGATCGACCGGGCCGACGAGGCGCTGGAGGCGCTCTTGCTGGAGCTTCTGGGCGAGGGCCAGGTGACCATTCCCGAGATCGGCACCCTGAAGGCGAAGGCCATGCCGCACGTCGTGATCACTTCGAACCGGACCCGCGAGCTTTCGGACGCCCTGCGCCGGCGCTGCCTGTACGCCTGGATCGACTTTCCGACCGTGGCCCAGGAGCGCGCCATCCTTGCCGCCCATCTGCCGAAGGCCGGCTCCCACCTCGCTGTCCAGGTGGCGCGGCT
The DNA here is from genome assembly GCA_021827745.1 of Bacillota bacterium. GTDB lineage: Bacteria > Bacillota > Sulfobacillia > JAJZYS01 > JAJZLH01 > JAJZLH01. The sequence goes on along the minus strand of JAKAUI010000031.1, from coordinate 12,511 downwards.
GATGGCCGCCCTGCGCCAGCTGGAGCTGGAGAAGCCGCCTGGGGTGGCCGAGGCGCTCGATCTGACGGCAGCGGCCAGTGCCCTGGGTGCCGACCGGCTTCAGCGCACCGTGCTGGAGCAGGCGCTCTCTACCGTCATCAAGTCGGCGCAGGACCGACAGCTACTGCTTGAGGGCGACGGCCAGCGCCTGGACAAGGCCCTGGCCAGTGCCGAGGAGGCCTGAGATGGACCTCGCCCAGCAGGTGGACCGGGTGCGGGACCTGGCGGTTCGGATGCGCCAGGCTGGCTGCGCCATTGGCCCCAGCCAGCTGGCCGAGGCCCTGCTTGCCGTCACCCTGGTGGCGCCCGACCAAGAGAGTCAGCGACTGGCGCTTCGGGTCACGTTGGCCCGAGACCAGCGGGCGCTCACCATCCTCGACCAGCTCTTTCCGTGGCTGCTTGATGCCTCGGCGGAAGCAGACCAAGGCGCGGTCCTAGAGAGCGCAGCCCCTGGCCTTGGCCGTGGTGTGCCCATCGGCCACGGCGCCGGTGCAGCGCCCGGACCGACAGAGCGGGTGGCGATCCCGGCGGCCAGCCCTGCAGCCGGCGTTGGTCGTGAAGCCCTGCCGGCGGCTGCCGTCGACGATGACCTCAGCCAAGGCTGGGTCGCCCCGTTTTTGTCCTGGGCTGACCGGGTGGGCGGCCCTAGAGCTACCCGCGGCCGCAGGCTTGACCTGAGGCGCACGCTCCGCCGCAGCCTGACTACCGGCGGCGAGGCCTTTGAGCTGATCTGGAGGAGGCATCCGGTGCGTCGCCAGTCGCTCGTGATCTTGGATGGCAGCCGGTCGATGCAGCAGTGGGCGAGTCAGCTCCTGGCGGTCGGTCGCGCCCTGCGCCGCCGCCGTCCGGACACGGAGGTCTTTGCCTTCTCGGCCGAGACCAGCCGGCTGAGCGACCGGCTGTCCCGACCTGGACTCAGCCTGCCGGCGGCCAGCTGGGGCAGCGGCACGCGCATCGCGGTGGCCTTGGATCGGGTGCGGGCCGGCGCCGGCCTGGCCAGGCGCTCTCATCTCAGCACTGTGGTCGTCAGCGACGCCCTGGAGTCCGGACCGGCCATGGACCTGGGCCAGGCGCTGGCCAGGCTGCGCAGGCGGTCTGCCGTCATCACCTGGGTCAATCCGTTGGCGGACGCCGTCGGCTACCGGCCGCTGACCTCCTCGGCCCAAGAGGCCTCGCGGGCGGCCGACCGCTATCTGGGGCTCTATGCGCTGATGCGCCCGCAAAGGGGGCGCTCGTCGTGAAGCCGATCGACCGCACCTTCGCCCAGACCCTGGGCCGGATCTGGCGGCGGGGGGAGAGCAGCTGGCTGGCGACCGTCTTGGCCGTCGACGGCTCTGCCTATCGCCACGAGGGCGCCAAGCTGATCGTGGGCCAGGACGGACAGCCGGTTGGGCTGATCTCGGGCGGCTGCCTGGAGGGGGACGTCGCCCTGCGCACGCTGGCCGCCGGTGCGGGCTCCTCCCTGCTCACCTACGACCTGGCCGACGAGGGCTTGTTCGGGATGGGCGCCGGCTGCCCCGGCACCGTCCGCATCCTGCTGGAACGCCTGGAGCCGCCCAAGGGTTTGCTCAGCCCGCTGCATCGCTTCCTTGCAGACGTACTGGCCGACCGGCGGGCCGTTTTGGCCACGGTGGTGGCAGAAGACGGCTCGGGACCGCCTAAGCGGCTCTACGGAAGCGAAAAAGGCCTCTGGGTGGGCGAGGCCGGGAGCTGGCGCAGCGCCTGCGCCCAGGTTCTGGCTGAAGAGCGGCCGCTGGCCCGGGCCTTTCGCGGCAAACGGGGCGAGTGGGTGCTGATTGATGTCCATGCCCCCGCCCAGGAGCTCGTTGTGTTCGGAGCGGGCGACGACGCCCTGCCGCTCGTGTCGCTGGCCCGCCAGCTCGGCTTTCGGGTTGCTGTCGCCGATCATCGGCCGGAGCTCTTGACCGTTCGCCGACTGGCCGGGGTCCGCCGCATCGACCTCAGGCGAAAGAGCGGCCCGGGGGGTGTGATCGGGCCAGGGGCGGCGGTGGTGGTGATGAACCATCACCTGGAGTCAGACGCCCAGGCGCTCTCTCTGGCGCTTGAGTCGTCTGCTGCCTACATCGCCCTGCTCGGTCCGATTGGGCGCAGCGACCGCACGCTCAAGCTGCTGGCCGAGTCGAGGGGCCCGCTTCCCGCTGGCGTGCGCCAGCGCATCCACACCCCGGCCGGGCTCGACATCGGGGCGCGCACGCCGGAGGAGGTCGCCCTGTCGGTTTTGTCCGAGATCGTGGCCAGCAGAGAAAGGCGCCCCGGGACCTCGCTCAGCGGCCAGCGCGGCCCACTGCACCACCCGGCCCGGCCGATCACGAATTCGGAGGTGGAAGTCGATGAGTGAAGCCAGCTACATCGGGACGTCCGTACCCCGGCGCGAGGGCGCCCACAAGCTCTCTGGCCAGGCCCAGTACGTTTCGGACCTGCGCCGCCACGACTGGCTGCACGCTCGCCTGGTGCTCTCACCGTACGCCCACGCCAAGATCGAGCGGGTTGACCTGACGCCGGCCCTGCGCCTTCCCGGCGTGGTGGCAGCCTTCAGCGCCCAGGACCTGACCCTGGCCCGGCTCGGGCGACAGCTGAACGGCGGGTCGGACCGGGTGCTGGACGTGCTCTTGGCGCACAGCGAGGTGTCGTTTGCCGGCGAGCCGGTGGCCGTGGTCCTGGCCGAGACGGCGGCGGCGGCCGAAGACGGTGCCGAGGCGGTGGAGGTGAGCTACAGGCGGCTTGCCGCCGCCACCGATCCACGCCAGGCCATGGCCAAGGACGCCGTGCGGGTGCGCAGCGAGGAAGAGCTGCACGGAGCAGAGGATGAGGAGGCTGCGCACGGGGCAGCCGTCGGCGGCGAGGTGGAAGGTCAGAGTGCACCGAACGTCACCCGCCAGATCGCCTTCGATCGCGGCGACATAGACGCCGGCTTCAGGCTGGCCGATCAGGTGGTGGAGCAGAGCTACCGGATCGCGGGTGTGCACCAGGCCTACCTCGAGCCCCAAGCCGCCGCCGCCGAGGCGCACCCGGACGGATCGGTCACCATCTGGGCCTCCACCCAGGGCGCCTTCTACAGCCGCAGCTACGCCGCCGAGTGCCTTGGCCTGAGTGAGGAGAAGGTGAAGGTCGTGCCGATGACGGTCGGCGGGGCCTTTGGCGGCAAGGGCGGCCTGCTCGAGCCGCTGGCGGCGGCCTTGGCCACGGTGGTGAGGCGGCCGGTGATGCTGGTGCTGGACCGCCTGCAGGACTTCCTTGTCTCTAACCCGGGACCGGCCGCCGAAATCACCGTCCGGCTGGGCGCCACCAAAGACGGACAGCTGACCGCCATCTTCGCCGACATGATGTTCGACAGCGGCGCCGCTCCAGGCAGCCCGGTCGGGATCGCCGGCATGCTGCTCGGCGGAACCTACCAGGCGCCAAATCTGGCGGTGCGCGGCGTCGAGGTGGTGACGCACAAGGTTCCGGTCGGTGCCTACCGCGCCCCGGGTGCCCCTCAGGCCTACTTCGCCCTGGAGTCGGCGATGGACGAGCTCTCTAGGAAATTGGGCGTCGATCCGCTGACCTTGCGCCTGAAGAACGCCTCTGTCGAGGGAGACCCGCAGGTCAACGGCCGGCCCTGGCCTCGGATCGGGCTGGTCGAGTGCCTGGAGCAGGCGGCCAGGGACCCGCTTTGGGTGAAGCGGCAGAAGGGAGACGACGAGGGGATCGGCGTGGCCGCCGGCGGCTGGCCGGGCGGCACCGAGCCGGCAGCGGCGGTCTGCCGGGTGAACGGCGACGGCACATTGACCGTGCAGGTCGGCTCGGTCGACATCACCGGCACCCACACCACCTTCGCCCTGATTGCCGCCCAGGCGTTCGGGATCGACCCCAGCCGGGTCCGCGTCATCACCGGTGACACGGACGCCGCTCCCTATGCCGGCTTCGCCGGCGGCAGCAAGATCACAACCACGGTGGGGTCGGCCGTCCTTGCGGCCGCCGCCGAGGCCCGGAGGCAGATTCTGGAGTTGGCGGCCTCGGAGATGGAGGCGCCGGCCGACGATCTGGAGGTGTCCGACGGCCAGGTCCGAGTCAAGGGCGTCCCAGAGGGCGGCCGATCGGTGGCCGAACTGGCGGCGCTCACCACTGGCTTTGGCGCCTCAAAGGCACCGGTCACAGGCCAGGGGCGGACCGCCATCACGAAGAGCGCACCCGGCTTCGCCGTGCACATCGCCAAGGTGCGGCTCGATCGGCGCCACGGCTGGCTGAAGATCGTGGACTATTTGGCGGTGCAGGACGTGGGCAAGGCGCTGAACCCGGCGGCGGTGGCCGGTCAGATGCGGGGCGGAACCGCCCAGGGCATCGGCCGGGCTCTGTTCGAGCAGATGGTCTATCAGGGCGGCCAGTTGCAAGATGCCAGCCTCGCCGACTACGACCTGCCGCTGGCGTCCGACCTGCCGCCGATTCGGGTGGCGATGGTGGAGGTGCCCTCGCCGATCGGACCCTTCGGGGCCAAGGGCGTTGGCGAGCCGCCGGCCATCCCCGGTGCCGCCACCGTGGCCAACGCCATCCGCGACGCCGGCGGGCCCCGGCTGACGTCTGTGCCGATTCGACCCCAGCAGCTGATCGGAGACTAGCGTGCTCAGGGTCGGCGTGCTGACGGTCAGCACCTCGGGGGCGAGCGGCGGGCGCCAAGACGACAGCGGCGCACTCTGTCAGGAGCTCCTGGAGCAGATGGGTCATCAGGTGGCCTGGCGTCTTCTGGTCTCAGACGATCCTTCGGCGATCCAAGGCGCGCTCTGTACCGCCGCCGACGAACTTCGGCTCGATCTTGTGGTCACGACCGGCGGGACCGGATTGTCTCCGCGCGACCTCACGCCGGAGGCGACGGCCGCCGTGGTCGAGCGTCAGGTGCCGGGACTGGCTGAGCTGATCCGGATGAGAGGGCTCGAGCAGACGGCGCGGGCCGCACTCTCTCGAGCCATCTCTGGCATTCGCGGCAGGACCCTGATCATCAACCTGCCCGGCTCACCGGCGGCCGTCAAAAGCGGACTGGAAGCGGTGGCACCCCTGCTGGCGCACGGGGCGGCGATCATTCAAGATCAGCCGACCGACCACTCGCACCCGACGCCCAGGGACTAGGGGCGGGGACCGGCCTGGCGCACCGCCTCTGAGGCGCCTGGAAACTTTCGCTCGAAGTTTGTTCTAAAGGCCTGGGCCAGATCTCGGGCCGCTCGGTCGTAGGCGTCCTTGTCTTGCCAGGTGCTGCGCGGGTCGAGCAGGCTTGGGTCGCAGCCGGGGACATCCTCCACCACCGATCCGCCGAACACGGGATGGCGGCGGACTGAGACCCGATCCAGGTCGCCGGCCAGAGCGCCCTGCACGATCTGGCGGGTGACTCCGAGGTCGATCCGCCGTCCGACGCCGTAGGGGCCGCCCGTCCAGCCGGTGTTGACCAGATAGACGCCGACGCCGTGGGCGCGGATCCGATCGCCCAGCATCTGGGCGTAGGTCTCGGCCGAACGCGGCATGAACGGTTCGCCGAAGCAGGCCGAGAAGGTGGGCTCGGGATGGGTGACGCCGAGCTCGGTGCCGGCCAGCTTCGAGGTGTAGCCGGACAAGAAGTGGTACATCGCCTCTTCTTCGTTCAAGCGCAGCACCGGCGGCAGGACGCCCGTGGCGTCGGCCGTCAAGAACACGATCACCCGCGGGTGACCGGCCACGCTCGGCACGACAGCGCCGGGGATGTACTCCAGCGGATAGGCGGCCCGGGTGTTTTCGGTCAGCGCCCGACTGGCGTAGTCGAGCTGTCGCGTCTCCGGGTCCATCACCACATTTTCCAGGACCGTTCCAAAGCGGATGGCGGCATGGATCTGCGGCTCGCTGGCGGCCTTGAGGTCGATGCACTTGGCGTAGCAGCCGCCCTCGAGGTTGAAGACCCCCTGATCGGACCAGCCGTGCTCGTCGTCTCCGATCAGAGAGCGCTCCGGGTCGGCGGAGAGCGTCGTCTTGCCGGTGCCGGAGAGCCCGAAGAAGAGGGCGACGTCCCCGCCCTTGCCCATGTTGGCGGAACAGTGCATCGGCAAGACGTTGTCCTCGGGCAAGAGGTAGTTCAGGACCGAGAAGATGGCCTTTTTGATCTCTCCGGCGTAGGCAGTGCCGGCGATCAGGACGACGCGCTGGCTGAAGGAGATGGCGATCACGGTCTTTGAGCGGGTGTGGTCGCGCTCTGGGTCCGCCTTCAGGGTCGGCGCCGAGAGCACGGTGAAGGCTGGCTCGTGCCGATCCAGCTCCTCTTCGGTCGGCCGGATCAGGAGCTGGCGGGCGAACAGGCTGTGCCAGGCCAGCTCGGTGACGACGCGCACCGGCATCCGATGGCGGCCGTCGGCGCCGGCAAACCCGTTGAAGACATAATGTGGTCTGGCCGCCAGGTGGGCGGCGATCCGGGCGTGCAGGCTCTTGAAGGAAGCCTCGGGCAGCGGCTGGTTGACCGCACCCCAGTCCACCTCTTTGGCCGATCGATTATCGACGATGAAGCGGTCTTTGGGCGAGCGGCCGGTGAACTCGCCGGTGGCGGTGACGAGCGCCCCCTCGTGGCTGAGCGTCCCCTCGGTGAGACGGACCGCCGCCTCGACTAAGGCGGCGGTCGAGAGGTCGACGCTCATCGGGCCGGTGCGGTCGATGCCCAATTCCGAAAAATGGCGAACATCCAGCAACGCTTAAGCCCCCTCGGATTCGCTAGAGCTGGCGCTCCGGGTCTTTTGGCACAGATGGTGACTAGGTGGAATGGCCTGCCGGCGGGTAGAGACAAACGGGCAGCAGTGCCTGCCTCTTTGTATCACAAGCAGGCCGCCTCTGTCTCAGCCGACGACCAATGGTCCTCACCTGAGCGCTCCTGTATGGTGGAGGCGGGTGTGGGCAGGCTAAGGGGGGACCTAGATGCGGGTGCTGGTGATCGACGACCAGGCGGCCATCCGGTCGCTTTTGGCGCGGGCACTGGGTCCGAGCGGCTTCGAGGTGGTGCTGGCGGCGTCTGCTGAAGAGGCCCTGACCGCTGTCGAGGGCGATTCTTTTGATCTTTATGTGGTCGACCAGATGCTGCCCGGAATGAGCGGTCTGGCCCTAGTCAAGGAGCTGAGGCGGCGCGGCCAGCGGGGCATCCTGATGCTGACCGCCAAGGATGCGGTCGCCGACCGCGTGCTCGGGCTGGAGGCCGGCGCCGACGACTACCTGGGCAAACCGTTTGCGATCGAGGAACTAGTCGCCCGGCTGCAGGCCCTCAGCCGACGCACCGAGGACGAGTCGGCGGCGACCCTGGTCTACGAGGACCTCGTCTTTGATCCGGCCACCATGCAGGCCAGACGCGGCAGCCGGCTGCTCGACCTGAGCCCGACCGAGCGCAACCTTTTGGCCTTCTTCCTGCGCCATCCGCGCCAGGCGCTCTCCCGGGCTCAGATCCTTGAGGCGGTCTGGAGCTATGACTTTGGCGGCGAAGACAACGTGCTCGAGGTGTACGTCGGCTACCTGCGGCGGAAGACGGAGCAGGACGGGGAGGAGCGGCTGATCCAGACGGTGCGGGGCTATGGCTACGCCTTGAGGCGCTCGTGACGCTGCGTCGGCGGATCGTCGTGCTGACGCTCGGCACGCTGGTCGCCGGCATGCTGCTCTCCGGCGTCGTGGTGGGGGTGGCGGCCTGGCGAGCCGACCGGGACACCATCGGCGCCAGGCTGCACGCCGAACTTTTGGCCGCCAGCCGAGACTTGAACCGGGGCGAGACGCCGGTGCTGCCGCCCGGAGAGGGCTGGAGGGTGGTTTCGCCCGTGCTGACCGAGGCGGGGGGATCGCCTTTGCCGCCGACCCCACGGCATCTGAATACGACCGGAGTGACCGTGTCTCAGGGCTACATATGGACGGCGCTGCCTCGCCGCAGCGGAAGCCTGGTGGTGGCCGAGTCGACCGCGGCGGCGCTCAGGCCGTTTTGGCAGCTGATGGCCGCGATCGCCCTGGTTGACGGGCTGGTCCTCTTGACCGCCCTGCTCTTGGTCAGGCCGCTGGCCGATCGGGCCCTCAGCACCCTGCGCAAAGCCGCCCAGGCGGCCTCGCAACTGGGACCTGGCGGCGCCCCGAGCGGACATCTGCCCGGTGCCGACAGCACGGACGAGGTCGGCGTGTTCGTCCGGGCAGTCAACGGGCTCTTGGACCGGCTGGGTGGTGCCTTTCGCGAGCTGGAGGCCGCGCGCGAGCGGGAGCAGACCTTCGTGGCCGATGCCGGCCACGACATCAAGACGCCCTTGACCGTGATCCGGGGCAACCTTGAGCTGATGGCCAAACCGGACCAGACCGAGGACGAGCGCGCTCTCGCCCGGCGCGAGGCCGAAGCGGCCGTGAAGCGGATGACCGGACTGGTCGACCGGCTGCTGGAGGCGGCCAGAGGCGAGCTGCAGCTGGGAGTCAGACGGCGGCCCGTCGATGCCACGAGGCTCATCTCTGAGGTGGTGGAGTCGTTCCGGGGCGCTGCCCAGGGACGGCAGCTGACGGTGGACGCCCCGGTCGCGGTGGTGGTGCTGGGGGATCCGGAGGAGCTGAGGCGGGCGCTTGAGGTCTTGATCGACAATGCCATCCGCTACACCGCGGCCGAGTCAGGGGCGATCCAAGTGGCCTTGCGTCAGGTCGGGAAGTGGTGCGAGATCGTGGTCTCCGACAACGGGCCCGGCATCCCGGCCGACTGGCATCAGCGCATCTTCGAACGCTTCGCCCGGCTCGACCCCAGCCGCCAGGACGGCGGCATCGGCCTGGGGCTGGCCATTGCCCGCACTATCGCCCGGGCGCACTTTGGCGATCTGACGGTGACGAGCGAGGAAGGCGCTGGCAGCCAGTTCACCCTGCGCCTGCCCCTGACGGCGGTCGAGAGCGGAGAGGACGGCCGCAGGCCCAGCGGACAGCGCTCTTAGGCATCTCTCAGGCGACTCCCAGGTCGCCTCCAGACCTCTGGCCGCAGACTGGCCGAGGAAAGGAGGTGAATCTTCGTGCGATGGACCAAGAAGCCCCTGTTCATCGGCGCCGTGGCGCTGGTCGTGCTGGCGGTGCCGGCAGCGGCCTTCGCCGCCTCTCACGGCTCCGCCCCTCAGACCCATGGCCATCCACCGGCAAGGGCCTGCTGGGTGGTCAGGCAGCATGCGGTGGCGTCGGTGCTGGGAATCAGCCTGCAAACCTTGAGGCAGGACCTGAAGGCGAAGCAGACGCTCAGCCAGCTGGTCGCCGCCAAGGACTTGACCATGTCCCAGTTCCAGAAGGACGTGATGGCCGCCATGGCCAAGGGGCCGGCCATGTGCCTGCCGCCGCTGGCCAAGAAGGGCGCCGTGTCCGGGTTCCTGAGAGGGGCCGCCGCTGTACTTGGCATGTCTCCCGCCACCTTGCTGCATGATGTCTTCACGTCCGGCATGAACAGCGTGCTGGCCGCCCACTCCATGACCTCTGAGCAGCTGATCGCAGCCATGGCCACCAAGATCGTGGCTAGCGCCCAGAGTCATGGCCACACCCTGACCCTCGCCAACGTCGAGTCCCGGCTCACCACCTTCTACGACCATCTGGCCGGAATCGCTCCGGCAGCCACCAGTTCGACAGGCGCCAGCGCCGGCTAGGAGCGGCACAGCGCTCTGGTTCCAAGCGGCGCAGGGAACGGCATGCGGGGGACGAAGGTCCACCGCATGCCGGCATTTTCGGAGCCATCGTTCGTGGACCGTCTGCTCGGCTGGTACCGCCAGGCCGGACGCGACCTGCCCTGGCGTCGCTCCCCGACCCCCTATCAAGTGGTGGTCAGCGAGCTGATGCTGCAGCAGACCACCGTGGCGACGGCGCTTGTCCGCTACTCCAGATTCTTGCAGGCGTTTCCCGATTTTCCGTCCCTGGCGTCGGCCACTGAGGACGAGGTGGTGGCCGCATGGGCCGGCCTCGGCTACTATCAGCGGGCCCGTCATCTCTCCCGCCTCGCCCGGCAGGTGGAGAAAGCGGGGCTGCCCAAGGGCGAGGCGGCCTGGCGGCGGCTGCCAGGAGTCGGTCCCTACACGGCGGCCGCCATCGTCGCCTTCGCTGAAGGTGGTCGCACCCTCGCCATCGACGTCAATGTGCGGCGCACTCTTTCCCGCCTGCTCGCCCTGAAAGACGCCCCCCGACTAGACGTGGCCATTCGCAGCGCCATCGAGCCTGCCCTGCCGGCGGACAGCGGAGAGGTGAACCAGGCGCTGATCGAGCTGGGCGCCCTGGTCTGCCGCCCCACCCGCCCCAGTTGCCCCTCCTGCCCGCTGGCTGAGATCTGCCTGGGCCGCCACCAGCCGGAGCTATATGGACACGGGCCGAAGAAGGCGGCGGTGCGGGACGAAAGGATCCAATTGGTGGCCGTGCGGAGGAGGGGCCGGCTTCTGGTCCGCCAGCGCACCACCCGTCTGCTCGAAGGGCTGTGGGGGCTGCCTGCGGCCGCGGCCGGCGAGCTGGGGCTGCCGGATGGGGTGCAGGGCGGACCTGTGTTAGATACGTCGGTGCAGTTCACCCACCGCTTTACCCACCGCCGCTGGCAGGTCAGGTGCACGGTAGTGGATGGCGACGGCGAGGGACACTGGATCGACCCCAGGGCACCGGATGTGGCGCTGGCCGGTCCAGACCGGCGGGCGGTCGAGATGCTGGTGGCGGGAGGCTACATCGATGGCTGATGCATACCAAGAGCGGGTCAGCCGCTGGGTTGCGGCCCATGGCGGCACCTGGCCGCCGCTCGCCAACCTGGCCCGGCTGAGCGAAGAGGTCGGCGAGCTGGCCCGGGTGCTAAACGCCCGTTTCGGCCCCAAGACGCCCAAGCCGGGCGAACAGCCAGGCGATCTCGGCGAGGAGATCGGCGACATCGCCTTCGTGCTCGCTGTATTGGCCGGGCAGCTGCACGTCGATCTGGCCGAGGCGGCCGAGCAGGCGCTGGCCAAGGCCGCACGACGCGACAGCGAGCGGTTCTGAGGCCTTTACGGTCTCAAGTTGACATAAGGGAGGGAGCGCCATGGCAGAGCGCAGCCAGGTGTCTAGCGGCTCGCCGTGGGAGGTAGCGGTCGGCTACAGCCGCGCCGTGCGCGTCGGCAACCAGATCGAGGTGGCCGGCACCACGGCCACAGCGGGCGGCCAGGTGGTCGGCGAGGGCGACGCCTACGCCCAGACCATGCGGGCGCTTTCGATCATCGGAGAAGCGCTCACCGAACTGGGTGCCGACAAGAGTCACGTGGTGCGCACGAGGCTCTTTGTGACCGACATGGCGCGATGGCCGGAGATCGGCCGGGCGCACCGCGAGTTCTTCGGCGCCACCCGCCCCGTGACCACGATGGTGCAGGTCAGCGCCCTGATCGATCCGCGGCTTCTGGTCGAGATCGAGGCGACGGCGATCGTGTGACGCTGGGCGAGCGGACTCAAGACCAGCGGCCCGCCGGGGGGGGATGCGCTGGTCCGCTTGATTCCCGTTTGGACCAGATGTCACTTGGTATGTGGACCGAACGGCCTACCATAGGTGGGCGGGGGCGGAGAGATCCCGGCGTTGGTGCAGGAACTGGCCTTCGCCAGAGCAGCCGTCGCGTAGGCGCAAACCACGAACTGAGTACGGGCGTAATCCGTATAAAGGTCTCCGTTCCAACGATAGGTGACCAGCAGCCCGTCAATAACGTACTTCCCTGGCACTGTTGCCTTGACGATGAGCACTGGCTCCTCGGCACCTTGAGAGACTGCTGAGGGAAGCCTCAAGAACGGCTGGTGGGGTATCGTTTCGGTCCACGACAGTGGTCCTATTCCCAGGGCCGGCGGGACACTCATACCCCTCGCACCGACAATTTCGAGCCCTTGCGGCATGTTGGTGGGACGGACGGCAATTAACTGCCATGACTGCTTCGAACTGTCGGTTATCGGCGCGCCGCCGAGCACAATCAGCGTTCCGACCTCTGTCGGGATCCCAGAGGCGTCCCACCTCGTCGCGAAAACCCTGCCGTATGGGCCCTCGCTTTGCGAGACGACTTGAGAGACGAGCAGGGCAAGTGCGAGGACCCCAACGGTCGCCGCTAACAAGACGCGACGGTGTGTCAGGTGCCCACCACCTCTCGTGCCGATCACCTCCGACGATGCCTTTCAAACCGGCATTCGTCATGGTCTTCGCGACACGCGTTCCGTCGAGGGTTCTGCTCTGACTTTCTTCCCGCTAGGACTCCCCACCTGTCGGGTGGGGAGTCCTAGCGGGAAGGAGACTAAAAGGGGCGGGCGAGCTTCCGTGACCGAATGGGTGGAGCGGCAGCGTTCGCCCTCCCGCCTTTACACCAGCTTACGGACCCAACTCACGGCGAGTTCTTCGGGAGAGCCCGCCCGGTGACGACGATGGTGGAAGTCAGCGCCCTGATCGATGCGCGGCTTCTGGTCGAGATCGAGGCGACGGCGATCGCGTGACCCGGTCCGCCGCCGCCACAGGCAGAAGGGCGAGCTG